>NZ_FUKO01000020.1 GCF_900163815.1 Microbacterium esteraromaticum | reverse complement strand
TGCAGGGGGGACCCTGTGGGAGAGTAGGACACCGCCGAACTTCTCTTAAACAAAAGAGCCACCCATTGTTGGTGGCTCTTTTGCGTTAACGCGCTTGTGATTTGACTTCCCTCGGGCCCGGGCTATGGTCAGGGTTATAGCCCGCCAGCCGAAAGAAGGGGAAGCGAGTCAGATGTCTGGAAAGACTCCGCAGTCAAGGTCAGCCAAGAAAGAGCCGAAGCTCTCATTGAAGGAAAAGCGCGCTGAGAAGCGCGCCAAGCAGGAGCCGGAGACGTTCATCAAGACTCGCAAGGGCGCGAGTTCCTGACCCAGAACGTTTCCACCCCTCCTCGGGCGTCGTGGTTTCCGCATCAGCGGCTTCCGCGACGCCCTGTTCTGTTGGGGGTCGGCAGCACGTGCTCAGCGTCGGCGGTCGTACCCGAGCCGGCTCTCCAGCATCCGGGCAGCGTCGCGCACGGCGTCGATCGGTTCGCGTGTTGATGCCGCGCTCTCCCAGGTGATCGCGACGGCCGCCACTGGCCAGCCGGTGTGGTCGCAGACCGCCGCCGCTACCGAGCGGAACCCCGCTGTGACCTCGCCATCCTCGGTGGCGATGGCGGTGGCGCGAACGGTTTGCAGAAGCCGGCGCAGTTCCGAGGGGCGATCCGGTCCGCGACCGGTGCGGTCGGTGAACGCACCAGCGTCCGGATACAGGGCGCGCACCTGGTTTCGAGGCAGTGCCGCGAGCATCGCGCGTCCGGTCGCGGTGAGATGAGAGGGGAGCCGGACCCCGACGTCGGAGATCAGCGCTGGTCGCCGCGCAGCGCGCTCCTCGACGATGTACAGCACGTCGCGCCCGCTCATCACCGCCAGATGGGCGTTCTCGCCTACCCGGTCCGCGAGCGCGGCGATCAGCGGGCGCCCCAGTCGTGCCAGAGGCTCTTGCCTGGTGTACCCGCCGGCGAGTTCGAATGCGCTGGTGCCCAGTGCCCATCGACGCTCCTGCGGCAGATGCACGACGAAGCCGTGAGTCTCGAGGGTCGAGAGCAGATGGTACGTCGTCGACCGCGGTATTGCGAGGTCTCTGGCGATGGCCGAGGCAGCGACGGGCGAAGGCCGACCGGCGAGGTGGCGCAGAATGCGCAGGGTCTGGTCCGCGGCGGGGACCTGGGGCCGGCTGTGTTCGGCATCCGTCATGTCTGGGATCACAGACACAGTCTGGCAGGATCCGTCCCGTTCGACGTTACGAAAGTGTGGAATCGGACTATGCAGCAATCTTCTTCCGTTGTGATCGGTGCGGCGCCGCTCAGCCCCGCCGAAGTCGTCGCCGTCGCTCGTGCCGGGGCTTCCGTCGAGATCACCCCCGCCGCGCGCGACCGCGTGGCCGCCGCCCGCGCCGTCATCGAAGGACTCGCGGCCGACCCGAACCCGCACTACGGCGTCTCGACCGGCTTCGGCGCCCTCGCGACGACGTTCATCGCACCCGAGCGGCGCCGTCAGCTGCAGGCCAGCCTCATCCGGTCGCACGCGGCAGGCACCGGTGCGGAAGTGGAGACCGAGGTGGTGCGGGCGCTGCAGCTGCTGCGGTTGCAGACACTCGCCTCCGGCCATACGGGCGTCCGCCCGATCGTCGTCGAGACCTACGTCGCCATGCTCAATGCTGGCATCACGCCGGTGGTCCGCGAGTACGGCTCGCTGGGCTGCTCGGGAGACCTCGCCCCCCTCGCGCACATCGCGCTCGCGGCCATGGGCGAAGGCGAGGTGCGCGTGTGGCATCCGGCAGCGGACGCCATCGCGTCACCGGAAGCATCCTCGACGGGCGAGCAGGCCGGCCACCTGTGTACCGCAGCGGATGCGCTGCGGGCAGCATCCATCGAACCGCTGGTTCTGGAGGAGAAAGAGGGGCTGGCGCTCATCAATGGCACCGACGGGATGCTGGGAATGCTCGTGCTCGCTCTGCACGACCTGGAGAACCTCGTCACCACCGCGGACATCTCCGCCGCCATGTCGATCGAATCGCAGCTCGGCACGGATGCCGTCTTCGCCGCCGATCTCATGACCCTGCGTCCGCAGCACGGGCAGGCAGCGTCTGCGGCGAATCTGCGCGCCATTCTCGGCGCATCGCCCATGGTGGCGAGCCACAAGGGCCCCGACGATGGGCGGGTACAGGACGCCTATTCGCTGCGCTGCTCACCGCAGGTGCACGGCGCGGTACGAGACACGATGGCGCATGCAACGACCATCGCCGAGCGCGAGCTCTCGTCGGTCGTCGACAACCCGGTCATCACCTCGGATGGTCGCATCCAGTCCAACGGCAACTTCCATGGTGCGCCTGTCGCGGCTGTGCTCGACTTCCTCGCGATCTCTGTCGCGGATCTGGCATCCGTCGCCGAGCGCCGCACTGACCGCGCGCTCGACCCGGCTCGCAATCATGGGCTGCCGCCCTTCCTGGCACATGAGGTCGGAGTCGACTCCGGCCTGATGATCGCTCAGTATGCTGCTGCGGGAATCGTCTCCGAACTCAAGCGTCTCGCGGTGCCGGCATCCGTCGATTCCATTCCCTCTTCCGCCATGCAGGAAGACCATGTGTCGATGGGGTGGGCGGGGGCGCGGAAGCTGCGCCGAGCGATCGACGGGCTCACCCGTGTGCTGGCCATCGAGATCATCACCGGAGCGCGAGCTCTCGACCTGCGCGCACCGCTGCAGGCGGGGCCGGCCACCGGCGCCGTCCGCGACCTGGTGCGCACTGTCGCCGCCGGGCCTGGACCCGACCACTTCCTCTCACCCGACATGGAGGCAGTCACCGAGCTCGTGCGCTCGGGGGCTGTCGTACGCACTGCGAAGGAGCACGCCGATGTCTGAGCCCACCCTCCACGATCCGAATCGAAAGATCCGCGCCGCCCGTGGCAATCAGCGCACCGCGAAGAGCTGGGGTGCCGAGGCCGCCAAGCGGATGCTGATGAACAATCTCGACCCCGAGGTGGCCGAGCACCCGGAAGACCTCGTCGTCTACGGCGGCACCGGCAAGGCGGCGCGCAGCTGGGAGGCCTACGACGCGATCGTGCGCACCCTCGATGAGCTGGAGCCGGATGAGACGCTGCTGGTGCAGTCGGGCAAGCCCGTGGGAGTGTTCCGCACCCACGAGTGGGCACCGCGAGTGCTCATCGCGAACTCGAACCTCGTCGGTGACTGGGCGACCTGGCCGGAGTTCCGCCGGCTGGAGGCACTCGGGCTCATGATGTACGGGCAGATGACCGCTGGCTCATGGATCTACATCGGCACCCAGGGCATCCTCCAGGGCACCTACGAGACCTTCGCCGCCGTCGCCCGGTCACTCGGTCGAGAGTCGCTGAAGGGCACACTGACCCTCACCGGCGGTGCGGGCGGCATGGGCGGCGCGCAGCCGCTCGCCGTGACCCTGAACGAGGGAGCGGTGCTCATCGTCGATGTCGACGAGTCGCGGCTGGCGCGTCGCGTCGATCACGGCTATCTCGACGAGTACACCGCTGACCTCGATGCCGCGATCGACCGCGTCGTCGCTGCGAAGCAGAACGGCGAAGCGCTCTCGGTGGGTGTGGTCGGAAACGCCGCCGAGGTCTTCCCCGAGCTGCTGCGGCGAGGCGTGCCGATCGATATCGTCACCGACCAGACCAGCGCGCACGACCCGCTCGCGTACCTGCCGGTCGGCGTCAGTGTCGACGAGTGGAAAGCGGAAGCCGCCCGTGACCCGGAAGGCTTCACGGAGCGCTCGCGCGAGTCGATGGCCGCGCACGTCTCGGCGATGGTGGCCTTTCAAGACGGCGGAGCCGCAGTATTCGACTATGGCAATTCGATCCGTGCCGAGGCGAAGCTGGGTGGGTGCGACCGCGCGTTCGAGTTCCCCGGCTTCGTGCCGGCCTACATCCGCCCGCAGTTCGAAGAGGGCCGCGGGCCCTTCCGCTGGGCTGCGCTCTCCGGCGACCCGGAAGACATCTACGCCACAGACCGCGCCATTGCCGAACTTTTCCCCGAGGACAAGGCGCTGCATCGCTGGCTGGAGAAGGCCGGCGAGTCCGTGCACTTCGAAGGGCTGCCGGCGCGCATCTGCTGGCTCGGATACCAGGAGCGCCATCTCGCCGGGCTCAAGTTCAACGAGATGGTGGCCTCGGGCGAGCTGAAGGCGCCGATCGTCATCGGCCGCGATCACCTCGACGCCGGATCCGTAGCCTCTCCGTATCGTGAGACCGAGGCGATGCGGGACGGCTCGGATGCCATTGCCGACTGGCCGCTGCTGAACGCACTGCTGAACACCGCATCAGGTGCGTCGTGGGTCTCGCTGCACCACGGCGGTGGCGTGGGTATCGGCCGCAGCATCCATGCCGGCCAGGTCACCGTCGCCGACGGGTCGGAACTGGCCGCGCAGAAGCTCGAGCGGGTGCTGACGAACGACCCCGGAACGGGCGTGATGCGGCATGTGGATGCCGGTTACGAACACGCGCAGGATGTCGCCCGTGAGCGCGGGCTGAACATACCTATGCTCTGAATCACTCGGCACCACTGAAGCACTCGGCACCGCTGGGCGAAGGAGAAGCGATGCGGACACTGATCACCAACATCGGCGAGCTGACCACGAACGACCCGGCCGTCGGCGAAGACGCGTGCGGCACCCTGCACGATGCGGCCGTGCTCATCGACCACGGCCGCATCGAGTGGGTGGGACCGGCAGATGAGGTTCCCGCTGATGCGGAGGGCTTCGAAGAGGTGAATGCCCACGGGGGCGCTGTCCTCCCTGGATTCGTTGACAGTCACAGCCACATCGTCTTCGGCGGTGACCGGGCGGCCGAGTTCGAAGCGCGGATGGCCGGCCAGAAGTATGCCGCTGGCGGCATCCGATCGACGGTCGCCGCCACGCGTGCCGCGACCGACGAGGAACTGCGTGCGCGCCTCAGCGGGTTCATCGACGAGATGGCTGCGCAGGGCACCACGACCGTCGAGATCAAGAGCGGGTACGGGCTCGACGTCGAGACGGAGGCGCGACTGCTGCGGCTCGCGGCCGAAGTCACCGAGGAGGTCACCTACCTCGGTGCGCACGTGGTGCCCGCCGAGTTCGCCGACCGATCCGACGCCTACGTCGATCTCGTCGTCGGCGAGATGCTCGAGGCGTGCGCCCCGCACGCGAAGTGGATCGACGTGTTCTGCGAAAGGGGTGCATTCACGGTGGCGCAATCGCGTCGCGTGCTCGAAGCAGGCATCGCGCGGGGGCTCCACCCGCGAGTGCACGCCAGCCAGCTCGGCCCGGGGGAGGGCGTGCAGCTCGCCGTCGAGCTCGGCGCGGCATCCGTCGATCACGGCACCTACGTGACCGATGACGACATCGCCGCGCTCGCCGCCAGCGACACCGTGCTGACGCTTCTGCCCGGCGTCGAGTTCTCGACCCGGCAGCCGTATCCGGATGCCCGCCGGCTGATCGACGCCGGCGTCACCGTCGCCATCGCCTGCGACACCAATCCCGGATCGAGCTTCACCTCGTCGATGCCGTTCTGCATCGCCGTCGCGGTGCGCGAAATGGGCATGACTACGGCCGAGGCCGTATGGGCGGCGACCGCGGGGGGAGCCGCGGCGCTGCGACGCGAGGATATCGGTGTCATCGCCCCCGGCAAGCGGGCCGATCTCGTGCTGCTCGGTGCTGCTACGCGCGTGCACCTCGCGTACCGCCCGGGCGTTCCTCTTGTCAGGCATGTCTGGAAGGATGGTGTGCTCACGCACTGAGCACCAACCGGCCCCATCGTCGCCGTCGACGGGTAGCGTGAGGGCATGGCTCGAATTCTCATCGTCGGCGGCCACGGCAAGGTCGCCCTTCTGCTCTCCCCGATCCTCGCCGCGCGCGGCGACGACGTCACCGCTGTCATCCGCAGTGAAGATCATGCCGACGAGGTGCGCGCGTCAGGGGCTGCTCCCGCCGTCTTCGACGTGGAGCACGAGAGCCGCGACGCATTCGCTCAGCTGATCGCCGGCCACGATGCGGTCGTGTGGTCCGCCGGTGCGGGAGGCGGAAGCGCAGAGCGCACCGCGGCCGTCGACCGTGACGCCGCGATCCGGTCGATGGATGCCGCAGCCGACGCCGGTGTGCACCGCTACATCATGGTGTCGTACTTCGGCGCCTCGCCGAACCACGGCGTCGACCCGTCGAATTCTTTCTTCGCCTATGCAGAGGCCAAGGCGGCAGCCGACGAGCACCTGCGGGCATCATCGCTGGAATGGACGGTGCTGGGGCCGAGCAGCCTCACCCTCGACGAAGCGACCGGTCGCATCGACACAACCGCCACCGAGTCGACTGCGGCGTCGCGCGCGAACGTCGCCCAGGTCATCGCGCAGGCGCTCGCAGACTCGTCGACGATCGGCCGAACCATCACGTTCAACGACGGATCGACGCCGATCGCCGAGGCTGTTCGCGCCTGACCGGCTGTGTAGCCATCTCCGCTGCAGTCGTCCACACTGCCAGGTTGCTGCGCGCGGTCACGATCGCGAGGACGAAGAACCCGGTGAACAGCATCGCTGCACCGGCCAGCATCGCCCACAGACCCATGCCCGACAGCCCGAACTCCACGACCATCCATCCGAGCAGCACGATTCCCACCCAGCCGATGCTGAGCTTCGACCGGAACAGCGCCACCGCCAACAGGATCGTCCCGAGAGACAGCGACACCAGCGCGAGCATCGCGAGGGCGTTCGCGCCCCAGGCATCTGCTGCACCCTGACCTGCAGCGCGTCCGAGCATGAGGCCCGCGGACGCCGCGTGCGCGAACGCGCTGAGCAGCAGCAGCCCCGCGGCGAGGGGCGCGAGGATCGGGGTGCGGGTGCGCAGCAGATGCCCGAGGCCGACGGCAGCGATGCCGAGAGCGACCTGAGCGCACCAGAACGCCAGTGCCGACAGCGTAGCGGCGTCCGGGGCGGTGCCGATGCCTGCGGTCACCGCGAAGATCGTGGCGGCCAGCGGATATGCCCCGAGGCTCACCACGGTCAGCATTCGATAAAAACGAGCCATGTTCGACATGTGCCGATCCGCTCCGAAACCGGGGCGGACGATCCGCCGCGGTTTCAGCGACGCTACGGATGTCTGTCCTCGCTGGCATCGGTCCAGGGGTGCGGCCGACCCAACACCAGGTGGACACCCATAGCCCACGGTCGATGCATGGATAGCCTGCAGGATGACGGCGCTGTGCGGACACCAGAGTATGGTGAGCGGCATGAGGCGACGACGGCTCTGGATCGCGGTGCAGGATGCCGTGCTCGCGCTCGCCGTCGTGGCGCTCGGTCTCGCTGAACTGCGGGTGCCATTCGCGTCGGTGAACGGCGACGGCGACCCCGTGCTCAGCGCCATCGGGGTGATTCTTGTCGGCCTTCTCCTGGCCGTGCGCAGACGGTGGGTGCCCGCCTCCATCGGCGTGTTCTTGATCTGGCTCGCGATCGGCATCGTCTCGCTGGGGGCGATGCACGCGCTGTTCTTCGGTCAGGTGCTGCCGTTCATGATCGCGCTGTACTCACTGGCCCGGCACGGTCAAGGCCGCACGCCATGGATCGGCGCGGGCGTGGCGGCGGTCACGCTGATCTTCGGCGACATCTTCATCGACGCGCTGCACGGAATCGAACAGCTCATCTTCCACTGGACGGTGTTCGCCATCGCCTTCGTGATCGGGTGGGGACTGCGTGCATCCGAGCACAGAGCCGTGACCGCTGCTGTGCGGCTGAACGCCTTGGAACAGGAATCCCGCGAAGAGACCACCGCTGCTGTGGCGGCCGAGCGCTCTCGGATCGCCCGCGAATTGCATGACATCCTCGCCCACTCCGTCAGCGTGATGGTGGTGCAGGCGGGTGCAGCCGAGCAGGTCGTCGAGGACGATCCAGTTTTCGTGCGTCGCGCGCTGCAGAGCATCCGTGCAACCGGTACGACATCCCTCGAGGAAGTTCGCAGGGTCGTAGCGATGCTGCGCGACCCCGACGACGACGTCTCGACGGATCCCCAGCCAGGGATTCATGGGCTGCAGGGCCTGGTCGACGCCTCCGCCAACGAGCATCTTCGCACCCGGCTCGACCTCGCGGGCGAGATCACCGCTGTGCCCGCTGGGCTGAGCCTTGCTGTCTATCGCATCGTGCAGGAATCGCTGACGAACGTGCGCAAGCACTCTGCCGCCACCCGGGCGGACGTGCGCGTGCGCATCACAGCCGAAGGCATCGAAGTCGACGTGACCGATAACGGCACACGTACGGCCAGATCCGATCGCGTCGGGCACGGTCTTATCGGCATGCAGGAACGCACGGCCCTCTATGGCGGCACGCTCATTGCCGGCCGCATGGATTCCGGGTACCGCGTCAGCGCGCGTCTGCCCACCTCGGTGGTGAGCCATGACCACCGCTGACTCCGCATTGCGAGTGCTGGTCGTCGACGACCAGGAGCTGGTGCGCACCGGGTTCCGGCTGATTCTGGAGCGTGCCGGCATCGAAGTGGTGGGCGAGGCGGCAGACGGCATCGAGGCCATCGAGATCGTGCGCGCATCGCTACCAGACGTCGTGGTGATGGATATCCGGATGCCGCGCCTGGACGGGATCGAGGCGACCCGACGCATCGTCGGGGGCGAGAACCCGCCCAAGGTGCTGGTGCTGACCACGTTCGATCTCGATGAGTACGTCTACGGCGCCATTCGGGCCGGCGCATCGGGCTTCCTACTCAAGGACGTCTCTCCGGAGGGTCTCGTGCAGGGAGTGCGAGTGATCGCTGCCGGGGAGGCGATGCTCGCGCCTTCGGTGATCGGTCGTATCGTCGAGCGGCACGGCACCATCCCTGATCCTGCGCAGCCGCCAGCCGCAGTGCGGGCACTCACCGAACGGGAGATAGATGTAGCGCGGCTCGTCGCGCGCGGCTGGCCGAACGCAGAGATCGCATCCCGCATGTTCCTCAGCCCTGCCACGGTGAAGTCATACGTATCGCGTCTGCTCACGAAGCTCGATCTGCGAGACCGGGTGCAGATCGCGGTGTTCGCCTACGAAGCGGGACTCGTCCGGGTCGGTGATCCGCAGGACTGAACCGCGATGCAGCACGCGGGCCGGATGCTCACCGCGATGCGAGGCCTGCCAGCAACTCGAGCACACACAGCGCGGCGAGCCGAACGGTGCGCGCATCGGAGGAATCGACGGTCGCATCCACCTCGGCGATGTCAGCGCCGACGACGCGCGGGTCGGCGGCGACCGCGCGGGTGAGGGCACGCAGCTCCCACGCCTGCAGGCCGCCGGGCACGCTGGCCGGGCAGCCGGGGGCCACCGCCCGGTCGCACACGTCGACGTCGATGTCGAGATGGATGCGGGGCTTCGCGCCAGCACCCGCGACCTCGAGCGCCTCGGTGACGACGTCGGCGATGCCGCGGCGACGCACCTCGTCGAGTGTGATCACACGGATGCCCCAGTCCTGTGCGCGCTGCGCGTAGGCCGCCGAGTTCGCGAAGTCGGTGACGCCGATCTGCACGATGCGCGCGGGGTCGACCTGCTCGTCGGTGGGAGCGTCCTGCACGAGTCGCCTGACCGGCGAGCCGTTGGAGACGCCCTCGCGCAGATCGAAGTGCGCGTCGAAGGTGATGAGTCCGGTCGCGCCGCTGCCGCGCGCCGCAGGATATGTCAGCGAGTTGTCGCCACCCAGTGCGATGACGAAGGCGGGTATCAGTTCGCGGATGCGCGCCACGGCGGCCTCGATCCCGTCGGCGGAATCGCAGTCCGCCACATCGCCCGCATCCGCGATGCGCAGCTGCTCGTTCAGATCGATGATCGGCGGTCCCATCAGCGTCGTGCTGTAGCGAGCCAGCGCTTCGCGGATCGCCGCCGGAGTCGCATGTGCTCCCGTCGGCGACAGCGACGTCTGCCACGTGGGAATGCCCAGCAGCACGGCATCCGCCGTCTTATCGAAAGCGGGCCATCCGCCTGCGCGGGGCCAGAGCGGATCTTGTGAGAGCGTCATGTCAGACTCCAGGGATCAGGGCGTGGGCGACGGTGTAGATCGCAAGGCCCGCGAGGGCGCCCACGACCGTGCCGTTCAGGCGGATGTACTGCAGGTCTCTTCCGACCATGAGCTCGATCTTCTCGGTCGTCTCGGCCGGATCCCAGCGCTCGACGGTGTCGGTGATGATCGAGGCGATGTCATGGCGATAGCGGTCGACGAGGAAGACAGCGGCATCCGACACCCAGACATCGACCCGCTTCTGCAGCGCAGCATCCGTCGTCAGCCGCTCGCCGATCTCCTGCACCGCCTGCGCCGCCCGCATCCGCAATCCGCTCGTCGGATCCGCCAGCGCGGTCAGCAGACCCGCCTTGGCCGTGTTCCATGCTTCCGCCGCCAGCGCACCCACCCGGGGACTGTCGAAGAGCGACGCCTTGGCATTCTCCAGCTTCGCCCGCGTCTCGGGATCGTTCTGCAGGCTGTCGGCCAGCCGACCCAGGTAGCCGTCGATCGCGAGCCGTGCCGGATGCCGGGGATCGGCCTGCACAGCATGCACGAACTTGACCGCCTCGTGGTACACAGTGTCGTCGACGAAGCGGTGCGCGAGTTTCGGCACCCAGCCGGGCAGCCGCCGCGAGACCAACCCGGTGAAGGAGGCTGCGTTCGCCTGCAGCCAGCCCGCGATGCTGTCCGCCGCGAGATCCACCGCGCCGTGGTGCGCGTCGGCCTCGACGATCTTCTCCAGCCAGGCACCCGCCGGTGGCCCCCACTCCGGTGCCACCAGGTGCTCGCGGGCGAGGTCAGTGATGAGATCGCGCACATCGTCATCGCTGAGCGCTTTGAGCACGCCTGCCGCGATGGAGGCGCCCTCTGCGGCGACGCGCTGGGCGTTCGGCGTCTGCTGCAGCCATTCGCCGGCGCGCTGTGCGATGGGGGTGCTGCTCAGCTTCGTGCGCACGACATCGGCGGCGAGGAAATTCGTCTCGACGAACTCTCCGAGAGTGCGGCCGATCTCGTCCTTGCGATTCGGGATGATCGCCGTGTGCGGTATCGGCAGGCCCAGCGGTCGGCGGAACAGCGCGGTCACGGCGAACCAGTCGGCCAGTGCACCGACCATGCCGCCCTCTGCCGCCGCCCGCACATACCCGAGCCAGGGGAAGCTGCTCTGCTGCCAGAAGGCGACGACGAACACGGCCGCTATGAACAGCAGCGCGCCCAGCGCGACCGCCTTCATCCGGCGGAGCCCTCGCATGCGCTCTTGATCGGCGGGAGAGAGCAGCGCCATCGGTGTTCGCGGCATGCCGCCATCCTTTCACGCCGACTACGCTCGACGTGTGATCGAAGACATCAAGAAGCGTGCTCTGCACCGCACCAGCATCCTCGAAGGACAGCTGCGCGGCATCGCGCGGATGATCGAGAGCGAGGAGTACTGCATGGACATCATCACGCAATCGCGTGCCGTGCAGCGCTCACTCGAGTCGCTCAACCGGCTGCTGCTCGAGAACCACCTGCGCACCCACGTCACCGACATGTTCGAGCACGGCGGCGACGAGCGCGACAAGGCGGTCGACGAACTGCTGAAGGCGTTCGACTTCGATCGGAAGTAGTCGCGCCTACGACTCCAGGGGCCCGAGCCAGGCGCTGGCCGAGGTCGAGTGCGCGGACTCCGGGTCAGAGGGATGGAACATCCCCGCGAGCACATCGCGGTACAGGCGCGACAGTTCGTTCGACGTGAAGTACGAGCCGCCGCCCGCGACGAGCATCGCCTCGTCGACCACCTGCTTGGCCATGACCACAGCGCGGTGCTTCACCCCCGACAGCAGGGGGAACCATCGCGGGCCGTGATCGGCGAGGTCGTCGACATCTCGGGAGAGGACCGAGATCTGCGGCGGGAGCGCGTCGTAGGCGAGTGCCATCTCGGCGATCCGCCAGCGGATGTCGGGGTCCTGACTGTAGCTGGTGCCGCTCTTCTTCGATCGCCTCGTCTGCGCGGTCGCCACCGCGAGCTCCAGCGCACGCCGAGCGATGCCGGTGTACACCGAGGCCAGCAGGATCTCGAACACGCTGAAGATTCCGAACACGATCGGGTCGGGGTTCGGCCCCGGGTCGATGCGGCGCACGACATGCTCCGCCGAGGCCATGGCGCCATTCAGCCGAGTGGTGCGGCTCTGCGTGCCGCGCATGCCCAGGGTGTCCCAGTCGTCGCTCGTGACGACAGCATCCGTGCGCTCGATGAAGGCGAACACCAGTTTCGGAGCGTCTTCGCTGGTCGTGTCGAGCCCATGGAGCCCGAGCCGGGTCCACACCGGCGCGAGCGAGGTGAAGATCTTCGTGCCGGTGAAGGAATAGCCGCCATCGGGCTGCGGCACAGCATCCGTATCGCTGCCGAACAGCACGAGGTCGTTGCCGCCTTCGCTGATGCCGAAGGCGAACACCTCGCCGGCGGCGGCGCCATCCTGCACGAACTCCATGCCGGTCACGCCGCGGTCGGAGAACACCTTCGCCACGCCCGTCCAGACCAGGTGCATGTTGATCGCCAGTGCGGTCGCGGGGGATGCCGTGGCCAGGCGCTGCTGCAGGAGTGCAGCCTGCTCGAGGCCGAGCCCGGCGCCGCCGCGCTCGGTCGGCACGAGAACAGCCAGGTAGCCGGCTGCGCGCAGCTCGTCGAGGTCGTCCTGCGGGAAGGTGTTCTCGCGGTCGTGCACGACCGCGCGGTCACGGATGCGTTCGAGCAGATCGTCGGGAAGATAGTCGGTCGGGTCGAATGCGGTCATATCAGGGCCTCCAGAATCTGCCGGATCGTCTCGTGCGGATCATCGCGGTGCGGGGAGTGGCCCGCACCGCGGACGATCGACATGGTCGCGTGCGGGTTGGCGAGTACGGATGCCGCAAGCTCGCCGGTGAACAGGCTGTACACCTTCGGGTCGGCGCCGATGATGTGCGTGGGCGTCGCCAGGCGGGCTGCCTGCTCGCGCACATCCCACGGGTCGTTCTGCGCGCTCGTCTGCTCCACAGCCCATCGGCTCGCACGAAGCACAGCATCGACTTTGAGTTCGATGTCCTGCGGGTGCCACTGCGGGTGCTCGTCGCGGACGGCGGCGACGCTGGGTCGGGTGAAGGCGCGCTCCTGACTGCGGCGGATGATGCCGGCATCGCGGCCGGTGACGCGGATCGCCGGGTCGATGAGCACGAGTCTTCGCGTCCAGGCAGGATCGGATGCTGCCGCCACGGTGCTCGCTGCTCCGCCGAGGGAGTGACCGATCACGGCATCCCACGGCGCGGTGGTCGGCGCGGAGCTGTTCCGGATCTCTGCCGGACGCACCGCCGCGAGGTCGGCGGCGTAGGCGTTCATCGAATAGTCCAGTGCGCGAGGTGCATTGCCGTGCCCGCGCAGATCGACGGCGGTTGCCTGCCATCCGGCATCCGCCAACGCCGTTCCGATGCGCCACATGAGCGCCGCCGATGAACCGAGGCCGTGAACGAGCAGCGCTCGCCGCGGTCCATCACCCCAGGTCAGGCGGGGGAGGGCGAGTGGTGCGGGCACGGATCCAGCCTAGATGTCGGGGCGTGCTCAGGGCAGTGCGGTCGTGATCGGCTCGGTGTCCGGATACGGTGCGGGGTCGCGGTGGCGCAGATCGGGGAAGAACCGTACGAATGCCACGGCGACGAGTAGCCCGGCGATGGCGAAGACCACCCCCGCGAGGTAGGCGCCGCTCGGACCGCTCTGATCGATCAGGATGCCGGCGACGGCGGATCCTGCTGCCGCGCCGATCAGCTGACCGGTGCCCGCCCAGCCGAAGGCCTCGGCCGTCTCACTGAACTTCACGCTCGCGGTCGTGATCGCGAAGAGCACGGCGAGGGCGGGCGCGATGCCGATGCCGGCGAGCACGAGGGTGCCGCCGATCCAGAACACGTTCAGCGACACCATCGTGAGGCTGAGGCCCACGGTCACGATCAGCAGCCGGCGCGCCATCGCCCACGGTCCGATCAGACGATGCCCGAATGCGAGCCCGCCGCCGAGGCTTCCCACCGCGAACACGGCCAAGACCAGTCCCGCTTCCAGGCCGCCGTGCCCGAATGTGGCGACGACACCCACCTCGACCGCCGAGCAGGCGCCGATCAGCAGGAAGCCGACCACGGTCGCCAGCAGGACAGGCGGCTTCATCACCACGCGCCCGAACGCCCGACGACTGCGTGGGATGCGCACCTGCCCGACCTGCGGAGACAGGATGAACCATGCCCCGCCGCCGACGAGGATGACGGCCACCAGCAGCAGTCCGTACACGGTGCCGACCTGGGTCGATACGACGGTGATGACGACGGGAGCGACGATCCAGATGATCTCCTGCAGTGAGGCATCCAGCGAGAACAGCGGCGTGAGCTGACCGGCATTCACCAGCTTCGGGTAGATGGTGCGCACCGCCGACTGCACGGGAGGGGTGGCGAGACCGGCGAGCAGCGCCAGTGTCATATAGCCGGGAACGGCCAAGGGCAGAAGTGCGAGGGAGAGCACCGCGATGACGCACACGCTGAGGGTGAGGGTCAGTACGCGGCGCATGCCCCACGCGCCCATCCATCGGCTGGTCACCGGTCCTGCGATGGCCTGCCCGACGGAGGCCGCGGCCAGCACGAGTCCCGCCGCGCCGTACGACCCGGTCTGCCGCTCGACGTGCAGCAGAATCGCCAGGCTGATCATCCCGTTGGGAAAGCGCGCCACCAGTTGCGCGCCCATCATGCGCGCTACGCCCGGCGTGCGAAAGAGGTCCCGATATCCCGCCACGAGAGCACATTACCGACAGTCCGGAGGCTGGCGCGACAGAGCGGATGCCGGGACACGCCGCGACACGCCGAAGGGGGTTGTCCACAGGAAAATCGATGTCGGAGGTCGGGTCTAGCGTGCTGCCTGTGGATGGATTCGAAACGGGGTCCTGACAGCCGCGAGAATACGCGGTTCGGGGAGCTTTCTCGTGGGGCCCGACCTGTGGAAGAAACGGTGGACAACCTGTGTTGAACCTAGGGAGAGCGGTGGAAAACTACACGGATGTAACTACTAGACCTTGTGGTCCCACCCAATGTCCGTCCCCATATGTAGTATTGAACTCCCGGTGGGGGTCTGCCGGCAACATCTCGAATTTGAGGGGAATCAGACAGAATCATGTCGATCACGGTCTATACCAAGCCTTCCTGCGTGCAGTGCAACGCGACCTACCGCGCGCTCGATGCGAAGGGCATCGAATACGAGATCCACGACCTCTCTGAGGACGCGGGCGCTCTCGAGCAGGTGAAGGCGCTCGGCTACATGTCGGCTCCTGTCGTCGTCACCGATGAGGGCCACTGGTCGGGCTTCCGCCCCGACAAGATCGACGAACTCGCCGCTCGGCTGTCCTAGCCGGCGGGCGCACTCAAGGACTCACGGAACTCTGAGGGAGGAATCATGCGGGCGGTTGCGGTAGATGTTCCGCTGCTGGTCTACTTCTCGAGTATTTCCGGGAACACCGCACGGTTCATCGAGAAGCTCGGACTGCCCGCACGGCGCATCCCGCTGTATCGGTCAGAGGAGCCGCTCCTCATCGATGAGCCTTTCGTTCTCGTCACCCCCACATACGGGGGCGGTCAGGGCCGTGGTGAAGAGAAGGGCTCCGTGCCCAAGCAAGTGATCAGGTTCCTCAACGATGAGCGCAACCGGCGTCACATTCGCGGAGTGATCTCCGCAGGAAACACCAACTTCGGCGATGCTTTCTGCCTCGCCGGAGAGATCATCAGCCGCAAGTGCGACGTGCCGCACTTGTATCGGTTCGAAGTATTCGGCACGCAGGACGACGTCGATCGCGTAAGCGACGGATTGGAACAATGGTGGAATCGACAGTGACAGACCAGGTCGAGTTCAAGGCCAACCCCGCGTTTGAAGGGCTTGATTATCACGCCCTCAACGCGATGCTGAACTTGTACGACGCAGACGGCAAGATCCAGTTCGACGCCGATAAGCGCGCCGCACGGGAGTACTTCCTGCAGCACGTGAACCAGAACACGGTGTTCTTCCACTCGCTGAAGGAGCGGCTCGACTACCTCGTCGAGAAGGAGTACTACGAGGGCGCGGTCATCGACCAGTACCCGTTCGAGTTCATCCAGAAGATCAACGACTTCGCCTACTCGAAGAAGTTCCGCTTCGAGACGTTTCTCGGCGCGTTCAAGTACTACACCAGCTACACGCTGAAGACCTTCGACGGCAAGCGCTACCTCGAACGCTTCGAGGACCGCGTCGTCATGACCGCTCTGGCGCTCGCCGAAGGCGATGAGCAGGTCGCACTCGACCTCGTCGACGAGATCATCTCGGGGCGCTTCCAGCCGGCGACGCCCACCTTCCTCAACGCAGGCAAGGCGCAGCGCGGAGAGCTCGTCAGCTGCTTCCTGCTGCGCATCGAAGACAACATGGAGTCGATCGCCCGCGGCATCAACTCCTCGCTGCAGCTCTCCAAGCGCGGCGGCGGCGTCGCGCTCCTGCTCAGCAACATCCGTGAGTCGGGTGCGCCGATCAAGCAGATCGAGAACCAGTCGTCGGGCATCATCCCGGTGATGAAGCTCCTCGAAGACAGCTTCAGCTACGCCAACCAGCTCGGTGCACGTCAGGGTGCCGGTGCCGTCTACCTGAACGCGCACCACCCCGACATCATGCGCTTCCTCGACACCAAGCGCGAGAACGCCGACGAGAAGATCCGCATCAAGACGCTCTCCTTGGGTGTCGTCGTGCCCGACATCACCTTCGACCTGGCGAAGAAGGGCGAGGACATGTACCTGTTCTCGCCGTACGACGTCGAGAAGGTCTACGGCGTGCCGTTCGGCGACATCTCTGTCACCGAGAAGTACCACGAGATGGTCGACGACTCGCGGATCAAGAAGACGAAGATCAACGCGCGCGAGTTCTTCCAGACCCTCGCGGAGATCCAGTTCGAGTCGGGTTACCCGTACATCATGTTCGAGGACACGGTGAACAAGGCCAACCCGATCAAGGGCCGCATCAACATGTCGAACCTCTGCAGCGAGATCCTGCAGGTGAACACGCCGACGACGTACAACACCGACCTGTCCTACGACCAGATCGGCAAGGACATCTCGTGCAACCTGGGTTCGATGAACATCGCACTGGCGATGGATTCCAACGACCTCGGCAAAACCGTCGAGATGGCGATTCGGGCGCTGACCGCGGTCAGCACGCAGAGCCACATCGGATCGGTGCGCTCGATCGAGGACGGCAACGATCGCACCCACGCGATCGGTCTCGGGCAGATGAACCTGCACGGCTACCTCGCTCGTGAGCGGGTGTTCTACGGGTCAGAAGAGGGCCTCGACTTCACGAACGTCTACTTCTACACGGTGCTCTACCACGCGCTGCGCGCGTCGAACCGACTCGCCATCGAGCGTGGCGAGACCTTCGACGGCTTCGAGGACTCGACGTACGCGTCGGGGGAGTTCTTCGACAAGTACATCGAGCAGGCGTGGGTGCCGGCGACCGACAAGGTCAAGGAGCTCTTCGCGGGCCAGCACATCCCCACCCAGCAGGACTGGAGTGCGCTGAAGGACAGCATCCAGCAGCACGGCATCTTCAACCAGAACCTGCAGGCGGTGCCGCCGACCGGATCTATCTCGTACATCAACAACTCGACGTCGTCGATCCACCCGATCGCATCGAAGGTCGAGATCCGCAAGGAAGGCAAGCTCGGTCGCGTGTACTACCCGGCGCCGTTCATGACGAACGACAACCTGGAGTACTACCAGGACGCCTACGAGATCGGCTACGAGAAGGTCATCGACACGTACGCCGCTGCCACCCAGCACGTCGACCAGGGCTTGTCGCTGACGCTGTTCTTCAAGGACACCGCCACCACGCGCGACATCAACCGCGCGCAGATCTACGCCTGGCGCAAGGGCATCAAGACGATCTACTACATCCGTCTGCGTCAGATGGCGCTCGAGGGCACGGACATGTCGGAGTGCGTCAGCTGCATGCTGTGACTCTCTGATCGAGAATTCTTAGAAAAGGACGAACGCATGACTCCCGCTCCGAAACTCCAGCTGGTCGACAACGTGCAGGCGATCAACTGGAACCGCATCGAAGACGAGAAAGACCTTGAGGTCTGGCACCGTCTGACCGGCAACTTCTGGCTGCCTGAGAAGGTGCCGCTGTCGAACGACATCCAGTCGTGGAACACGCTCACCCCTGACGAGCAGCTGATGACGATGCGCGTGTTCACGGGCCTCACCCTGCTCGACACCATCCAGGGCACGGTGGGCGCTGTCTCCCTGATTCCCGACGCGCTCACTCCGCACGAAGAGGCGGTGTACACGAACATCGCGTTCATGGAGTCGGTGCACGCGAAGAGCTACTCGTCGATCTTCTCGACGCTCGCGTCGACGAAGGAGATCGACGAGGCTTTCCGCTGGTCGGTCGAGAACCAGAATCTGCAGAAGAAGGCGCAGATCATCGTCGACTACTACCGCGGTGATGACCCGCTCAAGCGCAAGGTCGCCTCGACCCTGTTGGAGTCGTTCCTGTTCTACTCGGGCTTCTATCTGCCGATCTACTGGTCGTCGAAGGCGAAGCTGACGAACACCGCCGACCTCATCCGGCTCATCATCCGCGACGAGGCCGTGCACGGCTACTACATCGGATACAAGTACCAGCGCGGACTCGAGAACGAGACGCCCGAGCGTCGCGAAGAGCTCAAGGAGTACACCTTCAACCTGCTGTATGAGCTGTACGAGAACGAGGTGCAGTACACGCAGGACCTCTATGACGGCGTCGGTCTGACCGAAGACGTCAAGAAGTTCCTGCACTACAACGCCAACAAGGCTCTGATGAACCTGGGCTACGAGTCGATGTTCCCCTCGACGGTCACCAATGTGAACCCGGCGATCCTGTCGGCCCTGTCGCCGAACTCCGACGAGAACCACGATTTCTTCTCCGGATCGGGTTCGTCGTACGTCATCGGCAAGGCCGAGGCAACGGAAGACGACGACTGGGACTTCTAAGAGCCTCTCTCTGAAGTTTCAGCGACCAGCTGATCAGAGGCCCGGATCCGCGAACTCGCGCAGATCCGGGCCTCTTCCCTGCGTCGCCGCTACTGTGATGGTGCGGGGCAGCGCAGCATCCGTCCTTGGCCTGCGGATCCCATTGACGCTCCTGATCCGCGGGGATACCTTCATGATGTGATCTCCATCACCGAGTTGCGCGGCATCCCCGCGTTTCATGACCTTGAGCCCGAGCCGTTGGGATATCTCGCCAGTACCGTCGAAGACATCCATCTGCTCCCCTCGGAGTACTTCGTGCACGAGGGTGATGAGCGAGCACTCTTCGTGGTCGTCGAGGGCCGTGCTGAGTTGACCAAGGTCGTCAATGGCGAAGAGCGAGTCATCGGCAGCCGCAAGCCCGGACAGTTCTTCGGCGAGGTGCCGATGACGCTGAGCACGAACTTTCCGGCCAGCGGCCGGGCGATGGGTGCGACGCGCATACTGCGCCTCGATGCGAAGGTGTTCTACACACTCGCGGCAATGGCGCCGTCAGTGCCAGCGTTCATCGCGAGCCTCGCGCGGCGCTATCTGGACTCGCTCCAGCAGATGGCATCCGAGCAGCCGACCCCTGATGCGACGCTGATCGGACCGCGAGTGGATGCCGCAGTCCGCGAGCTGGCAGGATTTCTCACGCGCAACCACGTGACGTTCGAGCGCGTCGTGCCGGAGCCCGGCGCGCACCCGAGCGCCTACCCGATCCTCGAATTGCGCGATGGCACAAGGCGCTCCTCACCGTCGATGCGTGAGGTCGCAGAGGCTGTCGGCCTCGCCGTCGAGCCGACCGCAAGCGAGTACGACGTCGTCATCCTGGGCGCGGGCCCCGCCGGACTCACCGCCGCGGTGAATGCCGCAGCCGAAGGACTGAGCACGCTCGTTCTCGAAGGATTCGCGCCCGGCGGGCAGGCCGGCACATCGACGCGCATCGAGAACTACACCGGATTCCCGTTCGGCATCTCCGGCGATGACTTGGCCAGTCGCGCACTCACTCAGGCGAAGCGGCTCGGCGCCGAGATCGTCGTCACCCGCATCGCCGAGTGCCTCGACCCGGGCGCCGTGCACACGATCACCCTTGATGACGAGGACACGCTCAGCGCTGCGGTCGTGATCATGGCGACGGGCGTGCAGTGGCGAACACTGCCTGTAGAAGGCGTCGATCGGTTCCTCGGCAACGGCGTCTACTACGGCGCCGCCCGCAGCGATGCTGCGCTCGCGCAGGGGCAGGACATCATCATCATCGGGGGTGGGAACTCCGCTGGCCAGGCTGCCGTGTTCTTCTCGCGCCACGCGCGCTCGGTCACCATCCTGGTGCGCGGCGAGTCACTGGCAGCGAGCATGTCTCGGTATCTGATCGACCAGATCGAGCACACCCAAGACATTCATGTCGAAACACACAGCCGGATCACCGCCCTCTACGGCGAGACCCATCTGGAAGCGGTCGGCGTGACCAATACGGCCACCGGAGCGACCGTCCGGAGGTCGCTGCCGGTGCTGTTCGTGATGATCGGCGCGGACGCGGTCACCGAGTGGCTGCCGTCTTCGATCGCCCGCGACAGTCACGGATTCATCCTCACCGGAGGGGATGCGGCGATGCCGGAGGGGTGGGCGGAGAGCCGCCGACCGTTCGATCTGGAGACCAGCATCCCGGGCGTCTTCGCGATCGGCGACGTGCGATCGGGGTCGGTGAAGCGCGTCGCCGCCGGAGTGGGCGAAGGCGGCATGGCGATCGCCTTCGCCCACCAGTACCTCGCACTGCGCGCGAACAATCGCTGACGGCCGACGCTCTCGCGGTGGCGCCTCCGTGCCTGGTTAACGCTCCTAGCGCCGCTGCAGCAGGTAGATGTATCCGCCGCCGACAGGGTTGTCCCAGACCATGGTGTCCTGGTCCCACGCCGTGACGGTGTATCCGTATTTGCCGCCCGGAAGCTCGATCGTCGTGCCGTTGAGGACCACGTTCGCTGCGTTCTCGGCATGGTCAGTGGCACCGGGAACATGCTGGCAGTACAGCATCCGCTCGGGGGCCGGGAAAACGTACCGGTGATCGTTCGTCACCGGCTCGAAGCCCGCACCCTCGTCGGTGTGCGTGTGCTGCCACGCTCCCACGAGCACATCCGTCAGCTCGCCTTCCTGCGAAGCGGGGGCATCGGCTGCCCCTGTGAGCTTCGGGGAGTCCCAGTCGCAGGTCTCTTCTTGCGACTGAACGGTCTCGGGTTGCTCCTCAGGCTCGTCCTCGACCGCGGGCTCCGATTCCGGGGCCGGCGCCGGTGTGTCTGCTGCCGCAGGCATCGTGGGTTTGTCGGATGCCGGCAGCGGGCCGCAGCCGCTGAGCGCGAGGGCGACGGCAACAGCCCCGACCAGGGTGGCCCACCGAACCGGGGAGTGAAGATGAGTCATTGTGTTCCTGTTCTCTGCCGCTGAAACGAGGGCACAACCGTGCCGACAAAGGGTCTACACGACGACTCTCACACAATGCTCACACGATTGCCACAGGTGCGGCATTGGTGCCTTCGATGTATGCCGTACGCCGCATGTCCCCCCGCGTACGCTGAAATCAGCGATCGGCAACTGCCCTTGGCTTCTCATGGCTCAAGGGCTTCCGACCGATAGGAGAGCACCATCTCCCTCACTCAGGTTGACACGACCACCGAAAACTACGGACCGGTTCGCCAGACGTATTCCGGCAACGCTGATTTCCCCCCGATGGCACGTGCCTACAAGGACGTACTGCATGTCATCCGCGAGATGGGGCTGCTGCGCCGCACTCCCGTTTTCTATTCGCTGATCGGGGTCGGCATCCTGCTCGCTCTCGGCGGATGCGTGACCGGTTTCATTCTGCTCGGCGACAGCTGGTTCCAGCTGCTCATCGCTGCCGCGCTCGGCCTCATCTTCACCCAGATAGCGTTCCTCGCGCACGAGGCGGCGCACCGCCAGATCCTCTCGTCGGGACCCAAGAACTTCAAGCTCGCGCTGGTGCTGGCCGCGCTGATCGGCATGAGCTATTCCTGGTGGGACTCGAAGCACACCAAGCACCACGGCAACCCGAATATGGTGGGCAAGGACCCCGACATCGAGATCGACACGATCTCGTTCCTCGATGAGGATGCTGCGAAGGCTCGCGGAGTCATCCGCTGGATCACGCAGCGTCAGGGCTGGCTGTTCTTCCCGCTGCTGACGCTCGAGGGGCTGAACCTGCACCGACTGAGTTTCATGCACCTGGCTCAGCGCAAGCCAGTGAAGGGTCGCTGGGCAGAGATCAGCATCATCGCCGCACGTTTTGCCGTTCTCCTCGTGCCGGTATTCCTGATGCTCCCGCTGGGTATGGCATTCGCCTTCCTCGGCGTGCAGTTCGCCGTGTTCGGCGTGTACATGGGCGCGTCGTTCGCACCCAACCACAAGGGGATGCCGATCATCGCCCCCGATGCTCGACTGGACTTCTTCTCGAAGCAGGTGCGCACCTCACGCAACGTGACCGGTGGCTGGTGGGCGACGTCGCTCTTCGGCGGCCTCAACTACCAGG
The DNA here is from genome assembly GCF_900163815.1 of Microbacterium esteraromaticum. Lineage (GTDB taxonomy): Bacteria > Actinomycetota > Actinomycetes > Actinomycetales > Microbacteriaceae > Microbacterium > Microbacterium esteraromaticum_B. The sequence goes on along the minus strand of NZ_FUKO01000020.1, from coordinate 145,310 downwards.
TCGAGCACCACCTGTTCCCCAGCATGTCGCGCCTGAACCTGTCGCGCGCCCGCGAGGTCGTGCGCGACTACTGCCTCGCGAACGACGTGCCGTACACCGAGACGACGGTGCTGCGTTCCTACGCGATCGTCATCAAGTACCTGAACGAGGTCGGACTCGCTGCGCGCGACCCGTTCGACTGCCCGATGGTGTCGGAGTTCCGCCGCGCCTAGCATCCGCCTCGTGACGCGCAGCGCCCCACCGCGAGAAACCACTTCCTGCACGAGAAACCACCTCAGACGTGGTTTCTCGAGCGAGAAGTGGTTTCTCGTTAGGTGGGGATCAGTTGGCCACGCGGGCGGATGCTACGCCCGGTGCGCCGCGTAGTACGCCAGCAGCGCCTTCGTCGAAGCGTCCTGCGCGTCGATGGCATCGGCGTCGCCGTCGATCGCCGGGGCGATCTGCAGAGCCAGCTGCTTGCCGAGCTCGACACCCCACTGGTCGAACGAGTTGATGCCCCAGATGGTGCCCTGCGTGAACGTGATGTGCTCGTACAGCGCGATCAGCTGGCCGAGCACTGCCGGAGTGAGCGCCGGGGCGAAGATCGACGTCGTCGGACGGTTGCCGCTGAACGTGCGAGCGGCAACGAGGGCGCCAGTCGTTCCCTCTGCCTCCACCTCTTCCGCCGTCTTGCCGAAGGCGAGTGCCTTCGTCTGGGCGAGGAAGTTCGCGAGGAACAGCCCGTGCACGTCGCGGTCGCCGTCCTGCAGCGGATAGGCCGGGTTCGCGAAGGCGATGAAATCGGCGGGGATGAGCCGCGTGCCCTGGTGGATCAGCTGGTAGAACGCGTGCTGACCGTTGGTGCCGGGCTCGCCCCAGAAGATCTCGCCGGTGTCGGTCGTGACCGGGGTGCCGTCCCAGCGCACAGACTTGCCGTTGGATTCCATGGTGAGCTGCTGCAGGTACGCCGGGAAGCGGCTCAGCTGCTGCGCATAGGGAAGCACGGCGTGCGACTGCGCACCGAGGAAGTTCGTGTACCAGACGTTCAGCAGCCCCATCATCACCGGCACGTTCTGCGCCAGCGGGGTCGTGCGCGCGTGCTCGTCGACAGCGTGGAAGCCGGTGAGCAGCTCACGGAATCGGTCAGGGCCGAGCGTGATCGCCAGCGACAGGCCGATAGCCGAGTCGACGGAGTAGCGCCCTCCGACCCAGTCCCAGAAGCCGAACGCATTCTTCGTGTCGATGCCGAAGTCGGCGACCTTGTCGAGCGCGGTCGAGACGGCGGCGAAGTGGTGCGCGACGGCATCCGTCCGGCTCTTGTCGTCATCGCCGATGGCGCCGGATGCTGCCAGCCCCGCCCACAGCCACTCGCGTGCGAGCCGAGCGTTGGTGAGCGTCTCAAGCGTGGTGAAGGTCTTGGATGCCACGATGAACAGCGTCGTCTCGGGGTCGAGGTCGGCTGTCTTCTGGGCGATGTCGGTCGGATCGATGTTCGACACGAAGCGCGCTTCGATTCCCGCATCCGCGTAGGGCTTGAGCGCCTCGTGGACCATCACCGGACCGAGATCCGATCCGCCGATGCCGATGTTCACGACGTGGGTGACCTTCTTGCCCGTCACACCCAGCCAGTCGCCCGCACGCACGCGATCGGCGAAGGCGGAGAGGGCATCCAGCACCTCGTGCACGTCATGATCGATGTCCTGCCCATCGACGACAAGCGCGGGCGAGGCGCCAGCCGGGCGGCGCAGCGCCGTGTGCAGCACCGCGCGGTCCTCGGTCGTGTTGATGTGGGCGCCGGTCAGCATCGATGCGTACCGTTCTGCCACTCCGGTCTGCTCGGCGAGCCGCACGAGGGCAGCGACGATCTCATCGGTGACGAGGTTCTTCGACAGATCGACATGCAGGTCGGCGACCGGCAGCGACAGGCGCTCCACACGCGTCGGATCGTCGGCGAACCAGGCTCGCAGATCAGGCGAGAACGTGTCGCGGATGGTCGACAGCTCGGTCCAGGCAGTGGTGGTGGTGGGATCGATCGGAGCGCTCATGATCCCCACGTTAGCGCTCGAGAGAGCTATCGGCGACGTGCAAGTCGCGCCTCGAGGTTCGCTTTCACCGCGGGCCACTCGGGCTCGATGATCGAGTACTCGACGCTGTCTCGCAGCGCGCCGTTGCGGTACCGGCTGATCGCGCGCATCACCCCGTCCTGCTTCGCACCGAGCCGCTCGATCGCCGTGCGCGACTGGAAGTTCACCCATTGCGTGGTGAGTCCGACGCGGTAGACGCCGAGAGTCTCGAAGGCGTGCTGCAGCAGCAGGAGCTTCGATTCCGCGTTGGCGCCGGTGCCATGGGCCGATGGGCGATTCCAGGTGTAGCCGATGTGCAGGCGCGGCACACTGGCGTCGAAATCGTAGAACGTCGTCATCCCGATGATGCGCCCGGCGGCATCGAACGCGGTGAACGGCACCATCTCAGCCTTCTCGAGCAGTCCGAGGCGCCGCTCGATCTCGGCGGCGACATCGTCGGGTGCGGGCACGGACGTGTACCAGGCGGTCTCATGCAGATCGCCCTCCTGCACTGCCTCGATCAGGCCATCGACGTGCTCGCGGGCTAGCGGGCGGAGTTCGACGAGGCGTCCTGTGAGCACGACCGGGCCGGGAGTGGTGAGAAAGCGCATGCCGTCATTCTGACAGCGCGCTACCGTGGAGCACATGAAGAACGTGGCCTTCGGGCAGAGCACAGCCCCCGCCGTCATCTCCGGCATGATGCGCATCCCTGACAAGACGGATGCCGAGGTGCGCGAGCTCTACGACACCGCTCGTGCCGCGGGCATCGACTTCTTCGACCACGCCGACATCTACGGCGGCGCCATGCACGTCTGCGAAGACCGCTTCGCGTCGGCGCTGGGGCTCAGCGCGGCGGAACGAGGCGAGATCACGCTGCAGACCAAATGCGGCATCGTTCCCACAGAGCAGATGTTCGACTTCTCGTACGAGCACATCATGACGCAGGTCGAGGGCTCGCTGAAGGCGCTGCGCACCGACTACATCGACGTGCTGCTGCTGCATCGCCCGGATTCGCTGGTCGAGCCCGACGAGGTCGCGCGCGCCTTCGACGAGCTGGATGCAGCGGGCAAGGTGCGGGCGTTCGGCGTCTCGAACCACACGCCGCGTCAGATCGACCTGCTGCGCACGGCTGTCACCCAGCCGCTGATCGCCAACCAGCTGCAGCTGTCGATCACGCACTCGCCGATCATCGCGCAAGGCGTGACGATGAACATGGCGGGGGAGGATCAGGGCATTGTTCGCGACGGCGGCGGCATCCTCGAATACTGCCGCATCAACGGGATCACCATTCAGGCCTGGTCGCCGTTCCAGGCAGGATTCTTCGATGGCGTTTTCCTCGGCAATCCGAAGCACGCCGAGTTGAACGCGGTGATCGATCGGCTCGCGGCGAAGTACGACGTCGCTCCGATCGCGATCGCGACCGCCTGGATCACTCGGCACCCCGCCCAGATGCAGGTCGTGCTCGGCACGACCACGCCGCAGCGAGTGGCGGATGCCGCGGCCGGAGCCGACGTCGTGCTCACACGCCCGGAATGGTACGAGCTGTTCCGCACGGCAGGACACCTGCTGCCATGAGCGACAGCAATCCTCTGATCTCGGTCGCCGAGCTGAGCGAGCGCCTGGACGACGTGCACCTGCTCGATGTGCGCTGGCAGCTCGGCCGTGACGACGGGCGGGAGCAGTACCTCGCCGGACACATCCCTGGTGCCGTCTTCGTCGATGTCGAAAGCGACCTCACACGGCACGGTGAACCGCACGAGGGGCGGCATCCGCTTCCCGACCACGATGCGCTCGCCGCAGCGGCGCAGCGGTGGGGAATCCGCCAGGGTGCGTCTGTCGTCGTCTACGACGGCGCCGGGATGCTGGCGGCATCCCGCGCATGGTGGGCGCTGCGCCGCGCCGGTCTGAAAGATGTCCGCGTGCTCGATGGCGGGTGGCAGGCATGGCTCGCGGCGGGTGGCGCGAGTGAGACCGGAGAGACAGCTGTTCCGGCTGGCGACGTCGTGCTCGAGTCTCCCGGTGACCGGGGGATCATCGACACGTCGGCTGCCGGAGCGTGGACCGAGTCGGGTGTGCTCGTGGACGCGCGAGCGGCGGAGCGATACCGCGGCGAGACCGAACCGCTCGACCCGATCGCGGGGCACATCCCCGGGGCGCGGAACCTGCCCATTGCGCGGCTGCTGACCGATGATGGGCGCTTCGTCTCAGCATCCGACATCGCTGCGGCTTTCGACGACATCGGCGCGGATGCCGATGCCTCCGTCGCCGCCTACTGCGGGTCGGGCATCACCGCGGCGCAGCTCGCGCTCGCCGGAGCGATCATCGGCAAAGACGTGACTGTCTATCCCGGGTCATGGAGCGCGTGGTCGAATACGCCCGGGCTCCCGGTCGCGACCGGCGCGGAGTAGTCCACGATGCCCGACGGCCCGCGCGGTCGTCTACTCTGAGAGCATGCCGTTCCTGTCTGTACTCGTCATCGCCCTGATGGTGTTCGCCCTGGTGGACATCATCCGTCGCGATGATTCGCAGGTGCGCTACATGCCGAAATTCGTCTGGCTGCTGCTGGTGATTCTGCTGCCGTTCATCGGGGCGGCGCTGTGGTTCGCGCTCGGGCGCGAATATCCGCAGGGCGGCCTGCAGATCGGACGGCCCGCGAGAAGCCGTGATACCGAGCCGACGCGCACGGCTGCGCCGATGGTGCCGACCGTGCCGGCAGACACACGCACTACTGAGGAGCAGATCGCCGACCTCGACCGCGAGATCGAAGAATGGCGTCTGCGGCAGGAGATCGAGAAGCGCAAGCGGGAGAACGGCGAGTCTTCAGCGGGCTCTGCGGGTTAGACGACAGCCAGCGACGCGCGGATGGCCTCGCCCAGCGTCGGATACCGGAATTCGTAGCCGGCGTCGACGAGCTTTTCGGGCAGGACCCATCGGCTCTTCAGAATGAGTTCCGTTTCGGTGCGGATGCCGAGTGCACCGATCTCCAGCATCCACCGCGGCATCGGCGGGCCGAACCGCACCCCGAGCGCTCGACGCACTGTCGCCATGAACTCTCTGTTGTCGACCGGGTTCGGGGTCGCCGCGTTCACGGCATTCGCCAACTCCGGATGCTGTTCCAGAAAGTCGATGATCCCGACGACGTCGTCGACGTGGATCCAGCTGAAGCGCTGACGACCGCCGCGCGCACCAGGGAAGTGCGCGGTACCGGCCTCGCGACGCGACTTCGTCACCGGCCACCAGCCGTCGAGCTGCGTGCCGCCGAGCCCGATCCGGGCTAGCCCGCGCAATGGTCCGAGCACTCCGTCGTCGCCGAGCACGATCGCGGTGCGCAATGCCACGCGACGTGTCTCAGGGAGCTCATCGGCGAACAGCGCTCGCTCCCACGCCTTGGCGACTTCCACCGAGAACCCGGTGCCGAGCTCTCCGGTCGATTCGGTCATCGGCCGATCTTCTGCGTGCCGGTAGATGGTCGCGGTCGATGAGTTCACCCACAGCGGCGGTGGGGTGCTCGCACGGGCGATGGCGGTGCTGAGTGCGGCCGTGGTGTCGAGCCGTGAGCGGAAGATCTCGGCTCTGTTCTCCGGGGTGTAACGGCAGCTGACACTCTTGCCTGCCAGGCCGATCACGAGCCCGGCGCCGTCGACAGCCGCACCGATGCCGTCCTGATCGTTCCAGGACAGGTTGGCGCCCGAGCGCGAGACCGTCACGACCTCACGACCCTCAGCTCGATACTTCTGCTGCAGGTGGCGCCCGATGAACCCCGTCGAACCGCCGATGACGACCCTGGACATCAGACTCCCGCCTGCACTCGGTACTCGAAGGTGCCGTCGTATTCATACAGACGGCCGATGAGCGGCATATCGACGGTCAGCACCACACGCTGGCGGCCGGACTGCTTCTCGGCGCTCTCGCGCAGCCGGACGACCGGTGCGATCAGTCGCGGAAGGCGGATCCGCAGCCAACCCCACCTGATGCCGACCGCTTTGCTGCGCAATGCCAGAGCGTCGCCGTCGACGAAGACCTCGAACGAGACGGCGAGCGTGGTCGGCTCGCCGAGCTGATCGACGACCGTGCCGCGAGGATGCGCGCTGACGGCATCCTTCATGGTCCAATCGCCGTCGGGCAGGTGCAGGGTGCGCACACCGATCGCTGTGCTCGCGATCGTGCGGTTGCGCACCGTGAACGGCACGTCCTCGTGCCAGCCGGCGTGGACGACGCCGCGGTTCTGAAACAGTCGCAGAATCGGCCAGAGCCAGCGTCGCGGAGTGCCGATCCGGTGGAAGACGCCCTCACCGATGCCGACCTGGCCGCGCGGCACCGCAGAGAAGTAGGCGCGGAGCGCCGGATGCAGGAGCGTCCGCTGCTGGCCCAGGGCCCGAAGGTACGGGGACTGGGGCACATGATCCATGCTTCGAGACTATCCCTCGCGGAGCATAAGGTCGGTGGGCCGTGCGGATGCCGCGTTGTTCAGCGGCTCCAACGCTCACCGGCGGCGATCGCTGCATCGATCGTGGCGGGCGATAGCACTTCGCGGATAACCATGATGGCTGCGCCCAAGACACCGGCGCGTTCTCCGGCCTGCGTCTGAACGATTGACAGGTGCTGGGTGGCAAGCGGGATCGACCGTCGATAGACGACTTCACGCACGCCAGCAAGCAGATGCTCACCGGCACCGGCAATGCTGCCACCCAGCACGATGATCGACGGATTGAGCAGGCTGACGACAGTGGCCAGCACCTCGCCGACATCCCTGCCGGCCTGTCGGGTGGCGTCGATGGCAGTGGAGTTTCCTGCGCGCACCAGGTCGACCACGTCTGAGCTGTTCTCAGCCGGCAGGCCCTGTGCGCGTAGGGATTCGGCGATCGCCGAGCCGCTGGCCAGGGCCTCGAGATCGCGCTCTTCGCCCGGCGCATGCGACGATTCCGCAGAATGGGGAACCCGCACGTGGCCCATGTCGCCGGCAGACCCCTGCGCACCACGTTGCAAGTGGCCGCCGACGATGATGCCGGCGCCGATGCCCGTTGCCACCTTGACGAAGACAAGATTTGTGGCGTCGGGGAAAGTGGTCGCCTGCTCTCCAAGCGCGAGGATGTTGACGTCATTGTCCACGAGAACGGGCACATCAAAGCTGCGGCGCACGTACTCCGGCACGTCGAACCGGTCCCAGCCGGGCATGATCGGCGGGTTGTACGGACGCCCGGTGGAATGCTCGACAGGCCCTGGCACGCCGATTCCCACACCAGCGACGCGGATGCTGCTCAAATTATTGTCTGCGAGTAGGCGACGCCATTCGTCGAGGATTGTATCGAGCACGACGAGCGGGCCTGCCGCGATATCGATCTCGTCGCGCCGCGCCGCCAGGATATGCCCGCTGAGATCGGCGATGGCCACTGTGCCGTGGGAGGCGCCGAGATCAGCCGCGAGGATCAAGCCGGCACGGGGATTGAACGCGACGCGCGACGGCGGACGCCCTCCGGTCGATGCACCCTCTCCGGCGAATGAAACCAGGCCCGATTCGACGAGCGCATCCACCCGCGAGGAGACGGTGGAGCGGGCGAGGCCGGTCAGGTGGACGAGATCAGCCTTCGTATGTGCGTGCCCGTCCAGCAGAAGCTGCACGATGTCCCCAGCTCCCGGAGATGCACCCGCGGAAAGTCGTTCGGCGTCGCTCATGCAGTCAGTAAATCACAGGTGCTTTCGCTTCTACTGGTCCAGACATTCGCGTGTCAACGAACAACTTATGATTTTGGTCTAGCAAAAGTAGGTCGATCTGTGTCAGAATCGTTGACATGACAACGGACGTCACAGACACCGCGGTCGGAATCATCCGATCCAGCTTCCTCGGCGGAGGCTTCATGGCTCAAGTGCACAGCCGCGCCGCGCGGGCCGCAGGTGCGACTCTGGAGCTTCTCGCCAGTTCCTCGCCGGAGCGCGCAGAACGGGCGGCGCATGCGTTGGGAATCGCGCGGTCGGTCGACGACGTGGCTGAACTGCTCATGGATGCCAGCGATGTCGTGCACATCTGCACGCCTAACGCCACGCATGCGGACCTTGCTCTGCAGGTGATCGCCTCTGGTCGACATGTCATCTGCGAGAAGCCGCTGGCAACGACGCTCGTCGATGCTCGTGCGCTTGTCGCTGCGGCTGATGCGCAGAACATCGTCGCAGCTGTTCCTTTCGTGTACCGATACCACCCGATGGTCCGTGAAGCGCGTGCACGCGTCGCCGCGGGCGAGATCGGTGCGCTGCTGACGATCGACTGCGGATATCTGCAGGACTGGATGCTGCTTCCCGGAGATGACGACTGGCGCGCCACGTCGGCCGATGGCGGACCTTCACGCGCGTTCGCCGACATCGGTTCGCACCTGTGCGACCTGTTGGAGTTCGTGTCGGGGGAGCGGATCGTGCGACTGACCGCGCGAACACGACGCGTATACGACGAGCGCGGTGGACATGCCGTGGCGAATGAGGATGCGGTCGCAATCCTCGCCGAGCTGGCATCCGGTGCGATCGGCACTCTGCTGATCTCGCAGATGGCCGCGGGTCGCAAGAACGCGCTCACGCTGGAACTGCATGGCGCGCATCAGAGCATTCGCTTCGATCAGGAGCGCCCGGAGGAACTCTGGGTCGGTCAGCGCAACGGCAACCGTCAGATCTTCCGCGACCCGCAGACCGCGCACCCGGGAGTCGCTCGATTCTCGAATGTGCCTGCCGGCCATGCACAGGGATATCAGGATGCATTCAACTCTTTCGTCGCCGACGTCTATGCGGCCATTCAGGGCGAGCAGCCCGACGGTCTCCCCACATTTGCCGACGGACTTCGCGCCGTTGCGCTGACCGAGGCCGTGCTTCTTGCCGCCGATGAGGAGCGCTGGGTCGACACGACTCCTGGCACTGACTAACCATGAACGCACATGAAGAAGGACATGAGATGGCCGAAAACTTCGATCTCGTCATCGTCGGCTCCGGGCCGAACGGCGCCATCATCGCCGAACAGGTGCACACGCATTCGCCTTCGGCGAAGATCCTAGTCATCGAAGCCGGCAGCGCGATCACCGACGTTGCCGGCGAGCACCTCGTCGAAGCAGATGAGTCTGCGATGAACGCCTCGTACAACGACCTGATGCGTCGTGCGCGCCAGATCGAGTACGTCAAGGGCGCAGCGTCGATGAACGCCATCGATGGCGACGCCTGGAACCCGCAGTCCACCGGCGTGTTCCCCGCCGCATTCTTCGGACATAACTTCGCGGAGTTCCCGGGCGGATCCGTGTCGTGGAATGTCGGCGGCATGGGCGTGCACTGGACCGCGGCGACGCCATGGCCCTATGAAGCGGAGATTCCAGACTTCCTGCCGCGTGAAGAATGGGATGCTGATCAGGAGACGGCTCGCCGGCTGCTGCGCACCTCAGTGGGCCCGCTGATCCCCGATGTGGAGAATCCCTTCACGCAGCCGATCTTCGATGCCCTGCGCGAAGTCGTGCCCAGTCCCGACCCGGAGCGCTCGTTCGGATACATGCCGATGGGCGGTGTCGCACGTGCCGGGAAGCCCTTCGCGCGCACCGGGCCTCGCGACATCGCGCCCTTCGTCTTCGACGGCGGCGCGCCCGCGGTCGAGCTGCGAACGGGGCTGCTGGTCACGAAGATCGAACACGACGGTTCGACTGTCACGGGTCTTGCACTGCGCGACCTCGCTACCGGCGTGGACGAAGTGGTGCGCGCCGACCGGTTCCTGATCGCAGCGGATGCGCTGCGCACGCCGCAGCTGCTCTGGGCATCCCGCATCCGTCCTGATGCTCTCGGGGTGCGGCTGAACGAGCACGCGTCGATCGACGGCGAGGTGGAGATCGATGCCGCACGTTTCGGTCTGAGCGATGCTGACGTGCTGCAGCCCCCAGCCGGTGAGCCGTTCATCGATTCGCTCTGGAGCCCGTCCATCGGTGCGGCCCGGCCGATGCATGGCCAGCTCATGGAGCGCGAGTTCGAGGGCAAGCACATGCTCAGCGTCGGCTGGTACTGCTCGACGGAGATTCGCCCGGAGAACCGCATCGAGTTCTCGGACGACCTCGTCGACGAGCTGGGCATGCCGCACATGACCGTGCACTTCTCGTATTCGGACAACGACCTGGACGAGATCCGGCGGATGCAGGATGTTCAACAGGCTGCTGCGAACGCGCTAGGCACGTTCCCGCAGGAGTATCGCGAGGTGCAGCCTCCTGGCGCATCTCTGCACTACACCGGCACCGTCCGGATGGGTGTCGCCGATGACGGCACCAGTGTCGTTGACACAGACGGGCGCGTCTGGGGTTTCACCAACCTGTTCCTCGCTGGAAACGGCGTCGTGCCCACCGCGTTGACCTGCAACTCGACGTTGACAGGTGCCATCCTCTCTGTCCGCATCGCGCGAGCCATCAGCGCGGAAATCTGACCTGCAATATCCACCACCTGCACCACCACACCACCAAGGAGATGATCGCGATGTCCACACCCTTTTCCTCGCGACGCCGTGCAACGCTGCTCGGAATCGCACTGGTCGCATCCAGCGCACTGCTACTGACCGGCTGCGGTCGCAGCGCTGACCCCGGCCCCGGCGGCACCGGAGGAGGCGACACCGCTGCCATCGACACCAAGCCTGCGACCGGAAACCTCGACGTCTGGACCCAGGGCGCCGATGGGGCGAAGCTGCCCGACATGTTCGCGGAGTTCAAGAAGGACAACCCCGACGTCGAGATCAAGATGACGGAGGTCCCCGAGGCGGAGTTCCAGTCGAAGCTCACTGCGGCGATCACCGCGGGAACGACACCCGACCTGCTGTACGCGTTCACCGAGACGCAGTCGGCATTGATCGCCACAGATGGGTTCGACACCGTTCCTGACGGTCTGGTCGAAGCCAGCGACTTCTACGATTCGATGTGGAACAACTCCGTGGTCGATGGCGTCGCGTACGCCGTGCCGTGGTACGCCTACGCGAACGTCTTCATGTACCGGACCGACCTCGTCGAGACCGCGGGCGCGGAAGTGCCGAAGGACTGGGACGGCGTCATCGATTTCGCCGAGAAGCTCAAGGCCAGCGGAGTGGAGTACCCGCTCTCGCTCTCGGCCAATTACGACCAGTACACCGCACAACAGCTCGCGGTCATCGCGGCGCAGAACGGCGGCGCGATGATCAGCGATGATCTGTCGACGTGGACCATCGATTCCCCCGAGAACGTCGAGGCGCTCGACTTCTGGGCGGGTCTCATGAAGGACGGCTACGCCTCGCAGGATGGGCCCGCGTTCCTCGATACCGTGCCGTGGATGACGCAGGGCAAGAACGCTGCGATCTGGGATGCCGGCCCCTGGTTCGCTTCCTGGTTCGATGATGCGAATGGCGAGGGCTGGGGTGCGGAGCACATCGGTTACGCTCTGAACCCCGTCGGCCCCGGCGGTGACTCCGGTTCCAGCATGGGCGGCGGCAGCTGGATGGTGCCGTCCGACAGTGCCAACAAGGATGCTGCCTGGAAGTTCACGCGTTGGATGTCCGAACCGGCCCAGCAGGTGCAGTGGTACAAGATTTTCAAGAACATGCCAGCAGTGAAGGCCGCCTGGGACGACCCCGCGCTGCAGGGTGATCTGCTTGATGTCGTTCGCGAGTCGCTGGAATCCGGTGTGAACCGTCCTCCTGTCTCCACCTGGACCCAGGTGGGCAACATGATCGGTCAGCAGATGGAGAAGGTCGTTCGTGGGGGTGTATCCGCGAAGGATGCTCTGGCAGACGCGCAGAAGCAGGCGGAGCAGATCGGAACGGGCAACTAGTCCGATGTCCACCACATCCACTCGAATAGTCATCGTCCCGGGGGCGCGCAAGCGCCCTCGCGGCGATGGCCGCCGCGTCAGCGAGGGGACGCGAGCTGAAGCGGTCACGGGGTGGCTGTTCCTCGTCCCCTTCCTGCTGATCTTCGCCGTGTTCACTGCGATTCCGGCTGTGCTGGCGGTCGGGGCAAGCATGACGGACATGAAGGCGAAGGACATTCGTAACCCCTTCGATGTCAACTTCGTCGGCCTTGACACCATCGCCCGTGTGCTTGGAGACGCAACTTTCCAGTCGTCCTTCCTCAACACGATCCTCTTCGTCGTGCTGTGCGTGCCGCTCAGCATGGCACTCGGGCTGTCCCTCGCGCTGATGCTGAACAACGGCATCCGTAAGCTCCGCGCGATGTTCCGCGCCGCCGTGTACATCCCGGTCATCACGAATATCGTGGCGGCCGCGGTCATCTGGCAGTACGCGTTCTCGATCAGTGGGCCGGTGAACAGCTCATTGGGCTCGATCGGTCTGCCACAGCCGAACTGGCTGGGGGACCCGGCCTGGGCCGTGACGACGGTGGTAATGATGGGCATCTGGCGGACGGCGGGTACCGCGATGATCCTGTTCCTCGCCGGTCTCCAAGCAGTCCCCGAAGAAGTGCTCGAGGCCGCTTCCACCGATGGGGCAGGCGCCATCCGTCGACTCTGGTCCATCGTGCTGCCGCTGCTGCGTCCCACGTCACTGCTGGTCACGGTGCTCATGACGGTGATGTTTCTGAACATCTTCGAGGAGCCGTATCTCCTCACACGAGGAGGGCCGCTCGGATCCACACGCTCAATGGCGCTGTGGGTATACGAGCAGTTCGGATTCGGCAATGTCGCAGCATCCATGGCGGGATCGGTGCTGTTGCTGATTCTCGTCGGATTTGTTGCGATCATTCAGTTCAGAATGCTGAGGCCGAAAGAGTGAAGACCACATCTACGGTTCGTCAGGCCGTGCTGTATGCGATTCTGGCCGTGATCACGATCTTCATGCTGTTGCCGTTCGTCTGGGTGATCTCCGGATCCTTCAAGACTCAGGCCGAGTTCCTCTCGAATCCGGGAGCATGGTTGCCGGAATCGCTACAGATCGGCAACTACGTTCAACTCTTCGCAGAGCGAGGCTTCGGCACGTACATGCTCAACAGCATCATCGTGTCGGTCGCCGCAGTGCTGGGCAACGTGCTCTTCAGCGCGATGGCCGGTTATGCGCTCGCCAAGCTCCGCTTCCGTGGTCGCGGCGCGATCTTCCCGCTGGTGATCGTCGCGATGATCATCCCGTATGTGGCGCTGTTCGTACCGCAGTTCGTGATCATCGTGCAGATGGGACTGGTCGACACGCTGACCGCTATCATCCTGCCGGTGCTGATCGCACCGCTGTCGGTGTTCATCATGCGGCAGTTCGCCTACTCCGTACCGTTCGAGCTGATGGAAGCGGCGCGTATCGACGGAGCCAGTGAGCCGCGGATCTTCTTCCGCATCTTCCTACCGCTATCCGGCCCGGCACTGGCCACGGTCGGCATTCTGTCGTTCCTGGCCTCATGGAACAACTTCCTGTGGCCACTGGTCGTGGCGCAGTCGCAGAGCACGTACACCGCACCGGTGGGACTCTCGGTGGCTTCGCAGGCATCCAACAGCATTTCGTTCGGGATGCTGCTGGCCGGAGCACTCGTCGTGCTGCTGCCGATTCTCATCCTCTTCCTCTTCCTCCAGAAGTACTTCATCCAGGGCGTCGCGACAGCGGGCCTGAAGTGATTCCCGAAAGGTTCTGACATGCAGATCAAAGACCTCCGCTTCGCACTGAACGCCATCCAGTGGATCAACATCAAAGAAGACCCGAGCGACCCGAACAGCGCGAGCCTCTGGCGCTTCGCGGACCCGACTTTCGTGGCCGACTACCCCGAGGTACTGGGCGAGATCCGGGCCGCAGGCTTCGACGCGACGATGATGGAAGTACTCGCGACCCAGACGCTGCAGAACTTCGCAGCGATGATCGAGAAGTCCGGCCTGAAGCTCGCACCTGGTTATGTGCAGGTGCCGTTGATGAGCGATCACGGCGACCGTTTCGAGAAGGGCTCATTCGAGCGCGCGCATTGGTTCGACGGCGTACGCCGCCGCGCCGAGGAATCGAACTACTTCGGGCTGAACACGATCTTCCTCGCCGCCGAGGTCAACTACCTCGCCAGCCGTTGGGAGAAGCCAGCGATCGGACACGACTTCTCGGAGGCCCGGCTGGACGAGCTGACTGACCTGATCGACGAAGCCGTCGACGTGCTCAACGTCGAAGGCGTCCGCCCCGGCCTGCACAACCACGTCGGCACCTGGATCGAGACCGAGCACGAGTACGAGCATGTCCTCAACAGCATCGGCGCCGAACGGCTGGGCGCGTCCTTCGATATCGGACATCTGGAGTGGGCGGGCATCAGCGCGATCGATGCCATCACCAAATGGTCCGATCGCGTGCAGGACCTGCACCTGAAGGACCTCGACCTGGATATCGCCCGCCGTACCCGCCAGGAGGGTCTTACCTATGCGCAGGCGACTGACCTCGGATTGTACCTCGAGCCTGGACTCGGCCACCTCGATCTAGTCGGCACGCTCCAGGCATTGCCCGATGGATTTGACGGATGGGTCATCATCGAGGTGGACCGTGCCAGCATGGACCCGGTCGCCAGCGCGCAGCACACCGCCCGCTGGCTCTCCGAAGTCACGGCATAGATCGCGAAGGAGCACGACATGAGCACCCATCCCGTCACGCTTTTCACCGGCCAGTGGGCCGACCTTCCGTTTGAGGAAGTGGCCAGGCTCGCCGCCTCATGGGGCTACGACGGGTTGGAGATCGCAGCATCCGGCGACCATCTCGATCTGAAGCGTGCCGATGAAGACGATGCCTACGTCGCGTCCAGGAGAGAGATCCTCGACCGGCACGGCCTGCAGGTTTTCGCGATCTCCAACCACCTCGCCGGGCAAGCGGTGTGCGATTCGCCGATCGACTTCCGGCACCGGGCGATCGTGCGCGACTATGTGTGGGGCGATGGCGACGCCGAAGGCGTGCGCCAGCGTGCTGCGGAGGACATGAAGCGATCAGCGCGGGTCGCCCGCAAGCTGGGCGTCGAGACGGTCGTCGGCTTCACGGGTTCTTCGATCTGGCAGTACATCGCGATGTTCCCGCCGGTTCCGGCATCTGTCATCGAGGACGGCTTCGACGACTTCGCTGCACGCTGGAACCCCATCCTCGACGTCTTCGACGGTGAGGGCGTGCGGTTCGCGCATGAGGTGCACCCGTCCGAGATCGCTTACGACTACTGGTCCAGCATCCGTGCACTTGAAGCGATCGACCATCGTGAGGCCTTCGGATTCAACTGGGATCCCTCGCACATGATGTGGCAGAACATCGATCCGGTCGGATTCATCTGGGACTTCAAGGACCGCATCTACCACGTTGATTGCAAGGACACACGGATGCGCCCGCAGAACGGCCGCGCCGGAGTGCTCGGATCGCACCTGCCGTGGGGTGACCCGCGACGCGGATGGGACTTCGTCTCGACCGGACACGGCGACGTGCCCTGGGAAGACGCCTTCCGCGCACTGGATGCGATCGGCTATTCCGGTCCCATCTCGATCGAATGGGAAGACGCCGGAATGGACCGCCTGCATGGCGCTGGCCAGGCTGTCGAATACGTTCGCTCACTGCTGTGGCCTAAGCCGACAGCGTCCTTCGACGCGGCATTCAGCAATCAGTAGCTCAGAGCCCGACGGGTGGCGGCGCGAGCTGCGATCGCGATTCTCGGTGGAAGCGTTGACACGCTCGTTCCGCTCCCTTCAGATCGTGCCGTACCGGCAGTGGAGTCTCGCGCAGCTGCTTTCCGGTTCGGGAGGGGCGGCCTCGATCGTCGCGCTGGCCTGGCTGGTGGTCGATCTCGGCGGTGACGGCCTTGCGCTGGGAGTGGTCACATCGGCGATGATGCTGCCCACGCTGCTGCTGGGCTCTTTCGCCGGAACCTTTGTGGATCGGTTCTCACGTCGGTCGGTGCTACTGGTGACGGCGACCACGCAGATGGCTGTGGCGACCACGCTCGCCGCGGTGACCCTCGCCGGGGCGGAGACTCTAGTTCTGCTCTTCGCTCTCTCCTTAGCACACGGGCTGGCGTTCTCCGTCGATAATCCGGCTCGTCAGCTGTTCGTGCTGGACCTCGTCGGGCGTGCCCGCATCACCAGTGCGGTCAGCATGAACGAGGTCATCATCAACGGCTCCCGCGTGCTCGGCCCGGCCGTCGCGGGCGCTCTGCTGGTCGTCGCTGGCCCTGGCTGGTGCTTCGCCTTCAACGCACTGATGTTCATTCCGTCGATGGTCGTGCTCACCAGGCTGCGTTATCTGCCGAACGTGCAGGAGCCCGCAAGTGCGGTGAGTAGCCCGTTCCACACCCCAGGAGCTGGTGCTGGTGCTGACGCGCATCGGGCCCCTGCAACCGAACTTCTGAGCCCGTGGCAGTTCGTCGTGCGCACCGGTGCGGTCCGGTCAACGCTCCTGCTGGCGGTGGGCGCCGCCGCATCGTTCAACATAGCGGTTGTGATCCCGCTGGTAGTGGCCGATGTGTTTCATGCTGATGGAGGCACGTACGGCGCGTTGGCGGTAGCTTTCGGGCTTGGCGCGCTGCCCGGTGCCGTCTTCTCCGCGACCGGGCCGCTGGTGCCACGTGCCGGTGAAGTGCGAGCGCTCGCGGTCGGGTTGGCGATCGCCGTCATCGCCGCCGCGGCTGCGCCAACGCTACCTCTGCTTTTCGCTGGAATGGCCCTGGTCGGCGGCGCATCGATGTGGTTCATCGCTCGGGCAAACGCCTTCGTCATGTTGACAACGCCGAACGGCATCCGCGGGCGCGTCATGGGTATCTGGGCGATGGCGCTGCCCGGGTCCAGCGTCATCACCGGCCTGCTCACCGGGATTCTTGCCGATGCCACAGATCCACGCTTCGCTTACGGCATCGTCGGAGTCTGCACGGCGTTCGTAGTCTCGATCTCATGGCGAACACTCCGCTCGCGGTGACCCACGCTCGTTGTGATGTACAACTACACTCAGGTCTCGCGCAGCCGGACGAGCCGCTCGTGCCCGCTCTCCTCAAGCTCCGCGATCTCATCGCGTGAGCGCAGGAAGTCGTTGAACGACCGGTAGGCGAGCGCCTTCTCGCTGAACGACGGGTCCATCCGGCGCATCTGGGTCTTCACCGCAGAGGCGTGCAACCACTCGTCGGCGCCTGCTTTGTCGTGGCCGAGGCGCAGGGCGCGCTCCAGCAGCTGCGTCGCTTCGCTCTGCTCGGTGGAAGCCTCGTCCGCCTTGCTGTCGTCCGGCCTGCTCTCGTCTGCTTTGCTCTCTTCGGCCTTCGCGGTCGGTGCTTTGCGAGTCTTGGTCGCGCGCTTCGGCTCCGGCTTGTCCTTGGTGTCCTTGGCATCCTTGGTCTCGGGGGAGTCCTTGGGCGCTTTGGCCGGGGGTGCAGTCGCGGCGACTGCCGGTGCCGCAGCTTGCTGCTTCGGCGGACGCACGACACCCGGCAGTGAATCGTAAGATTCGAATTCGTCGCATGCGGCAGCCAGCGACTTCGCCGTCGACCCCGCGACGCCCACGCCGATCACGTAGCGGCCGAGTCGCTTGCAGCGCTGCGCGAGCGGGACATAGTCACTGTCGCCGGCGACGATCACCACGTGCGTGAGGTCGGGCAGACGGAACATGTCTTCCACGGCATCCACCGCAAGCCGGATGTCGGCGCCGTTCTTCGCGTAAGCCGCAGCGGGAAACAGCTGCACCAGATCGACGGCGCGGGCGACCAGCTGCGAGCGATACACGGCGTTCACCGGCGAAGACCAGTCGGCATACGCCCGAGTCAGCACCAGCGTGCCGAACGAGGAGGCGTAGTCGATGATCGCGCCGACCTCGATCATCGCTCGGCTCAGCCGCTCGGCGACCTCGGTGTCATGCGGGTTGTCCGTGATCCGCTGGCGATCCTTGCCGTAGGCGTTTCGGCCGTGCACTCGGTCGTACCAGGAGATGACGATGTTGTCGAAGTCGAGGTAGACGGCGACGCGGCCCGTGTTGCTCTCGGTCATCAGTGCTTCCTCACGTGAAAAATGATCAGCTCTCGCTGGGGTAGACGACGCCGATCTGGCGGCGGATCTCGTCGAGGGTGCCCATGATCGCGACGCTCTCTGCGATGGGCAGGATGTCACCTTCGAGGACGCCATTGCGCACCAGACGCTCTGCCGCGAGCGCCTCGAGGTGCATGCCTCGAGCCTCTCCGTCACGCATCCGTCCATCGAACTCTTCGACGAGTTCACCGTCGGGGTCGAATACACGGAGCACGCTCGGCGCCCAGAAGAAGCGATCGATTTCCACCCGCGCCTTCGTGCCGATCACGGTGGCGGTGTTGGGCCCCGCGGCCCTCGACGACGACAGGCTCGTGGAGATCGCCCCGCCCTCGTGCATCATCACCGTGGCGACCTCGGAATCGGCTCCGGTCTCGATGATCCGGGCGGTGGCTTGGACCGACGTCGGTGCTCCCAGTACGTCCCAGATGAACGAGATCGGGTAGATGCCCAGGTCGAGCAGTGCGCCGCCACCGAGATCCAGTGCGTTCAGGCGATGCGTCGGGTCAGAGGGGAGCAGCTGGGTGTGATCGGCCGTCACGGCGCGGATCTCGCCGAGCACTCCTTCGGCGATGATTTCGCGCAGGCGCATCATATGCGGCAAGTAGCGCGTCCACATCGCCTCCATCACCAGCAGGCCGTTCTTCTTCGCGAGCTGCTGCAGGTCTTCGGCCTGGGCCTGGTTGAGAGTGAAAGCCTTCTCAACCAGTGCATGCTTGCCGTTCTGCAGGGCGAGACGGGCGCCTTCGTGGTGCATCGGATGCGGGGTTGACACGTAGATGATGTCGACCTCAGGGTCTTCGACCAGGTCTTCGTACGAGCCGTGCGCGCGCGGAATGTCGAACCGGGCGGCGAACTCATCCGCAGCTTCCTGCGATCGCGAGCCCACGGCGACGAGGTCGAGACCAGCGGTGCGCAGATCTGATGCGAAAGAAGCGGCGATGCCGCCCGTGGCGAGGATGCCCCAGCGAAGTCCGGTCATGTCTCCAGCGTATCGGGGCGAACGTCAGCGTGCGCGAGCGCATGGTCGAGGTCTGCGAGGAGATCGGCCGGGTCTTCGAGACCAGCCGACAGGCGAATCGTGCTCAGCGAGATCCCGGCGTCGGCCCGCTGAGTCGCCGTGAAGTGCGAATGAGTCATGGATGCAGGGTGTGCGACGAGACTGCGCGCATCGCCGATATTCGCCACCAAGCGGAAAACCTCAAGTCGATCGACGACCGCCGCCACACGCTCGAAGGCGGTGTCGTCGGGGCCGGCGAGATCGAAGGAGAACACCGACGGCGCGCCGCGGGGCAGGTACCGTGCGGCGAGGTCGTGCCAAGGGTTGCCAGCGAGTGCAGGATGGTGCACGCGGGAGACGGCCGGATGCTGCGCAAGATGCTCCGCGATGCGCAGCGCCGTGGCGCTCTGCCTGGCGACCCGCAGATCGAGGGTTTCGATGCCCTGCAGGATCTGCCAGGCGTTGAACGGCGAAATCGATGGGCCGAGGTCGTGCACGTACTTCGATTTCACCAGCACGGCGAACGCCTGCCCCTGACCGAAGCGCTCCCAGAGCACCAGATCGCCGAAGCGCGTGTACGGCTGCGTGAACTGAGGCCAGCGGGTAGCATCCGCTCCGAAATCGAACGTCCCCTGATCAACGACGACACCGCCGAGCGAGCTGCCGTGCCCGGCGAGGAACTTCGTCGCCGAGTGCACGACGAAGTCGGCGCCGTGCTCGCCCGGCCGGATCAGATACGGAGTGCCGACGGTGCTGTCGATCACCAGCGGCACGCCGGCGCCATGCGCGATGTCGGCGACCGCGCGGATGTCGAGCACCTGCGCGATCGGATTCGCGATGGACTCGGCGAAGAATGCGCGCGTCTGCGGAGTGATCGCGGTGCGCCAGGCATCGATGTCGTCCTGGTCGACGAAGGTGACTCCGATGCCGAAGTCGTCGAGTGTCTCCTGCAGCAGATCGACCGTGCCCCCGTAGAGCTGGCGTGCGGCGACGATGTGCCCACCGCGGTGCGCCAGCGCAAGCAGCGTCATCGCGACCGCTGCCTGCCCCGAGGCCACGGCAACCGCGCTCGCGCCGCCTTCCAGACGGGCGACGCGCTCTTCGAGGATCTGCTGCGTGGGATTGGCGTTGCGGCCGTAGATGATGCCCGGCTTGCGTAGCGAGAACAGGTCAGCGGCCTCGGCGAGAGAGGCGAACTCGTACGCCGCCGTCTGATGGATCGGCGGGATGGCGCCGATCGCTGCCGAGGAGACGCTGTGACCGGCCTGCACCTGCGCCGTTGCGAAGCCGGTCATGCGCGTGAGCCGCAGGCGACGGCGTACAGATCATCAGGAGCAAAGGACATGTGACCATCATGCGGATGCTCGCGAGTCGATGCGTCGGATGTGTCGAACTGTTGCGCCGTGTTTCCCCGCGTGCCCGCGGCTCGCGCCCGCTACTCAGGGAACCAGAACGATCTTCCCGCGGGCCCCGTTCTGCTCGATCAGCTCGTGAGCGCGTGCGGCTTCGGCGAGCGGCAGCTCCGGACCGAGTTCGATCTGGAAATCGCCCGCCTCGATGAGGTTGACGGTGAGAGCGATCGCCTCGTCGCGCCATGCGACTTCCTCATCGGTGAGGGGGATCGGGCTGCCGCCGGAGAAAGCGCGGATGCCGAATTCGGCAGCATCCGGGCCGCGCACGATCGTGGCGATGCGGTCGCGGTCCTCGACGAGCTCGAGCGAGGCCTGGATGGCCTCGTCCGTGCCGATGCAGTCCAGCGCGACTGTGACGCCTTCCGGGGCGGCTTCGCGGACCCGGTCGGCGAGGCCGTCGCCGTAAGCGACCGGAATGGCGCCGAGTGCGCGCAGCTGCTCGAAACGCGCGGGGCTGCCCGTAGCGATGACCGTCGCGCCCCACAGCGTGGCGTACTGCACGGCAGCCTGGCCGACCGCCCCGGAGCCGGCGTGCACGAGCAGGGTGTCGCCCTTGCTCACGTTCAGCGAGCGCAGGCACTGATAGGCCGTGCCGATCGGGATGCCGAGAGCGGCGCCCTCGGCCATCGTCACGCCGTCGCTGAGCCTGACCAGACGCTCCACGGGCACGGCGAGGGCCGTGGCGTAGGTGCCCAGAACGTTGTTGATCGCGACGCGGTCGCCGATCGCGAAGCCGGTGACGCCTTCGCCGAGCTCGGTCACCACTCCGGCGCCGTCGAATCCGACGCGGCGGGGCTCCGTGATCGGCGCTGAGGGACGTGCGCCGCGGCGCAGCTTCGCATCGAGCGGGTTGACGCCCGCAGCGTTGATGCCCACGACGACCTCACCCGGGCCGGCAACCGGCACGGGAATGTTGATGAGCTGGAGGACGTCAGGCGTCCCGATTTCTGTATAAGCAATTGCGCGAGCCATGCGGCCAGGCTATCGGCATCCGTGTCAGGCGCGGGCCGCGAGGGCTTTCATGATGCGCTGCGGCGAGACGGGCTGAGCGGTGCCGAGTCGTTGCGCGAACATGCTCACCCGGTATTCCTCCAGCAGCCAGCGCACGTCGACCAGATATGCGGGAGCATCGGGGGCGAGGGGGATCGTGCCTCCGGCATCCGCGAACGCCGTCGCCATGCGCTCGTACTCGGTCATCCGCGTGCGGTCCTTGCCCGGATCGTTCTCCAGCGTCTTCAGCCGGTCGAGTATGCCGTCCAGATAGCGGGGGAGATGCGCGAGGCGCTCGGTTCCGGTGGCCGAGATGAAGCCGGGACGGATGAGACCGCCGAGCTGCGTGCGGATGTCGTTCAGCGGGCCGAGCAGCGCGAGCGAGTTCTGCGACTTGATGCCGCGCTCCACGTCGCGGCTCTTCGTGAGGATGCGGGCGACCAGCGAGACATAGGCGAACAGGCGATCGACGAGTGCGGTGCTGACGGCATCGCGCACCCGCTCGAAGTCGGCTCGGGTGCGCACCTGGGTCGCTGCGCTCGTCGAAGGGCCCGCCGCCTCCTCGATCAGTGCGCGCACCACCGCGGTGCGGGCATCTTCGATAAGAGTTGCGACATTTGCGTAGGGCGATGCCGCCAATGCGAGCTTCTCGGGAGCTGTGAGGTGGCTCTGCACGTATGACGAGGGTGAGGGGACGTTCAGCAGCACCAGGCGCAGCACACCGTCACGGGTGGCGGATGCGGCAGCATCCGCCGTCGCCTCCACCCGCACCGAGACGGTCTTGCCGCGGTCGACGATCGCCGGGTAGCCGCGCACGGTTCCGCCGGCGACCTTCGTGTCGAGGAGCTCGGGGAGGTCGCCGAACGTCCAGTCGGTGAGGTCGTCCTGTTCGAGGGCGGGGCCCTTCGGCGCGCGCAGCTCCGCGAGCTTAGCCGGGCCCTGCAGCGGGTTCGCGGCAGGAGCGCCAGAGAGCGACGGCCGCAGCGACCGCGCGACGCTCTCGCGCGAGCGACCCGACAGGGTCTGCTGCAGCTCGGTGAGATCGCGGGCCGACCCCGCCACGCGGCCGCGCTCATCCACCGCGCGGAAGTTGACGCGCAGGTGACCGGGCACCCGTTCGTCATCGAAATCGTCGGCGGAGACGCGCTGGTTGGCCAGCGGCTGGATGCGCTTTGCCAGTGCCTCTTTCAGTGATAGCGCTGGCACGCCACCGTGTCGTTCCGGACCTTCGTCGGCGAGCTCCTGACCGAACCGGTCCGCCCAGTCGGCCGCGGGCACGACATGACGGCGGATGGCCTTGGGCAGAGCGCGCAGCAGCGCGGTGACGAGCTCGGCGCGCAGCCCCGGCACCTGCCAGTCGAAGCCGGTGTCGCGCACCTGCTGCAGCAGGGCCAACGGCATCACCACGCTGACGCCGTCGTCCTCCGCGCCGGGTTCGAACCGGTATGCAAGGCCGAGCACCTGATCGCCCTGGGTCCAGCGCGTGGGGAACTCGCTCTGGTCTGCCCGCCCCTCATCGTCGATGAGGTCGCTCTCGCGCATGATGAGCAGTTTCGGGGTCTGCTGCAGAGCATCCCGCCACCACTTCTCGAACGAGCGCACGTCGAACACCTCGTGCGGGATGCGCTCGTCGTAGAACGCGAACACCGCTTCGTCGCCGGCGAGGATATCTCGACGGCGCTCGCGCTCCTCGAGCTTCTCCAGCCGGCGGCGCAGTTCGGCATTGGCGCGCCAGAACGCGCTGACGCGCTTGTCGATGCGCTGCGGGTCCCACTCGCCTTCGACGAGGGCGTGACGCAGAAACAGCTCGCGTGCGCCCGGCCGGTCGATTCGTGCAAACTGCACGCGGCGCTTGGGAATGATCTCCACCCCGAACAGCGTCACCTTCTCGTAGGCGACAGCGGCGCTGGCATCCTTCGACCAGTGCGGCTCGGTGACCTGACGCTTGGCAAGGTCGCCGGCAAGCGCTTCGGCCCAGGCCGGGTCGATCGCTGCGACCGTGCGCGCGAACGTGCGCGAGGTCTCGACGATCTCGGCGGCCATCACCGCCTGTGGAGACTTCTTGCGCAGCCCGGAACCCGGGAAAATCGAGAAGCGGATGCCGCGCGCGCCCCGATACTCGGCGATGCGTCGCTTCTGCTCCTTGGAGGGCGTCTTGTTCACGCCCTTCGCCGTGGTGCGCTCGTCGAGGATGCCGATCTGCGAGAGCAGCCCGGCCAGGATCGAGCGATGGATGGCATCCGGATCCGCGGCGCCGGAGGAGCGCGCGTCGCCGCTCTTCTCGCTTTTGTCCTGCTTCTCGCTCTTGTCGCGCTTCTCGCCGAGCCCCTTGGTGAGCGAGCGCAACTGGCGATGCACGTCGAACCATTCGCGCACGCGCACGTAGTTCAGATGCTCGCTGCGGCACATCCGTCGAAAGGCGCTGGAACCCAGATCGCGCTGCTGCTCGCGGAGGTGGTTCCAGAGGTTCAGCAGTGCCAGGAAGTCGCTGGTCGGGTCGGTGAACCGCGCATGCGAGCGTTCGGCCTCATCACGCACCGACTGGGGTGCTTCGGCCGAGGGGCGCTCGCGGACATCTTGAATCGACAGCCCCGCGACGATCGCCATGACGTCTTCCAGCACCTGACCGCCGCCGTGGGTGCCTGTGCCAGCCGAAGGACGAGCCGCCTCCACCAGCATGCGCGCGAAACGCGGGTCCATCGGCATCCGCACCAGGTCGCGCCCGATGCGGGTGAGCTTCGAGCCCGCGCCGCGCTGCATCGTGACTGCGCCGAGTTCGCCGAGCAGGTCGAATGCGGCCTTGATGCCGCGTGAGTCCGGTGGGGTGAGGAACGGGAACTCGCTGATGTCGCCGAAACCGAGCGAGAGCATCTGCAGCACGACGGATGCCAGTGATGTGCGCAGCACTTCCGGCTCGGTGAACTCCAGGCGGCGTTCGAAGTCGTCTTCGCTGTAGAGCCGGATCGCGATGCCGTCGCTCGTGCGTCCGGCGCGGCCCGACCGCTGATTCGCCGACGCCTGCGAGACCGGCTCGATCGGCAGTCGCTGCACTTTGGAGCGACTGCTGTAGCGCGAGATCCGGGCGGTTCCGGTGTCGATGACGTACTTGATGCCGGGCACGGTGAGGCTGGTCTCGGCGACGTTGGTGGCCAGCACCACGCGACGGGATGAGCGCAGACTGCCCTGTCCCTTCGACGGGCGCTCGAACACACGATGCTGTTCGGCGGCCGAGAGACGGCCGTAGAGGGGAAGCACCTCGACCGGCGCAGTCGTCGACGGATAGGCGCCGCGTACCGCGTCGGCGGCATCCCGGATCTCGGCCTCTCCGGGTAGGAACACGAGCACATCGCCCGGTGCTTCGCGGTCGAGTTCGCGCAGCGCTGCGACGATCGCTGAGACCTCGTCTTCGGGTCCGTTCGACGGGCTCACCGGTCCAGCATGCTTCGACCCGGCACCCTTCGGCCCAGCGTCATCGTCGATCAGCGGACGGTAGCGGATCTCGACCGGGAAGGTACGGCCGGAGACCTCGATGATCGGTGCCGGTTCACCATCGGCGTCGGCGAAGTGCGCCGCGAAGCTCGCCGGATCGATGGTGGCCGAGGTGATGATGACCTTCAGCTCCGGGCGCTCCGGCAAGATGCGCCGCAGGTAGCCGAGCAGGAAGTCGACGTTGAGTGAGCGCTCGTGCGCCTCGTCGATGATGATCGTGTCGTAGCGGCGCAGCAGCCGGTCGCGATGGACCTCATTGAGCAGGATGCCGTCGGTCATCAGCGCGATCTTCGTGTCGGCCGATACCTGGTCGGTGAAGCGCACCTTGTAGCCGACGAGCCCGCCCAGTTCGACGTGCAGCTCTTCCGCCACGCGCTCGGCGATCGTGCGGGCGGCGAGTCGGCGCGGCTGCGTGTGCGCGATGTTCGTGCGCCCGAGTTCGAGGCAGATCTTCGGCAGCTGCGTGGTCTTGCCCGATCCCGTGGCGCCGGCGACGATCACGACCTGGTGATCACGGATGGCGTCGGCGATCTCGCCGCGAGCGGCGGATACTGGCAGCTCGGGCGGGTAGGTGATGACCGGCGAAGACATAGCCCTTCATCGTACGTGTCTGCGCGCGGGGATGAGCTTAGGATCTATCCGTGAAGACTGACGCCGCACCCGGTGCGACTGGCATCCCTCGCTCGGATCGGCGCAACCCGCCAGCGCTTTTGCGTGCGCGCGCGTGGTGGCGCGACTTCGGTCGCGCGCCGCGGCTGATGGGCATCGACGTCGCTCGCGCCCTCGCCGTGTTCGGCATGATGGCGGCACATTTCGGTGCAGCTTCGGAGTTGGAGCTCCTGCGACCTGAGACGTGGGGCGCTCTCGTGCACGGTCGCTCCTCATTGCTGTTCGCCGTACTCGCCGGGGTGTCGATCTCGTTGATGACAGGCCGTGCCCGCGCAGCAGCGGAGTCGCTCCCGCGAATCCGGCTGCAGCTGCTCGGACGCGGCGGAGTGATCTTCGCCATCGGGCTGCTTCTCGAGCTGCTGAACACGCCGATAGCGGTCGTGCTCACCCTGTACGGGATTCTTTACATCGTGGCCGTGCCCTGTGTGCGTTGGAGCACCACCCGGATTCTCATCGTCGCCGGCGCCGTTGCGCTCGTGGCGCCGGTCGTTCTTGCGGGCCTCTACGCGGTTCTGCTCGGACCACAGGGGCCCGGCGTCACCCTCGTGCTGTTCGGCACCTATCCGATCACCGTGTGGTTCGCGCTCATGCTGGCCGGGCTGGTCATCGGCAGAATGCGACTCACCGAGGTGCGCACCGCTGCGCTGCTGCTGCTGATCGGCATCGCGCTCGCCGCAGTCGGATACGGAGCCGGCTCCGCTGCAACTGCCGCACTCGGGGGTATGGGTGACGAGGGGTCCTGGTCATCGTCATGGTCATCGTCGTCGATTGCCTCTGCCAGCGGAAACGGCGGCAGTGCCGCTGATCTGGGCGTTCCATCTGATGACATTGACTTCAGCGGCATGGTTTGCGATGACTTCCGCGACGGGTACATCACCTGCTATCCCGAGGACGGCGTGATTCCTGGCAGCGATAACGAGGGGTCCTGGGACGATGCCGATCCCGAGGGCGGATGGGAGTCGTATCTCGAGCAGGTGCGTGGCTTCGAGCCATTGGCGGGCATGCTCGACGCCGTCGTGAGCGTGCAGCCGCACTCCGGTGGATCAGCGGAGATCGTGGGTTCGGGAGGTTTCGCCATCGCCGTCATCGGGCTGTGCCTGCTGGCCGCTCGCCCACTTCGCGCTCTATTGCTGCCACTGGCTGCGGTCGGATCGATGCCGCTGACCGTGTACAGCCTTCATGTCATCTCGTACTGGGTGCTCGTCGGGCCGATTGGTTCCATGCCGGCCTCGGGGGAGTTGTGGGCGTGGTCGGCCATCGCTTTCGTCGTGCTGGCCACAGTGTGGTCGATGCTGATCGGGAAGGGGCCGTTGGAGCAAGTGGCCGCGTCAGCCGCGCGCCGGGCGGCGGAGCCGCGCCCAAGCGGCGACTCGGGGCCCACGCCTGTCATGACAGGCTCTAGGGTGGATACATGACGATCCCCACTCTCGAACTCAACGACGGAAACAGCATCCCTCAGCTCGGCTACGGCGTCTTCCTCGTGCCCGCTGACGACGCTGAGCGCGCGGTCAGCGAAGCGCTCGAAGTCGGTTATCGGCACATCGACACGGCCGCGATCTACGGCAATGAAGAAGGCGTCGGCGCCGCGATCGCCAAGAGCGGTATCGCGCGCGAAGAGCTGTTCATCACCACGAAGCTGTGGAACGACCGCCACGACGGCGATGAGCCGCGTGCGGCGATCGCCGAGAGCCTGCAGAAGCTCGGCCTGGAGCAGGTGGACCTGTACCTCGTGCACTGGCCCACTCCCGCGAAGGACAACTACGTGCACGCCTGGTCGAAGCTCATCGAGCTGCGCGAGGCCGGCCTCACCAAGAGCATCGGCGTCTCGAACCACCTCGTCGAGCACCTGGAGCGCATCGTCGCCGAGACCGGCGTCGTGCCAACGGTCAACCAGATCGAACTGCACCCGGCCTACCAGCAGCGCGAGGTCGTCGCCTGGGGCACCGAGCACGGCGTGCGCACTGAGGCCTGGGGCCCCCTCGGGCAGGGCAAGTACGACCTGTTCGGCACCCCCGCGGTCGCTGACGCGGCATCCGCCCACGGTCAGACCCCCGCGCAGGTCGTGCTGCGCTGGCACCTGCAGAAGGGCAACATCGTGTTCCCGAAGTCGGTGCATACCGAGCGTCTGCGCGAGAACCTCGACGTGTTCGGCTTCACGCTGACGGATGCCGAGATCGCGGCGATCGACGCACTCGACCCGCTCGACGGTTCGGGCCGCGTCGGCACGCACCCGAACGAGTTCAACTGAGCCCACGCCGCTTTCGCGGAGGCCTCCTTCGACGAGACCCCCTTCGCCGAGACCCCCAGCTGTCGTCGACACCCCCGGATGGGGACGCCCGTAGCTGGGGGTCTCGGCGCTAAGTAGGGGTGTGGGCGTCGTGTCGAGTGTCGGACCCGCCGGGTAGCGTGAAGGCATGACGAACCGGCTGGCACAGACGCTCAGTCCCTACCTCCGCGCGCACGCCGACAATCCTGTCGACTGGCATCCGTGGGGGCAGGCGGCCTTCGACGAGGCGCGTGAGCGCGGCGTGCCGCTGCTCATCTCCATCGGCTATTCCACCTGTCACTGGTGTCACGTGATGGCGCGCGAGTCGTTCTCCGATCCGGCAACGGCAGCAGAGATCAACGCCGGCTTCGTGCCGGTGAAGATTGATCGCGAAGAGCACCCCGATGTGGATGCTGCGTTCATGGCGGCGGCATCCGCCTTCACTCCGAGCCTGGGCTGGCCGCTGACCGTCTTCACGACGCCTGCGGGTCGCGCTTTCTATGCCGGAACCTACTGGCCGCCGGAGGCCCGCGGCGGGATGCCCGCGTTCGGTGAGGTGCTCGCGGCCGTGCGCGACGCGTGGACAGCACGTCACGATGAGGTGCTCGCCTCGGCGGATGCTGTCGCCGAGGCTCTGCAGGAAGCGGCGATCCGCACCGTCTCTCCGCTGCCGGACGCGGAGCTGCTGCAGACCGCGGCCGCGTCGATCACTGATCGCGAGGATCGTCAGTTCGGCGGGTTCGGCGGCGCTCCGAAGTTCCCGATGGCGACGACGCTGCGGTTTCTGCAGCATCCGCTCGCGGGGGCTGCTGACGCCGCCAGCCGTGCCCTCACCGCCATGGCCGATGCAGAGCTGCGCGACGACGTCGACGGCGGGTTCTTCCGCTACGCGACCCAGCGCGACTGGACCGTGCCGCACTATGAGCGGATGCTGACCGACAACGCGCAACTGATGGACGTTGCGCTCGACGCCGGGGGCGAGGACATCGTGCGCGGCATCGCCGGCTTCCTGCTCACGGTTCTCCGCCGCGACGGCGGCGGCTTCGGTGCGGCACAGGACTCGGAGTCGTGGATCGACGGGGAGCGAAACGAGGGCGGGTACTACCGGCGGGATGCTGCCGGACGTGCGGAACTGGAGCCGCCGACGGTTGACGGCAAGGTGCTCACCGGCTGGAACGGCATGGCGATCGGTGCGCTCGCGCGGGCGGGTGCGCAGCTGGGTGAGACGGAGTGGGTGGATGCTGCCGCCGCAGCAGCCAACGCCGTGCTGACAAGGAATCGCGGTGCGGACGGATCGCTGGTGCGCTCGTCACTGGATGGAGTCGCGGCGACGGCTGTCGCGACCGTGGCCGACCTGGGGCTGTTCGCAGAAGGACTGCTGGCACTCGCGCTCGCCACCGGTGACGTGTCGTGGGCATCGACTGCGGTCAGCTTGCTGGCTGAAGACGTCACGCCTGACCCGGTGCTGGTGGCGCACGGCATCCCGCAGGCCGGCGATGACAGCGATGGCGATCTGCCCTCGGGTGCGGCAGCCCGGGCATCCGCGCATCTGACAGCCTGGCGACTCGGAGCGGGCGATGCGCATCGGGTGCAGGCCGAAGACATCGCGGCGGGGCTCGCGTCGCGGGCGCTCGCGCAGCCGCTGGCGTTCGGCGCGCTGCTGCGCGTGTTGGCCGGGATCGCCGAGCCGCCGCGGCAGGTCATAGCCGTGACATCCGACCCGACAAGCACACTCGCTGAGGTCGCGCGAAAAGTCGAAGCCGACATCGTGACCGTGGTGACGCCGATGCAGGCCAAAGGCTTCGCCGATGCCGGATTCGAACTGTTCGACGGGAAGGATGCCGTCGACGGCGCCGTGTACGACTGCCGTGCGTTCGTGTGTCAGCTGCCGGTGTCGGATGCTGCGGCTGTGCAGCGAACGCGCTGACCTCGTACCCAGTAGCGTTGCCTGACGGGGCCGGCGCATCGACGGCATCCGCAAGCCTCATCCGATCCGCTCGCCGAGCGACGGATGCAGACACGGGGGAGAGCGCATGTCGGTTGGTCTGTTGGCGGTCGTCGACGACATCCTGAGCGCCGCGATGAAGGCGTCGGCAAAGGCCGGCGGTGTCGTCATCGACGATGCGGCGGTCACGCCTCAGTATGTGCAGGGGTTGTCGCCAGCCCGAGAGCTGCCGGTGGTCGGCAGGATCGCGCTCGGCTCGATTGCGAACAAGTTCCTCATCATCATCCCGATCGCGCTGCTGCTGACCGCATTCGCCCCGTGGGCGCTGCCGTTCCTGCTGATCGTGGGTGGCACGTATCTGTGCTTCGAGGGCGCCGAAAAAGTGCTGGAGTGGTTCGGCTTCAGTCATGGACACGCCGAAGCCGGCGCGCGCGACGAGAAGCGGCTCGTCTGGGGCGCGATCCGCACCGACCTGATCCTCTCGACCGAGATCATGCTCATCTCCATGGCGAGCCTCGACCGGAACATGGGGTTCTGGCAGACGCTGGGCGTGCTCTCGGTGATCGCTGTGCTGATGACTGCGGCCGTGTACGGCGTCGTCGCGCTGCTGGTGAAGATCGACGATGTCGGTCTGAAGATGGCCAAGAGCCCGGTGCGACGGGTGCGCCACACGGGCACGCGCATCGTGCGCTCGATGCCAGCGGTGTTCCGCGTGATCAGCGTCATCGGCACCGTCGCGATGCTGTGGGTCGGCGGACACCTCGTGATCGTCAACCTGGGTGAGGTCGGCTGGCCGGTGCTTTCCGATCTGCTGCACGGTGTCGCGGAGCTATTGGCGTCGCTCGGCGGCTTCGTCGTCTGGCTCGGCGACACTGCCGTCTCGGCGGTGGTGGGGATGCTCGTGGGCCTCATCGTCGTCGGCATCGTGCTCGCGATCGGGCGGATGCTGGGCAAGCGCCCGAACTTCGATGAGGGGCATCGGCGGAACGCTGTACTAACTCGTTGACACACGCGCCTGCCGCCGTGTACCGTCTTGTTGGTACACCAGGGAGGCGTCATGTCGGGAATCGCTGCAATCTTGTCCGTTCTACCCATCGTGGTCGCGGTGGTCATCGTCTGGGTTGCGACACGCCGTCGTCGCCGCGGAATTGCGGTGTCCCCGCGAGTGGTGCCGATGATCGAAGCGGCACGGCGGCGGGCAGTCATCGCTGTTCTGGTCGCGATCGCGGTGCTTGTCTCACTGTCGGTCGCCGGGCTCAGGTGGTCTGCGCTTGGCCAGGTGTTCAACGTCGCCTCTTTGGTTGCGGCGGCCGCCGGCATCGCCGTCTATTCCGCCATGCCGCCGCGCATCGTCCCGGTGGCTGAGGGCGAGGTTCGTGCCGCCACGTTGATTCCGCGCTCGTTGCGCTCGGTCGTTCCCCGTCGGCGGATGCTGATGTTCGGCGCGACTGCTGTGCTGTTCCTGCTGGTGGTCGTGTTCGGTGGCCTCACGGCGGCAGATGATGACAATGGCGGCTGGTCTCGGGTGATCCGATTCGAGTCGCCCCACGCAAGTCACATGGCATCGCCGTATCCGGGCTGGTTCTACGGCATCCCCGCGCTGATCTCGCTTGTCGTGCTCATCATCGCGACGGCAGCGGCGCTGCACCGGATCAGCTCGACGCCCGCGTTCCCCTCTGCGGACGATGCGCATATCGACGCGCAATGGCGGCGCCGGACGGGGGAGACGATCCTCGGGCTGTCCACCGGTGCCATTCTCTTCACGCTCGGCGGCATAGCCTGCATCGCGGGTTCTGCCATCCTCCGCTCCGTGCTCGATGAGACCTCGGCGTTGTGGCTAGTGGCGGGTTATGGCCTGGTGACGCTGGGCGTCGTGGCGCTGTTGGCCAGCGCAGTCAGCGTGACAGTGGCTGGGCTCACCGCAGCCGGAATCGGGGCGCGCATGACACCATTTGCATCCGAGACATTCGGTGCGACGCCATGATTACCGTCGATCCCACCAGTGCCGTCGCACCCTTCGAGCAGATCCGGTCGCAGATCGCCGATAGCATCCGATCCGGAATTCTGAGCGATCGGCAACGACTTCCTTCAATCCGTCAGCTCGCCGCTGACTTGCGTGTCGCGGCGGGAACGGTGGCCAAGGCATACGCGGCGTTGGAGGACGACGGCCTCATCGAGAGCAGCCGTGCACACGGCACTCGTGTGCGTGGCGGCAATGCGATCCCGGATGCGGTGCGCGACGCAGCGCAGGCTTTCGTCGGGGCGTCTGCGGGGCTTAGCTTGGAAGAAGCGCTGGGCGCCGTGCGCGCCGCGTGGGGTGAGCAACTCGCTCAGTCGTGATTTCGCGGATGCTGACGGGCGGTGCGTTCGTTGCCGCGCCGGTAGTTTCCGGTCAGGCGTGCCATCAGCAGTTGCGGATCTTCGGAGTCGACGCGCGCGAGGAAGTCAGCGGCCTTCGCGCCGCGGAGTGTGGCTGCACGGGTGCCGTGGTGCATGATCAGCACATCGTCGCCGCGGACGATGTGCTCGAAGCCGTTGGGAGAAGGCATCTGTCTATTGTCGGTGGGGGTTTGCGGGGTGGCGAAAGTTGATTCAACCTGGGGTTTAAGCTTTGGCCCGAATCTTCGTTCGAATGTCGGTGGCCTTCAGTTGAATAGTAGGTATGAACAGCGTTGTCGATCGGCTCGAGTATCTGCAGGCGGAATTCGCCGCCGTGCTCGGCGAGGCGTTCGCGTGTGAAGAGATCGCCGACCTGCCAGACGACGAGGTGATGCGCCTGCTCGACGTGACGGGCGGCGTGCAACGCACGATCGATGCCGCACAGGTCGAGGCGACCGCGCAGGTGCGTGAACGGTCAGAGGGTCTTCGCGCGGAGCGTCTGACGTCGACCTACGGATGCAGCACCCCCGCCGACCTGTTGGCCATGGTGCTGCGCATCGACCGGTCGCGGGCGCGTCGCCTGGTGAAGGCCGCCGGGTGCGGCGCGCGGACTCGCGGGATCACCGATGGTGCGTTCCTGCCGGCCCGTTTCGAGCAGCTGCGTCTCGCCCTGAACGAGGGGGCGATCGGCATCGACGGCTTTCTTGCGGCGACCGGCCCGCTCGAGAACAGTCGCGGACGCATCGCGCACGAGACACGCGTCGAGGCAGACCGGCAGCTCGCGGCATTCGCCCGCGGAGACCACGGCGAGGCGGATGCTGAGGCAGGTGCCCGCGTTGCGCCCGCGCCGACTCCGGATGAGCTTGCGCAACTTTCCCATGTACTCGTGGCATACCTCGACCCTGACGGCGCAGAACCTTCAGACGGTGCCGCAAGCCACGAGCGCGGTCTCTGGATGGGCGCGGTGCGTCATGGCCGCGTACCGCTGCGCGGCGAACTGCTGCCTGAGGTTGCTGCGCAGCTCAATCGTCTTCTGGACAGCCTGCTGAATCCGCGCGTCGGCCCGGTGGCAACGCCTGATGGCGTGCACTTCGTGGACTCGGCTGACGCTCAGGGCGAGGAGTCTCTCGCACCCATCGACGACCGCACCCGCCCGCAGAAGATGCACGACACGTTCGCGACGATCTTGATGGCCGCAGCCCGTGGCGGTGAGCTGCCCGACCTCGGAGGAGCGGCACCGACGCTGCTCGTCACGGTCTCAGCATCCGACTACGCCGTAGGCAGCGGCTGGGCGCACGTCGATGGGGCCGATGCTCCCGTGCCGATGCGTGTCGCGGCGCAGGTCGGCTGTGCGGGCGGCATCCAGC
This sequence comes from Microbacterium esteraromaticum, assembly GCF_900163815.1. Taxonomy (GTDB): domain Bacteria; phylum Actinomycetota; class Actinomycetes; order Actinomycetales; family Microbacteriaceae; genus Microbacterium; species Microbacterium esteraromaticum_B. Next base: position 111,797 of record NZ_FUKO01000020.1, on the reverse strand, counting down.
GGGTGCTGTTCGACGATCGCGGACGCATCGTCGGCCTGGGGATCTCGGCCCGCATCTTCAATTCTCTGCAACGGCGTGCCATCATCGCCCGCGATGGCGGCTGCATCGTTCCCGGCTGCACGATTCCCGCGACCTGGTGCGAAATCCACCATGTCGAAGACCATGCCCGCGGCGGGCCGACCCACACCGACAATGGCGTCGCGCTCTGCTGGCATCACCACCGCACGCTGCATCTGTCTGCCTGGCAGGTCCGCATGCGACACGGGACGCCAGAGATCCGAGGACCCGGATGGTGGGACCGCGAGCGTCGCTGGCGACCAACGGGGCGACGCGCGCCGCTCAGATCCAGCCGGGCAGCCAGGTATGGATGAGCCAGAAGTTGTATGGCACGCTCACGCCCGTCCAGACCGGATAGAAGAACACCGAGATCAGGACGGTGACGATCAGGTAGACGGCGACGGTCCGCTGACCGGCTTGTCTGCGATGCAGCGGCTCTGTCGATCGGCCCGCGAGCTCGCGGAGGGCGACGGCCAGCGCGATCACGACGAAAGGCATCATTGCGATCGTGTAGAACTGGAAGATCGTCCGCTCGGGGAACAGCAGCCACGGCACGTAGGTGGCCAGCAGGCCCACCAGTGCGAAGGTGTACGTGGCGCCGACAGACTGACGCTCGATCAGCCCGCGAATGAACCGGTACAGCAGATACACGCACGCCGCGACGCCCCCGTACCAGATCAGCGGGTTCGGCACCGACGAGATCACGGCGATGCAGTGGTCCGTACCGCACGGCGTCGGATCATCGCCCACCCAGATAGCAGTCGGACGCAGCAGCAGCGGCCACTGCCACGCCGGACTGGCATAGGGGTGCGGACTGTCGAGTCCGACGTGGAAGCCCAGCATCGAGGAATGGTAGTTCCACAGGGCGATCAGCGGGTTCGCATCCGACTGCCGGTCGTAGCCTCCGGCCGTCACCAGCCAGCCCGTCCAGGAGATGAGATAGGTGAGAAAAGCGGGGCCCACCAGCAGCAGGAACGACGCCGGGCCCTGGCGAAACGCAGCATCCGTCGGCCAGAGCAGAATGCGGGCCCGCCGCCGGGCCAGCGCATCGGTGACGACGACGTACAAGCCGAACACGGCCAGCGCGTACAAGCCCGACCACTTCACAGCCGATGCGGCGCCGAGGGCCACCCCCGCCGCGATCAGCCACGGTCTCGCCCAGAGCACGGGGCCGGTGATCCGCAGGTTCGGGGGCTCGTCGTCGGCCCTGCCAGCATCCGCCGACATCGTATCGGCCAGCACCGCGTCGATTTTCGGGATCGTGCGGTTTCGGTCCAGCAGTGCGAACAGGAATCCCAGCGCGATGAAGAAGGTGAGGATGCCATCGAGAAGAGCGATGCGGCTCATCACGATCCCGAGGCCGTCAATGGCGAGCAGGCCACCGGCGATCGTGCTGACCGTGCGCGAGCGCGTGAGCTGCAGCGTGATGAGGTAGACCAGCAGCACGGTGAGCGAACCGAGGACCGCGGTCGTGAAGCGCCAGCCGAAGCTCGATCCCGGACCCATCAAGACCATGCCGAGTCCGATGATCCACTTTCCCAACGGCGGATGCACCACGTACGAGGCCGTCGTCTGCAGTGCTGAGACACCGCCGTCGGGCAGCGCGGCATCGGCCCCATCGCCCCATTTGGCCTCGTAGCCGAAGTTCCACAGTGACCACGAGTCTTTGACGTAGTACGTCTCGTCGAACATGATCTCGTGCGGATGCCCGAGGTTCACCAGCCGGAGAACCATCGCCAGCATCGTGATGGCCACAGGGGCGAGCCACGCCAGCATCCGCGCTCTCGAGCCACTTGCCATCACCCGGTCTCGCAACCGCTCCCACAGCGTCATGCGCGCATCCAGCGGCGGCAGCGGGGCAGGGGGCAGGCTCACCAGCCCAGCCTAGGCAATCACCCCGGGTGCTCACCTGAATCGCGCCGCCTAAGCTGGTCGAATGATCATCCTCGCGGCAACCCCGATCGGTAATCTGGGCGACGCATCGCGCAGGCTCATCGAAGTGCTCGAGAACGCCGAAGTGGTCGCGGCTGAAGACACCCGCACCACCCAGCGGCTGCTGCGCGCGTTGAACATCGAGAACCGTCCGCGGTTGATCGCCCTGCACGACCACAACGAGAAGCACAAGGCAGCCGAGCTCGCCGCCCTCGCCGTCGATCAGGACATCGTGGTCGTGAGCGACGCCGGAATGCCGGCCGTGAGCGATCCCGGCTACGGCCTGGTCGCCGCCGCGGTCGACGCCGGTGCGACAGTCACAGCGATTCCCGGCCCGAGCGCCGTGCTGATGGCGCTGGCGATCTCCGGTATGCCCACCGATCGCTTCACCTTCGAGGGCTTCTTGCCGCGCAAGTCAGGGGAGCGGAGCCAGACGCTGCGGATGCTGGCATCCGAACCGCGCACGATGATCTTCTTCGAGTCTCCCTCGCGTCTCGCCGCGTCTCTTGCCGATATGGGTGCTGCTTTCGGTGACGATCGCCGCATTGCGGTGTGCCGTGAACTCACCAAGCTCTACGAAGAGGTGCGTCGCGGCACGGCTGCCGAACTCGTGGCCTGGGCTGAGGCCGGAGTCAAGGGCGAGATCGTCGTCGTGGTCGAAGGCGCGGCTCCTCTCGCGGTCTCCGCCGACGATGCACTCGCACAGGTGCAGGCTCTCGTGGCATCCGGCACGCGTCTGAAAGACGCCTGCGCCGAGGTCGCATCCGCCACCGGCCTCAGCTCCCGCGATCTCTACCAGGCCGCGCTCGCCGCCCGTTGATGCCCGCTGATGCCCGTCCCTCCCGCCGAGTGCACGGGAACTCGATGCGAACAGCCCGTGCACTCGGCAGCAACCGGTGCACTCGGCGAATGGGGGTGGCGTGAAGGACGTTCGCATCGGCGCTGCCTATGACGCGCGGGCCCTCGAGACGTACTGCGACCCTATTCGTCGCTGAAGTCTTCGGCCAGGATGCGGTCGACGCCTTCGGGGCGGATCCGGCTGTGCGCGGCAATGCTGTTCGCCGTCATGCCTGACGCATGCAGACCGTGCACCAGAGGAGCGACCACACCGGCAATCACATGAGGATCGGCGGGCCGTGATCCGAATCTCGCGAGCGTACGTTCAAGCTCCGCCAGCAGCGCCGCCTGCTCGACCGTAGGTCGAACGGGAGGAGAAGCCAGATCGATCACCCAGTCGGGCTCGTCACTGGCATCCATGCACAGAGCATCCCACGACGTCTCTTCCAAACCCCGCGCTCGCCGCCACTCGTCGCTGAGTGCACGGCTTCCCGTCGAGTGCACGGCTAGTTCGCGCGCGCATCCCGTGCGCTCGACGAGATCCCGTGCACTCGACAAGCTCCCGCGGCGAAGACGCAGCACCAGTCACGGGGCAACCCGCCATCCGCTTCCGGCCTAGAATCGACAGCATGCCCGCTGGCGAATCTTTCTACATCACCACGCCCATCTACTACCCGTCCGATGTCCCGCATATCGGCCACGGGTACACGACGGTGGCCGTCGACACGCTGTCGCGCTGGCACCGACAGGCGGGCGATGACACCTGGATGCTCACCGGCACCGATGAGCACGGCCAGAAGATGCTGCGTGCGGCCGCTGCGAACGGCGTCACCCCGCAGGAGTGGGTCGACAAGCTGGTCGGCGAGGCCTGGTTCCCGCTGCTGGAGACTCTCGATGTCGCGAACGACGACTTCATCCGCACCACTCAGGAGCGCCACGAGAAGAACGTGCAGGTGTTCTTCCAGCGCCTCTACGACCGCGGCTACATCTACGCCGGCGAGTACGAGGCGCTGTACTGCGTGGGCTGCGAGGAGTTCAAGCCCGACTCCGAGATCGTGGACGGCACTGGCCCCTTCGAGGGACTGAAGGTCTGCGCGATCCATTCCAAGCCTCTGGAGCTGCTGCAGGAGAAGAACTACTTCTTCAAGCTGAGCGAGTTCCAGGATCGGCTGCTCGAGCTGTACAAGACGCAACCCGACTTCGTGCGCCCGGATTCGGCGCGCAACGAGGTCATCTCCTTCGTGTCACAGGGTCTGAAGGACCTCTCCATCTCCCGCTCGACCTTCGACTGGGGCATCCCGCTGCCGTGGGACGAGTCGCACGTCATCTACGTGTGGGTCGATGCGCTGCTGAACTATGCCACGGCGGTCGGCTACGGCTCGGACGAGGACACCTTCCAGCAGCGCTGGCCGGCGTACCACGTGGTCGGCAAGGACATCCTGCGCTTCCACGCCGTGATCTGGCCCGCACTGCTGATGGCTGCGGGGCTCGACGTGCCCAAGGGCGTCTTCGCCCACGGCTGGCTGCTCGTCGGCGGCGAGAAGATGTCGAAGTCGAAGCTCACCGGCATCGCGCCGACCGAACTCACCGACGTGTTCGGCTCGGACGCCTATCGCTACTACTTCCTGTCGGCGATCGCGTTCGGTCAGGACGGCTCGTTCTCGTGGGAGGACTTCGCCGCCCGCTACCAGTCCGAGCTCGCCAACGGCTTCGGAAACCTCGCCTCGCGCACGATCGCCATGATCGAGAAGTACTTCGACGGTGTCGTCCCCGAGGCGTCGGAGTACACCGAGCAGGATCTCGAGGTGCAGAAGATCGTCGCGGATGCCGCCACGGCAGCGGATGCTGCGGTCGAGCACTTCCGACTCGACGAAGCCATCGACGCGATCTGGACGATCGTCGACCGGCTGAACCACTACATCACCGAGAACGAGCCGTGGGCGCTCGCCCGCGACGAGAATCAGCGCGCACGCCTGAGCACGGTTCTGTACACATGTGCCGAGGGGCTTCGCGCGCTCGCCGTGCTGCTCTCGCCGGTGATGCCGCAGTCGACCGCGAAGCTGTGGAGCGCACTCGGCGTCGAGGAGTCCCTCGGCGCGCTGGCTTCCCAGCCGATCCGCGATGCCGGCACCTGGGGTGCTCTCAGCCCCGGAACACACGTGTCGACGCTCGCTCCGCTGTTCCCGCGGGTGGAGCAGACCGCCTGAGGCCCGTGTGATGGCTGACACCTACGTGCGCGAACGCTCGACCGAAGGGCGCAAGAACGTCCGCTACCCGGCGGCGCCCGAGCCGCTCACGATCCCGGTGTACGACAACCATGCGCACCTCGAGATCACCGACGGCGATGATCCGCTGTCGCTGACCGAACAGCTTGACCGTGCGCAGGCGGTCGGCATCGCGGGGGTCGTGCAGGCTTCGGGAGATATCGAGTCCTCGCGATGGGCGGTGGATGCCGCAGCATCCGACGCCCGGGTGCTCGCCGCTGTCGCGATCCATCCCAACGATGCGCCGATCTACAAAGCAGACGGCCGCCTCGACGACGCGATCGCCGTCATCGACGAGCTCGCCGCTCATCCGCGCACCCGGGCGATCGGCGAGACGGGCCTCGACTACTTCCGCACCGACGAGCCCGGCCGCCCCGCGCAGCACGAATCCTTCGAGGCGCACATCGCGCTGGCGAAGAAGCACGGCATCGCGATGCAGATCCACGACCGCGAGGCGCACGACGACGTCCTCGAGACGCTGGTGCGCGTCGGCGCCCCGGACACGACGGTCTTCCACTGCTTCTCGGGTGATGACGCGATGGCCCGCACCGCAGCGGATGCCGGGTACTACCTCTCCTTCGCGGGCAACGTCACGTTCAAGAACGCGCAGAACCTGCGCGACGCCCTGCAGGTCACCCCGCTCGACCGCATCCTCGTCGAGACCGATGCGCCGTTCCTGACGCCGGTGCCGCTGCGCGGACGGCCTAACGCCCCGTATCTCGTGCCGATCACCGTGCGGTTCATGGCCGCCGAGCTCGGGCTCGAGGTCGATGAGCTGTGCACGCAACTCGCCGCGAACACGCTCGCGGTCTACGGCTCGTTCGGCTGAGTCTCGTTCGGCTGGCCTGTCAGCGCCAGCGGGGCCGTTCCGCCAGCTGTGGATCCTAAGCCCGCGCCGACATGCGGGAGAATGGACGAATGACTGTCACTTTGCTCGGCGCCACCGAGATCCGCCGACTCGCCGCCGAGCTCGACGTCACCCCCACCAAGAAGCTGGGGCAGAACTTCGTCGTCGACGCGAACACGGTGCGCAAAATCGTGCACGCGGCCGCCGTGCAACCGGGGGAACGGGTCGTGGAGATCGGGCCCGGACTCGGGTCGCTGACGCTGGCGATCCTCGAGACGGGGGCCGCGGTGACCGCCGTCGAGATCGATCATCGACTTGCCGCGCGGCTGCCGCAGACCGCGGCAGAGCACGGCGTGCCCGAGGGGGCGCTCACGATCGTCGACGCGGATGCGCTGCGCGTCACCGAGCTGCCCGGTGACCCGACGATTCTGGTCGCGAACCTGCCCTACAACGTCTCGGTTCCCGTGCTGCTGCACTTTCTGGAGACCTTCCCGACCCTGCAGCGCGGCGTCGTGATGGTGCAGGCCGAGGTCGCCGAGCGGATCGCGGCGAAGCCCGGGTCGAAGATCTACGGCACCCCCAGTGTGAAAGCCGCCTGGTACGGCCCGTGGCGACTGTGCGGGACGGTTTCACGGCAGGTGTTCTGGCCGGTGCCGAACGTCGACAGCCTGCTGGTCGGTTTCGTGCGCGACGCCGAGCCGCGGGGGAGCGAAGACGAGCGCCGTCGCACGTTCCAGATCGTGGATGCCGCGTTCAACCAACGCCGCAAGATGCTTCGTCAGGCGCTTTCCGGCATCTTCGGCAGTTCTTCGGCGGCATCCGAAGTGCTCGAGTCAGCCGGCGTCGCCCCCACCGCACGCGGCGAGGATCTCACGGTCGACGATTACCACCGCATCGCGCTCGTCGCGCCCTGAGCTAGCCTGGCATCGTGACTGATGCGCGCTTCAACCCCGACGTTCCCGAGATCCACCGCCCCTATGCGGCAGCCGCCGACCGCTACCAGCGGTTCGCCTACCGACAGGTGGGGACATCCGGGCTTTATCTGCCGCCGATCTCGCTGGGGCTGTGGTGGAACTTCGGCGACAACATTCCCCTCGATAACCAGCGCGAGCTGCTGCGGCACGCTTTCGACAACGGCATCACCCACTTCGACCTGGCGAACAACTACGGCCCGCCGTATGGCTCGGCCGAGAAGAACTTCGGGCGCATCTTCGCCGAGGACTTCGCGCCCTACCGCGACGAGCTGATCATCTCATCGAAGGCCGGCTGGGACATGTGGCCCGGCCCGTACGGAGACCTCGGCAGCCGCAAGTACATCTTGGCCAGTGCCGAGCAGTCGCTCACCCGCATGGGGCTCGACTACGTCGACCTCTTCTACTCGCACCGCGTCGATGCGGTCACCCCCATCGAGGAGACCATCGGGGCGCTGGACACTCTCGTCCGCCAGGGCAAGGCACTCTACGTCGGAATCTCGTCGTACAGTGCCGAGCGCACCGAGGCGGCGCTCGCGGTCGCGCGGGACCTCGGAACACCGCTGGTGATCCACCAGCCGTCGTACTCGATCCTCAACCGCTGGGTCGAGGACGGGCTCACCGACGTGCTGCGCAGCGACGGCATGGGAGCCATCGCCTTCACGCCGCTCGCGCAGGGGCTGCTGACCGACAAGTACCTCGGCGACGGCACCGCGCAGCGCGCCCAGAAGCGTGGGTCGCTGCCTGATCGGCCGGTATCGGAAGAAGGGCTGGAGACGCTGCGCGGTCTCAACGACATCGCGGCGGAGCGCGGACAGTCGCTCGCCCAGCTGGCGCTGCAGTGGACTCTGCGTGACCCGGTGGTCGCGTCGGCGCTGATCGGCGCCTCTCGTCCTGAGCAGCTCGATGAGAACATCGCGGCAGTGAACGGACCGGAGTTCACAGAAGAGGAGCTCACGGCGATCGATGCGCTCTCGCACGGCATCGATGTGAACCTGTGGGCCGTCTCGTCGGATCTGTGAGCGGCGCATGAGCATGGCGTACCGATCGGATGCCGTGCACGTGCGTGCCCCGGGCAAGATCAACGTCTACCTGGGCGTCGGTCACCCGCACGACGACGGATATCATTCGCTGGCGACCGTCTTCCAGGCCGTGTCGCTGTTCGAGGACGTCTACGCCTATCCCTCAGACGATTTCTCGCTGGAAGTCACCGGCGACGTCGACGTGTCTGACGTGCCGACCGACGACCGCAACCTCGCCATGCGCGCTGCCAAGATGCTCGCGCAGGCGACGGGCGTCGACGCGGGCGTGCACCTGGTGATCCGCAAGGGCGTTCCGGTGGCGGGTGGCATGGGTGGCGGCTCGGCGGATGCTGCGGCGGCTCTCGTCGCCTGCGATGCGCTCTGGGGCACAGACGTCGGCTCTCGAGGGCTGCACGAGCTGGCAGCCAGGCTGGGGGCCGACGTGCCGTTCACACTGCATGGCGGCACCGCCATCGGCGCAGGACGGGGTGACGAGCTCACACCGGCACTCGCTCGCGGGCGGTTCGATTGGGTGCTGGTCACCAGCGATCAGGGGCTGTCAACGCCGGAGATCTATCGGAGCCTGGATCGCCTGCGGGGTTTCGGAGATGCTGTGGCGGAGGATCCGCCGCTCTCACTTGATGTGCCCGTCGGCGTGCTGCAAGCGCTGCGTGCAGGCGACGCGCACGAGCTCGCCCCCGTCATGCACAACGACCTCGAACGCGCTGCTGTGCTCGATCGTCCCGACCTCGAGCTGGCTCTCGCTGACGGGGTGCGTCTCGGCGCTCTGAGCGGAATCGTGTCGGGCTCAGGTCCGACCATCGCATTTCTATGCGCCGACCCGGAGGCCGCGCGTGCGCTGCAGCAGGAGCTGCGCGCAACGGGGCGTGAGGCGCTGCATGTGCACGGGCCGGTGCACGGAGCGCAACTCATGCTGTGAAGGTTCGTCACGCGCGGGGGCGCCCACCCGGCCAGACAGCCCCCCTCGAGCCTTCCGGTTCCCCAACCGGTGCTCAAGAGGGGCAAGCAACCACGAGAAAAATGACTGCTCTGACCTACGGAATTTGACTGAGCACCCCAGATGCTCAGCTTCGTAGCCCCAGCTACTGAATCGACACTAGTGCCCCGCGGGCGTGTCCCCCATATGGGGGACACGAGAAATCGCTGAGACTTTGCTGAGTGTTTGCGAATCGGCGCGGAGCAGAGCGTTTTCAGCTGTGTCTCCAAGAGGTGCACCCACGTCAGGATGACGGTGAATCCGATCGCTTCGAACAGTGTCAGGTTGATCAGCCCCAGCGTCATCGCGCCGATGCTCGCAAGCATCACGATGCACGACACCACAGCGAGGATGCTGAGCATGCGCGAAAGCGAGCGCAGAAACACGCGGTGCGTGACCAGCAGACAGGCGAACGAGCCGAGCATCGTCATCGAGGCGTTGTCGTGTGCGGTCTTGTCTACCGAGAGCGGGAACACGCCGATCGCCGCCAGGCTGATCCCAAGGGTTGTGACGAAGAAGGGCGTCACGTGAGCGGCGCCCCGGAGCGACGCCTCGGGGAGCGTTGACAAACTGAGCAGCCGGATCCGCATGGTGACGGCGGATGCAACGATCACTCCCCCGGCGACGATCAGACCGCCATTGAACAGAGCGCTGGCCAGATCGTCGGTCGTGCCGAGCTGGCTGAAGTACAGCCGCCACCATTCGGTTTCAGTCGTGGTGAACGTCGCCCCGAGAATCCCGGCGCACAGGATGATCCCGGCCGTGAGAGTCAAAGAGGCTCTTGATGAGGGGCTCATGGCCTGTCCTGTCGCCATACGCCCGGTGCTGGTGGACGAGTGGAGTCCCTCACTCGAGCGTGCATCTGCCGCGGAAATGCAGAAAACCCGCTGGTCACAGCCAGTCTACTGCCAGCTCACGATACGGCTAGCCTGGGTAGGACATGGCACATCTTCTCGGGGCCGAAGGCCTCCATCTCGAATACCCCACCAAGGTCGTCTTCAACTCGGTCACGATCGGCGTCGAGGAGGGCGATCGCATCGGTATCGTCGGCCGCAACGGCGACGGCAAATCCAGTCTGCTGGGCATGCTCGCCGGTCTTCGCGAAGCCGATGGCGGCCGCGTCACGAAGCGCTCGGGCACGACGATCGGCGTCCTCGACCAAGCCGATACGCTCGATGACTCTCTGACTGTGGCCAGCGCCGTCGTCGGTGATACCCCCGAGTACGTGTGGGCGGGCGACGCGAAAGTGCGAGATGTCATCGCCGGGCTCGTATCCGATCTGGAGTGGGAAGCCTCTGTGTCATCCCTCAGCGGCGGTCAGCGCCGGCGGGTGGCGCTGGCGAAGCTGCTCACCGGCGACTGGGATATCATCGCGCTCGACGAGCCGACGAACCACCTGGATGTCGAGGCGATCACCTGGCTCGCCGGGCACCTGAAGACCCGCTGGGCCAAGAACTCCGGTGCGCTGCTCGTCGTCACACACGACCGCTGGTTCCTCGATGAGATCTGCACGGCCACCTGGGAGGTGCACGACCGCACCGTAGAGCCGTTCGAAGGCGGGTACGCCGCATACATCCTCCAGCGAGTGGAGCGCGACCGGATGGCGGCCGCCTCCGAAGCCAAGCGGCAGAACCTGGCGCGCAAGGAGCTCGCCTGGCTGCGCCGCGGAGCCCCTGCTCGCACAGCGAAGCCGAAGTTCCGCATCGATGCGGCGAACGCGCTGATCGAAGATGTGCCGCCGATCCGCGACACGGTCTCGCTGCAGTCTCTCGCCGTCTCCCGCCTGGGCAAGGACGTCGTCGATCTGCTCGATGCCGGTGTCACCTACCCGGCCACCGAAGCCACCGCGGAGCGCGCCGTGCTTCGTGACATCGAATGGCGGATCGCCCCGGGTGAGCGCACCGGCATCCTCGGCGTCAACGGAGCGGGCAAGTCGACGCTTCTCGGCCTCGTCGCCGGCACGGTCGAGCCGACCAGCGGTCGAGTCAAGCGCGGCAAGACAGTGCAGGTGCGCACGCTTACTCAGCGAATCGATGAGCTGGAGCAGCACTGGAACGACCCGGTGCGCACAGTGATCAACGGTTTGCGCACGTCCTACACATTCGGCGCCGGCTCGAAGGCGCAGGAGCTCACACCCGGGCAGCTGCTCGAGCAGCTGGGGTTCACCTCGGTGCAGCTGTCGACACGGGTCAAAGAGCTCTCGGGTGGTCAGCAGCGTCGGCTGCAACTGCTGCTCGTGCTGCTGGATCAGCCGAACGTGCTGATCCTCGATGAGCCGACCAACGACATGGACACGGATATGCTCGCGGCCATCGAAGATCTGCTGGACTCCTGGCCGGGCACGCTCCTCATCGTGAGCCACGATCGCTACTTCGTCGAGCGCGTCACCGACCAGCAGTACGCGGTGATGGGCGGCAGGCTTCGGCATCTCCCGGGCGGTATCGACGAGTACCTGCGACTGCGAGCGTTGGAGCAGGCAGGGGGGCAGTCGGCCGCGCATGCCGGCACGACGAGCGCCGCTGCGGCGCCGGACGCGACGCCCGGGCTGGACGGTGCCGCGCGTCGCGCGGTCGAGAAGGAGCTCGCCGCGCTGGAGCGCAAGATGCAGAAGCTGAATCAGAAGATCGACAGCGCAAAACGCGCGCTCGCTGATCACGATCAGGCCGACTACGCCGGCCTGGGGGAGCGGATGCAGAAGATTCAGGCGCAGCAGGATGAGGTCGAAGGGCTCGAGCTGCGCTGGTTCGAACTGAGCGAAGAACTGGGCTGAGCTTTCCTCGAACCGTCTGCTGACGCCGACCGGCTGCTCACGTCGACCGGTTGACTTTCTGTCGGACTCCGATAAGCAAGTTGCTTGTGGCAAGCAACTATAACGACGACGGCACACTCGCCGAAGCCTCCGTGGGGCCCAAAGACGCGGGCATGATCCTGCTCGAAGTGGTGCATACCCTGCGCGCCTTCCGCGTCGCCGGTCAGCACCAGGGTCGTCACGCGATCGCGGGTACGCAGGTCGGCGTTCTGCACTGTCTCACCCGCGACGATGCCCGTGTGAGCGACATCGCGAAGCAGCTCGTGATGTCGACTTCCGTGGTCTCGCGGGCCGTGGAGACGCTGGAGCACGATGGACTGGTGCGGCGTCGAAGCGACCAGGCCGACGGGCGAGCGTCGGTGATATCTCTCACCGAGAAGGGGAGAGCAGACCTCGCCCAGCGCTATCAATACGTCTCCGAGCGATTCGCGACGGGTCTGCAGGACTGGACTCCCGCGGAGAAGGAAGATGCACTGCGCATTCTGCAGCGGCTCAATACCAACCTCGATCAGCTCACCGAAGTACTCGTATCCGACGAGAGGGATAATCACAGCGCATGACTGACACCATCACGAAAGACCCGCAGGCACTTCCACGCAAGGAAGTCATGCAGGTGATGACCGGCCTGCTGGTGGCGCTCTTCACCGCGCTGCTGTCGACCACGATCGTCTCGACGGCGCTGCCGACGATCATGGCCGACCTGGACGGCAGCCAGCGCGCGTACACGTGGGTGATCACGGCCAGCCTGCTCATGATGACCGTGAGCACTCCGATCTGGGGCAAGCTCTCTGACCTCTTCGACAAGAAGCTGATGGTGCAGCTCACCATCGTGCTGTTCATCATCGGTTCGCTGATCGCCGGGTTCACCAACTCCATCCCGATGATGCTCGGCGCACGAGTCATCCAGGGCATCTCCATGGGTGGTCTGATGGCGCTGGTGCAGTCCATCATGGGAACGATCATCTCTCCGCGGGAACGCGGCCGCTATGCCGGATACATGGGCGGCGTGATGGGGATCGCGACCGTATCCGGCCCGCTTCTGGGCGGTGTCATCACCGACACGCTGGGGTGGCGCTGGACCTACTTCATCTGCATCCCGCTTGCGCTGGTCGCACTGGTCGTCATCCAACTCAAGCTGCGGCTCCCCGCCAACCCGCCCCGCAAGATCTCGATCGATTACGTCGGTGCTGTCCTGATCGCCCTCACTGCCGCGCTGCCGATGCTGTGGCTGACGTTCGCCGGAGACATGTACGACTGGGTCTCCTGGGAATCCGCAGCGTTCGTCGGGGGCTTCATCGTGGTCGCAGCACTCGCCGTGTTCGTGGAACTCCGTGTGCCGGAGCCCATCGTGCCGATCCGACTGCTGCGCAACAACACTGCCGCGCTGATGATCGTGGCGAGCCTTGCGGTCGGTGTTGCCATGTTCGGCCCGGCGGTCTTCCTCACCCAGTACTTCCAACTCGGAAAGGGATTCTCGGCGACCGATGCCGGACTGGTGATCCTCCCGATGGTCATCTTCCAGACGCTGTCATCGACGGTCGGCGGAATCATCGTGACCCGTACCGGCCGATGGAAGCCGATCATGATCGTGGGCGGCATCCTGATGATCGCAGGTCTCGCGGGCCTGGGCATGGTTGATCACTCGACGGGATACGTGTGGGTGGCTGTGTCCATGGCGCTCACCGGCGCTGGAGTCGGCACGTTCATTCAGAACATTGTTCTCGCCGTGCAGAACACTGTCGATGTCGCCGACATCGGTTCCGCATCCGCCACGATCGCGTTCTTCCGCTCGCTCGGCGGAGCGGTCGGCGTCGCGGCCCTCGGTGCGATTCTGACAAGCCAGGTCGCCACCGAGATCAAGGAGCGGCTGGCGAAGCTGGGCGGGCCGGGGGGATCGTCCGCAGAGTTCGACGGCGGTAGCAGTCTGGATCTGTCGGCGCTGCCGACGCCGATCCAGGAAGTGATCCACAACGCCTACGCCGACGGCTTCGGAATCATCTTCCTCATCTCCGCGGTGGTCTCGGTCATCGCCGTCGTCGCCGTGCTGTTCGCGCGGGAGACGGCATTGCGCACTACGGTGAGCATGCAGCCGCAGCCCGCGACGGACAGCGCAGCCAAGGACTGACGAGGTCGAAAGCGAGAGTCTCATGCAACGGATGAATGCCTTCGTGCTCGCGAGTTCGGGAGCACACGCTCCGGAGTTCGCGAGCGTGGCGGTGCCGCAGGTCGGCGAGCGTGAGCTCCTCGTACGGATCATGGCCGTAGGGGTGGGGATCCACGACTCCTACTTTCTGCCCGGCGGTATGGCATTTCCCTTTCCGATCGGAATCGAGGCGGCGGGCATCGTGGAGGCGATCGGCGCCGGAGTCGATTCGCACAAGGTCTCTGATCGCATCGCATTCGTGAGCATGATGCAGCCCAAGGGTGGCGTCTGGGCGGAATATGCCGTCATCTCGGTCGATTCGCTGATCCTGCCGATGCCCGACGCCATGACGTTCGAGCAGGCGGCGGCCGTCCCGGTGGCGGGGAACACCGCGCTGCGTGCGCTGCGAGCGCTGACCGACCTCCCCGACGACGGCAGTCTCTTCATCGCGGGCGCATCGGGTGCGGTGGGCACGTTCGCCGTGCAACTGGCGAACCAGCGGGGGTGGGCGGTCGCAGCATCCGCGTCGCCGAGGAATCATGACTACCTGATCGAACTCGGCGCACGCCTCGCTGTCGATTATCACGAGGCCGATTGGTCCGAGGACGTGCTGCGCTGGAGCACCGACGGCGTCGACGGTGCGATCGCGATTCAGCCGAACACGACAGCGAGCAGCATGCGCGTCGTGAAGAGCGGCGGTGCTGTCGTCACGGTCTCGGCAGACCAGGTCGAGTCTGCAGGCGGCGTGCACGTCACCGGCCTCGCCTACGGTGCGGACGTGCGCTCTGAACTGGACGCGCTCATGGACGACATCATGACCGACAGGATCACGCTCAAGATCGAGCAAGTCTACCCGTTCGCCGAAGCTGATCGGGCGCTGGCGAAGGTGCAGACGCGACGCGCGCGGGGAAAGATCGTTCTCTCGCTGAGTGCGTAGCGCCCTCGTGCTGTGACCTTGTGTGACGCCTGATTGGTCGCGCCCAGAGCGGCCCGCTTACCGTTGCGGAGTCCCCTTCTGAAAGAAAGATCTGCAATGTCACGCCGTACTGCCTCCCTCCTCGCCGCGCTTGCCGCGGTGCCGCTTCTCATCGCCCTCGCCGGCTGCGCGTCTTCACCCGCCGTGTCCGCCGGCGGTGACGAGAATGAGAACCCTGTCGTCCGCATCGGTGTCGTCGGAAAGAGCGACCCGCAGTGGCCCGCCTTCGTCGAGGCGGCCAAGGAGGAGGGCATCACCGTCGAGCTGATCGACTTCGCCTCTTACGAGCAGCCCAACCCCGCCCTCACGGAAGCGGAGCTGGACCTCAATCAGTTCCAGCACATCGTCTACCTGGCCGGCTACAACGTCGCCTCGGGTGAGGACCTCGTGCCGATCGGCTCCACCGGCATCTACCCTCTGGGCCTGTACTCGCAGAAGGTCGACGACGTCAAGGACATCAAGAAGGGCGAGACCGTTCTCGTTCCTGATGATGCCTCCAACCAGGCGCGCGCGCTGCTCGTGCTGCAGTCCGCCGGGCTCATCGAGCTGAAGAGCGGCGGCACGATCTTCTCCGACCTCGCCGATATCGACGAGGCGAAATCCAAGGTCAAGGTCACCGCGCTCGAGGCAGCGCTGATCCCCAATTCGCTGCCCGATGCGGCTGCCGCGATCATCAACAACGACTTCGTCACCCAGGCGGGGCTGAAGTTCGAAGACGCCATCGCGCAGGATGACCCTTCCGACGCGAACGCGCTGCCGTACGTGAACATCTTCGCCGCGCGGGCCTCCGACAAGGACAACGAGACCTACCTCACGCTCGTCGACATCTTCCAGAACGACGACGCCGTGCAGAAGGGGCTCGCCGAGGCATCCGGCAACACGATCGTCTCGCTGAAGACGCCGGTTGCCGACCTGGAGGCCTCGTTGAAGAAGGTCGAGAAGGACACCGAAGCGCAGGGCTGATAGCCCGCGCAGCAGATTGCGAGGTGAATCGGGCGCTGCGCCTTCCGCGCCGCCCGATTCCGACGCCCACAGAGAGATACACCATGCCCATCGTGGCCCTCACCGACGTCACGAAGACGTACCCGCCGACTGCCAAGGGAGCCAGTTCCGTGACCGCGGTCGACACCGTGTCGCTGGAGGTCGAGCGCGGAGATGTCTTCGGCATCATCGGCTACTCCGGTGCCGGCAAATCGACCCTCGTCCGGCTCATCAACGCGCTGGAGCCCGCTACGGGAGGTTCCATCCTCGTCGACGGCGTCGACATCACGAAGCTTTCGGAGCGCGAGCTGCGCGGAGTGCGCGGCGGCATCGGGATGATCTTCCAGCAGTTCAACCTGTTCGCCTCGAAGACGGTCAAGGCCAACATCGCCTACCCGCTCAAGCTCGCCGGCTGGTCGAAAGCCGAGATCGATGAGCGCGTCGCCGAACTGCTGGCCTTCGTGGGGCTCGCTGACAAGGCGAAGGCATATCCGGAGCAGCTCTCCGGCGGTCAGAAGCAGCGCGTCGGAATCGCACGCGCACTCGCACCCCGCCCCGCCATTCTGCTCGCCGACGAGGCGACCAGCGCCCTCGACCCTCAGACCACGCACGAAGTGCTCGCACTGCTCAAGCGAGTCAATGAAGAGCAGGGCGTGACGATCATCGTGATCACGCACGAGATGGACGTCATCCAGACCATCGCCACCACGGTCGCCGTGATGGAGAACGGCCGGGTGATCGAGCGGGGCGACGTCTTCGACGTCTTCTCCAATCCGCAGCATCCGGCCTCTCAACGCTTCGTCGGCACGATCATCAAGGGCGTCCCCTCGCCCGCCGAGAGTGCCGCGCTGCGCGCGCGGCACGATGGCCGCCTGGCCACGTTCTCATTCCGCGACGGCGACTCGTCCCAGGCGCAGGTCCTCCTCGATCTCGCCCAGGCGGGCGTGCAGTTCGAGCTCGTCTTCGGCGGCATCAACGACATCCGCGGCCGCGCCTTCGGTCACCTCACGCTCGCGATCCGAGGGACGGATGCCGCGGTAGACGCGGTCCTGCAGCAGATCGGCGCCCACACGACGGTCACCGAGCTCGGTCTCGACACGAGCATCGACCAGGAGGGAACCCGCTGATGGATCGCCTCAATGAGCTGTGGCCCGAGTTCTGGCGGGCCGCCCTCGAGACGCTGTACATGACGTCGTTCGCCCTGGTGCTCGGCGGCATTCTGGGCACGGTCATCGGTGTCGGCCTGTACGTGACCCGCCCCGGCAGTCTGCTGCACAACCGTGCGGTGAACGGGCTGCTCGAGCTGCTGGTGAACTTCTTCCGTCCAATCCCGTTCGTGATCTTCATCTTCGTGCTTCAGCCAGTCACCCGCGAGGTGGTCGGGATTGGAATCGGCACCACCGCCGGCGCTTTCGCGATCGGCATCGCCGCGGCCTTCGCTATCGGCCGCATCGTCGAGCAGCACCTGGTCTCGGTCTCACCCGGCGTTATCGAGGCTGCCCGGTCCATGGGTGCAGGACCATGGCGCATTCTCTTCACGGTCGCGATCCCCGAGTCGCTGGGGCCTCTTATCCTCGGCTACACCTTCATCGTGGTCGCACTGATCGATATGACAGCGATGGCCGGTGTGGTCGGCGGCGGCGGACTGGGCGCGTTTGCGCAGATCTACGGCTTCCGCAAGTTCGAGCCTGTCGTGATGTGGGCGGCCATCATCCTGATCGTCGTGTTCGTGCACCTCATCCAGCTGCTGGGCACCAAGCTCGCCCGCGTGATCATGCGGCGCTAGCAGGAGCCTCCTGCAGCGTGCGGTGCGTCGCGAAGTCTCTCGGCGCACCGCTCAGCGGGTCGATGAACCTCAGTTCCCGTGCCAGCAGCTGCAGTGGTTTCCCGAAGTTGTCCGGCGCCTCGGGCAGCAGCTCGGGGTAGAAGCTGTCGTTGAGGATTCCGGCGCCGAGGGCCGCGAGGTGCACGCGCAGCTGGTGCATCTTGCCGGAATGTGGACGTAGCAGCGTGTGCATCACACGGTCGTCGGCATCGATCAGCTCGACGAGCGTCTCGGAATTGGGCTCGCGTTCGGCATCCGCTCGCACGCATACGTTTCCACGCAGCTTCTCGATGTGGTTGCGGTAGACGATCGGAAACGGTTCGCCAGCCAGGGCGGGGGATGCCGCATCCCACTCGTCCGGCAGCGGTGAGACGGCCTCGTACACCTTCTCGACCTCGCGACGCTCGAAGAGTAACTGGTACGCGCCGCGGACCTCAGGTCGCACCGTGAACATCACCAGGCCTGCTGTCGCGCGATCCAGGCGATGGATCGGCGCGAGCTCGGGGAGATCGAGCTGTCTGCGCAGCCGCACCAGGGCGGAGTTCTGCAGGTACTTGCCGCCGGGCGTCGTCGGCAGGAAGTGCGGCTTGTCGGCCACCACGAGATCCCGATCCTGGTACAGCACCTGCACGTCGAAGGGGATCTCCCGCTCCACCGCCGGCTCGCGGTAGTACCAGATGAACTCGTGCGCCCCCAGCGGGGTCTCGCGGGTCAGCGCCGTGCCGTCGAGCGCGATGATCTCGCTGCGGTCGAAGCGCGCGAAGAGCAGTTCCGGGCTCAGGTGGAAGAAGCGCTCGGCCATATAGTCGCCGACAGTCGCCCACGGCCCGGTCATCGGCAGATGCAGTCGCGTCGCGCCGACACCGTCGCGCACGGGCAGCGGAGAGATCATCGCCATCAGAAAGCCATCGCCATCAGATGCCCGCGCCCATCATGAATCGAAGCTCAGGCTCAGTTTGCGCAGCAGACCGGCCAGACGGTCGCGGTCCGCACGGGGGAGCGCCTGAAGCAGCTCGGCCTCCGCGTCGACGAGTCGGGTGATCGCGGCATCCACGCGGATCTGCCCGTCATCGGTGAGGATCACCTGCACGCTGCGGCCATCACCGGGATCGGCTTCTCGGCGCACGAAACGGCGCCCGACGAGCCGATCGATTCGATTGGTCATCGTGCCGCTGGAGACCAGCGTCTGCTGCAGGAGCTGCTTCGGCGAGAGCCGGAACGGCGCCCCCGCCCGGCGCAGGGCCGAGAGCACATCCCACTCCCACGGCTCGATGTCGCTGCGGTGGAAGACCTCCCGACGGGCGCGATCGAGGTGGCGCGAAAGACGATCCATCCGCGACAGCACCTCGAGGGGTGAGAAGTCCAGATCGGGGCGCTGGGTGTTCCAGGCGCCGACGATCCTGTCGACCTCATCCGCCTCGCTCATGCATTCATTATCCCGCGCCAGCGTTCTCGCGCGAAGTCTGCCAGCCGAGACATGGCAGACTTATCTGGTGGCGGCACCAAGTGCTGCTCGGTCCGCCGTAGTGTAATGGCAGCACGACAGCCTTTGGAGCTGTTAAGTCCAGGTTCGAGTCCTGGCGGCGGAGCATGTCGGAGAACGCGCTCGCCATCATCGTCCTCGCCGCAGGGCAGGGCACTCGCATGAAGTCCCGCCTGCCGAAGGTGCTGCATGAGATCGGCGGGCGGCCGCTCGTCGGCCACGTGCTCGCCACCGCGCGTGCGCTGGGCGCCCAGCACATCGAGGTCGTCGTCCGGCACGAACGCGACCAGGTGATCGCGGCGCTCGTAGACCAGTATCCGGATGCTGTCGTCGTCGACCAGGACGAGATCCCCGGCACCGGCCGCGCCGTTCAGGTCGCACTCGACGCCCTCCCCGCCGACTTCGACGGCGACGTGCTGGTGCTGTCCGGCGATGTGCCGCTGCTGCAGAGCGACACGCTCGAAGCGCTGATCGCCGGGCACCGCGCAGCATCCGCCGCAGCCACCGTGCTCAGCGCCCACGTCGACGATCCGACCGGCTACGGCCGCGTGATCCGCGGTGCGGACGGCATCGTGGAGCGCATCGTCGAGCAGAAGGATGCCACGGCCGACGAGGCCGCGGTCACCGAGATCAATGCCGGCGTCTATGTGTTCCGCGCCGCCCCGCTGCGGGTCTTCCTCGCCCGGGTCGACCAGCACAACGCGCAGGGCGAGATGTACCTCACCGATGTCATCGGGCTGCTCCGCGGCGCGGCAGAGCCGGTCGCAGCCGAACTCGCGAACGACGTGGCATCCACCTTCGGCGTCAACGACCGCGCCCAGCTCGCCGAGGCCGGACGTGTGCTCAACCAGCGCATCGTGCGCCACTGGCAGCGCGAGGGCGTCACGATCATCGACCCCGCCACGACCTGGATCGACGATGACGCGAAGCTCGCGCCGGACGTCACGATCCTGCCCAACACGCAGATCCTGCGCGCCACGGTCATCGCCGCGGGTGCCACCGTCGGACCCGACACGACCCTGGTCGACTGCGAGGTCGGTGCAGATGCCGTGGTGCGTCGCAGCGACGCGAATCTCGCCGTGATCGGCGCGAACGCCACTGTCGGACCGTTCTCCTTCCTGCGTCCGGGCACCGTGCTCGGCGCGGGCGGCAAGATCGGCGCCTACGTCGAGACGAAGAACACGCAGATCGGCGAGGGCAGCAAGGTGCCGCATCTGTCGTATGTGGGGGATGCCACAATTGGCCGCAACGTCAACCTGGGCGCGAGCACGATCACCGCGAACTACGACGATGTGCATAAGCACCGCACCGAGATCGGAGACGAAGCGCACACCGGATCGCACACGGTGCTCGTCGCTCCCGTTAAGCTGGGAGCAGGTGCGAAGACCGGTGCTGGCGCCGTCGTCCGCAAGGACGTACCCGCTGGCGCGCTGGCCATGAGCGTCGCCCCTCAGCGGAACATCGTCGGGTGGGTTGAGAAGAACAGAGCAGGCACGGGAGCAGCCGATGCTGCTGCCAGAGAACGATCGGCGGAATAGGCGAGTCGCATGGGTCAGAAGAAGAAGAAGGCTGCACTGGATCGGGAGAACGGGGTCGCCCCCGGGCTCACCGCGAAGACCAAGAAGCGTCTCGTCGTCGCGGGCGGGCGCTCGCACCCTGAGTTGACCGCCGCGGTGGCTGCGGCGCTGGGCCAGGAGATTGCGCCGGTCGAGCACCGCACGTTCGCATCGGGTGAGATCTACGCCCGCTTCGAGGTCTCGATCCGTGGCTGCGACCTGTTCATCGTGCAGTCGTTCGGCGAGCCGGTGAACGAGTGGCTCATGGAGACGCTCATCATGCTCGACGCCGCCAAGCGCGCGTCGGCCAAGCGCGTCACCCTCGTCGCCCCGTACTACCCGTATTCGCGTCAGGACAAGAAGGGTCGGGGCCGAGAGCCGATCTCCGCGCGCCTCATCGCCGACATGCTCAAGGTCGCCGGCGCTGACCGGATCATGAGCGTTGATCTGCACGCTGCGCAGATCCAGGGCTTCTTCGACGGGCCCGTCGACCATCTGTTCGCCAAGCCCGTGCTGCTCGAGCACTTCGTCGGCACGATGACGGCCGAAGACCGCGAGACGCTGACCATCGTGTCGCCCGATATGGGGCGCGTCCGCGTCGCGGACACATGGTCGGACAGCCTGGGGGCGCCCCTGGCGATCATCCACAAGCGCCGTGACCCGAAGGTCGCGAACCAGGTCTCGGTGCACGAGATCGTCGGCGCCGTCGACGGCCGCACGTGTCTGCTCGTCGATGACATGATCGACACCGGCGGCACCATCGTCAAGGCGGCGCAAGCCCTGAAGGCGAACGGCGCTCGCAAGGTCATCGTCGCCGCGACCCATGCCATCTTCAGCGATCCGGCATCCGAGCGACTGCAAGACGAGTCGATCGACCAGGTCGTCATCACCGATACGATTCCGCTCACCGAGTCACGACGCTGGGATGGGCTCACCATCCTGCCGATTGCACCGCTGCTCGCGGCGGCGATCAAGCAGGTCTTCGAGGACGGCTCGGTCACCAGCATGTTCGGCGGAGACGCCTGACGCCCCAGACCCGCATGCGGGACCGTCATAGCCGGATATCGCATGCTGGACGCATGACCTCGAACACCGCCGGCCGCACCGGCATCGCCTTCGTCGGCGTGGCGGGGGCCGTGCTCCTCGCCGGGTGCTCCGGCTCTGCGGAGGCGGGCACAGCGAAGGCCGATCCGTCGCCGACATCGACAGACGCCACCGCGCCCTACGCCGACGGCACCTACACGGCTGAGGGTGCCTATCAGACTCCCGAGACGATCGAGAAGATCTCGGTGACTCTCACACTCGCCGACGACACGGTCACCGGCGTCGAGATCATCGGCGACCCGATCGCGCCGGAGACGACCCGCTACCAGGGGCAGTTCATCGCCGGTGTCTCCGACATCGTGGTCGGCAAGAAGCTCGACGAGCTGGACGTGGATCGCGTCGCCGGCTCGTCGCTGACCAGTGGCGGCTTCAATCAGGCGGTCGTCGGCATCAAAGACCAGGCCGTCGTCAAAGACCAGGCCGTTCTCGAGGACCAGGCCGTCATCAAAGACCAGGCCGTTCTCGAGGACGGCGCAGTCGCCGATTGAGGTGACTGTCGCGTGATGGTATGGCGGTTCGACGCGATCGGCACCCGCTGGGAGATCGAGACGGCGCAGCCGCTTTCTGACGACGCCGCAGCCGCGGTGACGAACACCATCGATCGCTTCGATAGCGAGTGGTCGCGTTTTCGCCCGGATTCGGTCGTATCCGCGCTGCGGACCGCGGGCGGAGCAGTCAGCGCGCCGGCCGATGCAAGCGCCATGCTCGACGTCTACCGTGCGCTCAGCGACGCCACCGGAGGCGCGGTGAACCCGCTGGTAGGCGCGGGCCTGGAAGCACTCGGCTACGACGCCGCGCTGTCACTGCACGCGACGACACAGCGAGAGGCGCCTGCCGAATGGGAGCGGATGCTGCGCTGGACAGCATCCGAACTCACCCTGCTCGAACCCGCCGTGATCGACGTCGGCGCTCTCGGCAAGGGCCGCCTGGTGGATTTGGTCATGAATGAGCTGGGTGAGATTCCCGGCCGCATCGTCGTCGATGCCAGCGGCGACCTGCGAGTGCGTCGGGGTGCGACCCGGGTGGCGCTTGAGCATCCGTACGATGCCACCTCGGCCATCGGGGTCGTCGAGATCGCAGACCAGGCGCTCTGCGCCTCCGCGATCAACCGGCGCGCGTGGGGCGACGGGCTGCACCACGTGCTCGACGCACGCTCGGGGGAGCCGGTTCGCACCTGCGCTGCGACCTGGGCGATCGCCGATGAGGCGATGATCGCGGATGCCATCGCCACCGCGCTCTTCTTCGATGGGGGCGCCGTGCTCGCCGATGATTGGGGAGTGCAGTGGCTGCGGATGAGTACGGACGGACGTGCGGAGCGATCACGCGGATTCCCCGGCGAGCTGTTCCTGTGATGTCGGTTCGCGCGGCCGACGTGTTCGAAAATGCGGAAGAGTAGAGGGTGTGATCACCACTTTCACGGCCCTTCGCCAGCGCGTGCTCGCTGTGCTCGGTGCCATCTCGATGTACCGGCTCGTCCTGTTCGCTCTTCTCGCGCTGGCGGTGGCCGCCATCGGGTTCTCGTTCGTCGGATTGGTGGGGCCCTCGGCGACGGAGATCCTCGCCTCGTTCGGGGTGCTCGCCGTCGTGATCTCGACGGTGGATGCCGTCGCACAGCGCATCCTCCGGCTGCCGTGGCGCATCGAATCCTCGCTCGTCACTGCCTTGATCCTGCTGTTCGTGATGCAGCCGACGCTCACGGTCGAGGGCCTCGCGGGCAACGCGCTCGCCGGTGCGCTCGCCAGCGGGTCGAAGTACCTTCTCGCCTGGCAGGGACGCCACGTTCTCAACCCCGCCGCCTTCGGCGCGGCCGTGGTCACCGTGGCGGGGCTCGGTTCGTTCGCTTCCTGGTGGGTCGGTACGCCCGCGATGTCCGTGCCGGTCGCGGTGCTGGGGCTGATCGTGCTGTGGCGCACCGAGAAAGTGCGCGTGGTCCTCGTCTTTCTGCTCGTCGTGACGGGCGTGTCTGTGGTGCGCCAGTCGATGCAGGCACAGGCGGCCGGGTTGGCCTTCGCGATGCCGGATGCTGTGCTCGCCGCCCTGTCGCAATCGCCATACCTGTTCCTCGGCATCTTCATGCTCTCCGAGCCGCTGACCCTGCCCCCGCGCCGCTGGCAGCAGTTCAGCGTCGCCGGTCTCGTCGGTGTGCTGGCCGGCTGGCCGATCAGCATCGCGGGCGCTTTCACTCTCGGGCAGGAGCGCGCGCTGCTGATCGGCAACCTGCTGGCATTCGCGTTCGCGCTGCGCGGGTCGGTGCGACTCGTGCTGGAGAAGCGCCAATTCGTCACACCCACCGCGCAGGAGCTCACCTTCCGCACGAAGGGGCGGCTGCGGTTCGTCGCCGGCCAGTACCTCGAGCTCGAGGTGCCGCACCGCAACCCGGATGCCCGTGGCACGCGCCGCGAATTCAGCATCGTCTCGGCGCCCGCCGACCTGCCGACGCTGCGCATCGCCTACAAGGACGGCGATCAGAAGCATCCCTCCAGCTATAAGCGAGCGCTCAAGGCGGCCGAGCCAGGTGCAGTACTCGCGGTCACGGGCACGTGGGGCGACTTCGTGCTGCCTCGCGCCGGTGCGCCGGTGCTCATGGTCGCCGCCGGCATCGGCGTGACCCCGTTCGTGTCACAGCTGCGACAGCTGCAGGCCACCGGCGCTGCGCGCGATGCGGTGCTCGTCTACGTGGCCGCGGAGGCGGCAGAGCTCGCCTTCCGCGCAGAGCTCGAAGCGACAGGCGTGCGGACGGTCGTCTTCACGCGGGATGAACCGGCAGACCTGCCCGAGCACTGGACATGGGCGCGCGGCATCCGGCTGGACGCAGAGGGCCTGGAGCGCGTCGTGGGCGACCTCGGTCGCAGACATGCGTTCATCTCCGGACCGCCGCGACTCATCGCCGACCTGGCTCCGGCGCTGCAGAAGGCCCGCGGTCTCACCACCGACGCCTTCGCCGGCTACTGAGCAGTACCGGCTACTGAGCAGTACTGGGATCATCGACGGGGGCGGCAGGCCCGACGGGAGGCGCTGCCGGCAGCCGCACGATGAAGGTCGTGTCACCGGGGTCGCTGGTGACGGAGACGGTGCCGCCATGGCCCTCCACTATGGCCTTCGCGATGGCGAGTCCGAGGCCCGTGCCGCCGCTCTTGCGCGCGCGGGAGATGTCGCCGCGCGCGAAGCGTGCGAACAGCTCATCGCGCACCTGCGGATCGATCCCGGGGCCGTCATCGTGCACGCGCAGCTCGGCGGCGCCATCCGCTGACGTGAGCGACAGCGTGATCGTCGTTCCGTCGGGAGTGTGCGTGCGTGCGTTGGCGAGGAGGTTGGCGAGCACCTGATGCAGGCGCCCGGTGTCGCCGGTCATCGTCACCGGCTCCTCCGGCAGTTCCAGCTTCCAGATATGTCCGGGCGCTGTCGGCTGCGCGTCGGCGAGAGCCTCCACGGCGAGCCGGGTGAGGTCGACCGTGCCGTGCACGAGCTCCTGGCCCTCGTCGAGGCGCGCCAGCAGCAGCAGATCCTCGACGAGGCGCGTCATGCGCAGCGACTGCGCCTGGATGCGCTCGAGCGCCGAGGTGGTGTTCTGCACGGTCTCCGCACTCTGCCCCTGCTTCAGTGCGCGCAGCGAGAGCTCGGAGTAGCCGCGGATGGATGCCAGCGGCGTGCGCAGCTCATGGCTGGCATCCGCCACGAAGCGTCGCATCCGCTCCTCGTTGCGCTGACGAGCCGACAGGGATGTATCGACGTGGTCGAGGAGCGTGTTGAGTGCGACGCCGACGCGCCCCACCTCCGTGCGCGGGTCGGCTTCGTAGTCGGGCACGCGCTCGGTGATGTTCACCTCACCGCGGTCGAGCGGCTGGCCGGCGACCCGCGTCGCGGTGGCGGCGACCGCCCGCAGCGGGCGAAGGCCCATGCTGATGGTGAGCGCCGTGGTGAGTGCGAGCAGGATGAGCCCGCCGAGCGTGGCCAGTGCGATCACGGTGAACAGGGACGTCATCGTGTGCTGCACTTCGGCGCGGGACAGACCTGTGACGACGACGACACCATTGTCGGTCTGCCGGATCTTGACTCGGTAGGACCCGAAGTCCGTCAGATTCACGGTCGCGTCGGTCGAATGCTGCAGCGCTGAGGTGACCGTCGCCAGATCGGCGCTTGACAGCACCGACCGCTTCTCGGGCGTGATGATCATTCCAGATGGCTTCTGACCGGGCGGGGCGATGAGCAGCAGCAGGCTGATGCCCTGCACCTGGCGATCCGACATCGCGTACTCGGCGGTCAGCGGCTGCCCGAGGAATGTGGCGGCGTCTGCCCGCTGATTCACCAGCGTCGTCGTCTCCACAGCGACGCCGTCCACCTGCTCCTGCAGTCGCTGCTCCAGGGTGCTGCCGAGAGTGGCGCTGGTGATGATGGCGACGATGACCAGGATGAGAGAGACGAACCCGATAACGGCGGCCATCAGCCGTGCCTGCAGACTCAGCGGATGCGAGCGCACGACTGGTCCTACTGCGGTGACTTGATCATGTAGCCGACGCCCCGCACGGTGTGCAGCAGGGGAGTGCGGCCGACGTCGATCTTCTTGCGCAGGTACGAGATGTAGAGCTCCACGACCGAGGACTTGCCGCCGAAGTCGTAGCTCCACACCCGGTCGAGGATCTGCGCCTTCGACAGCACGCGTCGGTCGTTGCGCATCAGAAAGCGCAGCAGTTCGAATTCGGTGGCGGTCAGCTCGATCTCCTCGCCGTCGCGGATGACCTCATGGCTGTCCTCATTGAGCGACAGATCCGCCACGCGCAGGATCGCCTGCTCGTCGTCGGTGCGCACCGGGCCGGAGCGGCGGATCACCGCACGAAGCCGCGCGATCACCTCTTCCAGGCTGAACGGCTTGGTGACGTAGTCGTCGCCGCCGGCGGTGAGGCCGGCGATTCGGTCGGCAACGGCATCCTTCGCGGTGAGGAAGACGACCGGCACCAGATTTCCCGCTTCGCGCAGGCGGCGCAGCACGCTCATGCCGTCGAGATCCGGCATCATCACATCAAGCACCATCGCGTCGGGCTCGAAATCGCGGGCGACCTGCAGGGCCTCAAGGCCGGATGCTGCCGTGCGCACCTCCCAGCCCTCCATGCGCAGAGCCATCGCGAGCAGGTCGGTGAGCATGGGCTCGTCATCGACGACGACGATGCGCAGGGGCGTTCCGTCGGGACGGCGCAGGTCCGGGTGATCGTGGCTCATGTCTCTATTGTCGATGCGCAACCTTGTCGTTGACAATGAGCAGTCTGTGAGCCGCCCGGCAGTGCGCGGCGGAGTGCGCCGCGCACCGACGTCTCAGTGCGTGTCTTCGGCTTCGATCTCGGTGCGATCGCCCGACCACAGCGTGTGGAAGGTGCCTTCCTTGTCGATGCGCTTGTACGTGTGCGCTCCGAAGAAGTCGCGCTGGCCCTGCACGAGGGCGGCCGGCAGACGCTCGGCGCGGATGCCGTCGTAGTACGACAGTGAAGACGAGAACGCCGGTGCCGGGATGCCGGCCTGTGCTGCGGCGATGACCACGCGGCGCCACGCGGCCTGACCACGCGAGAGCGCATCCGCGAAGTACGGTGCCGTCAGCAGGGCTGGCAACTCGGGCTCGGCGGCGTAGGCGTCGGCGATGCGGTTGAGGAATTGGGCGCGGATGATGCATCCGCCGCGCCAGATCTTCGAGATCGCCCCGAGGTCGATCTGCCAGTCGTATTCGGCGGCACCGGCGCGGATCTCATCGAAGCCCTGCGAGTAGGCGACGATCTTCGAGGCGAACAGGGCCAGTCGGACGTCTTCGATGAACGCGTCGGTGTCTTCGACCTCGAACTCGTCCTCGGGCCCCGGCAGCCCGGCTGCGACGGCGCGCTGCTCGGGGTGCGAGGACAGCGAGCGGGCGAAGGTGGCTTCGGCGATGCCGGAGACGGGAACGCCGAGCGCCAGCGCCGTCTGCACGGTCCATGCTCCGGTGCCCTTCGCGCCGGCTTGGTCGACGATGATGTCGACGAGCGGCTGCCCGGTCTCGGCATCGATCTGTCGGAGCACCTCTGCGGTGATCTCGATCAGGTAGGACTCCAGCTCGCCCCGGTTCCACTCCGCGAAGATGTCCGCGATCTCGGCCGGGGTCTTGCCGGTGCCACGGCGGATGAGGTCGTACGCTTCGGCGATGAGCTGCATGTCGGCGTACTCGATGCCGTTGTGCACCATCTTCACGAAGTGGCCGGCGCCGTCGTGGCCTACATGGGTGACGCACGGCTCGCCTTCGGCGATCGCGGCGATCGAACGCAGAATCGGGCCGAGAGTGACCCACGACTCGTCCGAGCCGCCGGGCATGATGCTGGGCCCCAGCAGCGCGCCCTCTTCACCGCCGGAGATCCCGGCGCCGACGAAGTTGATGCCGGTCTCGCGAACAGCCTTCTCACGACGGATCGTGTCGGGGAAATACGCGTTGCCGCCATCGACGATGATGTCGCCCGGTTCGAAGACATCGACCAGTGACTGGATGACCGCATCAGTGGGGACGCCGGCCTTGACCATGATGATCGCGGTGCGCGGCTTCTGCAGAGAAGCGGCGAACTCCGCGTACGACGCGGTGGGCACGAAGCCGGCCTCGGGGTGCTCTGCGAGAAGCGCTTCGGTCTTCGCGTGACTGCGGTTGAAGATCGCCACTGTGTTGCCCTCGCGGCTGGCGAGGTTGCGGGCGAGGTTCGACCCCATGACGGCGAGTCCGACGACTCCGATATTGGCTGACGCTTCGGGCACTATAAGCTCCTCGATGGCAACGGAAGGGACGGAATCAGCGTACCCTCACGCGTCGCTTCATCGACCCGTGTGACGAGCTCAGTCCTTGCGGTAGCCGGTGCGGCCCATCAGGATCAGCGCACCAGTCATGGTGACGACGCCGACGACGCTCATGGCGCCGATGAACCAGAGCAACACGTGAGAGAGGAAAGCCGCATCAAGCATGGCACCAGCCTATCGGCCTTTCGCGTACAATAGAGCTGTTCCTCGGCGAGGGAAGCCGCGCGTGCGCGCAGCATCCGTAATCGACGCGGTGATGTGAGCCTGGTGGCTTCGCCTCTTCGTGTCCGCGTCCGAGACGCCGATCCACGACCACCGTGCGGAAGATCCCGTACGCCTGAAGGAGAACCACATGTCTGACGACAACAAGGTCCACGTCGACCTGCGCACCAACTTCGGCAAGGGCTTCGCCCGCCGCCTGCGCGCCGACGGCAAGATCCCCGCGGTCATCTACGGCCACGGAACCGAGCCGCAGCACGTCGCGTTGCCCGGCCACCAGGTGTCGCTCATCATCCGCCGCGCGAACGCGCTGCTCCACCTCGACGTCGAGGGCAAGTCGCAGCTCGTGCTCGTCAAGGACGTGCAGCGCGACCCGGTGCGCCAGATCATCGAGCACATCGACCTGCTCGTGGTGAAGAAGGGCGAGAAGGTCGCCGTCGAGGTGCCCGTCTACGTCACCGGCGAGTCGTTCTCCGGCACGATCGTGACCGTCGACCTCGCGACCATCCGCCTCGAGGTCCAGGCCACGCACATTCCGGAGCACGTCGAGGTCAGCGTCGAGGGCCTGGAAGAGGGCGCGCACATCACCGCCGGTGATGTCGTCCTGCCCAAGGGCGCTTCGCTGCTCGATGACCCCGAGACGCTTCTCGTCGCCGTCTCCGTCCCGGCCGCCGAGGTTGCTGAGGATGCCGCTGAAGAGGCTGAAGCCGCCGCTCCGGCAGCGGGGACCGCTGCAGAGTGATCTGCTGACGATATCGGTGGAGGGGGCGCGAGCAGATCGCGTCCCCTCTGTCGTATCACCGCGCGGTCGCATCACGGCGCGGTCGCGTCGCTGAAGCGTCACAGGGAGAGGAAAGAGCATGGCAGCCACTTGGCTGATCGTCGGCCTCGGCAATCCGGGGCCTCGCTACGCGCCCACCCGGCACAACATCGGGCAGATGGTGCTGGACGAGCTGGCGGATCGACGCGGCGAGAAGTTCCGCGAGCACAAGGCGGGCGCGCGCGTCGTGGAGACATGGACGCGTCCGGGGGGCGACAAACTGGTGCTGGCGAAGCTCAACTGCTTCATGAACATCTCCGGCACACCGGTCGCAGCGCTCGCCCGCTTCTATTCGGTGCCTCCGGAGCAGGTCATCGTCGTGCACGACGAGCTCGACATCCCGTTCGACGCCATCCGCCTCAAGGTCGGCGGCGGCCACGGCGGTCACAACGGCGTCCGCGACATCGCACGGGCGCTGTCGACGCCGGAGTTCCCGCGTGTTCGCGCCGGAATCGGGCGTCCGACAGGCCGTCAGGACCCTGCCGACTGGGTGCTCGCGCCGTTCGGGACGGTTGAGCAGAAGACGCTCCCGATCTTCCTCTCCGACATCGCGGATGCCGTCGAGCAGCTCGTGGAAGAGGGCCTGCTCGCCGCGCAGCAGAAGCACCACTCGCGCGGCTGAGAGCCCTGGCGGTCAGAAACTGCCGGGGGCGGCGACCGCCGCGCCGATGCCCATGAAGATCGACACGGCGACGAAGAAGATTCCTGGTCCCAGAACCGAGAGCACGATGGCGGTGATGCCCATGCCCCGGCCACGACGCTTGGCGGTTGCCATGATGCCGAAGACGAGCGCGAAGATCCCCAGTGCCGTCCCCACCCAGAACGTGATCTCGGCCCACAGCACCTGCGTGCGTGCGGGGGAGAGGAACGAGAAGTCGGAGTTGCTGTCGTTGGCGGTGGATATCAGATCGGACGTGGGCACGAGAGTGCCGATCTGGAACGCGATCACGCCGGCGATGATCGGAACGACGATCGCTGCGACTAGCGAGGCGACCAGGGCGATGGCGCCCATCGACCGCGACTTGGCTGGGGTTGCGGGCGGAACGGCGTAGCCCCCGACCGGAGCCTGGTAACCGCCGACGGGCACGCCGTACGCGCCAGGTGGGGCGGCGGGCACAGGGAACTCCGGACTCGCTGCACCCGGGTAAGGCGGTGCCTCCGGGTAGGCCGGCGGCTGGCCAGGGGACATCGGCGGAGGCATCGGCTGCTCCGCACCGGGGTACGGGGGCATCTGCTGGTTCGGGTCGGTCACGTCATCCTCCGGGTGATCAGCGATTGGGGGTTCCGACGCGGCGCAGCAGGCCGACGCGGTCATAGACGTCGGCGAGCGTGGCATCGGCCACGGCATCTGCCTTGGCAGCGTTCGTCGCGAGCACGCGATCGAGTTCTGCAGGGTCGGCGAGCAGCTCATTGGCACGATCGCGCACCGGGCCGAATTCGCTGACGATGACCTCGGCGAGTCCCTTTTTGAAGTCGCCGTAACCGCGGCCGGCGTACTCGTCTTCGATCGACTCCATCTGGCGTCCGCTCAGGGCCGCGTAGATGGTGAGGAGATTGGATACCCCGGGCTTGTTCTCGCGATCGAACCGCACGGAGCCCTCCGTGTCGGTCACCGCGCGCATGATCTTCTTCGCGGACTTCGCCGGGTCGTCGAGCAGCCACAGCACACCGGCATCGCTCTCTGCCGATTTCGACATCTTCGACGTCGGGTTCTGCAGATCGTAGATGCGCGCGGTCTCCTTCTGGATGACCGGCGTCGGCACCGTGAAAGTCTCGCCGAAGCGGCTGTTGAACCGCTCGGCCAGGTCGCGAGTGAGTTCGACGTGCTGCTTCTGGTCGTCGCCGACGGGCACGAGTTCGCTCTGGTAGAGCAGGATGTCGGCTGCCATCAGAACCGGGTACGTGAACAGGCCGACCGAGGTGGCATCCGCCCCGAACCGGGACGACTTGTCCTTGAACTGCGTCATCCGGTTGGCCTCGCCGAAGCCGGTGATGGTGCTGAGGATCCAGGCCAGCTCCGCGTGCGCTCGGACGTGCGACTGCACGTACAGCGTCGACTTGGAGGGCTCGATACCCGCGGCGATGTACTGTGCAGCGGTGCGTCGGGTCTTCTCGCGCAGCACCGCCGGGTCCTGTGCCACGGTGATGGCGTGCAGATCGACGACCGAAAAGAAAGCGTCATAAGAGGACTGCATGTCACGCCACTGCAGCAGCGCCCCGATGTAGTTGCCGGCCTGGAGGGAGTCGGCGGAGGGCTGCATTCCGGAGTAGAGGCGTGGTTTGGTCACTGTTCAATCCTATGGGACGCGGTTCAGAGCCCGAGCGCCGGAGACGAAGCTCAGTAGGCGTAGTCGACGACAACCGGTGCGTGGTCGCTCCACCGCTCGGCATACGATGCAGCCCGTGCGACGTGGTACGCCTGCACGCGCTCGGCGAGCGGAGGACTCACCAGGTGATAGTCGATGCGCCAGCCGGTGTCGTTGTCGAACGCCTGGCCGCGAGCGGACCACCATGTGTATGGACCATCGACCTCGCCATGGAAGCGGCGCCCCACGTCGACCCAGCCGAGGCCGGTGCCTACCGTGCCATCGACTCCGGTGATCTGCTGACCCGCCTCGCCGAGGAAGCGATCGAAATAGGCGCGCTCACGTGGCAGGAACCCGGACTTCTTGCGATTGCCGCGCCAGTTCTTGATGTCCAGCTCTCGGTGGCCGACATTGAGGTCGCCGGTGACGACCGCCAGCGCACCGTCCTCAGCGAGTGCGGAAAGCCGCGGCCCGAACGCGTCGAGGAAGCGCCACTTCTCTTCCTGCTTGGGGGTGTCGGCCTCGCCGGAGTGTACATAGGCGCTGACCACGGTCAGAGGCATGTCACCGAGAAGGAAGTCGGCTTCGATCCAGCGGCCGGCGCTGTCGAAATCGTCGTCACCGAACTGCGTGCGCGAGGCCAGCGGGGGAGTGCGGCTCACGATGGCGACCCCGGCACGTCCTTTGGCTGTGGCGACGTCGTGCACGATCGACCATCCCGGAAATGCGGCTTCGATGTGCTCGTCCTGCCCGCGGACCTCCTGCACGGTGACGATATCGACGTCTGCGGCATCGAGCCAGGAGTGCATGCCATTGCGCACCGCCGCTCGAATCCCGTTGACATTGACCGAGGCGATACGCAGATGGGGCATGCCAACCAGCCTAACCAGGGGCGCCGACGTCGCGCATTCGGCACACGCGCGGTTCACCGGGGCTGTGGAGCGCTGTCCGCGACAAGATGAGCGAGCTCCGACTCCGCCTCGCGCAGATCCCGTTCGGCGGACCGGGCGCGATACCAGGGTGCATTCTCACGTGAGCGCTGCGCCTCGCGCAGTCGCAGCCGAGCAGCCGCGATGCGCTCTCGCCGCTCCTCTGCGCGACGCTGCTCTTCCGTCTTCGGAAGCAGTGGAACATCGCGATCCTGCGCAGCGACGGCGATCCATGAGGCGGCGACCAGCATCACCACACCGTTGACGCGGAACCAGAGCAGCAGCCCGATGAAGAAGGCGAATGTCGCGAGCAGCGGATTGGACGGCGTGTAGCTGAGCAGGAATCCCGCACCGAACTGGAGCACGGTCATCGCACCGCCGCCGAGCAGC
This sequence comes from Microbacterium esteraromaticum, assembly GCF_900163815.1. Taxonomy (GTDB): domain Bacteria; phylum Actinomycetota; class Actinomycetes; order Actinomycetales; family Microbacteriaceae; genus Microbacterium; species Microbacterium esteraromaticum_B. Next base: position 78,534 of record NZ_FUKO01000020.1, on the reverse strand, counting down.
GCTCCTGGCCAGATGGTGCGCCAGTTCAGCGAGGTGCCGGTGAGGAAGCGCACCATCGCGGCCAGTGCCGCTGACATCAGTGCGAACGATACGACGACGGTGCCGAGACGGATGAGGTTCACGCCGCCGATGCCGGTGTCCCAGTCCAACTGCGCGAGCAACCAACTCAGCACGGCCGCGCTGCCCGAGCTCAGCACCGAGGCCAGGACGAGTGCGAGACCGAAGATGAGGGCGGCGAGCAGATCACCGGACTTCAAGATGAAGTAGTTGCGGCGGTCAGGCGGAAGCGTGAAGATGTCACGCACAGCGCGTCGTGTGAACGTCACCCAGCCGATCGCCGTCCAGATGACGGTGCCCAGCGCGATCAACCCTGTCACTCCGAAGACACCGCTGGTGTTAGACGCGATGGTGCGCACCTGATCCGGGGTGGCCAGCCCGACGCCGTCGACGTCGCTGATCAGGTTCGGGATGTAGCCGTTGATCATGTCGATCAGCGCGTCGATGGCGAACGGACTGCCGCCGAGCCACAGGCCCGCGATGGCGAAGACCAGATATACCGTCGCGAAGATCGCGAACAGCGCCTGGTAGCTGACGCCGGCGGCGAGCAGGAAACCGTTGTTCTGCAGAAAGTGACGCCAGACTCGAACCGGGAAAAGTCCCAGTGTGCGCTTCGTCAGCGCCGTGGCGCGCTCGACAGCTGCATCGAGACGACCGGGGTCGGTCGTCTCGTCGTTCGGCTCGGACACGTCACCACCCTCCCGTCGGTCCCCACTCGAGACGATCAGGCGTCTGCGGTCAGCGGCCGCCGCGCAGCACTGCCTGCTTCACCTCGGCGATGGCCTTGGTGACCTCGATACCGCGGGGGCACGCCTCGGTGCAGTTGAAAGTCGTGCGGCAGCGCCACACGCCCTCCTTGTCGTTGAGGATGTCCAGGCGCACATCTGCTGCGTCGTCGCGCGAATCGAAGATGAAGCGGTGCGCGTTCACGATCGCCGCCGGGCCGAAGTACTGGCCATCGGTCCAGAACACGGGGCAGGACGACGTGCACGCCGCGCACAGGATGCACTTGGTGGTGTCGTCGTAGATCGCGCGGTCGGCGATGGATTGCACGCGCTCCTTGTCCTTCTCCGGTGTGGAGTTCGCGATCAGGAAAGGCTGGATCTCCCGGTACGACGCGAAGAACGGCTCCATGTCGACGATGAGGTCCTTCTCCAGTGGCAGACCCTTGATGGCCTCCACGTAGATGGGCTTCGAGATGTCGAGGTCCTTGATCAGCGTCTTGCAGGCCAGCCGGTTGCGGCCGTTGATGCGCATGGCATCCGAGCCGCAGATTCCGTGGGCGCAGGAGCGACGGAAGCTCAGCGACCCGTCGACCTCCCACTTGATCTTGTGCAGCGCGTCGAGCACACGGTCGGTTGCGTACAGCTCGACGTCGTAGTCGACCCAGCGCGGTTCAGCATCCACCTCGGGGTCGAAGCGACGAACGATGAAAGTGACGAGGAATGACTGGATGCCCGACTCGTTCGCGGGGTTGTCCGCAGGGGCCTCGGCGACGGCGTTCGACATGCTCAGTACTTCCTCTCCAGCGGCGGGTATTTGAGCTCGCCATTCTCATGCTTAGTGAAGACCACGGGCTTCCAGTCCAGGCGGATGTGGTCTGCAGGCGTCGACGAATGCGGGTCGCCAGTCAGATACGCCATCGTGTGCTTCATGTAGTTCTCGTCATCGCGATTCGGGAAGTCGTCGCGCATGTGACCACCGCGGCTCTCTTCGCGATTCTGCGCCGCGTAGACGACGACCTCGGCGATGTCGAGCAGGAAGCCCAGCTCGACGGCCTCTAGCAAGTCGGTGTTGAAGCGCTTGCCCTTGTCGTCGACGTGGACGTTCTTGTAGCGCTCGCGCAGTTCCTTGATCACGCCCAGCACGTGCTCGAGCGACTCGTGCGTGCGGAACACCTGGGCGCCCTTGTCCATCTCGTCCTGCAGCTTCTTGCGCAGCACGGCGATGCGCTCTGTGCCCTGGTTGGTTCGCAGTCCCTCGACCATGTCCTTCACGAACCCGGCAGGGTTGTCGGGCATCGGCACGAATTCGGCGGTCTTGATGTACTCGACCGCGTTGCGGCCGGCGCGCTTGCCGAAGACATTGATGTCGAGCAGCGAGTTGGTGCCGAGACGGTTGGAGCCATGCACAGACACGCAGGCGCACTCGCCCGCCGCGTAGAGACCCGGCACGACATCGGTGTTGCTCTGCAGAACCTCGGCGTTGTTGTTCGTGGGGATGCCGCCCATCGCGTAGTGCGCCGTGGGCATCACCGGGACCGGCTCGACGACCGGATCCACGCCGAGGTACGTGCGGGCGAATTCGGTGATGTCGGGCAGCTTGGTCTCGAGCACCTCGGCACCCAGGTGGGTGCAGTCCAGCAGCACGTAATCCTTGTGCGGACCGGCGCCGCGGCCTTCCTGCACTTCCTGCACCATGCTGCGCGCGACGATGTCGCGCGGGGCGAGGTCCTTGATCGTGGGCGCGTAGCGCTCCATGAACCGCTCACCGGAGGCGTTGCGCAGGATCGCGCCTTCGCCGCGGGCGCCCTCCGTGAGGAGGATGCCGAGGCCGGCGAGGCCGGTGGGGTGGAACTGGAAGAACTCCAGGTCTTCCAGTGGCAGACCCTTGCGCCAGACGATTCCCACGCCGTCGCCGGTGAGGGTGTGCGCGTTGGAGGTGGTCTTGAAGATCTTTCCGAAGCCGCCGGTCGCGAAGATGACGGCCTTCGAGTGGAACACGTGCAGCTCGCCGGTGGCGAGGTCGTAGGCGACGACGCCCGCGACCTGCGTGGTTCCGTCGGCATCCTTCACCGTCATCAGATCGAGCACATAGAACTCGTTGAAGAAGTTGATGCCCAGCCGGACGCAGTTCTGGAACAGCGTCTGCAGGATCATGTGCCCGGTGCGGTCTGCGGCGTAGCAGGCGCGGCGGACCGCAGCCTTGCCGTGCTCGGAGGTGTGCCCGCCGAAGCGGCGCTGGTCGATCTTGCCTTCGGGCGTGCGGTTGAAGGGCAAGCCCATGTTCTCGAGGTCGATGACCGCGTCGATGGCCTCCTTCGCGAGGATCTCGGCCGCATCCTGGTCGACGAGGTAGTCGCCGCCCTTGACGGTGTCGTAGGTGTGCCACTCCCAGTTGTCGTCCTCGACGTTCGCGAGGGCGGCGGCCATGCCGCCCTGCGCCGCACCGGTGTGCGAGCGGGTCGGGTACAGCTTGGAGATCACTGCCGTCCTGGCACCGGGGCCAGCTTCGATGGCGGCCCGCATCCCGGCGCCGCCGGCGCCGACGATGACGATGTCGAACTCGTGATAGTGCACACCGTCGCGCACGACGGAGTCATGGGTCTGCGTAGTCACTCTTGTCTGCCTTCTTGTCTACTTGCCCAGCGCCAGGCAGGTCTCCCAGAGCGCGCCGTCTTCGAGGACGCCGCCGCACGGGTCGAACGTGAACACCACCAGGGTGCCCAGGATGATGAGGAGGGCGGCGGCCAGGCCGATCGCCCAGACCAGCGCCTTGCGTGCGCCCTCGTGCGTGACGTAGTCGTTCACGATGGTGCGCATGCCGTTGCTGCCATGAATCAGCGCGAGCCACAGCATGAGGACGTCCCACCACTGCCAGAACGGCGTGGCGTACTTTCCGGCGACGAAGCCGAAATCAACGGCGTGGATGCCTTCGCCGACCATCAGGTTGACGAAGAGGTGCCCGAAGATCAGCACGATGAGCAGCACACCGGAGCCGCGCATGAACAGCCAGCCCCACTTCTCGATATTGAACCCGCGCTGGCGACGCGCCTGGGGTGCGACAGTCTGTGCGGACATCAGTTGCCTCCTCCGAAGCCTGCGAGTGCGAGGGTGAGGTGGCGCGGCACGAAGCCCGCCATGATGACGACCCACACGCCGATCACGATCCAGTACAGCTGCCGCTGATACTTCGTGCCCTTCGACCAGAAGTCGACCAGGATGATGCGCAGGCCGTTCATCGCATGGAAAACGATGCCCGCCACCAGCACGACTTCACCGAACGCCATGATCGGGTTCTTATACGTGCCGATGACGGCGTCGTAAGCGGCGGGTGACAGCCTGATGAGTGCGGTGTCGAGCACGTGCACCAGCAGGAAGAAGAAAATCGCCACACCGGTGATGCGATGAAGCACCCACGACCACATGCCTCCGCCGCCCCGGTAAAGGGTGCCGCGCGGGGCCTTTGAGGTCGTCTCCGATATCGACGGTGTCAAGCGAGCGCTCGTGGACACTTCGTCCTCCCTGATCGATCAGATGCCGGGTTCGTGCGTCAGGGCACGCCCGATCTCATCCATCCTATTCCTGTCAGAACGCTGTGGGCGACGAAGGCGACCCTTAGCGCGTCGCCGGGCGCCGGTAACCTGTGATCATGACGAAGCCGATCGAAGACTTCTACGCAGTGATTCCCGCCGGCGGCATCGGCAGCAGGCTGTGGCCGCTGTCGCGCGCGGATGCGCCGAAGTTCCTGCACGACCTCACCGGCTCCGGCCACTCTCTGCTGCGGGACACCTGGGATCGGCTCCTGCCGCTGGCAGGAGAGAACCGCATCGCCGTGGTCACCGGCCGCGCGCACCGCGCGGCAGTCGAGGCGGAGCTGCCCGGCATCCCTGATGAGAACGTCTTCCTCGAATCCGAGCCGCGCGAATCCGCCGCGGCCATCGGCCTCGCCGCCGCGATCCTGCATCGTCGCGATCCGGAGGTCATCATCGGATCGTTCAGCGCCGACCATGTGATCCGGGGTACGCGCGTCTTCGAATTCGCCGTGCGGGATGCTGTCGAAGTCGCACGCGAGGGATACATCTGCACCATCGGCATCTCGCCGACTGAGCCGGCCGTCGGCTTCGGGTACATCAAGCGCGGCGAGGAGCTCGTTGTGGATGGCGCCCGTGAAGCGGCTCTGGTCGAGCGCTTCGTGGAGAAGCCCGACCTCGCGACGGCCAAGGAGTACCTCGCCGACCGCGGCTACCTGTGGAACGCGGGCATGTTCATCGCGAAGGCGAGCGTACTGCTCGATGAACTCGCCGCCAGCGAGCCCGAACTGCACGCGGGACTGCTCGAACTCGCCGAGGCATGGGACGACCGTGAGCGACGAGGACCGGCGGTCGACCGGATCTGGCCGAGGCTGAAGAAGATCGCCATCGACTACGCGGTCGCCGAACCCGCAGCCGCCAGAGGGCGCCTTGCCGTCGTGCCTGGCCACTTCGACTGGGATGATGTGGGCGACTTCGCTTCGCTCACCAAACTCATCACCAACGGCCGCAAGAACGACCTGGCCGTGCTGGGGCCCAGGGCACGTGTGCTGAGCGACGCGGCCAGCGGCATCCTCGTCAGTCAGACCTCCCGCGTGATCAGCCTGGTGGGTGTGCACGACATCGTCGTGGTCGACACCGAGGACGCGCTTCTGGTGACCACGATCGAACACGCGCAGCGGGTGAAGGGCGTGGTCGAATCGCTCAAGCTCAGCGGTCGTGGAGACGTGCTCTAGTAGCGGATGTCCAAGCCCCGCACCGGGGGACATTGCAGGTTTGTAACCTTTCGCCAGCACTGCCCAGGGAAAGGTGCGCATTGCGCGTAACAGTAGGTAGCTTTGATCGACCCGCGATGGCCGCGGAATCTCTCAGGGAGGCATGAGTGTCCATCTCCACCACCAAGAAGCTTTTGGGCGCAACCGTCGCCGCAGGCATGATCTTTGCTCTGTCGGCATGCGGTCAGGCACCGACCGAGAAGCCCGGCGGCACCACGAGCGACAAGCCCGCTGCATCCGATTTCCTGCCGTGCATCGTCTCCGACATGGGCGGGTTCGACGACAAGTCGTTCAACCAGCTCTCGTTCGAGGGTGCGCAGAAGGCAGCCGACGAGCTCGGCGTCAAGCTCAAGGACGTGCAGTCCAACGCTGAGACCGAGTACGGCCCCAACATCACCAACCTCGTCGACGAGGGCTGCAACGCCATCGTCGCCGTGGGCTTCGCGCTGTCGGCGGCCACGGTCGAGGCGGCCAACGCCAACCCCGACATCGACTTCATCCTCGTCGACGACGCCGCCGACAACGACTTCGACGGCAAGAAGGATGCCGAGAACGTCAAGCCGCTGCTGTACGACACTGCTCAGGCGGCGTTCCTCGCTGGCTACCTGTCGGCCGGATACTCCAAGACCGGCAAGGTCGGCACCTACGGCGGCATGGAATTCCCGACCGTGACGATCTTCATGGACGGCTACCTCCAGGGCGTCAACTACTACAACGAGGTCAAGGGCACCGACGTCAAGGTCGTGGGCTGGGACGGCAAGACCGGTTCGTTCACGGGCGGCTTCGAAGCCAACCCGGATGCGAAGCAGGTTGCAGTCAACATCCTCAACCAGGGTGTCGACGTCATCCTCCCCGTCGGCGGACCGATCTACCAGTCGGCGCAGCAGGCCATCAAGGAGTCCGGCAAGGACATCGCCCTCATCGGCGCTGACGCCGACCTCTTCGTCACCGACCCGAGCACCGCTGACGTCGTGCTCACCTCGGTGCTGAAGGCCATGGACCTGTCGACCTACCAGGCGCTGCTGGCCAGTGGCGAGGGCGAGTTCGACGCGACCGCCTACATCGGAACCCTCGACAACGAGGGTGTCGGCATCGCCGACCTGCACAACTTCTCCGACAAGGTCGATTCCGGCCTGCAGGATGAGGTCAAGCAGCTCCGTCAGGACATCATCGACGGAAAGGTCGAGGTCACCTCGTACCTGAGCAAGTGATATTCCGGAATCGGGGAGGTCGGCGAGCGCCGACCTCCCCGATTCTGCCTGTCGGGACGCTCCCGTCAGGCCCGTCTCCTGAATAGGATCGACACCATGAAGCTTGAACTGCGCGGCATTACGAAGAGGTTCGGCGCGCTGACGGCCAACGATCACATCGACCTCACCGTCGAAGCCGCTGAGATCCATTGCCTTCTCGGCGAGAACGGCGCCGGCAAGTCGACCCTCATGAATGTCCTCTACGGCCTCTACCAGGCCGATGAGGGCAAGATTCTCCTCGACGATGTCGAGCAGCACTTCGCCGGCCCCGGCGATGCGATGGCCGCCGGCATCGGCATGGTGCATCAGCACTTCATGCTCATCCCGGTGTTCACCGTCGCCGAGAACGTCATGCTCGGTCATGAGGAGACCACCTTCGGCGGACGCCTCGACCTCGCCGCCGCCCGTGCGCGCGTGCGCGAGATCTCCGACCGCTTCGGATTCGACGTCGACCCGGACGCGCTCGTCGAGGATCTCCCGGTGGGGCTGCAGCAGCGGGTCGAGATCATCAAGGCACTCTCGCGCGAGGCGCGCGTGCTGGTGTTCGATGAGCCGACTGCCGTGCTCACGCCGCAGGAGACCGACGAGCTGATGTCCACGATGCGCCTGCTCAAAGAGCAGGGCACCTCCATCGTCTTCATCACCCACAAGCTGCGCGAGGTGCGCGAGGTCGCCGACCGCATCACCGTCATCCGCCTTGGCAAGGTCGTCGGCGAGGCATCGCCCACCGCGTCCAACGAAGAGCTCGCTTCGCTGATGGTCGGTCGCGCCGTCGAGCTCACCGTCAGCAAGGGCGAGGCGGTGGTCCGCGAGAACGGACTCGCCGTCTCCGAGCTCACCGTCATCGACCAGGCCGGAACGGTGGTCGTCGATGGTGCCTCGTTCGAGGTGCACGGCGGCGAAGTGCTCGCCATCGCCGGTGTGCAGGGCAACGGTCAGACCGAGCTCACCGAGGCGATCATCGGCCTCGAGCACAACGTGCAGGGCAGCATCCGCCTCGATGGCAAGGAACTCGTCGGCCGCCCCGTGCGCCACATTCTCGACGCCGGTGTCGGGTTCGTCCCCGAAGACCGCAGCGTCGACGGGCTCGTCAAGGAATTCTCCGTCTCGGAGAATCTCATGCTCGACCGGTCATACGGCGCGCCGTTCGTGGTGGCGGGCACCGTGCAGCGCCGACTGCTCGAGAAGTTCGCGCACGACAAGATCGCCGAGTTCGACATCCGCACGCAGGGCCCGACCCAGGCGGCGGGCCGTCTCTCGGGCGGAAACCAGCAGAAGGTGGTGCTCGCTCGCGAGCTCAGCCGTGAGCTCTCGCTCTTCGTCGCAGCCCAGCCCACCCGCGGCGTCGACGTCGGATCGATCGAGTTCATCCACAAGCGCATCGTCGAGACGCGGGATGCCGGTGTGCCCGTCATCCTGATCTCCACGGAGCTGGACGAGGTCACCGCTCTTGCCGATCGCATCCTGGTGATGTATCGCGGACGGATCGTGGGGATCGTCCCGGGTGACACCCCGCGTGAGACGCTGGGGCTGATGATGGCTGGCATGTCCGAGGCAGTACCTGCCGCGGCCGAGACCCCCGGCGATCCGAATCCCGTGGTGCAGAACGGAGAGAGCGCATGAGCGCCCCAGAGACGCAGACCCCGCTCGCCGAGCCCGAGACGAAGATCGCACCGTCGCGCTGGCAGGTGACGCTGCAGGCCATCGTCACCGGCAACGGCATCATCTCGCTGCTGGCCGTGCTCATCGCCGTCGTCGTCGGATCGATCATGATCGCGGCGACCAACGAAGACGTGCAGGCCGCTGCCGGTTACTTCTTCGCGCAGCCGATGGATATGATCGCCGCGATCTGGCAGGCCGTCTCCGGCGCCTACGCGGCGCTTTTCCGCGGCGCGATCTACAACTACAACGCCGACACGTTCGCCATCGGCATCCGGCCCCTCACTGAGACGCTGAAATTCGCCACGCCGCTGATCGCGGCCGGCCTCGGCGTGGGACTCGCCTTCCGCGCCGGCCTGTTCAACATCGGTGGTCAGGGACAGATGCTGATGGCGGCGGCTGCCGCCGGCTATGTCGCGACGTCCTTCGACTTCCCCTTTCCGCTGCACCTCATCGCCGCGATCATCGCGGGCATGGCGGCCGCAGCGATCTGGGGCGGCATCGCCGGTTATCTGAAGGCGCGCACCGGGGCGCACGAGGTGATCACGACGATCATGCTCAACCACATCGCCTTCTATCTGCTGGCATGGATGCTGGCGACGCAGGGAATCCTGCAGGCGCCCGGTTCGAGCAACCCGAAGACGGCGCCCATGCCCGAATCGGCGGTGCTGCCGCAGCTGCTCGGCCCGACATACAAGCTGCACGCCGGATTCCTCATCGCACTGCTCGCGGTCGCCTTCACGTGGTGGCTGCTGGAGCGCTCGGCGCTCGGCTTCCGCTTCCGCGCGGTCGGCGAGAACCCCGCCGCTGCGCGGGTCGCGGGCATCGACGTGGGGCGGATGTACTTCACCGTGATGCTCATCGCCGGTGCGCTGGTCGGCATCGCGGGTGTCAGCCAGGTGCTCGGCACCGAGGTCCGCGGCTTCAGCGGCGGAATCGACGCCGGCATCGGCTTCGACGCCATCACCGTCGCGCTGCTGGGGCGCTCGTCGCCGCTGGGCATCCTCGCCGCCGGCCTGCTGTTCGGCGCGTTCAAGACCGGCGGCTTCACGATGCAGTCCTCACAGGGCATCCCGATCGAGATCATTCTCGTCGTGCAGTCGCTGATCGTGCTGTTCATCGCCGCGCCGCCGCTGGTGCGCGCCATGTTCGGACTGCCGCAGCCCGGCCGCACGCCTCGGCGCAAGATCGCGGCCAAGAAGGCCGCCAAGAAGAAGGAGGTGTCGGCATGAGCATCACCGCGTCGCACGGTGACGTGCAGATCGATCAGCCGCGCACCGTCTCGGTGCTCTCGTGGAAGGCTCCGATCATCTTCGGGCTCTTCACGGTCCTCTTCGCGCTCCTGCCGCTGCTCGTCCCGCGCGAAGGCGCAACGACGTTCCGTCTCACCGCCGGCGAGGCGTTCATCGACATTCCCGATGTGGTGCTGCCGTCGACGCCCACCGCGTGGATCGCCGTCGTGCTGCTGGCGGTGTGCACCGCACTGTCGATCTTCGACGTGCGTCAGCGGCGCGACATTCCGCTGTGGCTGATCGTGCTCTACGTCGCGGTGCTGCTGATCGGCTTCCTGGCGTGGGCTGCGGCCGGTGCCACCCTGCCGATGATCGGTCTGCTCGGTGGGGCTCTCGCGCTGGCGACACCACTTATCTACGGCGCACTGGGCGGCGTGATCGGCGAGCGTGCAGGTGTGGTGAACATCGCGATCGAGGCTCAGCTGCTGGCCGGCGCATTCACCGCGGCCGTCGCCGCTTCGCTCGCAGGCTCGCCGTGGGCCGGGCTTATCGCGGCGATGGGCGCCGGCGTTCTCGTCGCGCTCGTGCTCGCGGTCTTCACGATCACGTACTACGTCGACCAGGTCATCGTCGGCGTGGTGCTGAACGTCCTGGTCATCGGCATCACTACGTTCCTGTTCCGGCAGGTGCTCGCGCCCAACACCGAGGCGCTGAACAGTCCCGAGACTTTTGCCGTGCTGCCGATTCCGGTGCTCAGCGAGATCCCCATCATCGGACCGATCCTGTTCAAGCAGTCGTTCATCGTGTACCTGATGTACGCCGTCGTCGCGCTGGTCTGGTTCGGGCTTTATCGCACCCGCTGGGGTCTGCGGCTGCGTGCGGTCGGCGAGCACCCGCAGGCGGCGGACACGGTCGGCATCAAGGTCGCGGCGACGCGCTACCGTGCTGTGCTGCTGGCCGGCGCCGTGGCCGGAATGGGCGGCGCGTTCTACACGCTCGTCTCGGTTCCGCGCTTCAACCAGGAGATGACCGCGGGAGCCGGCTTCATCGCCCTCGCCGCGGTGATCTTCGGTAAGTGGGATCCGATCCGAGCGACGCTGGCGGCGCTGCTGTTCGGCTTCGCGAGCAACCTGCAGGGCGTGCTCAGCGTGATCGGCTCGCCGGTGCCCAGCCAGTTCATGCTGATGCTGCCGTACGTGGTGACGATCTTCGCCGTGGCCGGTCTCGTCGGACGCTCGCGCGCACCGGCCGCCACCGGTCAGCCATACATCAAGTCATAGGAGTGCCATGACGGACATCGACTGGGACGAGCTGCGTCAGGTCGCTACCGACGCGATGCACAAGGCGTACGCGCCGTATTCGCGCTACAAAGTGGGTGCGGCCGCCCTCGTCGCCGACGGCAGGATCGTCGCCGGATGCAACGTGGAGAACGCCTCGTACGGCGTGACCCTGTGCGCGGAGTGCGCGCTGGTCGGCGATCTGCACATGTCAGGCGGGGGCCGTCTGGTGGCCTTCGTCTGCGTCAACGGCGAGGGGCAGACCATCATGCCCTGCGGACGCTGCCGTCAGCTGCTGTTCGAGCACGCGATGCCCGAGATGCTGCTGGAGACCGTTTCCGGCATCCGCACGATCGACGAGGTGCTGCCCGATGCGTTCGGGCCGCGCGACCTGGAGGAAGCCCGATGACCCCCGAAGCATTCGACGCGATCGACGTCATCCGCGCCAAGCGCGACGGCGGCGCGGTGCCCGAGCCCGCGCTGCGCTGGATGGTCGACGCGTACACGCGCGGCTATGTCTCCGATGCGCAGATGGCGGCGTTCGCGATGGCGATCTACCAGCGCGGCATGGAACGCAGCGAGATTCAGGTGCTCACCGACGCGATGATCGCGTCGGGGGAGCGGATGAGCTTCGCCGACCTCGGCAAGCGCACCGTCGACAAGCACTCCACCGGCGGCGTGGGCGACAAGATCACGCTGCCGCTGGCACCCCTCGTCGCCGTCTTCGGCGTCGCCGTGCCGCAGCTGAGCGGGCGGGGGCTCGGCCACACCGGTGGCACCCTCGACAAGCTGGAGTCGATCCCCGGCTGGCGGGCCGACCTGTCGAATGACGAGATGTTCGCACAGATGCAGGGTGACGTCGGCGCGGTGATCTGCGCGGCAGGCACCGGCCTCGCCCCCGCAGACAAGAAGCTCTACGCGCTGCGCGATGTCACCGGCACCGTGGAGGCGATCCCGCTGATCGCCTCCAGCATCATGTCGAAGAAGATCGCCGAAGGCACGGATGCTCTGGTGCTGGATGTGAAGTTCGGCAACGGCGCTTTCATGCAGGACATCGATCGTGCTCGTGAGCTCGCCCGCACCATGGTCGCACTCGGCACCGACTCCGGGGTCGCGACGACCGCCCTGCTCACCGACATGAACACTCCGCTCGGGCTCGCCATCGGAAACGCCAATGAGGTCCGAGAGTCGGTGGAGGTCCTCGCCGGCGGGGGCCCAGCCGATGTGCGTGCGCTCACCGTGGCGCTCGCCCGTGAAATGCTCAGCCTTGCTGGACAGCCCGATGCCGACGTCGAGGCGGCGCTCGATGATGGCCGCGCCCTGGACCGCTGGAACGCGATGATCCGGGCGCAGGAGGGCGATCCTGCTGCAGCTCTGCCGGCTCCGAACGAGACGCATGACGTCGTCGCCGAGCGCGATGGCGTGATCACCCGGATGGACGCTCTCCCGTTCGGCGTCTCCGCCTGGCGCCTGGGCGCGGGGCGCGCTCGCGCCCAGGACCCGGTGATCCACGCCGCGGGCATCGACCTCGTCGTCAAGCCGGGCGATCGCGTCACGGCAGGGCAGACGCTGTTCACACTTTCCGCTGACGACGAGTCCCGATTCGGACGGGCTCTGGAAGCGCTCGACGGCGCCTATGAGATCGGCGACACGGCACCCGTGGTCGGCCCGATCGTCCGCGAGCGCATCACCGCGTGAGCAGCGCGACTACACACCCACTTCCAGAGGAGACAACCTGATGAACATCGATCAGCACGGCGACATGAAGGTGCAGGGCGTCTCGCTGCGGGGGCTGCCGAAGGTATCGCTGCACGATCACCTCGACGGCGGTGTGCGCCCGGCCACGATTCTCGAGCTGGCTGCGGAGGCGAATCTGCCGACACCCGCGAAGGATGCGGGTGCGCTGCGCGGCTGGCTGGATCAGCAGGCCGATTCCGGCTCGCTGGTCGAGTATCTGAAGTCGTTCGACCTGGTGACCGCTGTGCTGCAGACCGAGCAGGCGCTGACGCGCGTCGCGCGCGAGTTCGTCGCCGACCTCGCGGAAGACGGTGTCATCTACGGCGAGGTGCGCTGGGCGCCGGAGCAGCACGTGGCTGGCGGGCTGAGCCTCGACCAGGCCGTGCGCGCGGTGCAGCGCGGCATCGAAGAGGGCGAAGACGCAGCGGATGCGGCCGGGCAGAACATCCGCGTCGGTCAGATCCTCTCCGCCATGCGGCAGGCCGACCGGTCCAAGGAGATCGCCGAGCTCGCGGTCGCGTATCGTGAGCGCGGCGTCGTCGGCTTCGACATCGCCGGTCCCGAAGACGGCTTCCCCGCGTCGGATCACCGCGCGGCATTCGACTACCTGGCGGCCGAGTTCCTTCCGGTCACCGTGCACGCAGGCGAGGCCGCGGGGCCCGCATCCATCCGCTCGGCTCTGATCGACGGGCGCGCGCTGCGCCTGGGGCACGGCGTGCGCATCGCCGAAGACCTGCAGATCATCGAGCGCGAAGGCGACGAGGTGCAGGTGCAGTTCGGGGATCTGGCGCGCTGGGTGCGCGACCGCGAGATCCCGCTCGAGCTGTCGCCGTCGTCGAACCTGCACACCGGTGCCAGCGCCGTCTGGGGCGATGAACTCGCCGACCATCCGTTCGACCTGCTCTACCAGCTGGGCTTCGCCGTCACCGTGAACGTCGACAATCGCACCATGAGCGGTACCTCCCTCACCCGCGAACTGGCGTTGCTCGTCGACACGTTCGGCTACGACCTCGACGATCTCGAAGCGTTCCAGTTCAACGCCGCCTCGGCGGCGTTCCTGCCGGTCGAAGAGCGCGAAGAACTGGTCGAGATGATCGCCGAGGGCTTCGAGCGCTGAGAGCTCAGTGCCCGGCGTCGCGTCGCGCGACGCCGGGGTGAGTCCGCAGATACTCCTCGAACGCCTCGCGTGAGGTTCGCTTCGGGGTGTATCCGAACTCCTCCTTCAGGCGCCGGTTGGCGAGCACCGGGCGATAGCGCAGGAACACCACCTTCTCCGGGCCGTGTTCGGTGAGGCGCAGCGCACGGCCTACCCGCAGTGCTGCGGCAAGGGCCCAGGCAGGGATGGTCAGCATCCGCTTGCCGAGACGCTCCGCGATCTCAGGCACGGACAGGCGGCCGTCACCGGCGATGTTGAAGATTCCGGCCGGGCCGTCGGTGGCCGCGCGCACCATGGCCGCCGCGACATCGTCGACCCAGATGAAGACGAACGGCGAGTCGGACCCGGCGATGCGCAGGACGCGTCGGCCGTCCCAGAGCGCGGTGATCTGATTGCGCACGGTGGGTCCGAGAATCGTTCCGATCCGGAAGATCACCTGCGTGAGCTGCGGGTTCGTGCGGCGCGCATCGGCGAGCATCTCCTCGATCAGACGCTTGTGCTTCGAATAGGGGAACTCATCGTTGCCCCGCACTGCGACAGCCTCATCGATCCACTCCGGACTGTCGGGGTGGTAGCCGTAGGCGGCCCCCGAGCTCGATACCACGATCCGAGTCACTCCGGCGTCGATGCACGCAGTGAGCACGTGCTGCGTGCCCTCGACATCCACGCGGTGCTCCAGCGCCACGTCTCGTCCCGGATTCACGATGGCCGCGAGGTGCATGACGGTGTCGATGCGGTGCTTCTGAAGCAGCGAAACAAGTGGGGCGGCATCCGTCACGTCGAGAGTCTCCGAGATGACCCCCGGCACCTCCGACGCGCGCAGGTCGCCGCTGACGACGGCGGTAACCGACGGATGCTGAGTGAGCAGCCGCGTGACGTGCGAGCCCAGGAACCCCGCCCCGCCCGTCACCAGCACCCGCGTCATCGCGCATCCTTCGCGGATGGCGCGATCTCGGCATCCGCTGCGGGTCCTCGCCCCGACGCATCGCCCTTCGCCGAACCTGTGCGGCGCCGGGTGTGCCGAGCCCAGAGAGCTGCGACGACGAGTCCGGCGATGATGTCCCAGATGCCCCACCAGCCCGCCACGACCGCCATGCCGCCGAGGCCGCCGAAGAACGCGAAGATCAGTCCCAGCCCGAGACCGGCGTTGCGGATGCCGACTTCGAACGTCATCGCCTTGCGCTCGCGGGTGCCGAGCCCGCCCAGCACTGCCGTGCCATAGCCGAGCGCGAGCGCCACGGCGTCGTGCACGGCGACGACGATCAGCACCGTGCCGATCACGCTGAGGAAGATCGCCCAGTTGCCGGCGAGGGCTCCGATGATGAAGCCCACCAGGGCGATCAGGCTGAACCACCGCACGAACGGCTGCACCCGCTGCGAGAAGGCGGGCAGCCATGCCCGCAGCGCCAGTCCGAGGGCGAACGGCACGCCGATGATCAGCACGATCTCCAGCAGCATCTGCCAAGGGTTCAACGCGACGGCGTGCAGCAGCTCGCGGCCGGTGGGGTGCATCGACCCCCAGAACGCGATGCTGAGCGGCATCGCGCCGATATAGAGGAGATTTCCGACGGCGGTCATCGACACCGACAGGGCGACGTTGCCACCCGAGCGATGCGTGAGCACCTGCGAGATGTTCCCCGGCGGGCAGCAGGCGACGACGATCATGCCCAGCGCCATCGACGCCGTCACCGGAAGAATCAGGGTCAGGCCGAAGGTGACGGCGGGAAGCACCAGCAACTGGGTGAGGATCGCGATCGCGAAGGGCTTCGGGTGGCGCAGCACGACGCGGAAGTCTGCAGGTCTGGTGTCCAGCGCGATGCCGAACATGATCAGTCCCAGGACCGCGTTGAGGATCAGCAGGGTGCCGGGGGTGAAGTTCAGCACCAGGTCATCGAAGTCCATCATGCCTCCAGGCTGCGGATCGCGGTGCGCACCGCGGAGCGGTAGGCGTCTTTGTTGACGTAGTAGGACATCCGGTCCAGGCCCAGATAGCGGTATCCGCCGGTGGTGTCCGGCCAGGGGCGACCGGTGACCCGCGCACGGAACGCTTCGGCTGCCTTCGGCGCATGCTCGACGGCAGCCAGATAGGCGGCGAGCAGCTCTGCCTGCTCGTACCGGCCCTGCCAGCCGATGCCGGAGGCCTCGATCATGCCTACGACGTACAGGCCGTTGAATGACGGCGGGAAGATGTTCAGGAAGAGTCGGGGGGATGCCCCCTCCCAGTGCAGATGCTCGCGAGCCACGAACGGGTAATCGAGGCTGTAGCCGGTGGCGAGCAGGATCAGGTCGTACTCGCCGGAGGATCCGTCGCGGAAATGCACGGTGTCGCCGTCGAAGCGTTCGATATCGGGCCTGATGCGCAGGTCGCCCTGGCCGAGGTGGTTCAGGATCATGGTGTTCACGATCGGATGCGACTCGTAGATGCGGTAGTCGGGCTTTGGGAAGCCGAAGCGGACGGGATCCCCGGTGAATGCGCGCAGCACCCTCGTATCGATGAGCTGTTTGAGTCGGGCAGGCAGCGGGCGGCCCTGGTTGAGGGTGTCGCTGGGCCGGCCGAACACGTAGCGGGGAACGAAGTAGTAGCCGCGGCGCACGCTCATGTCGACGGAGGCCGCATGATGCACCGCGTCGACAGCGATATCGCATCCGGAGTTGCCCGCGCCGATGATGAGCACGCGGCGGCCGCCGAGTTGCTCGGGGCGCTTGTACCCGCTGGTGTGCGTGATCTCGCCGGAGAACGATCCGGGGAAGCTCGGTGCATTCGGCGTCGCGAGGGTGCCGTTGGCGAGAATGACGCCGTCGTAGCGCCGTGCGGGTGCGCCCTCGGCGTGCAGCATCCAGCCGCCCTCGGGACCGGTGAGCCGGTCGAGCTGGGTGACCTTCGTGTGAAAGCGGAAGAGGGCGCGCAGGCCGAACTCATCGGCATAGGCGTCGAAGTAGCTCTTCAGCACCCGATGGCCGGGGTAGTCGACGTCGGATGCCATCGGGAACTCGCGGAACTCGGTCGTCGTGCGCGACGAGATCAGGTGCGCGGAGGAGTACATCGTGCTGCGCGGGTTGTCGATGTCCCACAGTCCGCCGACGCCTGCAGAAGCCTCGTAGCCTTCGACGGCGATGCCCTGCTGCTGCAGAGCGCGGGCGGCGGCCAGTCCGGAGGGGCCAGCACCGATCACGGCATATCTGTTCATGTCGCTCCTGCACCGCTCCGTGCAATCAGGGTCATGCGCTGAGATCGCGCGATCGGGTTCGCGCAATGCCCCGATCGTACCGGCTGATCAGCTCAGATGAACAGCGCGATGACCGCGCGCGCCAGCAGCACGAGCGTGCCGGCCCAGGCGCAGAGCAGCATCACCCGCCGCGCCAGCGCCAACGGCACACGGCGCGCAGCGAATGCCCCGAGGAGCATCCCACCCGCGGTGCAGGCGGCGAGGACGAGGAGATCTGTCGGCGCGGTTGTCGTCGGCAGGCCTCGCAGCGCGACCGACGCCGTGCCGTAGCCGAGGAAGATGACCTGAGCACTTGCCGCGAACGGGCGCTGCGACCAGCCGTCGCCGAGCGCGAAGGAGGCCAGGGCGGGCCCGGACAGACCGCTGGAGGCGTGCATGAAACCAGCGACTGCTCCCGCTCCGATCGCGCCACGCCTGCCGTTGACCTGGCGGGCGATGGGACCGAGGTGCTGCGCGCTGAGCGCCAACACGCCCATCCCTCCGATCATGAACAGCAGCGCTGTTTCGGGCAAGAGCGTGGCGGTGAGCGCACCGAACGGCGCGGCAAGCAACCCGGCACCGAGAAGCCAGAGGGAGCGGCGCCAGTCGATGTCTGGCCAGGCGCTCGGAAGGGCGGTGAGCGATGCGACGACGGCCAGGAGCACGGCGACGGTGACGCCCTCGACGGGGCCGTAGACGAGCACGATCGGCCCGATCAGCACGAGGACGAAGGCCAGACCGGTGACGCGCTGGATGATGGCGGCGACGATGGTCGCCAGAGCGGTGAGCAGGAGCATCGATCCCGAGCGTAGCCGGTTCGCCGGCCTGCCCACCGCTGCCCTCAGCGGCCTGCGACCTCCGCTGCGCGAGCGGTGAACACCTCGCGCACGGCGGGGAAGAGCGGATGCTGCGCATCGAGGCCGGTGATCTCCATGGCGAGCTCGGTGGCATCCTGCGTGCGCAGCATCTGCTGCAGCTGAACCGACTGCTCGTCCGCGGGGTCCTCGAAGGCGAGCGCCGCGCGGATGGCATCCAGCAGCGCCGTGACGCTGAGTCCGCGCTCGGCGGCCTCAGCTGCGGGACCGATGAACCGATCGTGCCGCGAGAGCTTGCGCAGCGGCTGACGTCCGACCCGCCAGACCGTGTCTGCGAGCGCCGGGTTCGCGAAGCGATGCAGGATCGTCGTCCGATACTCGGCGATCTCTCCCGGATCGAACTCGTGCTTGGCGACCAGCAGCGCCGAGGTCTCCTCGAGGGTCGCGGTCACCCGGGCGGCGATGGACTCGTCGGCGAGGGCATCGGAGATTTGCTCGATACCGGCCTGAGCGCCGAGATACGCCGTCGTCGCGTGCCCGGTGTTCACCGTGAAGAGCTTGCGCTCGATGTAGGGGGCGAGGTCATCGACGAAGTGCGCCCGGGGGATGTTCGGCGGGTTGTCGCCGAAGGGGCCTCGTTCGATCGCCCACTCGAAGAACGGCTCCACGGTGACATCGATGCCCTCGCCGGCCGGATGCCCCGGCACGATGCGGTCGACGGCGGTGTTCGCGAACACCGCTCGACCGGCGAGACCTTCCCAGTCATCGCCCGCACGGGCGATGATCTCCTCTTTCAGCAGATCCGTCGCGCCGATCGCGTTCTCGCAGGCCATGATCTGCACCGGCGGCGCCCCTGCCTCGCGCTGCCGCAGGCCGTCGATGATGGGAGCGGCCACGAACCGCAGCACGGTCGGGCCGACAGCGGTGGTGATGACATCGGCATCCGCGATCTCGGCGATCAGAGATTCCGGGTCCGCGGCGCTGTTGATCGCCCGGAACCCGGTCACCACTGTGTCGACGCCGCCCGCACCCGCCTCGTGCACCGTATAGCTGTCGGCGTCGTTGATGGCATCGACCAGAGCCCCGGCGACGTCGGAGAACACCAGCTCGTATCCGCCCTCGTGCAGCAGCAGACCGACGAAGCCGCGCCCGATGTTTCCGGCGCCGAAGTGGACGGCTTTCATCTCTCCGGCCCCTTAAGACTCGTTCACGGCGGAGAGAAGCTCGAAGAGCTCCTCCGGGGTGGACGCGGCGTTCAGTCGCGCCACGTCATCATCATCGGAGAACAGGATGGCGATCTGGGACAGGATCTCCAGGTGCTCACCGTCTTTCCCCGCGATGCCGATCACGAAGGTCGCCTGCTCGCCGGCCCAGTCGACTCCACCATCATAGCGGACGACGCTGAGAGCCGAGCCCAGCACGGCGTCCTTCGCGTCGTTGGTGCCGTGCGGAATCGCCAGACCGTTGCCCATGAAGGTCGAGACGGTCTCTTCACGGGCATGCATCGCGGCGAGATAGTCGCCGGTGACGGCTCCCGCGGCGACGAGGGCATCCGCCGCCTCCTGCAGAGCCTCGTCACGCGTGGCGGAACCCGCGTGGATGCGGACCCGATCGAGAGTCAGAACGCTCATTTCTCCTCCTGGTTTCGGACCATCTCGACGACCTCGTCGTACTTCGGCGAGTTCATGAAATTGTCGACAGACACATGGATCGAATTCGGCGACTTCGCCGTGGCGCGATCGGTCAGCTGCTGCTGGGTGATCACCAGATCAGCCGTGCCGTCGAGATTCGCGATGGCCTGGTTGGTGACGGTGACGCCCTCGATGCCCGCCTTCTTGATCTTATTGCGCAGCACGCTGGCGCCCATGGCGGACGAGCCCATGCCGGCATCGCAGGCGAAGACGACGGTGCGGATCGGCGTCGTCGCGCTGGCCGTCGCGGCAGCGGCCGGGGCGCCCAGGGTGCCGAGCACGCTCGACTCCTTGCCCTTGTTCGCGGTGGTCTGCGAGATGGCCGCACCGAACGAATCGGCGCCGGCGCCCTCTGCGGCGAGGTCGCGCTTGTGCGATGCGCGCAGAATGACCGCGGTGATGAGGAAGGTGACGGCCGCGGCGAGAACCACCGACAGGTAGACGACCAGCAGGTTGCCGATACCGCCCGCGGCGGGGCCGGATGCTGCCGCGGTGACCGCGATGATGCTGCCGGGCGCGGCGGGGAATGCCAGGCCTCCGCCGAGCACCATGTTCGTGGCGACACCGGTGGCACCGCCGGCGATCAGCGCCAGGATGGTCATCGGCTTGGCCAGTGCGTAGGGGAAGTAGATCTCGTGGATGCCGCCGAGGAACTGGATCACCAGCGCGCCCGGTGCGGACGATTTCGCCAGCCCCACGCCGAAGAAGGAGAAGGCGAGCAGCAGGCCCGCACCGGGGCCGGGGTTGGCCTCGATCAGGAACAGGATCGACTTGCCGGCTTCTGTCACCTGCTCGAGTCCGAGCGGAGTGAACACGCCGTGGTTGATGGCGTTGTTCAGGAACAGCACCTTCGCGGGCTCGACGATGATCGACGCGAGCGGGAGCAGATGCAGCGAGACCAGCCAGGCGACGGCGCCGCCGAGCACATTGCTGACGCCGATGATGACCGGGCCGAAGACGAAGAACCCGAGAATCGACAGCAGCATGCCGAGGATGCCGGCCGAGAAGTTGTTGACCAGCATCTCGAAGCCGGGCTTGATCTTGCCCTCCCAGAGTCGGTCCATCCACTTGGTCATCAGAGCAGCGAACGGTCCCATGATCATCGCGCCGAGGAACATCGGGATGCTGGTGCCGACGATGACGCCCATCGTGGCGATGGTCGCGACCACGCCGCCGCGCTCGCCGTGGATCATCCGACCGGCAGTGTTGGCGATGAGCAGCGGGAGCAGGTAGGTGATCATCGGTCCGACCAGACCGACGTACTGCGAGAACGTCGCCCCGTCGGCATCCTGAGCGAGTGCCGTCATGGCGCCCGGCCAGTTGATCTGGGCGGCGTCGCCGAAACCGCCGAGCAGATCCGCGACAGGATACCAGCCACCGAGCCAGCCGGCGGAGATGAACAGCATCGTGATGAAGCCCCAGGCGATGAAGGCTGCGATGTTCGGCATGATCATGCCGGAGAGGAAGGTGCCGAAGCGCTGAACGCCCAGTCGGGCCTTGCTCAGCCCGGATCCGGGCGATGACGTCGTCGTCATGATTTTCTCTTTCTCGTCGGGTGTGCGTGAGTGGTCGTGGTGCGGGGTGGGTGCATGTCGGATCGTCAGCGCTGAGCAGCGCTGCGCGCGGCCTCGCGTGCGGCGTCAGCGTCAGAGGTGTCCAGTGCGGCGGCGGCGATGCGCTTCGCATCGTCGAGCGTGTGGGTCGCGATCATCCGGCGCACATCGGCCAGGGCGGCCGGAGCCATGGAGAGGCTCGTCGCACCGAGGCCGATGAGCACGACCGCCAGCAGCGGGTCGGCGGCGGCTTCCCCGCAGATGCCGACGGGCTTGCCACGGCGTGCGCCGGCCTCGCCGACCTCGCGAACCAGGCGGAGCACGGCCGGATGCCACGGATCCTGGAACGACGCCACAGACCCGAGCAGTCGGTCGGCCGCCATCGTGTACTGGGTGAGGTCGTTCGTGCCGATAGAGGCGAAGTCGGCGTGCAGCAGCACCTGGTCGGCAAGCAGCGCGCTCGCCGGCACCTCGACCATGACGCCGGTGGTCTTCAGCCCGTAATCCTTCGCCAGGGTGGTGAAGTACTCGGTCTCCTCGACGGTGGTCACCATCGGCGCCATCACCCAGAGGTCGGCGGCCGTGGCGGCATCCGCCTCGGCGAGCGCCGTGAGCTGCTCGCGCAGGATGTCCTCGCTGGCGCGCAGGGCTCGCAGGCCGCGCAGGCCCAGAGCGGGGTTCTCCTCGTGCGCATCGTTGAGGAAGGCGAGCGGCTTGTCGGCACCGGCATCGAGCAGCCGCACGACGACCTTCTTGCCTTCGAAAGCCGCGAGCAGCTCGATGTACGCGGCGCGCTGCTGCTCGATCGTCGGCGCCTGTGCGGAGGACAGGAACAGGAACTCGGTGCGGAACAGACCCACACCCTCCGCGCCGCGGGCGACGGCATCCGCTGCATCGCCGGGCTTGCCGAGGTTGGCGAGAAGATTGACCGCGGTGCCGTCGGCGAGCGCGCCGGGCTCGGGCGGGGCCGCATCCTCGGCTTCACGAGCGGCGAGACGCTCGGCGACGCCTTGGACCTCTGCGGCTGTCGGTGCATCATTCACACTGCCTGCGGCGGCATCGACGATCACCGTCTGACCATCGGCGAGAGATGCCGCGTCGACCACTCCCACGATCGCGACGATGCCCTTCGCGCGCGCCAGGATCGCCGTGTGCGAGGTGGGCCCGCCATCGGAGGTGATCAGCGCGAGCACCTGGTCGAGGTTCAGCAGCGCGGTATCGGCCGGTGCGAGGCCGCGGGCGACCAGGACGAACGGATGCCCGGGATCGGGGACACCGGGGGCGGACACGCCCTGCAGCCGCGCGAGCACGCGCTGGGCGATGTCATCGAGATCCGCGGCGCGCTCGCCGAGGTATCCGCCGACGGCCTCGAGCGTCGTGCGGAACCCGGCGAAGGCATCGTGCACGGCCCATTCGGCGGTGCTGCCCTCATCGAGCCGCGCATCGATCTCGTCCTGCAGCGAGGGGTCTTCGGCGATCATCGCCTGCGCCTCGAGGACATCCTGTGCGGCGCCACCGGCAGCATCTGCACGCTCCTGCAGCTCGGAGGCGACGTCGGCCACTGCATCGCGGGCGCGGATGCGCTCCGCATCGGCGCCGATCGTGCTGGTCTGCTTCTCGGGGGCCGGCAGCGCTTCGCCCATGCGCACGACCGGACCGGTCGCGACACCCTGGCCGATGCCGACACCGCGCAGGGTGCTCATGCGCCCTCATCATGGTCGGTGGTGAGCAACTCGGTGAGATCGTCCAGCACGCTCTCGGCATTGTCGCCGTCGGCGGCGATGACGACGTGGTCGCCGAAGTCGATGCCGAGTGCGATGACGCTGAGGATGCTGGCGGCGTTCACCGGCGTGCCGGCATCCTTCGCGATGGTCACCGCGATGCCGGAGGCCTTGGCCGCCTGCGCGAACAGCTTCGCGGGGCGCGCATGCAGTCCGTGCGAGGAGCCGACGCGGACGGTGCGGGAAGAGGCGGTCATGGTGATTCCTTCTGATCGGGCGACGCGGTGATCGCATCGCGGACGAGGCGCAGGGTGCGGCTGCCGTCGAAATCTCGGAAAGCGTCGTCAGGGAGGGGGAGCACGTGCGAGCGGCCGGAGAGCGCCGAGCGGATGCCTTCCGCGCGATCGGCGATGTGCGGGCCGACCAATACGACATCTATGCCGGTGGACGCCAGTGCGGTGTGCTCGGTGCCCGCCTCGACGGTCCACGCGAGTCCGGCGGACGCCGCGCCACGGGCGAGCCGCTGCGCCACGAAAGTGCTCGACGCGCCTGCTCCGCACACCACGAGGATCTTCATCGATGTCCCTTTTCCCACTCGGAGACACCAGTCTGCACAGGACACTCAGCGTTCTTCCAGCAACCTTCTTTCCTGCCCTGCGGAACGCGGGTTTCCGCCCACAGGGGTCGGGCGGCTGGCATCATGGAGGCGCACGGGCAATCGAACAGGACGGGAGCAGACTGATGTCGCGTCAGCGTCAGGATCAGCTTCTCGCCGCGCTCCTGCGTCAGGACTCCTGGGCCACCGCCGCGAGCCTCGCCGATCTGCTCGGGGTCACGCCGCGAAGCATCCGCTCCTACGTCGTCGCGCTCAACGCCCGCACCGCTGACGGGGATGCCGTGGAGTCCGGCCCGCTCGGCTATCTCGCCGGCCCCGGAGTCGCCGCTGCGCGCAGCGCCGGCGACGCCGTCGGCACTCCACGGGCGCGCCTGCATCAGCTCATGCGCACCCTCATCGACGAGCCGGACGGGGTCGATGTGTATGAGATCGCCCTGGAACTGCACGTCAGCGAAACGACTCTGGAGAACGACCTGGTGCGGGTGCGCGGGCTGCTCGACGGCGGCCAGGCGCGCCTGGAACGCGATCGGGACCGTGTGCGTCTGCGCGGCGATGAGCAGTCGCTGCGAAGGCTGCTCAGCAGGCTGGCACAGGACGAGATGGATGCCGGACCGCTGCGGGCCGACGCCCTGCAGCGCGCGCTCGCGCCGGAAGCCGTTCCCCTTCGCGCCATCGGTCCGTTCAAGGCGGCGCTGGTGGGGGAGCTGGGCGCGCTCGGCTACTTCGTCAACGAGCTCGCGATCAGTGATGTGCTTCTGCACATCACCATCGCCGCCGAGCGCGTGGCCGTCGGGCGAGCGCTGGATGGCCGCACCATGGGCGACGATGACGCCGCGCCAGCGGTGGGCCGGATGATCGCTTCACTCGTGAACGAGCATTTCGGGGTGGCGCTGGGGCAGGGAGACCAGGAGCACCTGGCGAACCTCGTGCTGACCAGGGTCGTGACACCGGGCGAGCACGCACGGCAGCGGATGCCGCGCAGTGCCGATCCGGAGGTCGAGCAGGCCGTGCGCGCTGAGATCGTGCAGGCCGCTCGCGACTACCAGGTCGACCTCGTCGATGACGCCTTCATCCTGCGGCTGACGCTGCACGTGCAGAACCTCCTGCGACGCGCGCAGGAGCAGGCGTGGACCCGCAACCCCCTCACCCGCTCGCTGAAATCGTCGTATCCGATGATCTTCGAGGTCGCCGTGTCGATCGCCAGCGGCCTGCACGACCGTCTCGGCGTGCCGCTGCAGGAAGACGAGATCGCGTACATCGCCATGCACGTGGGCGGGCGGCTCGAGCGCAGCCGCGCTGCCGATGCGATCCTCACCGCGACGATCGTCTGCCCCGGGTATCAAGAGCTGCAGGAGCTGCTGCGCTCCAGCGTCGCGCGTTCGCTGGGACGGCTCATCGAGGTCGTCCGGGTGGACACCAGCGTCGATCCCGACTGGGAGGAACTCGATACCGACCTCGTGCTCAGCACCATCCCCGTAGCTGGTTCTGACGAGAGGATCGTGCGCATCCAGCCCTTCCTCGCCGAAGCCGACATCGAACGGGTGCAGCAGGCTGCCGCCCGCATTCGGCGCACCAGGCGACTGCAGCGGCTGCGCGCCGAGCTGCAGCGCTACTTCTCCGCCGATGCCTTCGTCGTGCCGCTTCCGGATGCGGGTGAAGTGGAGATCATTCGGCATCTCGGTGGGATGCTGGCAGCATCCGGGCTCATCGCCGAGGACTACATCGAGAACACCATCGCCCGCGAGCGGATGTCATCGACTGCGTTCACCGACGCACTGGCGGTGCCGCACGCACTGCAGATGACCGCGCAGCGCACGGCCATCGCCATCGGCATCGCCGACGGGTCGGTTGCATGGGGGAGCGGACGAGTGCAGGTGGTCGCGCTCGCCGCGTTCAGCGAGGGCGATCGGGACGCCTTCCAGACGGTGTTCGAGCAGTTCGTCGAGGTGTTCAGTGAACGCGACAGCGTGCAGCGAATCGTGCGACGATCGATCAGCTTCGATGCGTTCCTCGACGAGCTCGTCGCGGTGATCGACGGCTGAACGGCCGTGCCCCGATGCGCGCGGTCAGCGCCGCGTCAGCACGGATGCGAGCGCATCCAGCAGCGCGGGTGCCTCCGGAGAGTCGGCGACCTCGAGGGTCACCTCGTCTCCGGAAGCGATCGCGAGATCCATCACCGCGAGCACGCTGGTCAGATCGGCTGTGGCTCCGGCATCCGTCGACAGCAGCACTGGCATCCCGTGCGCCTGCGCGAGCCGCACGAGCTCTGCCACCGGCCGCGCGTGCACGCCTTCGTCGATGTCGACGGTCACCCGCCGACGGAGCCTGCTCATGAGCGTGCCGCGAGCAGCTCGCGTACCGCGGCCTCCAGTTCGGCCACCGCAGTCGTCGCCTGCTCCGCAGAGTCCGCTCGCGCATCGATGTACGCCTTCAGCTTCGGCTCGGTGCCGCTGGGGCGGACGACGACGCGTGATCCATCATCGAGGCGGTAGCGCAGCACATCCCCTGCGGGCATGCCGCTGACGCCAGCGGCCAGGTCCTCCGCGGACGCCACCGCCCTCGTGCCGAAGGCCGACGGCTGCTGCCCGCGCAGTGCAGCCATCAGGCGGGAGATCACCGACAGGTCATCCACGCGGATCGATACCTGCCCGGAGGCGAAATGGCCGATCTCGGCGCCGAGCTGCTCCAGCAGGCCGGCGATGGTCGTGCCCTGCACACGCGCGTCGGCGGCGAGACCCAGCATCGCGATCGCCGCCGAGATGCCGTCCTTGTCGCGCACGGTCTCCGGATTCACCAGGTAGCCGAGAGCCTCTTCGTAGCCGAAGACCATGCCCGGGGCGCGGGAGATCCATTTGAACCCGGTCAGCGTCTCATGGAAATCGAGTCCGTAGGCTTGGGCGATCGCACCCAGGCCGGGGGAGGAGACCAGTGAGCACGCCAGCGATGCGCCGGCAGCGCCCTGCGCGGCCTTCGCGGCGCGCCAGCCCAGAAGCAGGCCGATCTCGTTGCCGGTGAGCCGGCGCCAGCCGCCTTCGGCAGCGGCATCCGGAATTCCGAGGGCCAAGCGATCCGCGTCGGGGTCGTTCGCGATCACGAATTCGGCATCCACAGCGCGCGCCCGGGCGAAGGACAGGTCCATCGCGCCCGGCTCCTCCGGGTTGGGGAACGAGACCGTGCGGAACGTCGAATCCGGGTCGCGCTGCTCCTCGACGACGCGCGGTGCCGGGTAGCCTGCGGTCTTCACGACGCGCGAGAACGTCTCCCATCCGACACCGTGCATTGCGGTGTACACCCAGCGCATCTCCTGTACGCCGTAGGGTGCGGGCGAGACAGCGGCAGTCGCTGCGACGTAGGCGTCGACGACGGTGGCATCTGCCACTTCGTACTTCTGCGAGCGAGGCAGCATCCCGATGTCGCCCGAGTCGGCCACGCGTGCGATGTGGGCAGCGATCTCGGCATCCTGCGGGGCGACGATCTGCGATCCGCCGTCGTCACCGCCCAGGTACACCTTGTAGCCGTTGTCGTTGGGAGGGTTGTGGCTGGCCGTGACCATGACGCCGGCGTCCGCGCCGAAGTGACGCACGGCGAACGCGAGCACCGGCGTCGGAAGCAGGCGCGGAAGCAGAATCGCCCGCAGTCCCGCCCCGGCGAAGATCTCGGCGGAGTCGAGTGCGAAGCGGCGGGAGTTGCGGCGTCCGTCATAGCCGATGACGACAGTCGGGGTGCCCTTCACGCGCTGCAGCAGGTGCCCGGCGAATCCGGCGGCCGCCTGCGTGACGAGCACGCGGTTCATCCGGTTGCTGCCTGCGCCCAGCTCTCCGCGCAGACCCGCCGTGCCGAAGGCGAGACGGCTGCCGAAGCGATCGTCGAGGTCCCGCATCGCCGCGGTGTCTCCGCTGGCGGCGAGAGTGATGATTCCCGCCAGTTCGTCGCGGGTCTCCGCGTCGGGATCCTGCCTCAGCCACGCGCGCGCCTGCGCGAGCCGCTCGCTCACAGCGCCTCGATCACGCGAGCGAGCAGAGCCGAGATGACCGGCTCCGCCTCGCGGCCGGCCTCGATGACCTCCGCGTGACTGAGCGGGGTCTGCTGGATGCCGGCGGCGAGATTCGTGATGAGCGAGAAGCCGAGGATCTCCATGCCGGCCTCTCGAGCGGCGATGGCCTCCAGTGCGGTCGACATTCCGACGATGTCGCCGCCCATGCGCTTGGTCATCTGCACCTCGGCCGGCGTCTCGTAGTGCGGACCGCGGAACTGCGTGTACACGCCGTCGTCGAGCGTCGCGTCGACAGTGCGCGCGATGTCACGCAGCCGGGTCGAGTACAGGTCGGTCAGATCGACGAAGGTCGCGCCCTCCAGCGGTGAATCGGCGGTGAGGTTGATGTGGTCACTGATCAGCACGGGCTGGCCGGGCTTCCAGCTCTCGCGGATGCCGCCGGCGCCGTTGGTGAGCACCATGATCTTGGCTCCCGTCGCCGCCGCGGTGCGCACGCTGTGCACGACTCGGCGGACGCCGTGGTTCTCGTAATAGTGCGTCCGGGCGCCGATGACGAGCACGTTCTTGCCGCCGGGGGTGCGGATGCTGCGCAGCGTGCCGACATGGCCCTCGAGAGCGGGCTTGGAAAAGCCGGTGACCTCGGTGGCGGGGACGGTCGCAACGGTCTCGCCGATGATCTCCGCGGCCTTGCCCCAGCCCGAGCCGAGCGTGACGGCGATGTCGTGGTGATCGACCCCGGTGAGACGGGCGATGTCCGCAGCGGCCAGCGCAGCGATGGCGACGGGATCCGCGTTCGGGTCGTCCAGAGGATGGTTTGCAGTGTCAAGCATGACTCCACTCTAGGAAGGTGCAGGCTCCGGAGCCAGGATTGCGGGAGAATGGTCATCATGTCTCAGACTTCCTTTGCCAATAGACAGAGTGTGGCCGTCCTCGGCGGCGGCCCCGGTGGTTATGAGGCAGCTCTCGCCGCCGCCCAGCTCGGGGCGGATGTGACCCTTGTGGAGCGCGTCGGAGTGGGCGGTTCCGCCGTGCTGACGGATGTCGTGCCCTCGAAGAGCCTGATCGCCACGGCGGATGCTGCCGTCGCGATCGCCGAAGCCACTGACCTCGGTGTGCAGTTCTATGCGAAGGGCGGCAACGGCAAGCCGTTGAAGCCCGAGATCGCCATCAACCTGGCCGCTGTCAACAAGCGACTGCTCGCGCTGGCGGGCCAGCAGTCCGAAGACATGCGCGCGACGCTGCTGGAGGCGGGCGTGCGGATTCTCTCCGGCCACGGCCGCTTGGAAGGACCGAATGCGATCATCGTCGCGACCGGGCCCGGGGGCACCGACTTCGACCGCGTCGAGGCCGACACCGTGATCGTTTCGGTGGGCGCATCGCCACGCGAGCTCGATTCGGCCAAGCCCGACGGCACGCGCATCCTCACCTGGACGCAGCTGTACGGCATGAAGGCCCTTCCTGAACACCTGATCGTCGTGGGCTCGGGCGTCACCGGCGCAGAATTCGCCTCCGCGTACATGAATCTCGGTGCGAAGGTCACGCTCGTGTCCAGCCGCGAACAGGTGCTGCCGGGCGAAGACGTCGATGCCGCGAAGGTGCTCGAGGCGGTGTTCAAGCGCGGTGGCATGCAGGTGCTGTCGAAGTCGCGCGCATCGAAGGTCGAACGCACCGAAGACGGCGTCCTGGTGACGCTCGCAGATGGGCGCACCGTCGAGGGCAGCCACTGTCTGATGGCGGTCGGGTCAGTCCCGAATACCACCGGCATCGGACTCGAAGAGGCGGGCATCGAGCTCGATGACTCCGGCCACGTGCGGGTCAACCGGGTGGCGCGCACGTCGGTGCCCAACGTCTACGCCGTCGGCGACTGCACGAACTTCATGCCTCTGGCATCCGTCGCCTCCATGCAGGGGCGCACTGCGGTCTTCCATGCGCTCGGCGACATCGTCATTCCGCTCGAGCACCGCAGGATCACCGCGAACATCTTCACGGCTCCGGAGATCGCGACGGTCGGCTTCTCGGAGAGCGACGTCGAGAACGGGGTCGTGGCTGGCAGCGCGTACAAGCTGCCGCTGGCCGCGAACCCGCGCGCGAAGATGATGGGCATCAAGGATGGCTTCGTGAAGATCATCGCCCGCAAGGGGTCCGGCACGGTCATCGGCGGCGTGATCGTGGCGCCGAAGGCCTCAGAGCTCATCTACCCGCTGGCGATGGCCGTCGAGCGCCGACTCAACGTCGATCAGGTCTCGCGCGTATTCGCCGCGTACCCCTCGCTGTCGACGAGCATCACCGACGCCAGCCGGGCCATGCACGCGGTGAACATCTCTTGAGCTAGGGCGTGTCTCCCATATGTGTGGTGATTGACGCGCGATAGTGGCTGAGTGGCTACTGCTGTTGATACCCGTACGCGGCGTTTGACGGATTCTCAGTGGGCGCTGATCGGTCCGTTGCTGCCCTCGAACCAGGGGCGGCGTGGTCATCCGTTCCGTGATGACCGGCGCGTGGTGGATGGGATCATCTATCGGTTCCGTGCGGGTGTGGCGTGGCGGGATCTGCCGCGTGGTGAGTTCGGTCCGTGGCAGACGATTTGGAAGCGTCACCGCCGCTATGCCGGGGATGGCACGTGGGATCGCGTCCTGCAGGCACTGCTTTCTCAGGCGGACACCGCTGGCCTGGTCGATTGGGATGTGTCGGTGGATGCCACGATCGCTCGCGCGCATCAGCATGCGACGAACACCCGCCGCCCTGATCAGCCCACAGGGGGCGTTCTCGAATCACAAGAATCTCAGCTTCGCTGAGGCGGAACCCGACGGTCACGGCATCGGGCGATCCCGTGGCGGGTTGACGACGAAGATCCACCAGGTTGTCGACGGCAACGGGCTTCCGTTGGCGATCGTGGTCACCGGCGGGCAGCGTAACGACGGAGCGATGCTCGAAGCGGTCTTGAACGATATCCGCGTCCCCCGGCCAGGCGGCGGCCGGCCTCGCACGACGCCCGATGCTGTCCTGGCAGACAAGGCCTACGGCAGTCGCATCAACCGTCAGATGCTGCGCTCACGCGGTATCCGCTGCGTGATCCCGGAAAAGAGCGACCAGACCGCGGCCCGCAAACGCAAAGGCCAAAACGGTGGCAGGCCATCGAAGTTCGACGAGGACGCTTACAAAGACCGCAACGTCGTCGAACGCTCCTTCGCGCTGATCAAGCAGTGGCGCGGCATCGCCACACGCTACGACAAACTCGCCATCACCTACCGCGCCGCCGCCGTCCTCCACGCTGCTCTCACCTGGGCGACACTATTGGGAGAAGTCGCCTAGTTCGGGTTCGCTCCTGCTACCCGAACCAGGTACGCATCGCTGAGATTACCGGTCGTTTCGACGAACAGCTCATAGGGGCGTCCGCGACTATTGGCGTCCGCCCAGCTGAGTGCATCACGGACGCTCGAGACGTTGTCCAGTATCCACGCGTCCAGATTCCATGCAACCCCTGGCTTCGGCCGTGACCAAAAATGCACCCTGAACCGAGCTGCGTCGTCTTGTCCTAATGTGTGGACGTCGAGCGTCGCTTCTGCTTTCATGAGGTCAACGATAGGCGCTCGCGCCTCAAACTGAGCAAGGGATCAGATGAAGACGAATCGTTGTATCGCAGTTCTGGCAATCGCAGTCCTGGGCCTACTCACGGCCCCCGCTGCAACGGCATCCACCACAGATTTCACTGAAGCAGCTGATTCTCAGCGTTTCACTTACGGAAACCTGTCTGTCGTGGTCGAAGAACCT
Organism: Microbacterium esteraromaticum; assembly: GCF_900163815.1. Lineage (GTDB taxonomy): Bacteria > Actinomycetota > Actinomycetes > Actinomycetales > Microbacteriaceae > Microbacterium > Microbacterium esteraromaticum_B. The sequence continues at coordinate 47,273 of NZ_FUKO01000020.1, read as the reverse complement.
CAGGAGTCCGACGCTCAGTTGCGGTCTGCGGCGGCCCCGATGGCTCAGACCATGACCTGCGACCTAAACGTGCAGAATCCTCACGGGTCGGAGCACGTCAAGGGCACGATCAACGTTCAGGCTGTGATCACGTGTGATATCCCTGCAGGACGGCTCCGACTGCAGACGATGCTCTACCGGTTGAGCCCCTACACACATTGGTCGGCTCCGACTGTCCAAAAAGACAATGTCAAGGTGCTCAAGAACAACCGAGCAGTTTCCTGCTCTGAGGGCCCAGCCAGTTTCAGGGGTTGGGCGAACGCAACCCTTACACCCCCGCGAGGCTACACGCTGTCGGGCCCGCCTACCTACGAGAAGCGAGGCAATCTCGTTCCCGTCGCATGCGGCTTGGCGCGAGCGGTCGACAGCGACTACTCCGAGACCTTGACATTCGAATTCGTGCGGATCGACTAGCGTCTACATCCAGGCGAACCACAGGTGGCAAGCACCCACACACATTGAACCGCGCAAGAGCTGCAACGCCGTCGAGCGCTCTTTCGCGATGCTCCAGCAATGGCGCGTCCATCGCCGCCCGCTACGCGAAACTCGCCATCACCTACCGCGCTGCCACCCTCCACACCGCATTTACCTGGCGATGCTAATGGGAGACGTGTCCTAGTCGAAAGGCGCGCCCCCCGGTCGGGGGCGCGCCTTTCGCATGCTTCTCAGATCAGCTGATGGTCAGCAGCTGATGTCCCGCGGCCACCGTCGCACCCGCAGCAGCACTGATGTTGCCGATCACGCCGTCTTTGTGCGCAGCCAGCGGCTGCTCCATCTTCATCGCCTCGAGCACCACGACGAGGTCGCCCTTGACGACCTGCTGGCCTTCCTCGACGGCGATCTTCACGATCGTCGCCTGCATGGGCGACTTGACGGCATCGCCGGATGCTCCGGAGGCGACCGAACCGGAATGACTGCGACGGGATGGCGGCACAGCTGCCGGACGGCCGGCTGTGCCCGCCACGGATGCGGTGACGCGGTCAGGCAGGCTGACCTCGAGCCGCTTGCCCGAGACCTCGACGACCACAGTGTGTCGTCCGGGAGCGGGAACGGGCTCATCGAGTTCACCGTCCCACGCCGGGATGTCGTTGTCGAACTCGGTCTCGATCCAGCGGGTGAACACGCCGAAGGCGCCGTTCTCCGCGACGAATGCCGGGTCGCGCACCACCTTGCGGTGGAAGGGCAGCACCGTCGGCATGCCGGCGACCTCGAACTCGTCCAGTGCGCGTCGCGAGCGCTCGAGTGCTTCGGCGCGGTCGCGCCCGGTGACGATGATCTTCGCCAGCAGCGAGTCGAAGGCGCCCGAGACGGCATCGCCCGCGGTGACCCCGGAGTCCAGCCGCACACCGGGTCCGCCGAAAGTCTTGAATGTGGTGATCGGCCCCGGCTGCGGCAGGAAGCCACGGCCCGGGTCCTCGCCGTTGATGCGGAACTCGAAGGAGTGTCCGACAGGCTTGGGGTCGTCGTAGTCGATCGTGCCGCCTGCGGCGATGCGGAACTGCTCGCGCACGAGGTCGATGCCGGTGACCTCTTCGGAGACCGGATGCTCGACCTGCAGTCGCGTGTTCACCTCGAGGAATGAGACCGTGCCATCGGCGCCGATGAGGAACTCGCAGGTTCCGGCGCCGACGTAGCCGACCTCCTTGAGGATGGCCTTCGACGCGGAGTACAACAGGCTGTTCTGCTCGTCGGTGAGGAAGGGAGCCGGTGCCTCTTCCACGAGCTTCTGGTGGCGGCGCTGCAGCGAGCAGTCGCGGGTCGAGATCACGACGACGTTGCCCGCGGCATCCGCCAGACACTGGGTCTCGACGTGGCGCGGCTTGTCCAGGTACTTCTCTACGAAGCACTCACCGCGACCGAACGCCGCCACAGCCTCGCGCGTGGCGGAGGCGAACATCTCGGCGACCTCGTCGAGTTCGCGTGCGACCTTGAGGCCGCGACCGCCACCGCCGTACGCCGCCTTGATGGCGATCGGCAGGCCGAACTCCTTCGCGAATGCGACGACCTCATCGGCGCTCTCCACCGGCCCTGGGGTGCCTGGTGCCAGCGGAGCGCCGACCTTCTCGGCTACGTGACGCGCCGTCACCTTGTCACCCAGCGACTCGATGGCTTCGGGCGAGGGTCCGATCCAGGTCATTCCCGCACCGATGACCGCACGGGCGAACTCGGCGTTCTCTGCGAGGAAGCCATAGCCGGGGTGCACGGAATCGGCACCGGCGCGGCGCGCGATGGAGAGGATCTTATCGATCTGCAGGTAAGTGTCAGCGCTGGTGGACCCGTTGAGGGCGTACGCCTCGTCAGCGAGTCGCGCGTGCATGGCGTCGCGATCTTGATCGGCGTACACGGCGACGGAGGTGATTCCGGAGTCCTGGGCGGCGCGAATGATGCGTACGGCGATCTCGCCGCGGTTCGCGATGAGGACCTTGGCGATATCAGGCATGAGTGTCAGCCTAGCGAGTGCCAGCGCGATGTTTTTGACCGATCCCGACAATAAATCAGGAAATCTGTGTGGCGGTTCTCCACAGGTCGGTCCAGGTCACGCCGAGATCGGCCGCGAGGCGGCGCACCGTCGACAGCGACATCCCCACGACAGTGGAGGGATCTCCCTCCACGCGGGTGATGAACGCGCCGCCCAGGCTGTCGACCGTGAACGCACCGGCGACATGCAGCGGCTCGCCACTGGCGATGTACGCGTCGAGCTCAGCCTCCGTCACGTCATCGGCGAAAGAGACCGCGGCTTCGGCAACGGCGGCAGCCTCGGCCGGGGCGGCATCTGGGCTCACCCGGAAGACGGAGTGGCCGGAGTGCAGGATGCCGGTGGCTCCGCGCATCTGCTGCCAGCGAGCACGTGCGACTTCGGGCGTGTGCGGCTTGCCGTAGACGTGGCCATCGAGGGCGAACATGGAATCGCCCCCGATCACGATGCCATCGAAGCGCGGATGCTCGACCGGCAGCCGACCGGCGACGTCCGCGGCCTTGGCCCGGGCCAGGAGCAGCACGAGCTCGTCGGGTGCCAGCGCCGAACCGTGCTCGGCCTCCGCATCGGCGGCAACGGCATCCTCATCGACCTCGGGCGAGATGATCAGCGGCTCGATGCCTGCCTGCCGCAGCAGCATCAGGCGGGCGGGAGAGGTGGATGCCAGGCAGACGCGCATATCTCCACGCTAGCCGGTGTGGGATCCTGGAGGGATGACCGCCTCGGAGCTTCTGCTCGACCTCGATATCACCGGCATCGCCCACGGCGGAACCTTCATCGCCCGTCACGAAGGGCGCGTGGTGTTCGTCGCAGACGCGATCCCGCGTGAGCGGGTGCGCGCACGAATCTCCGATCCGACGGCGGGCGAAGAGGGCGACAGTCGCAGTTTCTGGCGTGCCGAGACGATCGAAGTGCTCCACGCTTCGCCGCACCGGCGTGAACACGTCTGGGCCGAAGCCGACATCTCTCGCGCACCGGAGAACCGCGTCGGCGGTGCCGACCTCGGCCACATCGCGCTGGACGAGCAGCGCGTGCTCAAGCGGCAGGTGCTGCAGGAGGCGCTCGACAAGTTCGCCGGTGCGGGGCTCACCGCTCCCGACGTGGAGGCCGTCGACGACTCGGACGGCACCGGGTGGCGCACGCGCATCTCGCTGCACGTCGATGATGATGGCCGCATCGGGCCGTTCGCCGCTCGCAGCCATCGCGTGATCGAGGTCGCCTCGCATCCACTGGCGCGTCCCGCCGTTTCCGAGCAGGCTCTCCTGCTGCGCGACCAGCAGCCGGGAAGGGTCGACCTGGTCGAGCCGGGGGACGGCCGCGTGCGCGTGCTGCCGCGCCCGGAGGGCTCGCGGCGCGGCAAGCCCGAGACGGTGTTCGAGCGAATCGGCGGCACGAAGTACCGCGTGGATGCCAGCGGCTTCTGGCAGGTGCATCCGCGCGCCGCCGCGATGCTGCACTCCGCTGTCGGCGACGCACTTGAGGGTCGTGTGGACCCGGATGCCACGCACTTCGACCTTTACGGCGGGGTCGGGCTGTTCGCATCGACGCTGGGTCAGCGCGGCGCCACCGAGATCGTCACCGTCGAATCCGACCGCCGTGCGACCGAGCATGCCCGCGCCAACCTCGCGGTGTATTCGGCGAAAGCCGTGACCGACCGCGTCGATCGCTTCCTCGCTCGGATGCCGGAGGGCACGCGCGCTGGTGCAGTGGTGCTCGACCCGCCCCGTGCGGGAGCGGGGCGCCGGGTCGTCGAAGCGATCCATGAGCTGAAGCCGGAAGCGGTCGTCTATGTCGCCTGCGATCCGGTTGCGCTGTCGCGTGATCTGGGGACGTTCCAGAAACTGGGCTGGGATGTGACATCTCTTCGCGCCTTCGACCTGTTCCCGCATTCGCATCACTTCGAAGCGGTGGCGCTTCTCACGCGGTGATCGCGAGGGGCGCGCGGGTAAGCTGATCCCATGAGCACTGTCGCCCTTATCGACGACCACGAGTCGGTTCGTCTCGGGCTGGAAGCCGCCTGTCTTCGCGATGGTGAGCAGCAGGTCGTCTTCTCAGGCGGCACCGTGAAGGAGTACCTGGCATGGCGTACTGAGGCAAGCGCGCCGCCGGCCGACGTGGCCGTCCTGGACCTCACTCTCGGCGACGGGACGACGGTCACCGAGAACGTCGCCACTCTCGTGGCCGCCGGGTCCAGCGTTGTCATCCACAGCGTCGCCGATCGGCCTGCCGCTGTCCGCGAGGCGCTGGTCGCCGGTGCCGCGGGCGTCGTCAGTAAATCCTCCGCTCTGGACGACGTGCTCGACGCCATCCGCACCGTGGCGCGCGGTGAAGCGCTGAACAACGTCGAGTGGGCGAGCGCCGTCGACGGAGACCGTGAATTCGCCGATGCACAGCTGTCCTCCCGTGAGCGCGAGGTGCTGCGCCTGTATGCGGCTGGGCTGCCGCTGAAGGCTGTCGCCGATCGTATGGGAGTGGCGTACTCGACAGCCAAGGAGAACGTCACCCGCATTCGCGTCAAATACGTCGAGGTGGGGCGTCCGGCGCCGACGAAGGTCGATCTGCTTCGCCGTGCCATGGAAGACGGGATCGTCGCACCCGACGGGGCACCGAGTGGCGGCTGACACGCGCAGCATCAGCGAGGCGTGGACGAGCATTCCCTCTCCCGGCGACATCGGGGTCGGGCTCGAACGCTTCACCGGGCAGCGGATGGAGCGGATTCTCGCGATCGTCGCGGCGCTCGGTTCAGCAGTGCTGGGCGCACAGGCGATGCTGGGTGCGCTCACTCGCATGGACCACATGGACGGACGCCACCTTGCGTTGATGATCCTCGTGTTCGGGCCTCTGCTGTGGATGATCGTCGCCTGCGTCAGCGATCGCTGGGTCACTCGGGCGTGTGGCACCTTCGCTGTCAGCTACGTGCTGGCACTGCTGTTGTGGCCGGTCATCGTCGTTCGCAACACCGATGAGGCCGGTGATCAGCCGTGGATCTTCTTCCTGGTGAACATCGCCGTCATCGCGGCGATGCTCGCGTTCAAGCCAAGGCTGCAGTTCGCCTGGGCGCTCGGGCTGCCCTTCGTCTACGGCTACGTGCGACTCGTGCAGGGCGACTTCTCGCAGAGCTTCTGGATCACCACTGCCTTCGACGTGTCGTTCACCCTGATCCTCGGCATGGTGATCGTCTCGCTGGGCTGGATGTTCCGCCAGGTGGCCGCAGGCGTCGATGACGCCCGCTCTCGAGCCGTCGAAACCTACGCGACCGCGGCGGCGGCGTCGGCCGCAGAGGAAGAGCGCGTCGCGATGTCGGCGCTCATGCACGACAGCGTGCTGGCCGCACTTATCGCAGCTGAGCGCGCCGCCAGTGACCGCGAGCGCACCCTGGCTGTGGCGATGGCGCGGGAGGCACTGACCCGATTGGCCAACACCGAGGCGTCGATCGCCCAGGAGGGCAATGACGAGCCCGTCAGCCGTGCTCAGATCGTGGCTGAGCTGCGGCGCACGCTGTCGGAGCACGGGGCCGATGCCGTCGTTGAGGAGCGCGGAGTGCCGTCGGCCGTGCCGGGGCGCGTGGCCCGGGCGATGGTGCTGGCAGCCAGGCAGGCTGTGAACAACGCACTTGAGCACGCGGGTGGCAGAGGACTGCACATCATCGCCGAGTCGACCCGCGCGGATGGGCTCACGCTGACGGTGCTGGACGCCGGACCTGGTTTCGATCCAGATGCGATCGGTGAAGACCGTCTCGGCATCCGTGCCTCGATCGTCGCGAGGATGGCTGCTGTTGCGGGAAGATCGCATATCGCAACGGATCCCGCGGGCACCACGATCGAACTCAGCTGGGAGCAGCCATGAGACGCACGGTGCGCAGCCTGACCACCGCGCTCGCCCTCGGCTTCGCGGTGTACTTCGCGGCACGCGCGATCTGGTGGATCGTGCAGCCCACGGCGCCGTGGCTGATGGTCGCGGCGATCGCCCTGTATCTGGCCGCGACTCTCACCGCCGTACTCGCGGGCGCCTCCGACAGCGTGCGGATGCCGCTGGTGCCGGCCCTGCTGGCGCTGTTCACGAGCATCGCCGTGCCGATCCTGGTGAGTGTTTCGCTGGCGCCGCCTGTGCGCAGTGCGCCGTTCGCCACCTGGTACATCGGGGCAACGGGTCTGTTGGCCGTGGTCTGCATCGTGCGGCGTCGACCGCTGTTCGGCTGGGCGACGCTGACCGTGCTGACGATCTCGGCCTGCTTCTACATGGGAGTCGGCAGGGCATTCACCCTTGGCCTGGTCGGCTCGATCACCTGGGTCGTGGTCGCGCAGCTTCTGGTTATCTTCTGGCACCGCGCAGTGCGCGACACAGAGCGACTCGCCGATATCCAGCGTGCGGTCTCGGCCTGGCACGCGACCCAGCTCGTCCGTCAGCGCGAGCGCCGGGTGCGGGCGCAGCGTGCACTGGCCATCGCCGGGCCTGTACTCACCCGCACAGTGGCCGCGAACGGAGCTCTGACCGAGCACGAGAAGCTCGAGGCGCGGATCTCTGAGGGAACGCTGCGTGATGAACTGCGCGGCCCGAGTCTGATGAGCGACGCCGTTCGGCAGGCGATAACCGATGCGCGCCTTCGCGGTACAAGGGTGACGGTCTTCGACGAGGGCGGCCTGGACGGGCTCGATGAGTCCCGGCTGAACGAGATTCGCGATGAGCTCGCCAGCGTGCTCGCTGATGCGCGCTCCAATCGGGTCATCATCCGTGCCGGACGTGACGATGTCGTCGCCGTGACCGTCGTCGGACGCGCAGCGGGCGGTTCCCACGATGACGACGCCGTCGATCTCTGGCACGAGATCCGCCGCGTCGCCGAGTGAGCGAATTTTCCGAATTGTTGTGAGAGTGGGCGAGGGGCGGCGAAGCCGCCCACCCCTCGCCAGTGCGGAGCAGTTACCCGAAAACTGTCCGCGGGAGCGGGACTGCGTCTGTCTACCCTGGGACAGAGCATCCGCTTAACGCGAAGCGTCCCTCTAAGTCTCTCGACCGGGCAAGGGTCTGTCTGTAGGTATTTCGGGGGACAAGCAACCCTCAGCCGAAGTAACGGCCCCAGGGGATGTCTCGGCGGAGAGGACGCCGGAGCCCGCGCTGCGTCTGCCGCCAAGCGGAGACGTGCGGCTCTTCGGCCACCGCCTCGCTGGTTTCGTGCATGTAGGCATCGCTGACGGCGGCGATCAGCGCCGCGACCTCTTCTTCGGTCGGAGTGCCGCGTACGACATCGATCTTGGCCACCTCGGCGGCCGAGTCCGCGTCACCTGCTGACACATGCGAGGAAGGCGTGCTCACAGCGGGATGTTCCCGTGCTTCTTGGGCGGCAGCTCGCTGCGCTTGCCGCGCAGCGATCGCAGAGCCTTCGCGATCGCGACACGGCTGGCCGCCGGCTCGATGATGCCATCGATCTCACCGCGCTCGGCGGCGAGGAACGGCGAGGTCACGCTGTAGGTGTACTCGTTCGCGAGGCGAGTGCGCACGGCGGCGACGTCTTCGCCGGCCTCTTCGGCGCGCTTGATCTCGTTGCGGTACAGAATGTTGACGGCGCCCTGACCGCCCATCACAGCGATCTCAGCCGTCGGCCACGCCAGATTCACATCGGCGCCGAGCTGCTTGGAGCCCATCACGATGTATGCGCCGCCGTAGGCCTTGCGCAGAATCACCGTCACCAGCGGCACGGTGGCCTCTGCGTACGCGTAGATGAGCTTCGCGCCGCGCCGGATGACGCCGGTCCACTCCTGGTCGGTGCCGGGCAGGTAGCCGGGGACATCTACCAGAGTCACGATCGGGATCGAGAACGCGTCGCAGAAGCGCACGAAACGGCTGGCCTTCTCGCCGGCTTCGATGTTGAGCGTGCCGGCCATCTGCGAGGGCTGGTTGGCGATGATGCCGACCGAGCGTCCTTCGACGCGGCCGAAGCCGATGAGGATGTTCGGAGCGAACAGCGGCTGCACCTCGAGGAAGTCGCCGTCGTCGACGATGTGCTCGATGGCGGTCTTCATGTCATAGGGCTGGTTGGCGGAGTCGGGGATGAGCGTATCCAGCATCCGATCGGCGTCGGTCGTCTCGAACTCGAAAGCCGAGTCGTATGCCGGCAGTTCCGCCATGTTGTTGTCGGGGAGATAGCTCAGCAGCGTGCGCGCATAGTCGAGCGCGTCGTCTTCGTCATCGGCGAGATAGTGCGCGACGCCGGAGCGGGTGTTGTGCGTGTACGCGCCGCCGAGTTCTTCCATGCCGACGTCTTCACCGGTGACGGTCTTGATGACGTCTGGTCCGGTGACGAACATCTGGCTGGTCTTGTCGACCATGATGACGAAATCGGTGAGGGCTGGACCGTAGACGGCGCCGCCCGCGGCCGGGCCCATGATGATCGAAATCTGCGGGATGACGCCGGATGAGCGGGTGTTGCATCGGAAGATCTCGCCGTACTTGCTGAGGGCGAGCACACCCTCCTGAATGCGGGCGCCGCCGGAATCGAGGATGCCGATGATCGGCATCCCGCCCTGCAGCGCGTACTCCATGACCTTGATGATCTTGTCGCCGGCGACCTCGCCGAGAGAGCCGCCGAAGGTGGTGAAGTCCTGCGAGTAGACCGCGACAGTGCGCCCGTGGATGGTCGCCACGCCCGTGACGACCGAGTCGCCGTACGGCCGATTGCGATCCATGCCGAAGGACGTCGTGCGGTGGCGCACGTACTCGTCGAACTCGACGAAGCTGCCGTTGTCGACAAGAAGCTCGATGCGCTCGCGCGCGGTCATCTTGCCCTTGGCATGCTGCTTCTGCTGGGCGATCTTCTCTGGCTCGACGACGGCGTCCGTGAAGCGAGCGCGGAGATCCGCGATCTTGGCGGCTGTGGTCGAGAGGTCAGGGGTGTCCGTCACGGATTCAACCCTAGCGCCGGGGCGTGTCCGGGCGCTGGATGCTCGGCACAACACAGCGGCGGATCCTTTGGTCATAGGCTCGTGTTCATGCCCATTCCCGTGATCATGGATGTCGATACCGGCATTGACGACGCCCTCGCCCTTCTGTTCGCCGTTTCGCATCCGCAGATCGATCTGCTCGGGGTCACCTGCGTGGCGGGAAACGCGAGCCTGCCGCAGGTCGTCGACAACACTCTGCGCATCCTGGATCTCGCAGGTGTGGCCGATATCCCGGTGGCAGCCGGTGCGGTGCGTCCGCTGATCGAACCGGCTCGGTCGGCGTCGCACGTGCATGGCGCCGATGGCCTGGGCGGCATCGCGCTGCCGACGACATCGCGGACTCAGGTCGATGAGTCCGCCGTAGAGCTGATGCGCCGGCTGATCATGCAGCATCCGGAGCCGGTGACGCTGATCGCGCTCGCTCCACAGACGAATCTGGCGCTGCTGCTGCGCACCCATCCCGAGGTCGCGGAGCGCATCGAGCGGATCGTGTTCATGGGCGGTTCGGCGAGCGTCGGCAACGCGACCCCGGTCGCGGAGTTCAACGTGTGGCACGATCCGGAAGCGGCGGCGATCGTCCTGGATGCCGGTGTGCAGGCGACGATGTACGGCCTCGATGTCTTCAACATCGTCGCGGTTGCCCAAGATCGTGCGGATGCTATGGCCGCAGGCGACCATCGTGCCGCGCGGGTGGTGGGCGAACTGCTGAGTCACCGGGTGGCGCTGAGTGAAGACGACTCGCTGACGTACACCGGTCTGATCGGGGATGCGGGGGCCGTCTGCTCGCTCGTCGCGCCGGACCTGGTGAGCTTCGAGCGTCGCCCCGTGCGCGTGGAGCTTCAAGGCCTCAGCAGGGGGCAGACCGTGGTCGATCGTCGCACGTACGCGGGCGAGGACGTGCTGCACGGCGTGGCTGGTGGTGCGGTGGCCGTGGATGTCGCGCTCGGCATCGACGTGGATGCCGTCGCCGAGCTGTTCCTGGAGACGGTGCTGGGGCTGCCAGGGGATTGATGACTCGTGCGTCGGACTGAGAACCAGCGCCGACCTCAGGACCCGCTGACCCTCACGCGACCGGTGAAGAACCGCGCTCAATTGCCGCTTGTGGAGGTCGAACGGCCACCTGCCACCTCCGCGCTGTCGGCGGCCGTATCCGCACCGGCTTCTGCGGCCCCCGCATCGTCACCCGCTGCATCCGCGCCCGCTCCGAGCGCTTTCGGCTCGCGCCGCAGTCGGCGCCCCACGTCGCGCCCCGCCGCGCCGACCCCCCGCCCCGCCGCGCCGATGCCGCGCCCGGCGGCTCCGATTCCGCGTCCGACGCTGCCGGCCATGCCCGCGACGCCGCCGCCGAGGTAGCGGGCGCTGTGCAGCATCCGTCGCTCGAGACGCTCGCTGCCGGGCAGCGGTTCCAGTTCCACAGGCAGTGTCGCAGGCGCCAGTGGGAACGCGCGTCGTGAGGTGGTGAGCACGCGGCGCCCGAGCAGGTGATTTCCCGCTCCGCCGACAACGGCGCCGACGCCGAACGGCAACGCCTTGCCGATGAATGAGACGCTGCCGCGTGAGGCGAACTGATGGATGAACGCGGTCTTCAGCCGATCGACGATCGGGCCGACGGCGGCGCGGGGGAGCGACTTCGTCACGAGCTCGCCCCAGTACGACGAACGCGTGCCGCCCTTGCCCGCAGCCTGCTTCGCCAGCTGCGAGACGAGATCGACGCCCTCTTTGCCGAGCATGAGCGTCATCACCAGTGCGCGCGCTCGCTCGGGACTCTCTATCGCGATGCCGTGGACCTCGGCGACCGACTGCGCGAACAGTGCCGTGGATTCCATGAAGCCGACGGTCTCCACACCAGACAGCGCAAGGGTGACGCCTGTGCCGACTCCGGGGATCACTGCTGTCGCACCCACCGCGGCACCACCGGTGGTCACCGCGGCCAGATACCGCACTTCCAGCATCCGGATGATCTGCTCCGGCATGGCCCCGGGGTTGCGCAGGCGGATGCTGCGGATGTGTGCGACCACCAGCGGGCGCTGCACCGCGAGAACCCGGTCCAATCCGCGCACGGTGAGAGGATGCTCCCGCGATCCGACCGGAGGAACAGTGCTGTCCCACGGGGAATCATCCGGGAGCGAGTGGATCTTGTGGATCTTCTCGCTCATGACGCGATCTTATGCGCGGCATCCGAAGAAACGCCGAAAGCCGCCTCCCAGAGGGAAGCGGCTTTCGCTGTGATGCGCGTACTCAGACGAAGAGGTTCGCGCGCTCCAGGTCCTCAGCGAAATCGACCTCGACCGCATACAGGTCGGAGACATCCATCGGCTCGAGAAGAAGTGCATCTTCGGCGATGGCGAGTTCGAGACCGCGCTCGAAATAGTCCTGATCCTCGACTCGCTGCAACTGACGCATGAACGCCTTCTTGTCTGCCGAGGAGATGTAGTTGATGCCGACAGCCTCACCGAGGCCGCCCTTGACCGTCTTCGAGAGCTCCTTGATGAATCCCTCGGTGGTGACGGTGTACTTGACCTCTTCGTCGCTCACCTTGGAGGTGTTGACGGTCACGAACGACTGGTCGCGCTCGATGAACTCGATCGCGCGGCCGAGGATGCGCGGATCGAAGACCACATCGCCGTTCATCCAGAGCACGCCGCCCTTGCCGGAGACGCTCAGTGCGCGCAGCAGGCTCTTGGACGTGTTGGTGACGTCGTAGCGCTCGTTGTGGACGTACTTCGCCGACGGGAAGGCCTCGATGATGGTTTCAGCGCGGTAGCCGACAACGGCGGTGATGCGCGCGTCGGTGCCGAAGACCGCCCGGATGTTGTCGTGCTGCTGCTGCATGATCGAGCGACCATCGCTCAACTCGGTGAGCGGCTTCGGCAGCGCGCGTCCGAGGCGCGAGCCCATTCCTGCGGCCAGGATGACAGTGTGAAGAGTCACGATTTCTCCTAAAAAGATCTGGTGTTCACTGCCGATACATCGACAGGACACCTCTTCGTGCCGTGACAATGCTAGCGAAGGCACCTGAGAACGCAGGGCGCGAGTACGTCGACGTTGCCGTTTCGTAACCCGTTGCACACGAGTCTTTCAGCCTTGTGCGACAAGAAAGAAGCGCAATAGTCGGTCATCTGCACCGGGGGACTGTCAGTCCGTCTTGATAGCGTAGTGCCGTGACAGCTTCTCTCGACTCCGAGAACGACCGCATCGATAATTCTCAGACCGAGAAGGCGGATGCTGCTGGCGTGCCCGCGTCAGAGCAGAAGCCGCCTCTGGCTGCAGAATCCACGCGGGAGTCGGTCGGTGAGGCGGCTGAGGACAAGCCCGTAGCCGCGAAGCCGCGCGCGACGGCGGCGAAAAGCACGGCGGCGAAAAGCGGTGGATCCAAGACCGGCACGACGAAGGCCACAGCCGCGAAGAGCGCTGCGGCGAAGAGCCCGGCAACAAAGAGCGCTGCGGCGAAGAGCCCCGCCGTGAAGAAGCCGGTGGCGAAGGCTTCCGGTGCCAAGACCACAGCGGCGAAGAGTACTGCAGCGACGACGACTGCGGCGGGTACCGCAGCGGCGAAGAAGGCGGCTGCGAGATCGGCCGCGGCGAAGAGCACCGCCGCCGACCGCAAGGCAAGCGAGACGGCGGCGAAGACCGCGGCAGTAAAGAAAGCCACCGCGGCGACTGCGGCAGCCAAGCAGACGACGAAGGCGACGGCGGCGAAGACTGCGGCAACCAAGACCGCTGCCGTGAAGAAGACTGAAGCCGCGAAGAGCGGTGCGGCGGCCACGACTGCGGCAGGTAAGAAGAACGCCGGCACCGCGAAGAAGTCGACGCCGGCCACCTCGACTGCCTCGAAGACGACGACCGCGAAGACGGCGAAGACAACGAAGGCTGCGACTGCGAAGACAACGAAGGCGGCTACTGCGAAGGCGGCTACTGCGAAGGCGGCGACTGCGAAGACAACCGCGAGCGAAGCCTCGAGTGCGAAGTCGTCCGCTGCGAAGGTCACCGCTGCGAAATCGACCGCGAAGGGCGTTACGGGCGCGAGCGCGGTCACCGAAGCCGCGAGTGAGCCAGTTGCAACCGAGCCAGCTGCGAGCGGGCCCGCTGCGACGGCAGACATCGGCGTCGCGAAGCCAGCCCCGAAGAAGACGGCTGCTGCCAGACCCAAGACAGCGGTGACAAAGACTCCCGTGCCGAAGACTGCGGCATCGAAGCCAGCCGCCTCTCAGCCGAAGGCAGATGCAGCAGAGCCGGGCGCGTCCAAGGCCGCCGTTCAAAAGCCTGAGCGTCTGGAAACGGACCTGCCACGGATCGCGGCGTCCAACAGCGCTTCCGAGGTCACCGAGGCGCACGCGCCTCGCGATAGTGCCGCGGCCGCACACATTGCGGACGGCCCCGAGACCCCGAGCATCACGAAGCCTCCGATCGATGCCGAGGTGACCTCACCGAGCGCGCCCGACGCAGACTCATCGCTCGAAGACTCTGCGTCCCTCGACGTCGACTCAGCTGCCGCTGATGAAGCCGTTACGGACTCGGCGGCGACGGACTCGGCGGCGACAGATTCCGACGCCATCCGCATCCGCGGGCTCGTCAAGCGATTCGGCGACTCCACCGCCGTCGCCGACATCGATCTGACCGTTCCGGTCGGCTCGTTCTACGGGCTCGTCGGCCCGAACGGCGCAGGTAAGACCACCACGCTGTCGATCATCGCCGGTCTGCTGCGGCCAGATGCCGGCACCGTGCACATCGCCGGCATCGATCAGCGCGCCAACCCCCTGGCGGCGAAGAAGGCCATGGGCGTGCTGCCCGACCGGCTGCGCACCTTCGATCGGCTGACCGGGCGCCAACTGCTGCACTACTACGGACAGCTCCGCGGTCTGGACCGATCGGTCATCGAGAAGCGCACCGCCGACCTGGCCCGTGCATTCGACCTCACCGAAGCGCTCAGCCGGGTCGTCTCCGACTACTCCGCGGGCATGACCAAGAAGCTCATGCTCGCCGGTGCGCTGATTCACTCGCCGCGAGTGCTCGTGCTCGATGAGCCCTTCGAAGCCGTCGACCCGGTGTCGTCTGGGGTGATCCTCGACATCCTCCGGTCATACGTCTCGCACGGCGGCACCGTGATCCTCTCCAGCCACGGCATGGATCTCGTCGAGCGGGTCTGCTCGCGCGTCGCAGTCATCGTCGGCGGAGAAGTACTCGCCGAAGGCACGATCGACGATGTGCGCGCGGGGCAGACGCTCGCGGCGCGTTTCGTCGAGCTCTCCGGCAGCGCCGGCGAAGTAGAGGGGCTGGAGTGGCTGCACACGTTCTCCGCCTGAGGCTCACGCTGCTGGCGGGAGTTCTGCGGGGCGAACACCTCTGGCGCACAGTGCTCGCACTCGCTGCCGCTGCGGCCGTCACCGTCGCCGTCTGCATCGCCGTGCTCGGACTCGGCAGCGCACCGCTGTCGACCGCACGCACCGTGATCGTGCTGGGCGCAGCCGCCAGTTTCCTGGCCTTCTTCCTCGGCCCGATGCTCACCGGCACGCCGGATCAGCTCGATCCACGCCGGTTCGCGCCGTTCGGCGTCGACCTGCGCCAGCTGCCGTGGGCACTGATTCTCGCGGCTCTGATCAGCGTGCCCAGCTTCGCGCTGATCGCTGTCACCGTGTGCATCGTCATCGTCACGATCGCTGCCGGCGTCGCCTGGCCTGCTGCCGTGCTCGGGGGCATCGTCGGCGTGCTCTCCATCGCGCTCGTCGCACGCATCGGCATGGCGATCAGCGCGATCATGCTTCCGGAGCGGCGCTCGCGCGAACTCACCGTGCTGTTCACGATCCCGGTGATCGTGATCGCCTTCCCGGTCGCCGCCTACTTCGCGTCACTGAACTGGGACGGGAACGTGCCGCCCGCCGTCGATGCGGCCACCTCCGTCGTGGGCTTCTCTCCGTTGGCTGCACCGCAGGCATTCCTCTTCCATCTCGCCGCGGGCGAAGTCGGTGCCGCCTGGGCGAGCGGTCTGGTCGCGCTGGTTTCCATCGCGCTGCTGATCGCGTTGTGGGTATATCTGGTGCGTCGCCTGCTCACCACTACCGAACGGCCTTTCGCGGCCCGCGAGCGCTCCGGTCTCGGCTGGTTCGGCGCGCTGCCCGCGAATGCCTTCGGCGCTGTTGCCGCACGCAGCCTCGTCTACTGGCTGCGCGATCGCCGCTACATCGTGAACATCATCGTCGTGCCGATCGCCGGAGTCCTCACGGTATTCCCGCTGATGATCGCCGGCGTGCCGCTGTGGGCCGCGGCGCTGATTCCGGTTCCGGTCATGGCGCTGTTCTTCGGCTGGCTGCCGCACAACGACGTCGCCTACGACTCCACAGCGCTGTGGATCCACATCGCCAGTGGCGTGCGCGGTCTGCCCGACCGTCTCGGCCGACTGGTGCCGATCATGCTCGTGTCGATCCCTGTGCTCGCGATCGCAGTATCGGTGACGCTCTCCTACATCGCCGACTGGCATCTGCTCCTGCCGTTCATCGCCGTCGCCGCTGTGCTGCTGGGCACGGGGCTGGGCATGTCCAGCATCGCCTCGGTCGTCGCGCCCTATGCGGTCTCGCGCCCCGGAGACAGCCCCTTCCAGCAGCCGCAGCGCTCATCCGCACACGGCTCCTTCGGCGCAGCCGGAACGTTCTTCGGCGCGCTGCTCTTCAGCGCTCCGACGATCTGGCTGTTCGTGCTCACGATCGTCGAAGGCGATCAGCATGCGCCGGCCACGTTCTGGACGGGCGTCGTCACCGGCATCCTCGTGCTGTTCGGCGGTGCCGCGATCGGCGGCGCCATCTTCGAGCGCAGCGGCGAGCGGCTCATGGAGTTCGCGGAGACGACCTGAACCGAGCGCCTCGGAGTCGGAAGCACCGGCGCCGGGCGCCCGTGCGGACGCTAGACTCACGGAATGAGCACTCCGCTGGACAGCCCCGATCAGGGTGGCGTGGCAACACTTGATCGCGAGCTCGAAGAACTTCTCCGCGAAGAGAACCTCGAGCCCGGCGACCACGAGCGTTTCTCGCATTATGTGAAGAAGGACAAGATCCTCGAGTCGGCGATGACCGGCAAGCCGGTGCGCGCGCTGTGCGGCAAGAAGTGGACCCCGGGGCGCGACCCCGAGAAGTTCCCCATCTGCCCGACGTGCAAAGACATCTACGAGAGCATGATCCGCTGACCGTCTGACGCGATGCGCAGCCTCAGCGGTAGCCACGCCGGCGGAGCTCAGACGACGTCGACGAACCTCGTCGGAATCGCAGGGTCAGACTTGCTGAGCGCGAGGGCCCGGACCGGAAGCTGCTCACGCACGCGCAGGTGATGCTCCCGCGCGGATGCCGTCCCGGCGACGCCTTCATGAGAGGAATCGATCTCGCCATTGTCGACGAGAACGACTTGCAGTCCGCGTGCATCCGGGTGCTCGGCGGCCGTGTCCACTTTCTCGAAACCATCCGAAACCGCGATCGTCTCGGCGATGGCGACGCCATCGTCAAGAGTGCGGAACGCCGCCTTGCGGCCGCCCTTCGAAGCCTTGTCCGTCGAGGCCTTCGCCACCGCGACCCATCCGCCCGCGGAGTCCTGCCGGGCGACGAGCTTGTAGACCATGCCGGCGGTCGGGTATCCGGAACCGGTGACGACCGAGGTGCCGACACCATAGGAATCGACGGGGGAGGCGGCGAGAGCCGCGATCGCATACTCATCGAGGTCGCTGGTCACGGTGATCTTCGTGTTCGTCGCTCCCAGCTCATCGAGCTGCGTGCGCACCTCACCGGCCACGATCGGCAGGTCACCGGAATCCAGACGCACGCCACCCAGTTCGGTTCCGGCGACGCGGATGGCCAGGTCGACGCCGGCGCGGATGTCGTAGGTGTCGACGAGCAGTGTGGTGTCGGTACCGAGGCTGTCGACCTGCGCGCGGAACGCGTCTTCTTCGCTGTCATGCAGCAGGGTCCACGAGTGCGCGGCCGTGCCCATCGTCGGGATGCCCCACTGCCGACCTGCCTCGAGGTTGCTCGTGGCGACGAATCCAGCGATATAGGCGGCGCGCGCGGCCGCGACCGCGGAGCGCTCGCCGGCGCGACGCGAACCCATCTCGGCCAGTGGACGCTCGCCGGCGGCGATGCTCATCCGTGAGGCCGCCGTCGCGACGGCGGAGTCGTGATTCAGCACGCTCAGCGCGAGAGTCTCCAGCACCACGGCATCCGCGAAGGAGCCCTCGACAGTGAGAATCGGCGAGCCGGGGAAATACAGCTCACCCTCTCGATAGCCGCGGATCGTTCCGGTGAACCGGTAGTTCTCCAGGTAGCGGAGTGCGTCAGCATCCACCACGTCATGATCACGCAGGTACCGAAGCTCTCCCTCGCCGAAGTGGAACTCTCGCAGCAGCGTCAGCAGGCGTCCGGTTCCCGCGACGACGCCGAACCGGCGTCCGCCGGACAGACGCCGGGAAAACAGCTCGAAGACGCTGGGCCGCGAAGACGTGCCATCGCGAAGCGAAGCGGCAAGCATGGTCAGTTCGTACCGGTCAGTGAGGAACGCGGAGCTCATCCGCACAGTGTATCCAGCCCGCAGATCAGGAATACTGATCAGCGAACCGGGGCGCCCCGGTCACCCGACGACATTCCCCGGAGGAGCCGATGACGGCACACGCCGATGAGCTGATTCGACTGGTCAACGGCGTACTGTGGCCAGGCTTTCTCGGGCACGTTGTGCCGGCCTGGTTGGAGACCGAGCTGGAACGGAACCTCGCCGGAGTCGTCTACTTCGCACAGAACCTCGGCGGCGACACGGCCGCGCTGAGCGCACAGATCCATGCGATCGCCCCGAGCGCCCTGATCGGGATCGACGAAGAGGGCGGCAGCGTCACCCGCCTCGAGACCCCCACCGGGTCGACGATCCCGGGCGCCGCGCAGCTGGGCATCCTCGACGATCTCGACGCGACCATGGCGACCGGGCATGAAATCGCTCGGCGAGTCGACCGGATCGGCGCCGACGTCGTCATCGCGCCGGTCGCCGACGTCAACACCGACCCCCGCAACCCCGTCATCGGCGTGCGCGCGTTCGGCGCCACCAGCGACCTCGTCTCGCGTCATGCTGCCGCCCTCGTGCGCGGAATCCAGCAGACCGGAATGGCCGCGTGCGCCAAGCACTACCCGGGCCACGGCGATACGCATACCGACTCGCACGACGATCTGCCCAGGCTCACCCTGGAACAGGGCGAGATCGAGGCGGTGCACCTGCCGCCGTTCGCCGCCGCAGCGGATGCCGGGGTGCGCGCCATCATGACCGCTCACATCTGCGTCCCCGCCTGGGGTGACGAGCCGGCCACTCTCAACCCCGGAATGCTGGCCCGTCTGCGCGCCAGCGGATTCGACGGAGTCATCATCACGGATGCCCTGGACATGGCCGCCATCCGCGAAACCGTCGGACTCGGCGGCGGGGCCGTGCGAGCCCTCGCGGCCGGCGCTGACCTGCTGTGCATCGGAAACCCGACCAACCCCGGCGCCGGAATGCTCCCGGATCAAGACGAGCGGGACTATCTCGCCGTGCGAGACGCAGTCGTAGCGGCAGTGGCCGCGGGTAAGCTGCCGCGCGCACGGGTGGAGGAGGCCTCGCGTCGAGTGGCGGCGATGGCGGATGCCGTGCGCTCGCGCACTGCGGTCGCCGATGTGCCCTTCGACGGTGACCGGATCGCCGACCGCGCGCTGCTGGTCTCCGGCGATCTCCCGCACTTCAGTGACGCGCCGACGACGGTGATCGACCTGCGTCGTCCATCGAGCCTCGCGGTCGACAGCGCCGCGTCGCACGTCGCGCAGGCGCTTGCCGCTGGCGGAGAGATCATCCGATTCGATCCCGACACGACAACAGACGACGAGCTCGACGCCGCCATCCGCGCCGCGACCGCCGGACAGACCCTTCTCCTCGTCGATCGGCTCGACGCCGATGCGCTGCAGCGTGGCGTGCTCGACCGCATCCGATCTGATGCTCGCGGCACTGTCACGGTGAACGTGGGCCTGCCGGCAGACGCGCCGGACGGTCCCGTCATCACATCCGCCGCGGCGAGTCTCTTGGCGGCGCGTGCCGCCCGCCGCGCGCTCGTCGCCGCTCCGAAGAACCAACCCGCAGTGAGGGAGAACTGACATGACTGACCGTGAAGATCTGCGTGCGAACCTGGAGACGCTCGCCACTGAGCGCGTCGCCCCCGAATTCGCCGAGCTGGATCTGCTCTCGACCAGTGATCAGGTGGCGCTGATGGCAGCGCAGGGCCTCGTCGCCGCACAGGCGGTCGAAGCCGAGGCCGAGAGCATCTCGGGTGCGGTCGACGGGATCGTCGAGCGAATGCGGCGAGGCGGCCGTCTCGTATACGTCGGGGCCGGCACAGCCGGACGAATGGGCGTGCTCGACGCGAGCGAGATCCCGCCCACCTTCGGCACCGACCCGTCACTGGTCGTCGGGCACATCGCCGGCGGCGAGATCGCACTGCGCAACGCTGTCGAGAATGCCGAAGACGACGTCGAGGCGGGGGAGCAGGTCGGAGGTGCGCTGGGCCCGGACGACGCGATCGTGGGCATCTCGGCATCCGGTCGCACGCCCTATGTCGTCGGAGCGCTGCGCGCGGCCCGCGCTCGCGGTGCCTTCACCGTGAGCCTCGCCTGCAATCGGAATGCCGAGATCTCGGTTGGCGTCGATGTGGCGATCGAGGTTGTCGTGGGCCCAGAAGCGGTCGCCGGATCGACGAGGCTGAAGGCCGGAACGGCGCAGAAACTCGTGCTCAACACCATCTCCACCCTGGCCATGGTGCAATCGGGCAAGGTCTACGGCAATCTGATGGTCGATGTGCAGTCCACCAACGAGAAGCTGCGGGCCCGAGCGGAGCGCACGGTGATGCATGCGACAGGATGCGCGCCAGACGCCGCCGCGCGGGCACTCGCCGACGCCGCAGGCTCCGTGAAACTCGCGATCGCCATCGTGGAGACGGGAGCGGATGCTGAGACGGCGCGGCACGCGCTGGAAGCCGCAGACGGCAACTTGCGCCAGGCCCTCGCCGCTGCCGGGGGCACGCAGAGCGCCCAGTAGGCTGGGGACATCATGAAAGACGCGCCCATTGGCATCTTCGACTCCGGAGTCGGCGGCCTCACGGTAGCCAGAGCGATCCGTGCGCAGCTGCCGCAGGAATCGCTCGTCTACATCGGCGACACCGCGCATTCGCCATACGGTCCGAAGCCGATCGCCGACGTGCGGCGGTACAGTCTCGAGGTGCTCGACACGCTCGTCGATCAGGGCGTGAAGATGCTCGTGATTGCCTGCAACACGGCATCCGCCGCGATGCTCCGCGACGCTCGCGAGCGCTACGACGTCCCCGTCGTCGAAGTCATCGGCCCCGCGGTGCGGCGAGCCGTGTCGACCAGCCGGAACGGCCGGATCGGCGTGATCGGCACCGTCGGCACGATCGGCTCGCGCGCCTACCAGGACATGCTGGAAGTCAACGAGCACCTGCAGGTCTTCACCGCGGCCTGCCCCCGCTTCGTGGAGTTCGTCGAGGCCGGCATCACCGGCACCCCCGAGGTGCTCGCAACCGCTGAGGAATACCTCGCTCCGCTGCGCGACGCCGGGGTCGACACCCTCGTTCTCGGCTGCACGCACTACCCGTTCCTGCGAGGTGCCATCAGCTATGTCATGGGCGACGGCGTCTCACTGGTCTCCAGCGATGACGAGACCGCAGCCGATGTCTACCGGCACCTCGTCCGCGACGATCTGCTCGCCTCAGGAGACGCTGTCGCCACCTACGTCTACGAAGCGACCGGCCGCTCTGCCGATGACTTCACCGCGCTGGCGAACCGTCTGATGGGACACGAGGTGCGCGATGTGCAGCTCGTGCAGACCGGTGTCATCGACCTGCCGTACCTTCTTGACGACGACTTCACGCAGGCCGAACAGGCCTGAAACCACCTGAGAGGACCCCATGTCAGATATCGTCCGTGCCGACGGCCGCTCCATCGACCAGCTGCGTGAGATCACGATCGAACGCGGGTGGAGCGCGCACGCGGAAGGATCGGCATTGATCAGCTTCGGCGGCACGAAGGTGCTGTGCACCGCATCGTTCACCAACGGGGTGCCGCGCTGGCTGACCGGCAAGGGCAAGGGGTGGGTGACGGCCGAGTACGCGATGCTGCCGCGCGCCACGAATTCGCGCAACGACAGGGAGAGCGTGAAGGGGCGCATCGGCGGTCGCACGCACGAGATCTCCCGCCTGATCGGGCGCGCACTGCGTGCTGTCGTCGATACGAAGGCTCTGGGCGAGAACACCATCGTCATCGACTGCGATGTGCTGCAGGCGGATGGCGGCACGCGCACCGCCGCGATCACCGGCGCCTACGTCGCTCTCGCCGACGCCATCGAGTGGGGGCGCGACAGGAAGTTCATCGGAAAGAACTCCACACCGCTTATCGACACCGTCGCCGCCGTGTCGGTCGGCATCATCGACGGCGAGCCCATGCTCGATCTGGCATATGTCGAGGACGTGCGCGCCGAGACCGACATGAACGTCGTCGTCACCGGTCGCGGCCTGTTCGTCGAAGTGCAGGGCACGGCCGAAGGAGCACCGTTCGACAAGCGTGAGCTGGACGCGCTGCTGGAACTCGGCGTGAACGGCTGCGACACGCTTAAGGGCCTGCAGCTGGCGGCGCTGGAGACCTCTTCGTGAGAGTCGTGCTCGCGACCCACAATCCACACAAGGTCGCAGAGTTCCAGCAGATCGTGGCGGCTACCCGCCCTGACCTGGAAGTCGTCGCCTATGACGGTCCCGAGCCCGTCGAAGACGGCGTGACCTTCGCCGACAACGCACTCATCAAGGCACGCGCCGCAGCCGCGCACACGGGGCTCGCCGCGGTGGCCGATGATTCCGGCATCTGCGTCGATGTGCTCGGCGGATCTCCCGGCGTGTTCTCCGCGTACTGGGCGGGACAGAAGAAAGATGCCGCAGCCAACCTCGAGCTGCTCCTCGACCAGCTGCAGGACATCGCCGACCCGCATCGCGCAGCCCAGTTCCGCTCCACGATCGCGCTGGTCACCGCCGCCGGGACCGAACATATCGTGCAGGGCATCTGGCCGGGGCGCGTAGCGCACGAGGCCTTGGGAGATGGCGGCTTCGGGTACGACCCGATCTTCATTCCGGACGGCCAGAATGCCGCATCCGAGCGCACGGTCGGTCAGTTCGATGACGGCGAGAAGCAGACCCAGTCGCACCGGGCGCGCGCCTTCGCCGCACTCGTGCCGCTGCTGGCGACGCTCTGAGATCGGCGAAACCATAGTGCGGCCGCGCTACTGAGAACAGTTACCGTTCCCGACTGCGCCGAATCCAGCGGGACCGACTGAATTCCGGCCTAGCCTGGAGACATGCACGAACATGCCCATGCCCCGACCGGAATCCGTGGTTCCGGTAGCCGCCGGCTGCTCACCATCTCGCTCGCGCTGACCGCCACCGTCATGGTGGTGCAGATCATCGGCGCAGTCCTCTCCGGCTCGCTGGCACTGCTCGCCGATGCTGCGCACATGTTCACCGACTCGTCGGCGCTGGTCATCGCCATCATCGCGAGCGCGGTCGCGGCGAGGCCCGCCGATGACCGGCGCACGTTCGGGTATCAGCGAGCCGAGGTCTTCGGCGCACTCATCAACGCGATCATCCTGAGCGTGCTGATGGTGGTCGTCGGAGTCCAGGGCCTGCAGCGTCTGTTCGAACCAGGCGAGGTCGAAGTCGCCGGCCCGCTCATGCTCATCGTCGCCGTCGTCGGAATGATCGCGAATGCCATCTCACTGTGGCTGCTCAGCTCGGCGCAGAAGACGAGCATCAATGTCCGCGGCGCCTATCTCGAGGTGATGGGCGATCTCATCGGCTCCGCCCTGGTGATCATCGCGGCCGTGGTGATCGTGACGACCGGATGGATGCCCGCAGATGCCATCGCGTCACTGCTGATCGCGGTGATGATCCTGCCGCGCGCGGTTTCGCTGCTGCGCGAAGTGTTCTCCGTGCTCGCCGAGTCGGCACCGGAAGGCACCGCCGTCAGCGAGATCCGCGCACATCTCGAGGGCTACACCGGAGTCGTCGGGGTGCACGATGTGCACGTCTGGCAGCTCACCCGCGGCGCTCCTGTATTCACCGCACACGTCTCGGTCGACCCGTCGGTGTTCGCCGAAGGCCGTTCCGCCGCGCTGCTGCAGGATCTGCAGGCGTGTCTGGCAGAGCACTTCGATGTCGAGCATTCGACTTTCCAACTCGAGCCCGCCGGCCATGACGAGTGCGAGGCCACCCACGCGTGACGCTCGCAGCGCGCCGTCAATCCTCGCGGTGCACGTCTGCGGGTGTCTTGTCGGGGCGGAGTCCGCGCCAGCGAGAATGGCGCAGGATGCCGCCCGGAGACCAGTTCGCGAACTCGACTTCGCCGACGATTTCGGGGCGCACCCAGAGCGCGTCGCGTGCGTCGGCCTTCGGGACGCCCTCCAGGGGCGGTTCGTCTGTGCGCAGTGGTTCGAGCCGCGCGGTGAGATCGCGCAGCATCCGATCCGTGAAGCCGGTGCCGACCCGGCCGACGTACCAAAGCTGTCCGTCGGCATCCGGCACGGCGAGCAGCAGCGACCCGATGGAATCCTGCCGATTGCCGTGGCCGGGGCGGATGCCGACGATCACCACCTCCTGCGCGTGCAGGTGCTTCAGCTTCAGCCATGATGATGAGCGGATGCCGGGACGATAGCCGGAATCCGGATCTTTCGCGACCACGCCTTCGAGCCCGAACTGGCCGCTGACCTCGAGTGCCGCATCAAGGTCTTCGAACACCGGCGGCACCTGCACGGGCGCGTCGAGATCATCGGCGAGCTGCTCGAGCAGTTCACGCCGCTGCCGCAGTGGAACGCCGGTCAGGTCGTGACCATCGAGGCGCATGACGTCGAAGAGCATGTAGACGATCGGCGTGCGCACGACCTCCCGCTCGATCTCGCGCGCCCGGGTCAGATGCATCCGATTCTGCAGGCGCGCGAAGCTCGGGCGCCCTTCGGCATCAAACGTGACGATCTCACCATCGACGACGGCATCGGAGCTCGGCAGGTCGAGCACGCCGGCGGCGGTGAGCTCGGGGTAGCGAGCGGTGATGTCGGTGCCGCTGCGCGCATGCAGCGTCAGCCGGCCGTCGCGCCAGGTGCCGACCGCGCGGATGCCATCCCACTTGATCTCCGCCCAGGCCGGGTCGCTCAGCGCGCGTGCGAGCCCCGCCGTCCCGTTCTCGGCGAGCATCGGCTTGATCTGCTGCGACACGTTCGATGCCGATGGGGTCGGTTCGGCTGCTGCCGACACTCTGGGGGCCGACACGCCACTAGTCGGACCAGAAGCGGGGGAGCGTCCGACAGCTGTGCATTCAGCCCCCGAACTGTGCGGCGCTCCCGCCTGCATGCGGTGCAGCAGCCACTGCGACTTCTCGCCGTCACCGGCCGTGCGGATGAGTGCGAGCCTCGCCGAGCCGAGGCGGCCACCGGGCTGGCCGGTGAAGACCCCGATCACCTCGTCGTCGCGCCATTTCTCCAGCTCCACCGTGCCCGTATCCCAGATCGTCATCGAACCGGCGCCGTATTCGCCGCGCGGGATCTCGCCCTCGAAGCTCAGATACTCCAGCGGATGCGGTTCGGTCATCACCGCGAGGTGGTTGCGATCTGCGGACTCCGGGACGCCCTTCGGCACCGCCCAGCTGATGAGCACACCGTCGCGCTCGATGCGCAGGTCGTAGTGCAGCCGACTCGCATGGTGCTCCTGGATCACGAAGCGCACGTGATCCGATGCCGCAGCGATCGCGGCGCGCGGCATCGGCTCCGGGGTCTTCGTCGCGTCCCGCTTGGCGAGGTACGAGGCAAGGGCGGGGGCCGGAGGAGCGAGTGTCGCCAGCGGGTCGATCCCGGCATCCACCCGCTCGAGCACCTCACCGAAATCCAGCTGCCGCAACTGCGGATCTTCGAGTTCGTCCCAGGTGCGGGGAGCCGCCACCCAGGGGCGCGCGCGACCGCGCAGCGAGTACGGGGCGATCGTCGTCTTCGACCCGTTGTTCTGACTCCAGTCGATGAAGACGCGGCCGTCGCGGACCGACTTCGCCATGACGTGCGTGGCGAGATCAGGATGGTCGGCCTCGATGAGCCGGGCCAGTTCTTTCGCCACGGCGGATACATCGTCGCTGCTCTGCAGCCCCGTGCCGTCGTCGGCTGTCGGAAGCCGCGCGTACAGGTGGATGCCCTTGCTGCCGCTGGTCACCGGCATCGGCTCCAGACCCATGCCGGTGAGGATGCCGCGGGCGATGCGCGCCACCTCGGCGCACTGCGCGAGGTCGGCGCCGGGACCGGGATCGAGATCGAGGACCAGACGATCGGGGCGTGCGCGACCGCCGGCGTGGGTGAATCTCCACTGCGGCACGTGGAGCTCGAGCGCCGCGAGCTGCGCGAACCAGACCAGAGTGGCCACATCGTCGGCGAGAGGATAGTCCTTTGACTCCGCCGAGTGCTCGATCGGCATCCGCCGCACCCACCCGGGTGCCCCCTGTTCGAGCTGCTTGGCGAAGAACCCGTCGCGCGGAGCATCGGCCGGGCCGACGCCGTCCACCCACCTCTTGCGGGTCACCGGGCGGCCGCGCAGGTGCGGCAGTGCGACGTGCGCCACCTGCGACCAGTAGGCGATGATCTCGCCCTTGGTCGTGCCGGTCTCGGGATAGACGACCTTGTCGAGGTTGGTCAGGCGCAGGCGTCGCCCATCGATCTGCACGATCTGCTCGGTCTTTCCCGCAGCGGAAGCCATGCCGCCAGAGTAATGGCCGCCGCGGGCCGCCTGCTGCATGTTGTCGCCGGGGTAGCCGCACGCGTGGTGACTGGCGATACTGGGGGAATGAGAAGCATCTGGAAGGGCGCGCTGACCTTCGGGCTCGTCAACGTGCCCGTGAAGGTGTATTCGGCGACGGAGGACCATGACGTGCCGCTGCACCAGGTTCATGATGAGGACGGCGGACGCATCCGTTACCAGCGCACCTGTGAAGTCTGTGGAAAGACGATCGCGTACGCCGACATCGACCGCGCATATACCGACGACGGGCAGACGATCGTGCTCACCAAGGAAGATCTCGCATCTCTGCCGGCAGAGAAGAACCGCGAGATCGACGTGGTCGAGTTCGTGCCGAGCGACCAGGTCGATCTGCTCACCCTCGACAAGGCGTACTACCTGGAGCCTGACTCGAAGTCGCCCAAGGCGTACGTGCTGCTGCGCAAGACGCTTGAGAAGACCGATCGCACCGCGATCGTGCGGTTCACGCTGCGGCAGAAGACGCGCCTGGCGGCGTTGCGGGTGCGGGGTGACGTGCTGGTGCTGCAGACGCTGCTGTGGGCGGATGAGGTGCGCGAGGCCGCCTTCCCGTCGCTCGACGAAGACGTGAAGATCAGTGCCAAGGAGATGGAGCTGTCGGCCGCGCTCGTGAAGAGCTACTCCGGCGACTTCGAACCGGAATCGTTCGTCGACGAGTATCAGAAAGAGCTGCGCACGCTCATCGACGCGAAGATCGAGGCCGGTGAGGGCTTCGACGTATCGGCGACGTTCACCGAGGAGGGTGAGACAAAGGGTGGTGAGGTCATCGACCTCATGGAGGCGCTGCGCGCGAGTGTCGAGCGGACGAAGAAGGACCGCAAGAAGAAGGATGCCGGCTGATCGGCATCCCTATCGGGCGCCGTCGCCGTCCAGGTCGGGAGCGCGGTTGAAGACCTCGGCGTCAAGCGTGAGCGACTGCGCCTCGGCAGCATCCGTCACCACGTCTTCGCCGAGCGCGGCCGCCTTCTTCGCCTTGTGCCGCTCGAGCAGATAGTGCACGAGCGTGAGGAGCGCGCTACCGCCGACGGCGAGCAGCAGGATGATGTCGATGTAGTCGACGACCAGATCGCGGATCCACGGAATGTACGCGATCCCGTAGCCGAACATCGTCAGCCCGAAGCCCCACAGCACGGCGCCGATGAGGTTGTACAGCGAGTAGCGCTTCCACGGCATGTGGCCGACACCGGCGGCGACCGGCGCAAAGGTGCGCACGACCGGGACGAAGCGGGCGAGGATGATGGTGATGCCGCCGAAGCGCTCGAAGAACGCATTCGTGCGCTCGACGTTCTTTCGGCTGAACAGCCCGGATTCCTTGCGCTCGAAGATGGCTGGGCCGCCCTTGTGGCCGATGAAGTAGCCGACTTCGCCGCCGATGAATGCGCACAGGCCGATCAGCAGCGCGACGAACCAGATATTCAAGCCGAAGATGTCGTTGGTGTGGGTCAGCAGACCGGAGATCACCAGCAGCGTGTCACCGGGGAGCAGAAAACCGATCAGCAGACCGGTCTCGGCGAAGACGATGAAGCAGACGACCAGCAGAGCCCAGGCGCCAGCGCCCTCGATGATGTTCGCGGGGTCGAGCCACGGGATCAGCGAGGTAGGAGCCTGAATCAGGGACTGAAGCAAGGGGGAGTTCCCGTCGTTCGATGGATGCAGTACGCGGAGCGCGACAGTCCCTCAAGGTCAGCGCGCGTATCGCTCTGATTCTATCTGCGCGGCCCTCGGTCAGCTATCAATAGGGTGACTTCCCAGGGTGGTCTCACCTCTGGCGTGCCGCCGCATGCAGTAAGTGCCGGAGAACCACTCTTTGGTGGCCCGAAGTTGGATGTTTGGTAAAATTATCGAGTGACCGTCTCGAATCTCTCCACTAGCACCCAGAACTATCTCAAGGCGATCTGGAGCCTGGGAGAGTGGTCCGATGTGCCAGTGACCGCCTCGACCGTCGCCGAGCGC
Organism: Microbacterium esteraromaticum; assembly: GCF_900163815.1. GTDB lineage: Bacteria > Actinomycetota > Actinomycetes > Actinomycetales > Microbacteriaceae > Microbacterium > Microbacterium esteraromaticum_B. The sequence continues at coordinate 18,997 of NZ_FUKO01000020.1, read as the reverse complement.
GCCGGTGTGAAGCTATCGACGGCATCGGACGCGGTGCGCAAGCTCGCTGACCAGGGCCTGGTCGACCACGCTCCCTACGGATCGATCGCTCTGACCGAAGAAGGGCGCCGACACGCGGTGGCGATGGTTCGTCGGCACCGCCTGATCGAGACCTTCCTTGTCGAGGTGCTCGGCTATCGCTGGGATCAGGTGCACGACGAGGCCGAGACGCTGGAGCACGCCGTTTCCGACTTCATGATCGATCGCATCGACCAGCACCTGGATCACCCTGAGCGCGATCCGCACGGCGATCCGATCCCGACTCGTGACGGTGTGGTCAGCAGGCCCGACGCGATCCTTCTCACCGCGCTCGCGGCCGGCAGCCGTGCCAGCGTAGAGCGCATCTCGGATGACGATTCCGAGCTGCTGCAGTTCTTCGCCGATCACCGCATCCGATTCGGCACAGTGCTGGAAGCCCGCGCCGCGGCTCCCTACTCCGAGACGATCGAGGTTGCCGTCGACGGGCTCGACGCGACGCTTCCGCTCGGCCGCGCCGCGACGGATGCTGTCTGGGTGCGTGCGCTCGACTGAGGCCGCCGCACTCGGGCGGCGACGTCAGGCGGCGACTTCAGGCGGCGACCGGGGTCCGCGCCGCTCTGCGGGCGGTGCGGCGCTTGCCCAGGAGCCCATGGCTCGGGCTGAACAGGTAGACGAGCGCGAAGACGGCACCCTGCACGACGACGACGAGTCCGCCCGAAGAGGCGTCGATCCAGTAGCTCAGGTAGATGCCGAACACCGATGACGCCACTGACATCACCGGGGCGATGATCAGCATCCGGCTGAAGCGATCCGTGAGCAGATACGCGGTCGCTCCCGGGATGATCAGCATGGCCACCACCAGGATCACGCCGACGACCTGAAGCGCGACGACAGCAGTGAGGGCGAGAAGCCCGAGGAGCAGCGCACTGAGGAATCGCGGGTTGAGCCCGATCGCATGCGCGTGGGTGGGGTCGAAGGCGTACAGCGTCAGGTCCCGGCGCTTGATGATCAGGATCACGAAGGCGAGCGCGGCGAGGATGCCGATCTGCACGAGATCTGCGGTCGAGACGCCCAGGATGTTGCCGAAGATGATGTGGTTGAGGTCGGTGTGGCTCGGCGTGACCGAGATCAGCACGAGCCCGATGGCGAACAGCGTGGTGAAGACGATGCCGATCGCAGCATCCTCTTTCACCCGACTCGTCTCCCGGATGGCGCCGATCAGGGCGACGGCGAGGAATCCGAAGATGAGGGCGCCGATAGCGAAAGGCGCTCCGACGATGTAGGCGATGACGACCCCGGGGAGGACCGCGTGCGAGACGGCATCGCCCATGAGCGACCACCCGACCAGCACCAGCCAGCACGAGAGCAGCGCGCAGATGATCGCGGCCATCACCGTGGTGACGAGCGCGCGGATCATGAAGTCGTACTGCAGCGGTTCGAGGATGAGGTCGATGAGGCTCATGCTGCGCTCACCGTGCCGAGCAGATCGACGCCGAATGTCAGTGCGAGGCTCTCCGGCCTGAGGGCTTCGGCCACGGGGCCGTGGAAGAGCACCTTGCGCAGCAGCAGGATGGCCTCGTCGGCGAGTTGCGGAAGCGCGTGCAGGTCGTGGGTCGAGACGAGGATCATGCGGCCGTCGTCGGCGAGCTCACGCAGCAGACGCACGATCGTCGCCTCGGAGCGCTTGTCGACGCCGGCGAAAGGCTCGTCGAGCAGCATGAGGCTGCTGCCCTGGGCGATGCCGCGGGCGACGAATGCACGCTTCTTCTGCCCGCCGGACAGCTGACCGATCTGGCGGTCGGCGTATTCGGTGAGCTCGACCCGATCCAGCGCCTCGGCGACCGCGGCGTGATCGGCCGGCCGTGGCCTGCGGGTGAGCCCCTGGTGTCCGTAGCGGCCCATCATCACCACGTCGCGCACCGATACCGGGAACGCCCAGTCGACATCTTCGCTCTGCGGCACGTATCCGATCAGTCCGCGCTTGCGCGCCTCGGTCGGGTCGGAGCCATCGATCAGCACGCGGCCGCGGTCGGGCCGAACCATGCCCATGATCGATTTGAACAGGGTCGACTTGCCCGACCCGTTCATCCCGATCAGCCCGATGACCTTGCCGCGGTCGACCTGCAGGCTCACGCCATCCAGGGCGAGCACCTCGCCGTAGCGCACGACGACGTCCTGCACATCGATGACGGCGGTCATTTGCCCGATCCCTTCAGCGCGTCGATGATCGTCGCCGCGTCGTAGCGGATCAGATCCAGATAGGTGGGCACAGGGCCGTCGGCCTCGGAGAGAGAGTCGACGTAGAGCGTGCCGCCGAACACGGCCTCGGTGGCACCGACGACCTGTTGCATCGGCTTGTCCGAAACGGTGGATTCGCAGAAGACGGCGGGCACCTGGTTGCTCTTCACGAACTCGATCGTGCCGGCGATCTGCTTCGGCGTGGCCTGCGATTCGGCGTTCACGGCCCAGATGTACCGCTCGGTCAGACCTGCGTCTCGGGCGAGGTACGAGAATGCGCCTTCGCACGACACCAGTGCGCGCTGGCTCGACGGGAGCGTTGAGAGCTCGTCGACGAGCTCATCCTGCACTTCTTGGAGCTCGATCTTGTAGGCGTCGCCGTTCGCGCGGAAGTCGTCGGCATGGGTGGGGTCGAGGTCGGCGAATGCGGTGACGATGTTGTCGACGTAGATCTGCACGTTCACCGGGCTCATCCAGGCGTGCGGGTTCGGCTTTCCGGCGTAGGCGTCTTCGGTGATGTCGAGCACATCGATGCCGTCGGAGAGCACGGCGTGCGGCACCTCCACCGACTCGACGAACTTCTCGAACCACAGCTCGAGGTGAAGGCCGTTGTCGAGGATCAGGTCTGCGTCTGACGCCTTGGCGATATCGCGCGGCGTCGGCTCGTATCCGTGGATCTCAGCGCCGATCTTGGTGATCGACTCGACCGTCAGGTGCTCTCCGGCCACATTCTGCGCGATGTCTGCGAGCACCGTGAACGTCGTCAGGACGACGGGTTTGTCCGACGAGCTGCTGCCGCCGGATTCTCCGTCGGCAGACTGCGCGGAGGCGACGCACCCGGTGAGAGCGAGGGCGGCCGTGGCGGTGAGGGCGAGCGCGGCGAAAGCCTGGGAGCGGATGCGCATGAAAATCCTTTATGACTACTTGAACACCATTGTTTGGTGAGGCGTAGTTCAATACTCTAGCAACCGTTGTCGCGCATTCCGCAACTCAGATCTGCCATTTCTGGCGCGCCGAACTCAGCTAGGAGTCATGCGTCAGGAGGTGCCAGGGGCGGGCGAGCGTGAGCGCGTGCCGCCGGCAACCGCGCGATTCCGAATAGAGCGCGGCGAGGCAGCATCCCGCAGCCGATCTGATCAGGCTGTCGAGACGGAATCGTTCATCTGGTGCCCCAACCGGGAGAAAACTGTATCCTCGTTCGTCACCTTGAAATCGTTGATTTCACGCGGATCTTCCGAAGGTCAGGGCGTGTCGGTTTCCAGTCTAGCTGTGCCTCGAAGTGATGTTCGTGGGCCGGTGGTGACGCCGATTGAGACGGCTGGAACCCCGGTCGCCCCCGAGACGTTGCAGGCGATGGTCGCGGCGTACGAGTCCAGGGCGTCGCTGATCTCGATCGCACGTGAGCATCGTTTGGGTAAGGAAACGGTGCGGGATCTGCTCGTGGATGCTGGTGTCAGGATCCGTCGTCAGGGGTTGGACGATGAGCAAGTTGCGCACGCGGTTCGCGGCTATGAGTCGGGGCTGACGACGCGTGAGATCGCACGGGAGCTCGGTATAGGGCACTCGATGGTGTGGCGGGCGTTGAAGCGGGCGGAAGTCGAGTCCAGGCCCAATACTCGTCGCGTCGGACGCAAGCTCTCGAAGCAGTGAACGCCATCCCTACGGTTCTTGGAGCATCTCCGGCGCGGGTTGCGGAACCGAGCGGCTTGATCGGGGATGTCAGGGCGTTCTGGGAGGATTGAGCAAAAGCGAGAGAGTCGGGAGGTGTGCGGTGATGGTTGCTCATTGGCTTCCCGATAGGCACCTCGGGGTTGCTGCGACGCTTGCTCATGTCGACGAGCTGATCGGAAGAGTCGGCGAGATGCTCTTTGACTACCAGGCCCAGTCCTCGGACGTCGTTCGCCTCCGAGAAGTGCTCGACGGGCAGCTTCGGCATCTAGTGGTTGACAGTGTGGCGCCGATCCCGCAGAAGATCCCGTTGCTGGCCGCTGATGCTCTCAACGCGCTTCGGGCGGCGATCGAGCACACGATCTACATCGAGGCCGAGGCCGACGCGGGAGCCGAACTCAGCGAGAGAGCGGCGAAGCTCGTGGAGATGCCTGCTGCGTCGAGCTACGACAAGTTCGTGGAGTGGACCCAGAAACGGGCGAAGAACGGGCCGTCGGCGCTTCGCAGCGGTGCGGATCTGAACCGGCGCATCTACGATCTCCAGCCACTTCACCGGTACACCGATCCCGAGGCGCATCCGTTAGCACGGCTGGTGGCTTACACGAATCACGCGAAGCACCGCACCCCGGCGGTCACGGCCGTTCGAATCCCTGTTGTGTCTCGCGAAGACGTGACACCGCGGCATCCGCGCGACATACCGAAGCGGCCTGAGGAACCGCTCGTGCCGGGCGAGGTCATCTTCTCGGCTCCCACGGGCCAGGTGGTGCCGGTGACGCTGTTCCCCACCGTCGGGATCAACCTGCCGGAAACCGCTCGCTGGCCGGTGTTGATGAACGAGCTGGGCGAGATCGCTGCCTGGGTGCGGACGCAGGCCATCCCGAGGCTCATCACCGGAACGGATCCTCCCCAGCCCGAGATCCCGGCGTGGCATGAGATATCGCAGGGCCACCCGGATCTGCGGGTGGCGCTCTCCGAAGGGAGTCGGGTCCCTGCGTATGACCGCAACCGCGACCGGCTGAGTGCGGCGACGGTACGAGCGGACATGACGGGCACCATCGCCGACATGCCCGACGCTCCAACATTCGCGGACGTGCGGGCCTGGCTGGAATCGCTGCCCGATACCGATGTCCTCACCCGTATGCGCGAACTCGTGCCGAGCTTCGATCACGACGCAGATGACATGCTCCACAACTGGGACGTGCTGCAGAGGATGCGTGACGATGCGGTCGCGTTCACCCAACGCCGCGCTATGACCGATCTTGAGGAACCATCCAATCTAGATAGGCGTGACTGAGCTTTCGACGGGCGCGGATTCGCGCGTCCGAGGTACACCCCTGGCGGGCCCAACACGAGATCTACGAGACACTCCCGCATCGGGAAGCGGTATTGGTGACCTTTCATGAGACCCGCGACATGCACGAGTACGTTATCAACACCGGCCATCTGAACGAGATCCCCAAGAGGACGTGCCGTCCGCCGACTAACAATGTCTCAAGGCCTGGCGCGATGCCGAGCAGGAACGATGACCGACCACGCGCCATGGGCGCGTGTCACACCGGAGCGTGTTCGGAGCGTGCAGCATGTCGATGCTGCCGCCGACGTGCGATCGCTTCCCGCGTTCGCACCTGCGCCAGGAGGATGAGGCTCCACGGCCCGAAGAGGAGGAACTTCAGGCCGTTCCATAGTGCCCAGAAGAAGGCCAGGTAGAGCCATTCGCTCCAGCCCTGGTCGATGAGCTCGGTGCAGGTGGCGGCGATCAGGATGTAGACGACGCCGAGGAGCATCGCTGGAACACCCCACCGCAGGCAGCGACGGGTGCGGAGTCGGTCGAGGAGGATGTTGGTGGGCATCCATCGGCGCAGGAAGATGCGGGTGTGGATGCTGGCGTTCCAGAGCCGGTTCAGGAGCATGGTGTGGGCCTCACTTTCGCACGCAGGACTATTGCGGTGTGGCTGGTCCTGAGTGGTTGAGTGCCCGAGATGCTGCTCGAACGGTCTGCGTCACCCCTGAACAATGTCCGGGGGCTCGGCGTGTGGTTGCTCCTGCCACCATCAGGATACCGGCGGCCCTGCAGCAAAGGAAGAGCAATCCCTTGCCGGGCGGTCGTTGGTGCTCACAGGGTGCGGCTGCGCCGTTGCTGAGCCCCGGGCGATGCGTCCTGCTGGTCTGGCTGATGGCTGGCGAGGAGCCCTCGGGCGCGTTCGTAGTCGATCCTCTTTGCGTCATCGTCGGGGACGGGTCCGAGGGGGCTGGTGGAGGTGATGCCCCACCGGTCCCGATACGCGGCCACCACCCGCACCGCCGTCGCCCGTGCGTCGGGGTCCAGGCCGTCGACGATGCTCATCCACGGCTCGGGCCGTTCGATGGCCGTGGTGGTGAGGGCGTCGAGGCGTTGCTGCATGAGCTGCTCCCGCTCCTGGAGCGCCTGCCGCATGGCTGGGTCGGTGATGCCAGTCGCACGCGGGACGAGGCCGGCGATCAGCGACACCCGGCGCGCTGACGGCTGGTAGGTGGCGGCGACTTTCTGGACCCGGTAGCGCAGCAACGACCCGAGATCCTCCACCCCATCGAGGCCTCCGGCGCGGGTGATGCGTGGGAGGAGGTCGTTGATGTCGTGCCCGTCGGCTTCGAGTCGGCGCAGTTCGGTGGTGAGGATCCCGAACGAGTCCGTCTCCACCAGCTCATCGATCGCCTGTGGGGTGAGGCCGCCGTGTTCGAGGAGGGTGACCCACCGGTCCTGCTGCGCTTCTTGGGCGATGGTGTCGTACTCGGCAGCAAGCTGGGCCAGCGACCCCCACATGTCCTGCTCAGTCGTGATGGTCTCGTGGGCGGAATGCTCCGCACCGACATGCTGCAAGATGCCGTAGAGCACGGACCGGGCGGTCATCTGCAGGTCGTCCCGGTGCTGGTGATCTTCAAGGTGATGTTCATCGGTCGCGATGTAGGCGCGGTTGGATTCCCGGCCGCGGGTCATCGCGACGTAAAGGGATTCCCGGGTCATCTCGGGTGAGTGCACGATCGCATGCGCAGTATCGACAGTGGAGCCCTGCGCCCGGTGAGCCGTGATCGCGTAGCCGAGGTTCTGTAAACGCACCTACCTCTCACACGAGTAGGAAGGTGGGGCCGGAGCATGGGCCACGACCAGCAGCAACAGAACACACAAGCACCGTTGCGGGCGGTGATGTACGTCAGGATCAGCGACGACCCCGAGGGCACCGAGCGCGGGGTGGATCGGCAGGAGGCCGATTGCCGCGCCTACGCCACAGCCCACAGCTGGGAAGTCGCAGCGGTGTTCCGTGAGAATGACACGTCGGCGTTCAAGCAGCGCACGATCACACTGCCGTCGGGTGAGCGGGTGCGGCGGGTGGTCCGCCCGCAGTTCCGCGCCATGCTGAAACACCTCACCGACGGCCAGGCGCAGGTGATGATCGCGTACGACCTGGATCGGGCGGTGCGCGACCCGCGAGATTTGGAAGACCTCATCGATGCGAAGGTGCTCGGCGGGTTCGCCGTCCGCTCCGTGACCGGCTCGCTCAGGTTGGACACGGACTCTGACGTGGCGATGACGCGGGTGCTGGTGGCGATGGCGAACAAGTCCTCCGCTGACACCGCCCGCCGTGTGGTGCGGGCGGCGAAGCAGCAGGCCGTCGAGGGGGCTTGGCATGGGGGCAGGGTGCCGTTCGGCTACCGCGCCGAGAACGGTGTGCTCATTGTCGATCCGGTGACGGGGCCGCTCGCGGTCGAGGCGTATCAGCGGGTGCTGGCCGGTGACTCGCTGTATCGCATTCGGAAGGACTGGAACGAGCGCGGCGTCGTCACCACTCACGGGTGCGCGTGGTCGGATCGGACGCTGAAACTGATGCTCCGAAATCCCTCCAATAAGGGTGTACGCGAGTATCGGCCCATCATGCCGGACGGGAGCCGCGCAAAGACCTCGAAGATGCAGGTGCAGGCGGCGTGGCCTGCACTGGTAGACGAGGACACATGGCAGCAGGTCTCCGCCGTGCTCGACGCGAGGAAGAAGGCTCGGAACTTCCACCAACCCGGTACGGGCGCGGCGAAGCGCCTGTACCCGTTCTCAGGGCTCATCCGCTGCTCGAAGTGCGGGACGGCGATGATTCACCGTGGCGGCGTGTACCAGTGCATCCAGCCCACGCGGGGCGGGTGCCACCGCTCGATCCGCTCGGCTGAAATCGAGAGGCTCGTGGAAGAGGCGGTGCTGGCGACGTTCGAGCAGATCACTATCAGCCCCACGAAACGCAGCAAGTCTGACGGTGACCTTGCGCGGGTCGGACTCACGGCGACGCTCGACGCGGACCGGGAGCGACTGGCGCGGCTTGATGATGACTACTACGACGGTCTGATCGACAAAGCGATGTGGGTTCGGCAGCGTGCCCGGATCGCGGAGCGGATCGAGGCCACCCGCCGCGAATACACCGCCACCCTGCCCGAGCATGCCGGGCTGAGCATCGACGCGACCACCGTCGCGGCCGAGTGGAAGGGCCGCACTCCGATGTGGAAGTACCAAGCTGCCAGCTTGATCTTGCAAGCCGTACTCGTTCACGCTCTCCCGGAGGGTATGAACGGGGCGACTCCGGCCCGTCGCCGCAACGAGACCGTCGAAGCGTTCCATGAGCGCCGTGCCGCGTACCGCGCCGAAGTCCTTGCGCATCGGGTCGAGTTCGTCTGGCGCGCATAACTCAGATGATGTGATCGGCCCCGCGCCCTGGCTGCCAAGGCAGATCAGGGTGCGGGGCCGTCGCGTTTCTCGGCGAACGACAGGCTCGTGGGCCGAGGGGCGGTGCAGAGTCCGCGCAGCTCGGCCAGCACAGCAGGATCGTCCACCACAGTGGTGAAGCCCTGCGCCCGGCGGGATGCGGCAGCGAGCCGCGCGCCGAGCGTGGCGACAGGCGACGGGGCAGGGGCAGTGGAGGCGGTAGCGGGGATGTCGGTGCGGGTGCTCATACCGTTAGGTGCGGAGCCCTACCCCCAAATCAAGGCGCGGCGTGCTTGTCGGGGTTGGCGGCGCGAATCGCGTCCATCAGCGTCTCGTCGTCGCGCAGAGCGTCCGGCGTTTCGCCGCTCAGTAATCGCAGCAGCACACCATCACCTATCGGCGTGCCCGCGTGCTTCGGGTCGGGATGCCCGAGCACAATCCGCAACAGCGCAGACCACGACCGGGGCGGCAGCCCGAGCAGCAACGGGATCGTGCGGTCACGGCGCAGCACCTCAACTCCTCGCTGCCGGGAGGAGAGATCGGCGAGCCGGTAGGCCACATGCTCCACGCACTCGGCGACGAGCGCAGTATCCCAGCCCGCAGACTCGAATAGCGCGACCGTGGCAGACAGCAGCGCGGCCACTCGTGTCTCACGCTCACTCTCGTCCGGGTCGTCGTCGTGGTGTATGAGCGCGGGATGGTAGTCGGCCAGGCGCTCTCGCTCGGCGAACCGCACAGCATCGTGGAACCCGGCGATCCGAGCCGTATGGCGCACCTTGCTGACAGAAGTCAGCATCCCAGCGGCACGAGCCTCAGCGTGACAGGTGATCTGCACCGCACTGGTGACCACTGCCCACGGGTTCCCTGCGTTGCGCGTCGAGGGCGCAAGCATCACCTCGAACGCCGCAGACGCTATCTCCCAGGCGTCCAGCCCATGCTTGCGAGCGAGTGGCCGGTATCTGGACGCGGTGTAGCGCATGAGCTCCGCCGCTTCACGATCACCCCGCCAGGCACCGGGTCCGGCCTCGTGTAACCGAATGAGTAGGGCGCGTAGTCGTTCGGGGTACTCGAGTCCGTGGCACGCCGAACCCGTTGAGGCCGCAACATCGTCGTTCGCGGCGGGCGGGGTGTGTTCGGTCACGGTAGCGCCTCCCAAAAGGGAGGTGCGCCACCAGCACCCAAACCGGAACACGCCAGTGCGCCCTTACAACCGCTGCCCCACCTGTGAGCGAACCGTCTGCCTTGGCGCAGTACACGGACTCACTGCCGTAACGCCACTTGCGGTACGTCGTCACTTCGTCGTATTCGCGATGTGGAGCCAGAGACCCGTCCGATGCGGTTGTCGGACTATGTGGGCGGCATAATGCGACGACCCTGCTTGTGTGGGGAGAGTGTTCCGCTGATATCAACCCCGTATCTGGCATTCAGCGGCGCGCTGCGATACTCCAGCTACAGGTGCATCGAACTTTCGTCAGGGCCTTGTCGTCGAGCACCGTCGCGAATGGAAGAGAACGGTCTTCACCGTGGGATACGCGACGCGTGCGGCATGTTCGTACGACGGAAAGCGGGTATCGCGCCTGGCATATGAAGAATAAGCGGGTGCGCCAGCCGCGACCAGCACCGCGTCGCTGGGCTTAGCGAAGCTGGTGCTGGCGCGGCTGGCATCGAGGGTCAGTGAGCCGTTGCGGACGAGCAATAATCTCACGCAGTCGTAGGAGCCTCCCGGCGTTACGGCTGCTTGTGACTGCGTGGATTGCGCTCGCTGCCATCGTTCTGCCGCGGTTTCATCTGCAAGGGAACCGGGCGTTGATGGAGTCGTTATCTGCAACGCCTCGGGTGACTGGCGCGCCTGCTGAGCACAGGGTCATCATTCGGATGTCGGCTCGGCCTCGTAGGTCACCCAGGCGGTTCGTGCGGCCAGGGTGTTGTAAAGAGCCTGCGCCTGGTGGTTATCTTCTGCCGTCATCCACTGCACCCCAGCGCGCCCCTCAGCAGCGGCCATGTCTGTGAGACGTCCGATGAGCGCCCGCCCGACACCGCGACCACGAGCTACGGGCACGGTGAAGAGGTCATCGAGGAAGATGTGACTCGTGCCGGTGTAGGGTGACGAGAAACGGTGATGGTGCGCGAAGCCCAGGATTTCTCCGTCGGCTTCGGCTACGAGTGCCTTGCACTCGTGGGTCGGATCCATGAACCATCCCCACGCGCGGGAGACGACCTCTTCGGATTCTTCGAGCTTGTAGAACTCCCGGTAGGCGCGGAAGAGGACGCGCCACTGATTCTCATCAGTGGGTGTGAGAAAGCGAATGGTCGGTGCGATCTTGGTAGTCATTGATGTGTCCTTGAATGCTTGAGATGGAGAGCCGGCGCTTCCGCGTCCTGCGGGGGAATTCTGTGGTGTGCGCCTACTCCTCGAAGTGGAATGGTGGATGCTCGCTTATCGGGTCACAGCGGCCTCCTCTCCCTCGTTGGGCTGTCGGGCGCGCTCCCGACGTGGGGTGAGCACGAGGTAGACGGCGCTGCCTGCCAGCAGGCCCCAGAAGGCCGCGCCCACGCTGAGGATGACGACTCCCGACATGGTGACTGCGAGGGTCGTGATCGCGGCGAGGCCCGTGCGGGCGTCCCCGCTCATCGCGCCGGTGAGCGCTGTGAGTGCGGAACCCAACAGCGCAACGGCGGCAACGACAGCAACGGTTTCGCTAGGGATCGCCTGGAAGCCTGCGACTAGGACGCCTCCGAAAGAGCCGATCACTAGATAGGTGAGGCCACCCGAGAGGCCGGCGATGTAGCGTTTGGCCCGGTCGGGGTGAGATTCCGGCCCGAGCGCGATTGCCGCGGTGATCGCGCCGAGGTTGATGCCGTGTGCACCGAACGGTGCCAAGGCTGCCGACACTGCGGAAATCGTGCCCACGAGCAGGCGGTCATTTGGCTTGTAGCCCTGGGAGTGCAGCAGCGCGAGGCCGGGCGCGTTCTGCGACGCCATCGTGACGATGAACAGCGGCAGCGCGACACTCACCAGCGCAGCAGGCGTGAAGGTGGGCATCGTGAACACCGGGCCACCCAGCGTGAGCGAAGGGGGCACCTCGTGGAACGATCCGGTGGCCCAGGTCATTGCCAAGCCCGCAATGAGAGCGGCCAGCACCGCGAAACGGTCGAAGAAGCGCTTACCGAGAAAGAAGGTGACCACGATGCTGCCCGCGATCAGCGGAGCACTTGCGAACGCTCCCGCTGCGGCCACGACAAAGGGAAGCAGGATGCCAGCAAGCAGCGCCTGTAACACCGGGCCGGGCACCTTGGAGAGCAACCATCCGAACCAGCCCGTGAACCCCACAATCGCCGCTGCGACCGACGCCACGAGAAATGCCCCCACCGCCTCGGCGAACGAGAAGCCGCCCAAGGAGGCAATGAGCAGCGCGGCTCCCGGGGTCGACCACGCCACGATGACCGGGATGCGGGTGAAGAGGCTGAGCACGATGCTGCATAGGCCGTTGCCGATCGACAGCGCCCACACCCAGGAAGCAGTCTGTGCTTCGTCGAGGCCCGCCGCTCGGGTCGCTTCGAGCACGATCAGGAAAGGCCCGGCAAAGTTGATGAGCGCGGAGAGGAACCCGGCAACCACGGCAGAGACGGATACGTCTCGCAGAACAACAGCTACCCGGCTCATACCCGCGATGCCTCGGCAACTAGAACCGAGCAAGGGCGTAACGGACTTGCCAAATAGCGAGTAACGTTATCTACTAGCTTCATGTTCAATGATAACAGAGCGTCCGAGATTGCGACTCGACTGCACCAACGGGTCGCGGCGTCACCCGCTGGAGAGAAGCTGCCCGGAGTGCGGGAGCTTTCGAAAGAGTTCCAGGCGAGCGCCGCCACGGTCTCCGCCGCCCTCTCGGAACTCAGCGCGCTGGGGATAGTGCGACCCGAGCCCGGCAGAGGCACGTTCGTCGCCGAGCGCAGGCAGCTTGCCGAGCCAGACTTTGCCTGGCAGTCACAGGCCCTCGGCCCCGCCCGTGTTGACGCCGACCGCGCCTCACGCCTCGGCGGATACGGGACCCCTGACCACATCCCGCTCTCCTGGGGCTACCTCGCGCCCGAACTCCTGCCAACCGAGGAGTTCCACCGCATCGGCTCTCGCGCCGCCAAGAACAATCGGGCCTGGATGATGACCCCGCCTGCGGGGTCGCCTGAACTGCGGCGCGTACTCGCCGCCGAGTATCGGGCCGACCCAGGCGATGTGCTCATCGTCTCCGGCGGACAGCAGGGCCTTGTGTTCACGATGCGTACCCTCGCAGAACCGGGCTCGACCGTGATCACTGAGAGCCCGAGCTATCCCGGCGCGATCCTTGCCGCGCAAAGCGCGGGCCTCACCATCGCATCCGTGCCCGCCGATAACGACGGGGTCATAGTCGAGCGCCTCGCCGACGAACTCGAACGTACCCGAGCCCGCGTGATCTACCTCCAGCCTAGTTACGCGAACCCGACCGGCGCGGTGCTCAGTCCGGAGCGCCGCACACAGGTACTCGACCTCGCAGCACAGCACGGGGCATTCATCATCGAAGACGACTGGGCCAGGAACCTCGGCATCGACGGACGCACCCCGCCGCCGCTCATCGCCGAAGACCCCAACGGCCACGTTGTCACCGTCACCACGCTCTCGAAGCCCGCCTCGCCGGGACTCCGGCTCGGTGCTGTGATCGCGCGCGGCCCCGCCGGTGACCGACTCCGCGCCTCCCGCACTGCCGACGATCTCTGCGTCGCACCGATGGTGCAGGAAATCGCTTTGAGCCTGTTGACCTCGAACATCTGGCCACGGCATTTGAAACACCTGAGCGCCGAGCTCGCCGAACGCCGTGATGTCCTCACCGCTACGATCCGCCAGACCCTGCCAAGTGTTCGCATCCAGGGCGTGCCAAGCGGAGGCATTCACCTCTGGGCCCGGCTGCCGCACGGTGCCAACACTCGACAGATCAGCGCGGATGCCTACACCGCAGGAGTACTCGTCGGAGACGGGCGACACTTCTTCGTCAACGAACCCCCGGCTCCATTCCTCCGCTTCTCCTACGGCGCAGCCACCCCCGCCCAAATCACCCAAGGAATCAGGCAACTCGCCCAGATCCTCGCCTGAGCATCACCCGAACAGGCGAGCCCCCAACCACTTTGCAGCGACACCCTTCTCTCCCGAATGAATGAATGCACGTATGCCACGGCGGGGCCGTGGTGCGCACCTTCCTCATGAGACGACTCATGAGGGAGGCCAGGGTGAAGGGCGGGGTGATCCTGTTCCGCGGCAGCGGTGCTGCCGCGCGCCGCTATGTCGAGGCCGACCGCTCCCGCGCTGACGAGTACTACCTCGGCGCTGACAACGCGGTGGCTGAGTATGCGGTGCTCGACGGCAGAGGCGAGGTCACCGCCACCCGATCGCTCGCGGCGGACGAGTACGAGGGATGGGTGGACTGGACCAACCCCGTCACCGAGGAGTTGATGGGCACCCCACGCACGGCCACCGAGGGCGCGAAGGGGTCGCCGTTGTTCGCGGAGATGACGATCAACGCCCCCAAGAGCTTGTCGGTAGCCGCCGCCCTCCACCCCGACGTGTCGGCAGCGCTGGACGCCGCCCAGCAGGACGCTCTCTCAGAGATACGGCGGTGGCTCGGCCAGCACTCCGTGACCAGGGTCGGCTCTCGTCAGGCGCGAGAGGTCGTGCCCATCGAGAGCATGCAGGTCGTCGGCATCCGGCACAAGACCTCGCGTGCGGGTGATCCGCACCGGCATATCCACATGCAGATCGGCACGCGGGTGTGGGCGGCTGGAAAGTGGCGGGCGCTGGATACTGCCGCGTTGTTCAAGCAGCAGGGCGCGATCCGCGCGTTGGGTGCGGCGGTGATTGCCGCGCACCCACAGCTCGCGCGCACGCTCGCCGAGCACGGCCTGACTCTGAATCCGGCCAGCGGTGAGGTGACCGAGTTGGAGCCGTTCAACGCGGTGATGTCGAAGCGGTCGGCGCAGATCAGACGGAATCTCGACCGGCTCGAAGCCGAATGGGAAGCCCAGCATCCGGGCGAGGCGCTTGGCCCGGTGATGACGGCGCGGTTGCAGGGCATCGCGTGGACGCACCAGCGGCCCGGCAAGAGGCCCGCTGACCTGAAGAACGAGCGATGGTGGATGCAGGAACTCCGCGACGCCGGATACGACCCCGCAGGCCTTGAACGCCGTACGGTGCTACCGGTGGTGTCGGTGGATGACCTGACCGTGCGGGAGGTTGCATCGCGGGCACTGGACCGTACCGCCGCCGCATCCTCGACGTGGACACGGCACGTTATCCAGGAGCACGTCACTCGGATCATCACCGAGCACGGCGTGCAGGCGACGTCCGCTGAGTTGCGGGAGTTCATCACTATGGCGACCGGGCTTGCCGTCTCGGATTGCTTCTCCGTCCTCCCGCCAGACGCGGCGGCGCCGGAGCATGTCGCGCACCTGACCAGCCTCAGCGTGGTCGCTGCCGAGACCGCACTACGCGACCAACTCACCGCCGCGACACCGCAACGGGAGCCGGAACCCCCGGATATAACCGAGGCCGCGCAAGCGGCTGGGCTGGATGAAGGGCAGGCGGTCGCAGCAGCGGCGGTTGCTTCGGCCGATCCGCTGGTGATCGTGGAAGGAGCGGCGGGTAGCGGGAAGACGACGATGCTGCGCACCGCCATCGAAGTGGCCGCTCAGCACGGCCGAGTGTCGCGGGTGGTTGCGCCGACGAAGAAGGCCGCGCAGGTGGCTGAGGAAGAACTTGGAGTTCCTGCAACGTCGGTTGCGGCGCTCGTGTACGCGCACGGATGGCGATGGAACGCTGACGGCGTATGGACACGCCTCAACCCCGGCGACAGCGACCCTGACAGCGGACGGAACTACACCGGCCCGCCGAGGCACGCGCGACTGTCGCGGGGGGAGCGAGTGCTCGTCGACGAGGCCGGGATGCTCGACCAAGACACCGCCCGCGCCCTCCTGACTGTGACGGCTGAGGTGGGGGCGACGGTCGCGCTCGTCGGCGACCGCGCACAGTTGCCTGCTGTGGGCCGTGGTGGGGTGCTCGACATGGCCGCGCAGATCGGGGGCCGCACCTATGACATGACCGAGCTGCACCGCTTCACCGATGCCGAGTACGCGGCGTTGACGTTGTCGATGCGTGACCGCGACATCCCCGGCAAGGTGTTCGACCAGCTCGCCGCGATGGGGCTGGTGATGTTGCACGCTGATGACGAGCATGCCCGCGAGCACATCGCCGAGCATGCCCACGACGGCGAAGCCATCACCGTCGCCACCAACGATGAAGCCGCCGAGTTGAACGAGCGCATCCGCGCTGGGCGCATCGAGGGTGGCGAGGTTGATGACGCGGTGACGGTGACCGGCAGTGATGGCCTCCCCATCGGTCGAGGCGATGCGATCCAGACCCGGAGGAACGACACCGCGCTTGGAGTCGCGAACCGGCAGCAATGGGTCGTGCAGCAGGTCACCGATGACGGCACCGTTTACGCCCGCGAGGTCGGCAGTGGCCGCAAGAACCCCCGCACTGTCACCCTCCCATCCGAGTATGTGGCAGAGCATGCGCACCTGTCCTACGCGGCGACCGCGTACGGTGTCCAGGGCGCAACCGTCACCACCTCCCACACCTTCTTGTCGGAGGCCACGAGCGCGGCAGGCGTCTACGTCGGCATGACCAGAGGCCGCGAAACCAACCGGCTGCACGTCGTCGCTGATAACATCTCAGACGCCCGGGCGCGGTTCATTGAGGCGATGGAACGCGACCCCGCTGACCGGGGTCTCGATCACGCCACCGCCCAAGCCGTCGAAGCGGTGCGAAGCCTCATCACCGATGGCCCAGTCAAGCTCGTTACCGAAGAACTGGCTCGCCTCGACCGGGAGGCCGTGCGCGCCCAGAGTCAGGCGGAAAGGTGGGAGCGGATCACCGCACGCCTTGATGCCCAACGCGACGCGCATCGCGCCGAAGATGAGCAAGACGCCGCCGCGATCCACGTGGCCGAGGTCGCGGCCGAGCAGGTGCGCGCCGAGCTCACGGGACCGCTCGTTCAACAAGCAAAGCAGGACGGCACGGCCTACCTCGATGCCGTGGAGAACGAAGCCACCACCAGTGCTCGAGCCTCGACTGTCGGCAGATTCGGCAAGCGCAAAGTCCGCGCCGAGCACCAGGCCGCCAAGGAGCAGGCGCAGGCTCAGTGGGAGTGGGTACGCGACGGCTGGGGCGATGAACCGCCCCGTACTCGCCTGGGGCTCCACACATGGGCGGCGCAGGCAGCGGCACGGAAAGCCGAGGATGACCCCCGCGTGAGCGATGCCGTCCGTGCTGTCGAAGCAGCGCACGCCGAACGCAGGATGACTCAGCAGCGACACCGCCAGGAGCGTATGGCATTGCTGTTCATCGAACTCGGAGCCGACGAAGCCCGCCGCGACCAGTTCGGAATGCGCACCACCAACCCGCACCGTAACGCCCAGAACGCCCGCACGAGAGCCGCCCTGAACCGCGCCGAGGCCGACGAACTCCGCAGCCTTCCCGTCAACGCCGCCGCCCGGCGCATCGAGGCTAACCGCGCCGAACAGGAGCAGAAGCGGCAGCAGGCAGCAAGGCGGGCGCGACAACTCCAAGAGCCGTTCGAGCGAGACTCTCACCCCAGCAATTCGCGACGGGAAGGACCGGGGCGCGGACTCTGATGCGCTACGCGGTCGTGGACTGCTCTCGAAGCCAGGCCCTGATACGGCGGCGCGCGTTGGCGTATGGCGAAGAAGTGTTGAACTGGATCATCCTGCCTGCCGTGTACTTGCCGTACCAGGGCTCTCCATACAGTTCCTCGTCACTGAGTCCGGTAATGAGGGAGACAATGCCGGACTTCGCTTGCTCGAAACGCTCAAGCAACTCGGGCCACGACAGGTCGGCGTAGTCGCGGTAGAAGCGTTGAGCAAGGTCACCGAGCTGATTCCACGTGAGCCCCGGAGCTGGAAACTCGGGTTCAATCCCACGGCTCCGCAGCTCGTGCCAGGACAGCACCGTTTCGTTCCAGCCGATCAGATACGCCACCAGATCAGCCGGGCTCATCATCGTTTCGGCTTTGTGCCCTGGCAATGACATCTCACGCGCCCGCGTCTCGGGCACCCGGACAAGATCGCGGGCAAGCTTGCCGTATCCGTCCTCGACGGCGTACAGCAACTCAGCCTTGGACTGCGGAACCGCCAAGCCATGCTCCAATCTCCGGTTACGTGTCTTCTCCCAGTCTCCCATTGTGCGCTGACCGCCCGGGAGAGAGGCCAGCGACCTCCGTGCGGTCAACGCATCACCGGCGCTTAGGCGGCATGTCCGTGAGTCGCCAGTAGACTAAAACTGCGCACACGCGCAGGATCACAGGTGAGTGTGTTTGGGGCACCTCGGCTACCCCAGCTCGACGTGCTCGGTGACGTACGCGGCAGGGAGAGTGATTGTGGTGCGCCATTTGGAGTGTGCGCGGCGGACGGTGAGGGATCCGTCATCGTTGGCGCGGGTGACGGTCCACCGGTCGCCGTTCTTCAACCACCCCCGTCCCAGCGCGAGTCGGCGGTCGTTCTGTCTTGTGATGATGAGGTCGCCGCGGGAGGCCTCGTTCCCGTCATGGAGCCGGACGCCGTCGAGGGCGACGTCGCCTGCGAGGATCCGGTCGGTGCGGGCGCGGGTGTTGAGCTCGGAAACAGTGTCTAGGGTCTCGGCTATCAACACCGATGCCTTCCCCGCAGCCAGGTCGGCACGCCATGCCTGGTATGCCTGCTCGAGGATGTCCTCGTAGCCGCCTGGGGTGATGCGGTCGTGGTCGAGGTAGGTGTCGATGACATCGGTATCGCCGATGCGCAGGCCGAGGGAGGCGTGTTTCTCCCACTCATTGCGGAAGCGGCGCACATCCGTCAGCTCCGGGGCATCGTCCCGGTCGCGGACGACCATTCCGAACGCCCCACCCGCATCCACGGCCGCGAGCTGCGCCCAGTCGCCGACAAGAAGTACCTTCGCGCCGGCCTCGGCGGCGTGGGTGGCGATGGTGTCGAGCGCGAGGGTTCCTGCGAGGGAGGCTTCATCGATGATGACGAGTTGCCCGGGTGTGAGGTTCCAGTTGCCGCGGCGGTGTTCGTGGAGCCACTTCGCCGTGTTCTCCGTCGAGATCCCCAAATCCCCGGCCAGGACATCAGCGGCAGCCGCAGACGGTGCCAGACCGATCACAGAACCGCTGCCGTGGCGTTTCTCCCACGCCCGCCGCAACGCAGACATCGTCGTCGTCTTGTCGACGTGTCGGGTTTGACCGACGTACCTACCAGGTGAATGGAGGTCGTCAT
>NZ_FUKO01000022.1 GCF_900163815.1 Microbacterium esteraromaticum | reverse complement strand
GCATGCTCCTCATCGGCGGCGCACTGACCAGCCCCCACCTCAAGTAGGAAGAGCCAGAATGCCCCTGAACTCAGATGAGTTCAGGGGCATTCTCTTTGCTGGTCAACGCCAGGGAAGGGGGCGGCGCAGGGTTTCGCCGATCATGTCCAGAACGCCGTCAAAGTTCATATCCACCACAACGCGGTGCAGGGGACGCGTCTCATCCTTTACAGGGTGCACGCCGGCCAGGTAGCGGTCTCCCGTCGCGGGATCTTGGAACGTCTGCAACGGGCGCTGCACCGATGCCGTGATCAGATCAGGGCGCAGGAGGGCAGCGACGGCCATACTGTCGTTGATACCCATGACGCGCTCGTCGCCTGGTTGCGGGTACGAGCGGCTGTAGAAGCCCGCGTAATCTGCGCTGATCTTCGTGATCAGGTCGGCCGGTGCGTTCCCCGTGGACTCCGCGATCTCGAGGAAGAAGTTCTCCGGAACGAGCGCCTGGCGGGTCACGTAGGGGCCACACCATGTCACATCACCCTCGTGAGCTGCGACAGCTTCAGCGGCGTCGATGTCGAACGTCACGTTGGGGTCGCGCGAGACCCGGAAGCGGCGATCAGCCCACGGTTCCGTGTCGCGGTACAGCGCGGGCCCCAGCGTGCCAACGATCGTGGTGCTGCGCAGCTTCTGCAGCAGATCAGGTTCGCTCTCCAGCGCGCGGGCAAGGTTCGTCTGCGGGCCAATAGCGAGATAGTCGATCTCGCCGTCATGCTGACGCACAAGTTCGAGCACGACGTCAACACCGCTGGGCTCGGTCGCAACGGAGATCTCAGGACGCAAGCCGGTGTTACCGAATCCGTCTTCGCCGTGAATGCCCGGGTTCAGCCGCAGTTCCTGTTTAACGGGCACATCGCTTCCGCGATATACCGGAACATCGCTGCGCCCACACGTGTCAAGCACGTATCGCGCATTGTCTGCTGCGCGTTCGCCCGTGCAGTTTCCGAAGACGCTGACGACCGCAAGGATCTCCACGTCCGGGTCTGCGGCAAGCAGCATGATCGCCAATGCGTCGTCAACACCCGTGTCGGTGTCGATAATCACTTTTCTCTTCGTCATGATTCCTAACTTTTCGCTGCATCCGCGCAGCAGGTTGTGAGAGTGAAGCCTTACGGTGCGCTGAGTCCGACGCTCGCGAATGCGGCTTGTGCGCGTGCCTCGGTGAGCATCGCCGCGAATGCGAGCGCGGATGCCGGGGCCGAAACGCCAGCGCCAATCGCGAAGCGACCGTACGACTGCAGCGCGTGCGGAATCGGAGCCACCACGTGCGCCCCTGCCACGGAGCGCAACTCGGAAACCTGCTGGATGGCAAGGTCTGCACGACCGTCGATCACGGCTTCTGCGGTGAGACCCGCGGGAAAGCGAACGGCGTTCTCGTCGATGACATCGAGCAGGTTCCGCTCGCGCAGCACATTCATAAAGTGGATACCGCTGGCGCCAGAGAGCGTGTACGCGACGCGAGAGTCGCGCAGGTACTGCAGAAACGCCTCTTCGGTGTCGGCAGGGGGCGCCGGTGTTTCCGGCAGCCGCGCGAACCCGACGGCTGAAACGGCAATGTCTGCAACGGTTTCCGCACTCAGAATGCCTTGCGCTGCCAGGTCATGCGCGGAGACCGAAACACCCAGAAACAGGTCAGGACGCTCGCCACCGGCGATCAAATCGAGCAGCACGGTGGTCGGCTCAAACGTTGCCACGATGCGCTCCCCTGTCGCGGCCTCGAATGCGGGAATGAGTTCTTCAACGAGCGGCTGTCGAACGACGAGTCCGCTGTAGAGCGTGATCATGCGCTGGGCTCCTGTGGGGTCTGGGGCTGCAGGGCAGCGAGATGGTGCGTCGTCAGGGGTACGGTGCGCATCCCTGATGTGAGGAAGAAGATTTGCGCGGTGTGTTCGAGTTCTTCGAGCGCATCCAGCGCCGAGTCGAGATCAACGCCAGCGATCACGGGCCCGTGGTTGCGCAACAGCAGCGCGTGCGAACGCGTAGCCGCGTGCTGCACGGCATAGGTGGCCGCCTTGTCTCCTGGGGCGAAGTACGGCAAGACCAACAGGGGCGCAACGCGCATGCCGTAGTACGCCGTGAGCGGGGGCAGGGCGTCTTCCTGGTCAAGATCTGACAGGCAGGATAGCGCCGCGGCATGCACGGAGTGCGTGTGCACAATGGCGTGTGCCGACGGTCGAGCGCGAAGCACGGCAACGTGCAGAAACGCCTCTTTCGTCGGTGGAGGACCATCGAGGTGATGACCCTCGGCGTCGAGCACAGACAGATCAGCGCCCGAGACATCGGCCAGGCTCACACCGGTCGGCGTGACCAGAATGTGATCGCCTTCGCGCACAGCCAGATTGCCCGTACGCCCGTGGGTGAGACCACGCCTGTGGATCGAGTGCGCGACTCGTTCGACAGTTCCGCGCAGGTCAGTCATGGCCGACATCTCCTGCAACAGAGGTGAACAGGTCGACGTCGCCAAAGTTTCCTGACTTCAACACCAGGTGCACCCCACGGGCAACGTCATGAACCCAGGGCGCACCCACGGCAGCCTCATCCCCCACAACAGCAACCGTGGTTCCGAGTTCGCGGATCACTGCACCGGACGTCTCTCCGCCCGCGACGACCATGCGCTGCACGCCACGCTGCGCGAGTCCGTGAGCGACGATTCCCGCCACCTGCTCGTACAGTTCACCGGCCTCTGGCAGTTCGTCGTCACGTTCTTCGGCCGAACTTGACGAGTAGATCAGCGCTGAGCTGTCTGCGGGCTGTTCATCCCACCACGTCAACGCGGCGTCAGCCAGTTCTGATGCCGTCTGGCCTGCTTCTGCCACGACGCGGTGCGAGGAACCGCCCGATTCCTGAAACGCGGCAATCTGCTCCAGAGTGCGTCGCGAACAGCTTCCCGCGATGATCGCGGTGCGTCCGGCGGGAGGTGCAGAAACTGTGCGGCCGGATGGCACCTGGCGTGCGGCAATCGCGCCGATGAGACCGGCGGATCCGGCCGTCAGCACGGCGGTGTCCACGGCTTCGGCGATGACCGCAAGATCGGCGGCGTCAACGGCGTCTGCGATCACGTGGGCCACACCTGCGCTCTCGGCAGAGGCGATCATGGCGTGCGCGAGCGCCGCCCCCTCGCGGACGGCAGAAAGCGGCAGGGTCGTCACAGCACCCTGCACCTGCGGCGTCAGCAGGCGCGAGAGGTTCGAGTCACGCATCGGCGTGATCGGATGATGCGCCATGTGCGTCTCATGCAACGGAACATCAAAGACATACAGATTGCCGTCATTCACCGTGCGTCCGTGGACGGGGGCCGCGGGCGTCGTTACCACGGTCGACACTCCCAGAGCCTGGGCAAGGGCCTCCGTGACGGGGCCGATGTTGCCCTCATCCGTTGAATCGAAGGTCGAGCAGTACTTGAAGTAAAAGCGCGTCGCGCCGGCGTTCCGCAGTGTGCGCAGCGCTACGAGGCTCGCCTCAATGGCGTCGTCCGCCGGGATCGAGCGGGTCTTCAGGCCGATCACAACCGCGTCGGCATCTCCCGTGACGGGGGTTTCCGCGTTGAGGGCAAGCAGGGTGCGCAACCCCTCGCGGCTGAGGGCCGCAGCCACATCGGTTGCACCCGTCACATCATCAGCAATGACGCCAATCATCGTTGTGCGCTCTCTATCGCGTCGCGCAGGCGCGAAGCGGCAACACTAGGACCGTCGAGGACGGGCACAGCGATGTGTGCACGCAGCGACTCGGCCGCGGGGGCGAGCGAATACTGCGCGAGCACGACCACGTCGTAGGGTTCGGTCACCTCAGAAATGGCCGTGGAGAGGTGCGCGACCAACTCGTCAACGGCAAGAGGGTTGGCGGCGGCGGGCACCACTAGGGAACGGATGCTGGTCGCCACTCCTGCAGCGGCGAAGGCAGCATTAAGGCGCGCGGTGCTGTCGGCAGCCGCTGACTCAAGCGACGCGACGAGCAGAACACTCGCGGGGGCCAGCCTTACCGTCGCATTGAAGAGCGGTCCGTCTGCGGAAAACACGGCAACACCGTCGGTCGCGAGGTCACGGTAGTCGGCGCGCACGCCGTACTGAGAGCACGTAAGCAAGACACCGTCAGCACCGCCGGCGAGCGCGGACTCGATCAGGATGTCCATCCGATCAGCGAGTGGACCCGTCATCTCCCCCTGCTGCTTCAGGTCGGCGAGCAGACGGTCATCGAGAAGATTCCACACCGTGCTGTTCGGAATTGCGGCGCTCACCGCGGCCGCTGCAGGAGCAATGGCCAGCGGGGTCGCACTGATCAGAGCAATCTTCACATCGGTCACCGCACGATCCTTTCGATCCATTTCAAGCCTTCATCGGTGTCGCCAACGGGGCCATACTCGCACCCCACCCATCCGGAGTAGCCGCTGGCGGCGATCCGTGCGAGCACGTTCTCGTACGCAATCTCGCCTGTTCCTGGCTCACCGCGGCCGGGGTTATCGGCAATCTGCACGTGCTTGACCATTGGCGCCAGTCGTTCGAACCGTTCGATCACATTTCCGCGGTCGGTCTGTGCGTGATAGACGTCGAACAGCACGCCGACGGTGACAGGGTCAACGGCTTCCGCTACCGCGGCCGCCGTCTCCATCGAAGCCAAGCCGTACATGGGCTGTTCGCGCTTGTTGATCGCTTCGAGCACGATGCGAACGCCCGCCGCGCGAGCCTGTGCAGCGGCCCAGCCAATGTTGGTGACGTAGGTCGAAAAGGCGAACTCTGGGTCCGCATCCGCGGGGCGAAGGCCAGCCATCACGTGAACGGTGGGGGCGCCGAGCACATCTGCATAGTGAAGTGCGCGCTCGACGCCCTCACGGAAGACGCCCTGCGCGGACGGAACATAGGCTGCGCCCATGGCGGTTGCGGAACCCGCAGGACCAGCGGGAGTGTTGATGAGCGCCTGCGTGAGGCCGGCGTTGTCCAGCAACTCTCGCACGCGCGTAGCCGACAGTTCGTATGGGGACGCAAACTCAACCCCGGTGAAACCTGCAGCCGCCGCCGCGTCAAATCGCGCCTCGAAGGGCAGCTGGGTGTACATCCATTTGAGGTTGGCTGCCAGCCGGAGCTGGCCACCCGATGACTGGATGATCATGCGACGTCTTCTCGGTATGCCGGATTCACGATGAACTGCGCATCGCCCCCCGCGAGCACGCTGATAACGTTCGCGGCCGCCATGCGACCAGACTCACCACGAGCTTCACGGGTTGCACCCGCGATGTGCGTGGTCGCGAGAATGCCAGGCGTGTGCAGAAGTGCACTGTCTGCGGGCAGCGGTTCCTGCTCGAACACGTCCAGCGCTGCACCGCCAATCACACCGGCACGGACCGCGTCGACCACGGCTTCCTCATCGACAATGCCGCCACGAGCCGTGTTCACCAGGATCGCGTCGTTCTTCATGAGACGCAAGCGCTCCGCATTGATGAGGTTCCGCGTCGAGTCATCGAGGAACAGGTGCAGCGTCACGAAATCAGCCTGTGCAAGAACGTCGTCGAGTTCCGCACGAGCAATATTGTGTGCCGAAGCGAATGCATTGTCGAAGTACGGGTCATAGGCGATGACGTTCATGCCGAAACCTGCGGCAATCATGGCGACGGCCTTTCCAATGGATCCAAGACCCAGCACACCCAACGTCGCACCGCGCAGTTCGCGACCCGTGAGCTGCTGCCAGCTCCCGGCCGCCAGGTTGGCGATGTTCTCGGGAACACGACGGGCCAGACTCAGCATGAGGGCGAAAACATGTTCGGCAACGGCCTGCCGGTTAGCGCCCGCCGTGATACAGACAGGAACCCCCTGATCGGTTGCTGCTGCGACGTCAACACTGTCGTACCCGACGCCCGTTCGGACAACGATCTGCAGGTTCGGAGCCATGGCGAGGTCATTTGCTGTCAGCGGTTGGGTTCCCGCAATGATGGCGCGTGTGGGTGCCAGGAGTGCGCGACGGTCTCCCTCAGGAAGGGCCGCAAGGTTCGGCTCATGACGCGTGGTCAGACCGGAACCACGCAGCAGGGCGTCAACACCGTCGCCCGGGCTAAGAAACGCGGTGGTGATCAGGACATCGTGGGACATGGTGGTTTCGTTCACCAGATTCCTCCTTGGTACTCGGAGGCGGTGAATGCTCCGCCGTGATATTTGGGGGCAGGAACATTGTGGTCAATGTCCTGCGCGTGCTCTGCTGCGTTGTCCTGCGGGGTGAATCCGATGGCAGCCCAACCGGCCTGCGCATCCCACCAGCCATCGGTGTTTGCCGAGACACCGTAAACAACCTGGCATCCCACCGGGCCGTTTTCGATCGCGCATCGAGTCAGCTCGACACCATCTCTCCAGCTCAACCACAGCGCGAGCTGGCGCACATCTTCGGGCGCAGGTCGGAAGGTTCCGATGCGCAGCAACACCGATTCCACCCCCCATTTGTCGTAGTACAGGCTCGCCATTGCCTCGCCAAACGCTTTCGAAACCCCGTAGTAGGTGTCTGGGCGAATCGACGCAGTCTCGTCGAGGCGTTCCGAGGCGGGGTGAAAACCGATGATGTGGTTGGAGCTGGCGAACACGACACGACGCACCCCCGCCCGGCGGGCTGCCTCGTAGACGTGGTACGTGCCATCGATGTTGACCTCGCGGATCCGCTCAAATGACGCTTCGTCGGCGACAGCGCCGAGGTGCACGATCACGTCGATACCCTGGGCCGCCGCTGTCAAGGCTTCCAGGTCGCCGAGGTCACCGACGACGACCTCCTCGCGGGCGAAGAGAGGTTCGATGGGCTCGCTGCGCACGTATAGGACCACACGGTCGTACTTCCCAGCGAGCCCTTCACGAATCACGCGGCCCATGCGACCAGCGCCTCCTGTATAGAGGACAGAAGTCATGATTGTCCTTTCTCGCGGCACCGGCTCAGCCGATGCTGCGGTCGCTCTCAGGGCTCAGTGCGTCGGCAAAAAAACTGATCTGAGCGCGCTGTTCTTGCAGTCGCTGCACCTCACCGTCGACAATTCTGAGTCCGACATCATGGCCGGGCAGCAGAGCCGCGCTCGTGTCGGTCAGAAGGGAACGCAAGCGATCGATCGTGCGAACGCTGGCGTCTTCGTCCATGGTGGAGTCGACGCGTGCTGTGGCCAGCTCATGAATGTTCTTCACCGAGTCCCCTGCAAAAATGAGGGACTGCTCAGCGCGCTCGGTGAAGAATGCCAGGTGATGTGGCGTGTGACCTGGAGCGGCAATCGCGTGGATTCCCGGCAGGACTTCTTGTCCGGGCCTTATCCGCTCTACACGTTCGGTGCGGCGCATGAGCTCCTGCACATGAAGGTCGGGGATGAACTTGGTTCCTGCCGGCTGCTCCGCAGCCCATGCCAGCTCTTTCATGCCCACCCAGGTGACGGCGTTTTGGAACATCGTAAAGTTTGCGACGTGATCCCAATGCATATGGGTCAGTAAAACGTCGGTGATGTCTGCCGTGGTGAGACCGAGACGTTCGAGCGACTCGTGGATCAGCGGGATATAGGCGGGCTGCCCCGCGTCGACGAGGACGCGGCGCGTGCCATCGTCGAGGAGCCACAGGCTGCTCCAGCCAAAGGCGCCGTGTGTGCTCGACTTACCCGGAAATCCGTGAATGAGCGGGTGCGCGGTGTAGTGCCCCGCGGCCTGTTGTACCTGCATCATTGCACCTCCAATCCAATACTATCAACTATAGTATTGGATTCTAGGTTGGCTTGTCCATCGGTGGGCTTGCCAATTCAGTTGCCCAGAAGTCGCTCCGTGGCACCGAGAACGTGCAGTCGCATCGATTCTGCCGCAGCATCCGAATCGCCCGCCGCGATCGCGTCGAAGATCGCGCGGTGCTCAGGCGCCGCTTGACGCGCACCCGTGCGACCAAACTTGGAAAAGAGTCGGAACCGCTGAATCTGACCGCTGAGCGCCGCGTAGGCGAGTGCCAAGAACTGGTTACCCGACTGTTCCGCAATCAGTCCATGAAACCGGTTGTCCGAGCGCCAGTACATGTCAAAGCCTTCGGTCTCCATGTCAGCCGCATCCGCCGAACGCTCGAACTCGTTCATGCTCTCGTCCAACGCGGTGAGAAACTCAGGCGTGATTCGCAACGCGGCGTGATGCGCAAGACGGGGTTCCAGCACAAGGCGCGCTTCCTTCAGCTGCTCGACTTCGGCGCGCGTCATCATTGGTGCGACGCGGTATCCACGAAGCGCCTCGCGCTGAACAAGCCCCGTGTACTCCAAGCGCGCAAGCGCTTCACGCAGCGGCGTCTGACTGACATCGAGCTCGCGAGAGAGCGCGCCAATGTTCAGGCTCTCACCCGCCCCACGCTCCCCCGACATGAACTGATGTAGCAGCACGTCATACATCCGATCTGCGATCGGTTGCCTCGCTGACTTGCGCTCAGCCACTAGCTCTCCCTTACGTCGATGCCCTCAATCAAGTTTGAGCCTACCGTCCGTGCCCTGCGGCGCCCTGACTAGCAGTGATAACTGACGGCGAGGTGTCGCACGGTCGCCCCGCAGCATCCGCCCCACCCGCACGAAAAAGGACGCCTGCCACTTTGAAGGATGAATCCGGCCGGATTCTCCTTCAAAGGTGCAGACGTCCTTCAGAGTTACCGGGGTCTCAGCCCCGACAACCGAGTCTTACTCGGCGATCAGCCAGTCGATCTGATCTGCGTTGTCTTCGATCCACTTGTCGACAGCCTCAGCGGACTTGTCCTTGTAGTCGTCAGAGGTGACAAGGCCCTCGAGCTCGCCGTACTGCTCATCGGTCAGCTTGACCTTCTCGATGAAGTCAGCGGCCTCGGGGAACTCCTCAGCGAAGCCGAGCTTGCCGAGGAAGTGCAGCCCCTCGGTGTCACCGAGAGCGCCCTTCGGGTCCTTCAGGTCCTTCATGGGCCACGCGCTGTTGGCCCAGAACGGACGCCACAGCGTCACGACGATGGGCTTTTCAGCAGCCACAGCGGTGTCGAGCGTGGCGAGCATGCCACCGGTCGACGAGGTGACGAGCTCGTAGTCGTCCAGCTTGTACTCGGGAATGACCTTCTCCTGCGTCGCCTTCGTCAGGCCGGCGCCGGGCTCAATGCCGATGATCTTGCCGTCGAAGAGCTCGACGTTGTCGTTGAGATCCTCGATCGAGTTGATGTCGGTCATGTACTCCGGAACGGCCATCGTCAGCACGGCGCCGTCGTAGTACGTGCCGAGGTCTTCGATCTTGTCGCCGTACTCCTCCATGTAGGAGGCGTGAGTCACCTCGGACCATGCCGACGGGTACATGTCGACATCACCCTGGGCCAGAGCCGTGTAGAGGGGGCCCGCGTCGACGACGTCTTCCATGTCGATGTCGTAGCCGAGCTTCTCGAGCTGGTCGGCGAGAAGGTATGCGGTGCTCAGGCCGTCAGTCCACGCGGGGAGGAACCCCATCGTGATCGTGCCCTTGGCGTCGCCCGAGGGAGCGTCGCCGGCGTCGCCCTTGTCACCGTCGCCGCTTGCGCAGCCGGTGAGGACGAGTGCTGCTGCCGCGCCGAGCGCAGCGATCTTGGTCAAATGCCTCTTGTTCATGGTGCTTCCTTCTTTCTTCACGTATGTCTCACGCGTTACGTATGTGGTGCTGTGTGATGTTGTGGTGCGGGAGGGATGAGTCAGTGTGCGGCAACCGAGTCAGGGGCCTGAGCGGATGCTGCGACCGAAGCGCGTCGCGCTTCTTCACGTCGCCGCTGCAGGATGCCCAGCAGCGAGTGCCGAGAGTTTGCCGGGGCGCCGAGAGCCGCAGTGATGCGGTCGAGGTACACCGCGATGAACACGACGCCCAGACCTGCTTCGATGCCCTGAGCCACGTTGATGGTCGAGAGCGCTGACACGACCTCCTTGCCGAGACCGGGCGCACCTGCCATACCGGCGATGACGGCCATCGACAGGGCGAGCATGATCACCTGGTTGATACCGGCCATGATCGTAGGCATCGCGAGAGGCAGCTGGATGCCGCGCAGGATCTGCCCCGGCTTTGCGCCGAAGGCGTGGCCCGCCTCGACGGTCTCGGTGTCGACGCCGCGGATGCCGAGCTCGGTGAGCCGCACACCGGGAGGCAGCGAGAAGATCACCGTAGCGATCACGCCGGGGACGAAGCCGAGGCTGAAGAAGATGATCACCGGAATGAGGTACACCAGTGAAGGCATCGTCTGCATCAGGTCGAGCACTGGTTTGATCACCGTGCTGACCGTGTTGTTACGCGCCGCCCAGATTCCCAGCGGCACGGCGATAACGACTGTGACGAGGGTGGCGATCAGCACCAGCGAGAGCGTCTGCATGGCTGTGTGCCATTGGTCGACACCGATGATGATGGTGAACATCACCACAGTGCCCAGCGCGAGCTGCCACGAGCGTACCAGCCACGCGATCAGCGCGAACAGCACGATCATGATCGGCGCGGGCGCCGCGTTCAGGATGTCGGCAAGCCCGCCGGCGAGGAATCCGACGCCTGTCGAGATGCCATCGGTCAGCCAGTCGAGGTTGTCGCGGATCCAGTCGACGACGAACTTGCCCCACTGTCCGATCGGAATACGGAAACCATCCATCAGCGCACCTCTTCCGTGCCGGTGGCAGAGCCTTGGTCGGCAGCGCCGAGATCAGCTGCGCCGAGATCAGTCGGGCCATCGGCGACGCTGGACGCTTCGGCCAGCACCTCGTCGATCATGTTCGCGGGGATCGGCTGCAGCGGAATCGTCAGCTCGCCGGTCGCGCCGGGTCCGGGGCCGAGAGCGGCCAGCAGGGTCACGCGCGGGATGACACCGGTGAGGCGACCCGCCTCATCGGTCACCGCGAGAGGCAGCTGCGACTCGACCGAGGGAATGAACAGGTTCATCAGGATCTCGTTCTCGTCGACGCTCTGCGGCACCGGCTTGATGATCGAGCTCAGCGACATCTCGCCCTTGCGGACGAGCTTGACCGCGTCGCGGTCGGTGACGATGCCGACCAGCTGACGGTCGCGGCCGACGACGTAGGTCGCCGACATGTAAGCGTCGCGCATCTGACGCAGGGCCGTACGCGGGCCGGCGGTGTCGGCGACGACCGGACGCGGATGCTCCATGACGTTCGCGGCCGTGAGCACACGAGCACGGTCGACATCCTGCACGAACTGCTCGACGTAGTCGTTGGCAGGGTCGGTGAGGATCTCCTCGGGAGTGCCGATCTGCACCACGCGGCCATCGCGCATCACGGCGATGCGGTCGCCGAGGAACATCGCCTCGTTGAGGTCGTGGGTGATGAAGACGATCGTCTTCTGCAGCTTCGCCTGCAGGTCGACCAGCTGCTCCTGCATCTCGCGTCGGATGAGCGGGTCGAGCGCGCTGAACGCCTCGTCCATCAGCAGGATGTCGCTGTCGGCGGCGAGGGCGCGAGCGATGCCGACGCGCTGCTGCATTCCTCCGGAGAGCTCACTGGGCAGCTTGTCGCCCCAGCCGTGCAGCCCGACCATCTCGAGGATCTCTTCGGCCTTCTGCAGTCGCTCAGCCTTGCCGACGCCCTTGAGCTCGAGCGGGTACGCGACGTTGGCGGCGACCGACCGATGCGGCAGCAACGCGAAATGCTGGAACACCATCGAGACCCGATCGCGGCGCACCTCGCGCAGCCGTGAGGTGGGGATGCCGGTGATGGTCTCGCCCTCGATCGTGACGCTGCCTGCGGTTGCGTCGTGCAGGCCGTTCAGCATCCGGATGATGGTCGACTTACCGGAACCCGACAGCCCCATGATCACGAAGATCTCACCGCGCTGGACGGTGAAACTCGCATCGATGACGGCGGCGGTACCCGCATCCAGGATGTCGGTGCGGGTCTCGCCCGCCTCCAGGCGCTTCACCGCCTGCTGCGGATTCTTACCGAAAACTTTGTACAGATTGCGCGCTTCAAGCACAGTTTCAGACACGTTGCCCCCGTTGCGCGCCGGTTCAGGGATGTGCGGCGTGCACGTCTGGTTACGTCCGGGTGACGATCACAAGGCCGCTTTTCTTGCCGTGCGCGGCGCGGTCGCGGGGCTTCGGGCCCCCCGCAGAGTTCATCTACCGTACGCCCGCATCACTCGGTGAAATTGCACAGCATGAGGACACGGTCGCGGACTGGTCTTGGCCTTAGGCCACGGATAACCGTAACAGAATGGCTGATTAGATGGCAAATCGCACTTCTGCTTTCACGTCCTCACCGGGGATTCTACGGAATCCTGCGGGCCAGCGCAGCCGCCGCACGGAGGTGCGCTGCCGCCCCAAGAATGAGTTGTCGACGGATGCTGGTCCCACTCACCCGCGCCGCACGCTGCGCGTCACGGTGAACTTCGAGGTGCGCGCGACCTGCTCTGTCGGGCCGACATCTCGGGCCAGCACACGGCGGTGATCAAGTGAGGAGTTGAATACCGTCCACACCTCACCACCGGGCCGGAGAAGTCGAGCCGCGGCCTCGATGAGTCGGCGCCCCGCCCCCTCGTGCACACTCGCGCCGAGATGGAACGGCGGATTCAGCAGCACCAGATCGGCTTCACCGGACGGCAGCAGCGAACCGACATCGTCGAGAATCACCTGCACACGATCAGCGAGGCCGTTGGCCCGCATCGTGGCGAGGGCTGAACGCACGGCGGCAGCCGAGCGATCGGTGGCAGTGACCGCAGCATCCGAATGCAGCAGGGCGAAGGCGGCGGCGAGCGCGCCGGTTCCGCACCCCAGGTCGACGACTCGCGGACCATCCGCGGACGCAAGACCAGGCATAGCCTCCAGGAGCACGCGGGTGCCGATGTCGAGACGGGCGCCAGCGAAGGCGCCGCCGTGCGCGCACAGCACGAGCTCCAGAGGCTCGGGTGCGTCAATCGCCTGCCGCGCCGAGACCGGAAAGGGCGGCGAACCCGCTGGCCGCAGCAGACCGGATGCCACGATCAGCCGCGATTTCCGCTCGGCCCGCTGCGGTTGCACGGTCTCGAACGAGCGGGCGAGCACATCGTTCTGCGCGAGCGTCATGTGCTTGACGCGCCCGCCTGCAACCAGCACCGCATCGGGTGCGGCCCAGCGGGCGACAGCGTCCGCGATCTCCTCGAGTTCGGCGAGCGCTTTCGGAAGCTGCAGCAGCACCAGCCGTGCACCGACGAGCAGTGATTCGTCGAGCTCGTGGACCTCATATTCGGATCCGAACCCGAGCATCCGCGCGTTGTTCACCAGGGCGCGTCGCCCCGTCACCAGATCCTGATGCACGCGGATGCCACGCAGCCCGGCATCCGCCAGCGCCAGCGTGATCGCCCCGTATTCGTCGCCGATCACAGCGATCTCGGCGCCACTTAACCCGGAGTGCAGCGCATGCCGCACGAGCAACTCGTCGGTGGCATCCCAGGCCTGAAGATTCGGCGCCTCGACATCGGGGAACCGCCGCAGCCGGCTGAAGTCGAACTCTGGCACTCGCTCACTGTACCGGCGACGGCCGGCGCACCCCATTGACAATGACTGAACGTCTGTTTAGTCTGCTGTACATGC
The DNA here is from genome assembly GCF_900163815.1 of Microbacterium esteraromaticum. Taxonomy (GTDB): domain Bacteria; phylum Actinomycetota; class Actinomycetes; order Actinomycetales; family Microbacteriaceae; genus Microbacterium; species Microbacterium esteraromaticum_B. The sequence continues at coordinate 165,239 of NZ_FUKO01000022.1, read as the reverse complement.
GTTCAGTATCCGATGATCTGACAGCCCGTGCGCGCATTCGCGACGCCGCCATTCAGTCTTTCGCCCGCGATGGCTTCGACGCGACGAGCATGCGCGCGATCGCCAAAGACGCCGGGGTCAGCGCGGCGCTGATCGTGCACCACTTCGGCGACAAGAACGCGCTGCGCGACGCGTGCGACGAGTACGTCGTCGCCGCGTTCATCGACGACAAGCACGAGCTGATCGAGGCGCCTACGGCCGACCGCATCCGCGCCGCACTGCATGACATCGAGCGCTACGGTCCGTACATCGACTACCTGGGACGGATGCTGGGCGACAGCTCACCCGCCGCGAATCGCCTGTTCGACAAGCTCATCGACGTCACCCGGGAAACCCTCGACCAACAGCGCGCAGCCGGACTGCTGGTCGAGATGAGCGACCCCGAGATGACGACGATGCTCATCGCGATGATGGGGCTCGCCCCCGTGATGATGCGCGCGCAGATCAGCCGCGTGCTGGGCGAGGATCAGCTCAGCCCGGCCGGCATGATGCGCACCACCCTCCCCACCCTCGAGCTCGTGACGCACGGCATCTATTCGACCTCGGTCTTTCTCGACGGGGCCCGCGAAGCCCTGTCCGGCGAGCAGGCGGCGACGCAGAAAGTCGAAGCGGCAGAAGAAGGGGCACCATCATGACCTCCGTCATCGACATCACCGCCCTGCACAAGAGGTACGGCAGGCAAACCGCACTGCACAGCCTCGACATGCAGGTGCAGCCGGGCACCATCTACGGCCTGATCGGCCCGAACGGCGCCGGCAAGACCACGACCCTGCGCACGCTCGTCGACGTAATCCGCCCGACCTCGGGTTCTGTGCGGGTACTCGGGGAGGATCCGCGCCGCGGGGGCGCGACTCTGCGCCGCCGCATCGGGTACGTTCCCGGAGAGCTGCGGCTCGAAGGCCGCGTCACCGGACATCGGATGCTGGATTTCTACTCCCACGTCTCCGGGCCCGTCGCCCGCGGGACGGTCGACGAGCTCGCCGACCGGCTCGGCGTCGATCTGTCGCGACCGGTGCGCAGCCTGTCCAAGGGCAACAAGCAGAAGGTCGGGTTGATTCAGGCGTTCATGCATCGGCCAGAGCTGCTCATCCTCGACGAGCCGACCAGTGGGCTGGACCCGCTGATGCAGCGCGAGTTCCAGGCGATGGTGCGCGAGGCTCGGGATGCCGGGCAGACAGTGCTGCTGAGCTCGCACGTGCTCAGCGAGATTCAGCAGACCGCCGATGAGGTGGCGGTCCTGGCGAACGGACGCATCGTCGCGCAGGGCGACGTCGCGTCACTGCGGCTCGGATCCGTGCGGCGCGTGCGGGTCGAGCTGGAGGAGACGGATGCTGCAGACGTGCGCCGCGTCTTCTCGGAGATCACCGGCGTCGAGGCGCTCGAGGTCGCCCCGCTCGACAGCATCCTGCAGCTCAGCGCGACGATGCAGGGCGCGATCGATCCGCTCATCAAGGCTCTCGCGAGGTTCACCGTGCACGACCTCACCATCGAGGAACCCGACCTGGAAGAGAGCGTGCTGCGCCTGTACGGGGCGACCGAAGCCCAAGAAGAAGGTGCGCGGTGAACAGCATCCTGCCGGTGTTCCGGCGCAGCATCCGCGAGTCGTGGCGAGGCCTTATCGGGTGGAGTCTCGGGATCGCGGCCGTACTCTTCCTCTACCTGCCGCTGTATCCGCTGTTCGGATCGGGCGGGCAACTGCAGGACATCCTCAAGGCGATGCCGAAACAGCTCGTCGACACGGTCGGCTACGACCAGATCGCCACCGGTGCCGGCTACGCGCAGAGCACCTTCTACGGCCTCCTCGGCTTTCTGCTGGTGACGATCGCGGCGGTGCTGTGGAGCTCAGCGGCGATCGCCGGCGCCGAAGAATCGGGCCGGCTCGAGCTCGACCTCGCACATGGGATCGGGCGGATGCAGTACGCCACCGAGTCCGCGGCCGCGGTGCTGCTGCGACTGCTGTGGCTCGGTGCGCTCTCGGGCATCATCGTCTGGGCTCTGAATGGGCCGGCCGAGCTGGGCATCCATCCGCCGCACATCATCGGGGCAGTGCTCGCTCTCACCGGACTGGCGTTCCTCAGTGCGGCGGCGGGGCTGTTCGCGGGAGCGCTGACCGGCCGCAAGGCATGGGCCACGGGCATCGCTGCGGGTATCGCGGTACTCGGTTACGTCTTTCAAGCGGTGGCGAAGCAGTCGAAGGATCTGGAGTGGCTGAACACCCTGTCGCCGTACTACTGGGTGTACCACCAGGCTCCCCTGCAAGACGGTGTCGCCGTCGGCGGCCTGCTGCTGACCTGGGGAATCGCGGTGGCGCTTGCCGCAGCATCCGCTCTGGCGCTGTCGCGACGCGACCTGCGGGGCTGATCTCGACAGCCCCTTGACGTCGGCCGGGTTAGGTGGTTAGTTAGTCAAGTAACTAACCACCTAACCTGGAGGCGCCGTGATCGACGAAGGCCGTCCGCTGTTCCTCCAGATCGCCGAAGCCATCGAAGAGTCGATTCTCGACGGCACGCTCACCGAAGACGGACAAGCGCCTTCCACCAACGAACTCGCCGCGTTCTACCGGATCAATCCGGCCACCGCGGCGAAAGGTGTCGCGCTGCTGGTCGACAAGCAGGTGCTGCTCAAGCGCCGCGGCATCGGCATGTTCGTCGCCGCCGGTGCGCGCAGCATCCTGCTCGCCGAGCGTCGCACCGCGTTCGCGGAACGCTACATCGATCCGCTCATCACCGAGGCCCGCACCCTCGGACTCGACGCCGAAGATCTGGCCGCACTGCTGCGCGAGCGCGCGGCCGGCCCCGCATCCACCGAAGGGAACCCCCAATGACCGCCGTCATCGAGGTGAACAACCTCACCAAGCGCTACAAGGACAAACTCGCCCTCGACGATGTCTCGCTCTCGATCGAGAAAGACACCATCTATGGTCTGCTCGGGCGCAACGGCGCCGGCAAGACCACGCTCATGTCGATCCTCACGGCGCAGAACTTCGCGACCTCCGGCGACGCCCGCGTCTTCGGCGAAGTCCCGTATGAGAACAGCGGCGTCCTCAGCCGCATCTGCTTCGTGCGCGAAAGCCAGAAGTATCCGGACGACGCGACGCCGAAGCACGCGTTCCGCGCGGCGCAGATGTTCTTCCGCAACTGGAGTCAGGAGCTCGCCGAGCAGCTGATCGAAGAGTTCCAGCTGCCGATGAGGACGCGGATCAAGAAGCTCTCCCGCGGCCAGCTGTCGGCCGTGGGCGTGATCATCGGGCTCGCGTCGCGCGCCGAAGTCACGTTCTTCGACGAGCCGTATCTCGGCCTGGATGCTGTCGCGCGCCAGGTCTTCTACGACCGGCTGCTCGAGGACTACGCGGAGTTCCCACGCACGATCATCCTGTCGTCGCACCTGATCGATGAGGTGGCCAACCTCATCGAGCGGGTGATCCTCATCGACGCGGGGCGCATCCTGATGAATGAGGAGACGGATGCTGTGCGCGGGCGCGCCTCGACGGTCGTCGGTGATGCGGCGAAGGTCGAAGCGTGGGCATCGGGTCGCGAGATCATCCACCGAGAGGCGCTGGGGCGCGTGGCATCCGTCACGGTTCTCGGACACCTCACCGCTGCCGACCGCACGGAGATCGCCGCTGCCGGCCTCGACCTTGCCTCGGTATCGCTGCAGCAACTCATCGTTCGGCTCACGTAGAACGCCGCGCACACGACCGACCAGACAAAGGAGACGCGCTGATGCGTCGCACACTCAACGTGGTCAGGCTCCAGCTGATCAATCGTCAGACGTTCATCTGGGTGCCGCTGATCGTCCTGGCATCCGCCACGATCGTCTCGATCCTCATCTACGCGATGATCCCGACGGATGGACCCAAGTACGGCGGAGGCGGGCAGGCACCGCTCTGGGTCTTCTTCGCCGTCGGACTGTCGTCGATGACGCTGACTTTTCCGTTCTCGCAGGCGATCAGCATCACGCGACGCGAGTTCTTCATCGGCACGATGCTCGCAGCCGTGATGAGCAGCGCCTTCATGGGCGTGCTGTTCCTCATCGGCGGAGGCATCGAAACGCTGACGAACGGGTACGGGGTCAATGGCTGGGTGTTCCGCCTGCCCTGGCTGTGGGATGCAGGCCCCCTCGGCGCGTTCGTCGTCTACTTCACACTCGCCCTGTTCTTCTTCGTGGTCGGCTTCACCGGCGCCACGATCTACAAGCGCTGGGGCGCGCTGGCCGTGACGCTTGCGAGCGTCGCCGTCGTGCTCGTGCTGGTCGGACTGGTCTTCCTGGTCACGAAGTGGGAGCTGTGGGGACAGGTCGGCACGACCTTCCAGCAGCTCGGCGCCTTGGGCCTCGCACTCTGGGGCCTCGTGGTGATCGCGTTGCTGATGGTGATCTCGTTCATCGCGTTCCGCAGGGCGATTCCGTAGCAGCATCCCGTCGGGGTTCCCCGGTACCGCCGGCAGCGCGGTCGCCGGGGTTCGCCATCGCGGTCAGATCGTGTCGTCGGCGGCGACGATGTCGATCCCCCACATCCGCCCCGCTGGATCGGTGCGGTCATGCGCAGCCTCCACCTCCGCGAACAGCGCGTAGATCTTCTCCTCGACCGCCGTGAACTCGGCCTCGGTGAGTCGAACCGTGCGCTGAGAGAAGGTGCCGTGCACTTCTGCCGTTCTGCCGGAGACGTACTCGGGGGCCCAGGCCAGCACCCGCCGGACCAGGTCGAAATGATCCTCGGCGAGGGTGTGCATGAGGGCGCCGCCCAGCACTTCGTCTTCGACCGGGTGCTCCGGAGAGCCCACGTTGTAGCCGCCTTGGACGGCGCGCCACACCCGGTCGCGGCGGTCACGCGCGTGCTCCGGCGCTTCGACGATCAGGCCAGCGTCTGCGAGCACCCGCAAGTGAAAGCTGACGCTGTTGGCCGGCACGTCGAGCTCGGCCGCAATGTCGGCGGCTCGGGCGAACTCACGCCGCGCGATGACCTTGGTGATGCGGCGCCGCAGCGGATGCGCGAGCGCCTTGAGCATCGCTGTCGTCATGTAGACGTGCTCGTCGGGACTGCTGACACTCTCAGTCATAGCGCGAGTCTACTCGCAGGAATAATTGCGCAACTGTTATTGCGCAATCTTTGTTGTGCATTTACTGTTGTCTCATGACTACGACGACGAGCAGCACCAGGCTGTGGAGCAACCGCCGCTATGCGCTGTGGCTGACGAGCGACACCGCCAAGGGCCTCGGCACTGCCCTGTTCAGCTTCGCCATCCCGCTCGTCGCGCTCTTCATCACGAATGACCCGGCCCAGGCCGGCATCATCGGCGGCACCGGAATGACTGTGCGCCTCATCGTCACCCTGTTCGGCGGAGTGCTCGCCGACCGCCACCACCGCATCATCATGATGCTGGTCGGCGCCGGGGTGGGCGCGGCGCTCAGCGGGGCATTCATGCTGCTGGCACTGACAGATGCACTCACCTTCGGCGGGCTGCTGCTGGTCGAAGTGCTCATGGCCGCGCGCGCCGGCAGCTTCGAGCCGGCCAGCGAGAGCGCGTTGAAAGAGATCGTGCCCGACGAGGTCATGGGGCGCGCGCAGGCGGCGAATCAGGGGCGGGATGCTGCGCTGCAGCTCGCCGGCGGACCACTCGGTGGCCTGCTGCTCGCAGCCGGTGCCTGGCTGATCGGTCTCGTGATGACCGTCGCGTACGGGATTTCTGCGCTGACAGCATGGCTGCTGCTGCGCGCCATGCGGCGCGGAGCGGTGCACGGCGCGGGGTCGAGGGTCGCGCAACCGGCAGAGCCCGGGGTGGCGCGCGATGCGCAGGCGGAGGCACGGGCGGATGCCACGGGCAATGCGGCGGCGGATCCGGCGGGCGGTCACGCTGGCGAGCGCGGTGCAGTGACGGCATCCGCGGCATCCGACATCGCAACACGCTCCGACGTCTCTGACCCTTCTGACGCCGCGACCCCTGCCCGCGGGATGCTGCGCGAGATCCGCGAGGGCTTCGCCTGGCTGTTCTCCCGCCCCGATCTCAGCGGCGTGCTGGTGATCGCGACAATCATCAATCTCGGTTTCAATGCGGCGATCACTACGGTGATCTACGCGCTGCAGCAAGCTGGTCACAGCGAGCTCACGATCGGGTGGATGTCGGCGGCCATCGGCGGCTTCATGCTCGTCGGCGCGATCATCTCCCCCACCCTGGTGCCGCGCATCAGCGCCGGAACGCTCACCATCATGAGCTTGCTCTGCTCGACCGTCGGCACCATCGTGATGACCGTCGTGCACGAGCCGTGGGCGATCGTGCTCGTGTTCGGCGGCGCGGTGTTCATGCTCCCCTCGCTCAATGCCGCGCTGATGGGGTATTTCATGGTCGCGACCCCGACACGGCTGCTCGGCCGCGCCAACAGTGCCGCCGGGGTGCTCGGCATGGGAGCGCTGCCGCTCGCACCGCTGATCGCCGGGTTCGGCCTCGCCCTCGCGGGGCGCACGCCCACGATTCTGGTGTGCACAGCGCTGTGCGCGGTGGCGCTGGTGCTTGCCATCGCCAACTCGCCGCTGCGGTCGCTGCCCGTCGAATCGGGCTGGGCCGCGCACGCCAAGCAGTTCGAGATCGTCTGACCCCGTCGCATCGGCAGTATTTCTCCGTCGCGCGCGCCGTGATCGCGCGCGCCGTGACCGGAGGTGTCCTCACCCAGCGGAGGACTCCTGAAGCAAAAGCCTCCTCCGGTGCCTGTGATCTCCTCCGCACGCAACGAACGCTCGCCGCACGCAGCTCAGCGCAGCGGGTCGAAAGGCCGGATCTCGGGGGCGATGCGACCGGTGGTGATCTGCTCGGCGAGCAGCTTGCCGGTGGCGGGGCCGAGCACGATGCCCCACATGCCATGACCGCCCGCGACGTACACGTTCGGCGCTCGTGTGGCCCCGACCAGCGGCAGCCCATCGGGGGTCACCGGGCGCGAGCCGACCCATTCGTCCTGCCGGTCGTCGAGGTCGATGCCGGTGAACAGCTCGCGCGACTGCTCGATGATCGCCTGCACACGACGCGGCTGGAACGGCTCATCGGGTCGGCGGAACTCCATGGTGCCCGCAATGCGGAAGCGCCCCTGGTACGGCGTGCACGCGATGCGCTGGAACGGCAGATAGACCGGATGCTCCTGCGGCTGCTCAGTGGCTACCGTGAATGAGTAGCCGCGGCCGGCCTGCACGCGGGTGCGCACGCCGAGTTTGCGGGCGAGCTTCGGCATCCACGCTCCGGTCGCGATCACGACCGAATCTGCCTCGATGCGGCGTCCGTTCGACATCGTCACCACGGGCTTGCGGGTCGATGACACATCGGTCACCTCATACCCGGTGAGCAGTTCTGCACCACGGGCGACGACTGCATGGCCGAGAGCCTCGACGAAAGGTGCCGGCTCGAAGAAGCGCTGGCCGTCGAGCCGGTAGGCGAGCTGCACGGCATCCGACAGCACCGGCGCGAGCTCGCGCGGGTTCTCGAGCTGCTCGAACGGCACCTCCTGCCCGTGCCGGACGACGCCTTCGACCTCATGCAGGAAGGCCTTCGACTGGCCCTTCTCCTTGAAGCCGATCACGAACGGGCCCTCGCGGGTCCACGATTCGACCCCGCCGTCGAGCAGCTCGTCGAAGCACTCCAGCGCGATCTTGTCGATGGGCGTGAGGTCGGCCATCGTGCGATCCCATGCGCGGTTGGTGCCGTGAGCGGCGAAGCGCAGCAGGAACGACCAGAGGCTCGGATCGACGCGGAACGGCACGTGCAGCGCAGCATCCGGATCGAGCAGTGCGCGGGGACCGTAGGTCCACAGGCTGGTATCGGCGAGCGGAATCGTCTTGCCGGGCGTCAGCCAACCGGCGTTGCCCCACGACGACCCCGCGCCGACACCCACCCGGTCGATGACGGTGACCTCGACGCCGCGTTCTTGCAGATGCCAAGCCGTGGCCAGACCGACCATTCCCGCACCGACGACGATCGTCCGCGACATTGCGTCCTCCTGAAGACTCATCCCTGAGATCTGGCGCACGAAACGCCCCTCACTGTGATTATGCAGATCTCAACGATCGGTTGGGGCTATGGTCGCAGATTCTGCGTAGAATCACGTTTCAACGAGGGCAATCCTCGTTACCAGGCAAGGAAGTGCACCAATGGACGCTGAATCTTCGGCACGGTCGTCGATCGATCTGGATGCCGTCGATCGCACCATCCTGTCGGAACTCAGCCGCAACGGCCGCATCTCGAACACCGACCTCGCCGCGATCGCCGGAATTGCGGAGTCGACCTGCCTGAAGCGGGTACGGGCACTGCAGGCCGCCGGAGTCATCGTCGGCTTCCACGCCGAGGTCTCACCGGCGGCGATGGGACTGCACCTCGAAGCGCTCATCACGATCCGTCTGCACGCGCACGCCCGCGGCGACCTGCGCAGGTTTCAGTCCTACCTCGAGTCACTGAAGGCGACGCAGCGGGTGTATTTCCTCGCCGGAGACCGCGACTTCCTGGTGCATGTGGCGGTGGCGGATGCTGCCGCGCTGCGCGAACTCGTCTCCGACACCCTCAGCCTGCGCCCGGAAGTGGCATCCACCAGCACGAGCCTGATCTTCGCCCAGGCTTCAGGCCCGCGCAGCCTCTGACCGACCCCGTCTCTGACCCACGCCACGTCGTACTCGCCGGGACACACCCTCCCCCGCACGCTCCGCGTGCCACTTGGTCGCTAAAACCCACGCGAAGCGGCCATTTGCGACACCGGCACCAAAGGAGATCACCCGAAAGCACCCCAGCCCACGCTTCACGTGTGCCAGTTGGTCGCTAAAACCCACCCGAAGCGGCCATTTGCGACACCGGCACCACAGGGCGGCAGGGCGAAGGATGAAACACCGCGCGAGAGTCGCAACCTGGACCCACCCCAGCTCAGGGCGCGATGCGCACCTCGAAGCCGGCATCCGTCAGGCGAGTGCGGTCAGCATCCGTCACTCCGGCATCGGTCAGCACCAGCGGGAACAGCTCGGCACTGCCGACGTGCGCGAACGCCGGGCGGCCGATCTTCGACGAGTCCGCCACGATCACTGCCTGCGCGGCGCGCTCGGCCATCATCCGGTTGACGGCGGCCTCATCTTCATCCCGCGTAGTGCCACCCGATTCTGCTTCCAGCCCATCGACACCGAGGAAGGCGATGTCGAGACGGATGCCGCCCAGCAGCTGCTCGACGAACGGTCCGACCAGTTCAAAGCTGCGCGGATGGATCACCCCGCCGGTGACGACGACCTTGAACTCCGGCCGCATCGCCAGCTGAGCGGCGATGTTGACCGCATTCGTGACGACCGTGAGCCCGTGCGCGGTGAGGTCATCGCGGGCGGCGAGCGCCGTCGCGATCGCGTTGGTGGTCGTGCCGCCGGAGAGCCCCACGACCTGCCCCGGTTCGACGAGAGCGGATGCTGCCGCCGCGATCCGCTCCTTCTCACCCGTGCCGTGGTGGCTCTTGTAGCGAATCGGCAGCTCATAGGCGACCGACTGCGCCACAGCGCCGCCGTGGGTGCGGGTCAGCAGCCGGCGCTCGGCAAGGCTGTCGAGGTCGCGACGCGTGGTGGCCGCAGACGCGCCGAAGCGCTCGACGAGCTGGTCGATTCCCACCTCGCCCTGTTCGGCGAGCAGGTCGAGGATGGCAGTGAGGCGGGCGGCGCGATTCACGTCAGCAGACCTGTCAGCTCTTCAGAACGGTCAGGCTGAGACGAGCGCGAAGAGGCGCAGCATCCGGGCGGCTTCTTCGGCGAGCGCTTCGCGAGCGGGCTTCAGGTACTTGCGCGAGTCGACGAGCTTCTCGTCGGCGGCGAGCGTCTCGCGGATCGCACGGGTGAAGAATCCGTTCAGATGCGTGGAGACGTTGATCTTCGTCATGCCCGCTTGCACCGCCTGCACGATCACGGCATCCGAGACGCCCGACGAGCCGTGCAGCACGAGCGGCACATCTCCGCCCTGGTCGCCGGTGCCGCGCAGTGCGTCGCGCAGACGAGCGATCAGCTCGATGTCGAGGGATGCCGACCGATCGAGCATCGCGTGGGACGATCCGACGGCGACGGCGAGCGCGTCGACACCGGTGGCGGTGACGAAGGCGCGGGCCTCGTCAGGGTCGGTGCGGACGCCGGGCGCGTGCGCGCCGTCTTTGCCGCCGACCTCGCCGAGTTCCGCCTCGATGTAGACGCCGACGGCACGCGCGCGGGCGGCGACATCGGCGGTGATCTTGACGTTCTCGTCGTATTCGAGCTTGCCGCCGTCGAACATGACCGATCCGAAGCCCAGTGCAATGGCCTCATCGACGAGTTCGGGACGCTCGGCATGGTCGAGGTGCACCGCCACCGGTGTCGCCGCGCGGCGAGCGATCGCGAGGGTGGCTAGACCGATCGGCTCGAGCCCGCCGTGGTAGTCGGCGCAGTTCTGAGAGATCTGCAGGATCACCGGCAGCTGCGCCCGCTCGGATGCCGAGACGAGCGCCTCGGCCGTCTCGAGGTGGATCACATTGAAGGCGCCGAGACCGGTGCCAGCGGCAGCCGAGTCGCGCATGAGGTCGCGGGCGGAGACGAGAGTCATCGAGGGTTCCTTCGGTCGGATGCTGGTGTCGGTGCGCCGGATGCCGGCGAATCGGGCGCGGGCGCCCCGGCTGCTGGCGAGAAACCACTATCTGCGTGAGAAACCACGTCAGATGCGGTTTCTCGTGCCGGAAGTGGTTTCTCGGCGTGGGTGGCCGGGGCGAAAGCGGCGGGGACGACGATGAGGTCGCGCTCGAGGTCGGGGCACGAGGGGTGGATCTCACCGGCCAGCGGCATCAGCACGGCGGCGGCCGACCAGGCAGTGGCGCGGCGAAGGATCTTTTCGGGGTCGTGGATGCCAGCATCCATCAGCACCGCGCACGCCGCCACCGCGGCATCGCCCGCACCCGTCGGGTTGCCGGCGAGCACCCTGTCGAGCCGCGCATGCAACACCTGGAGGTCAGGGTCAGCCGCTGAAGCGGTGATCGCCAGCATCCCGTCGGCGCCCTGCGAGAGCAGCACGAGCTCGGCACCGCGACGCAGCAGTTCGCGGGCGCCGTCGAGCGGGTCGGCGAGCCCGGTGGCATCCCGCAGCTCATGCTCGTTGGGTTTGAGAACGGATGCTCCGGCATCCGCCGCCTGAAGCAGGGACGGCCCTGACGTGTCGGCGATGACGACAGCGCCGGCATTCCGACCCAGGGCGATCAGCGCAGGCAGCACGTCGTCGGGCGTCGCCGGTGGGAAGCTGCCGGAGATCACGAGCACGCGCGCGTCTGCGCGCAGTGCGTCGGCGACCGCGGCTTTGAGCGCTTCCCATTCGGATGCCGTCGGCGCGACACCTCGCTCATTGATGATCGTGGTGTCGCCGAGCGCTTCGTCGACGAGGGCGATGCTGCGACGTGTGGATGCCGCAACGGGAACCAGCACGTGCGGCACCCCGGCTGCGGTCAGCTCGTCGGCGAACTCCGCCCCGGTCGCACCACCAACAGTGGTGATCGCCCGAACCGGCGCACCCTGCGCGTGCGCCACGCGAGCGACGTTGAGGCCCTTGCCGCCCGCGCGCGCGGCCCCGGTATCCGCTCGGTGCGTGCCGCCGGCGACGATCCGCTCGACGTGCCAGGTGAGATCCAGCGCCGGATTCGCCGTGACGGTGACGATCATGCCTTGCCCTCCGCTGCATCGCGGGCGCGCAGCGCCGAGCCGAGAATGCCGGCGTTCCCCGACAGCTCGGCGGGAACCAGCTGAGGGATGCGGTGGAAGCTCAGCCTGTCGGCCAGGCGCGTGCGCAGCTCATCGAACAGAGCGTCGCCCGCGCGGGAGAGCCCGCCGCCGATGACGACGGCATCCGGTGCGATCACCGCCGTGAGCTGTGCGATCGCGAGGGTCAGCGCGTCGAGAGCTTCGTTCCAGATCTGCCCGGCGACCTCATCGCCCGCGGCAACGCGGGAGATGACCTCTTTGGCGCCGCCGATGCTGACGCCGGTCGCTTCCGCGTATCGGCGAGAGATCGCGCCGGCCGAGGCGACGGCTTCGAGGCATCCGCGCGCACCGCACGGGCACGGCCATTCACCGATCGGCGAGTGGCCGATCTCGCCGGCATAGCCACCGGCCATGTATGGGCGGCCATCGATGAGAAGCGCACCGGCGATGCCCGTGCCGATGATCAGCACGACCGAGTTCGCATACTCCCGCGCTCCGCCGAGGACGCGCTCGGCCCAGCTGGCCGCGCGCACGTCATGGTCGAAGGCCACCGGCATCCCGAACCGAGCGCTCGCGAGATCGCGAATCGGTGCGCCTCGCCAACCGAGGTTGCTGCTGAAGACGGCGATGCCGCTCTCCGCGTCGACGATGCCGGGCACGACGACGCCGACCGCCTCAGGAACGACGAGCGGATGCTGCTCTTTCAACTCGTCTGCCAACTCGGCCAGCCGCTCCATGAGCCCCTCTGCTCCGCCGGAGACGGGTGTGGGCGTACGGCGCAGGCCGAGAGCCGTGCCGTCTGCGTCGAAAAGCGCCGACTTGATATCGGTGCCTCCGACGTCGAAGGCGAGCACGGGCACGCCGCGCCCGATCGTCGCGGCGCGCGCGAGCTTCTCCCCCGAGGCGTCGGTGACGACGTCGGGGATGCTGCTGTGATCAGGCGAGGCGTGCTGCACGATAACCGGCGTCAGTCGTCGAGGATGACGGAACGGGTGAGGTTGCGCGGCTGGTCGGGGTCGAGGCCCTTGGCGACAGCGCGGTCGAGGGCGACGCGGTGCACGCGCACGAGGTCGGCCAACGGGTCGATGTCGTGCTGCACGAAGCGGGCGCCGGTGGCCTCGACCTGAGCCTTCAGCCCCTCGGGTGCGGTGCCGAACTGCCAGGTGATGCGGCCGGGAGCGGCGATCGCGATCGGGCCGTGGCGGTATTCCATGGCGCTGTACGACTCGGTCCACGACTGCGACGACTCGCGCATCTTCAGCGCGGCCTCGTGCGCGAGGCCGATCGACCAGCCGAGGCCGAGGAAGCTGTACTGGTCGGCTTCGCCGAGAGCGGCGTCATCGGTGCCATCGAGCACGGCCTGTGCGTCGGCGATCGCCTTGGTGAGGTCTTCGCCCAGCGAGGCGCGGAACAGCGCGAGGGCGGTCGTTGCGAAGCGGGTCTGCACGACCGACTGCTCGTCGGCGAACGGCAGCGCGATGACGGAGTCGGCGAGGTCGACCAGGGGCGAGGTGTCGTCACCGAGCACGGCGATGACCGGAGTCTTGCCCTTGACGCGCTTGGTCAGCTCCAGCACTTCGGAGGTCGTGCCAGAACGCGTGAGTGCGACGATCGCGTCGTAGCCGCGGTCGGAGGGAACCTCGGATGCGGTGAACGCGTCGGTCTCGCCCTGGCCCGCGCTCTCGCGCAGCGCGGCGTATGACTGCGCCATGAACCAGGAGGTGCCGCAGCCGACGACGGCGATGCGGGCACCGGATGCCGGGAGCAGGGCCTGCTCGGTGCGCATCTCGGCGGCGCGCGCCCAGGTCTCGGGCTGGGAGTTCAGTTCGGCGCGCATGTGCGCGCCGGGAAGATTTTCGGTCATGTCAGCTCCTTGGATGACCTCTGCCGCCCAGGCCATGCATGTTTATGATTGTTCTCGGCAGTAACACTCATATTATTGCACTTGTGCGTCCTCGGGTCGAGTGCTGCGCGAGGCTGGCCATGCTTCAGGTGCCGCAATTCGTCGCCTCGCCCGCAGAATGGCGACCATTCGAGGCACGAACACGGGCGAGGGAAGGGCGAACTCCCCCTCAGCGGCCCTCGGCGGCCTCGGTGTGATGGCGGATGACCTCGGCGACGACGAAGTTGAACCACTTGGCGGCGAACTCCGGGTCGAGATGCGCCTCTTCGGCGAGCGCACGCAGCCGGGCGACCTGCTGCTCTTCACGACCCGGATCGGATGCGGGCATCTCGTGCTCGGCCTTGAGCTGCCCGACCTGCTGCGTGGCGCGAAAGCGCTCGGCCAGCATGAAGATCAGGGCGGCGTCGATGTTGTCGATGCTGGCGCGCAGGCGCAGCAGCTCCGAACGGGCCTGGGCGGCACTTGCGGCGTCGTCGGACATGGCTCTCCTCTGGTCGACTCCTTCACGATAGTCAACCCGGACTGCCCGCATCCGCCATTTGACAGGTCAAACCCGGCGGCGGGTGTCTGCGAGCCATAGAGTATTGCGCATGAGCAAAGATGGCGCCGCGCGCTCCCGGTCCGCGACCCGCAACCAGAAGGCGGCGAGCCCACCGCCGGTGGATGCTGCACTCACCCCGGCACCATCGCAGGGCACCCCTCATGTCACCGAAGCCCCCGAGCCGAGCCGGTCGTTCTGGGCGCGCATCGACAAGCCCTTCGTCTTCGGCTTCCTGGTCACTCTGGGTGGCCTGACTGCCTTCCTTCTCGCGCTCACTCTGACGAGCCTGTCGACCGTGATCATCTACATCGCGTTCGCGCTGTTCGCAGCCCTCGGACTCGACCCTGCCGTGCGCTTTCTCGAACGCCGCGGGCTCTCCCGTGGCCTGAGTGTGCTGGTGGTGATCCTCGGGTTGGTCGGAGTGCTCGCACTGGTGCTGCTGATGATCGTTCCCGTGGTCGTCGAGCAGGTGACCGCGTTCGTGACGTCGGTTCCGGACCTCATCTCCGACTTCATGCGCAGCGACGTCTACAGTTTCCTCGAGAGGCAGTTCGGCGACCAGTTCGAGCAGTTCGTCACCGACGCCCAGGACTTCCTCACCGATGGCAAGACCTGGCAGACGATCGGTGGCGGTGCACTGAAGATCGGTTCCTCGATCGCGGCCGGCATCTCCGGTGCCATCGTCGTGCTCGTACTGACGCTGTACTTCGTGGCGGGCCTGCCGACGATGAAGACGTCGCTGCTGCGCTTCGCTCCCGCACGTGACCGCGCCCGTGCGCGCGACATCACCGACCAGATCACCGATTCGGTCGGCGGCTACGTGCAGGGGATGGTCACGCTCGCGTTCATCAACGCGATCATCGTGCTCATCCTCTATCTCTCGCTGGGACTGCCGTTCCCCCCGCTGCTAGCGACCGTGGCGTTCTTGATCACCCTGATCCCGTTGGTCGGGTCGGTGCTGTTCTGGGCGATCGGCTCGGTCATCGCGCTGTTCGCCGACCCGTGGCACGCGCTGCTGTTCGCGGTCATCTATCTCGTCTACATGCAGCTCGAGGCGTACTTCCTCACCCCGCGCATCATGAACAAGACGGTCTCGGTGCCGGGCCCGCTCGTCGTGATCGGCGCGCTCGCCGGCGGCACGCTGCTGGGTCTGCTCGGTGCTCTGGTGGCGGTGCCGGTGACGGCATCCATCCTCATCATCATCAAGCAGATCTGGCTGCCCCGTCAGGACGCTCGCATCTGAGCGCCCTGACGGCACGCACGCTGTTTAGAGCAGCCCGTTGTCGGTGAGCCACTTCTTCGCGATGTCGGGAGCCGACATCTGATCGACCGTGCTCTGCACGTTGAGTGCGACGAGATCGTCGACACCGAGCTCTGCACTGATCTTGTTGATGATGTCGCTGATCTTGTCGGCGATGTCGCTCGAGGCGAGCGGCACGACGTTCGAGGCGAGAATCATGTTCTCGGGGTCTTCCAGCGCCACGATGTCCTTGGTCTTGAAGGACGGGTCCGCGGAGTAGATGTCAGCCACGTCGACGACGCCCGACAGCAGGGCGTCGAGCGTGCCCTCGCTGGTCGCCGAGAACGAGACGTCTACGCCGTAGACCGACTTCGCTCCGGCAGGGCCGTATGGCCGCTGCTCGAGTTCGGGCGAACCACCCAGCACGGCGGTGTGGTCGAGCTTCGACAGGTCGGCGATCGTGGTGAGCCCGTTCTTCTCGGCCACGCTCTTCAACACGGTGTAGGTGTCCTGATCACTCGCCTCGGCATAGTCGAGCGCGGTCAGGTTCTCGGGCAGCGCCTTCTGCAGTGCCGCGTACACGTCGTCGGGGCTGGTCGCCGTCGCATCCTTATCGAGGTACTCGAGCAGGTTGCCGGTGTACTCCGGGAACAGGTTGATCGCGCCGGACTCGATCTCGGGCATGTACGCATCGCGCTGTCCGATGTTGAACTGCCGCTTGACGGTGAAGTCGGCATTCTCGAGCGCCTGTGCGTAGATCTCGGCGATGATCTCGTTCGAGTAGTACGCCTGCGAGCCGATGACTATCGTGTCGCTGGCAGCATCGGTGCCCGCGTCACCGGACGGCTCTTCGAGGGGGTTGCTGCTGCCGCATCCGGTCAGCGCGATCACAGCGGCGAAGGCTACACCGGCCGCGAGGGTGGTGCGCATCTTGCGTGAGGAGAACATATGGGGACCTTTCATGGGTCAGGCAGGGACGGATGCCGCACGACGGGCGCGCGACGAGGGGGAGGAAGACTCGGAAACCGGATGCTGCGCACGCACGCCCGACGGGACAGCGGCCTTCTGCGCCAACGCGAGCAGCAGGTCGACCAGGAGCGCCAGGACCGCGACGAGGATCGCACCGCCGAGCACCTGATCGAAACGCCGCAGCGGGATGCCCTGGATGATCGGCCAGCCAAGACCGCCCAGGTTCACGTACGCGCCGATGGTGACAGTCGCGATGACCTGCAGCAGTGCCGACCTCAGGCCGCCGACGAGCAGCGGCAGACCGAGTCGAAGCTCGACCTTGGTGAAGATCTGCCACTCGGTCATGCCCATCGCGCGAGCAGCATCCACCACGCGCCGGTCGATCGCTTCGAGACCGGTGTACGCACCGGCGAGCAGCGAGGGGATGGCGAGCAGCACGAAGGTGATGATCGCCGCCAGGGGCGTGCGCACGACACCCAGCACGAGCACGAGCAGCACCAGCAGTCCGAACGACGGCACGGCGCGTGCGGCTCCGGAGATGGCGACGGCGATCTCGCGGCCCTTGCCGGTGTGGCCGATCAGCCAGCCCGCCGGAAAGGCGATGGCCGCCGCGATCAGCACGGAGATGACCGTGTAGAAGAGGTGCTGACCGAGCAGCGTCTGCAGCGCATAAGGCCCCTGCAAGCGTTCCGGCGAGAACAGCCAGGCCATCGCTTCGGAGAAGAGGTTCATGCGGCCGCCCTCAGCACCTTCTGCGTGCGTGCCGGCTTCTGCGTGGATGCGTGACCAGTCGCACGCGTCCACGGCATGAGGGCACGACCGAGCAGCAGAAGCAGCAGGTCGATGAGCAGTGCGATCACGACCACGGCGACAACACCCGAGAGCACCTCTACGACCAGACGACGCTGCTGGCCGTTGGTGAACAGGTAGCCCAGGTTGGTGACGCCGATCAGGATGCCGACAGTGGCGAGCGAGATGGTCGAGACCGCCGTGACGCGCAGCCCCGCGAGGATCACGGGCCCGGCGAGCGGCAGTTCGACAGCGAAGAAACGTCGCGGCGCCGCGTAGCCCATCGCCGTCGCGGACTGTCGGATGCTGGGATCCACCGAGTCAAGGCCATCGGCCACTGCGCGCACCATGATGGCGATCGCATAGATGGTGAGCGCGGCGATGAGGTTGGACTCGCTGATCGCGGAATAGCCGAGTGTCGCGGGCAGCAGGATCAGCAGCGCGAGCGAGGGGATCGTATAGAGCAGTCCGGTGAGCACGATGATCGGACCGCGCACGAGCCGGTATCGCCAGGCGACCCAGCCGAGGGGAATCGACAACAGGAACCCCAGCACGATCGGAATCACACTCTGACGCAGGTGCACCAGAGTGAGGTCGGCGATCAGCCCGAGGTTGTCGAAGACCCAGCTCACGTCACGCTCTCATCGCCAGTGCCCTTCGACAGGCTCAGGGACCCAGACTGATTCAGGGAAGCACTCGGCGACGCAGCATCCGCCGTCTCGTCGAGCAGCCGGCCCTGCGTGCGCCCCTCGGAGTCGACGATCACAGGGCCGTGCGGTGTGTGCCGGATCGACAGCGCCCGATGCCCGCGCTCCGCCCCGATGAACGCCGAGACGAAGTCGTCGGCCGGGTTCTCGATGATCTCGCTGGGGCTGCCGACCTGCACGACGCGGGCGCCCTTGTCGAGGATGACCACCTGATCGCCGAGCAGAAACGCCTCGTCGATGTCGTGCGTGACGAACACCACGGTCTTGTCGAGTTCGACCTGCAGACGGATGAGCTCCTGCTGCAGGTCTGCGCGCACGATCGGGTCGACGGCCCCGAACGGCTCGTCCATGAGCAGGATGTTCGGATCGGCTGCGAGTCCGCGAGCCACGCCGACGCGCTGCTGCTGGCCGCCCGAGAGCTGACTCGGATAGCGGTCGGCGAGCTCGAGATCAAGGCCGACGGTGGCGAGCAGTTCACGGGAGCGCTCGTGGGCCGCGCGCTTGCCCACTCCAGTGAGTCGCAGCACGGTGGCGACATTGTCGATGACGCTGAAGTGCGGCATCAGGCCGGAGTTCTGCATCACGTATCCGATGCGCCGACGCAAGGCGACCGGGTCGCCGCCGAGAACGCTCTCGCCGTCGATCTCGACGTCGCCGGAGGTCGGCTCGACCATTCTGTTGATCATCCGCAGCAGCGTCGTCTTGCCGCATCCGGAAGATCCGACGAAGACGGTGGTCTTGCGGGAGGGCAGTACGAGGTTGAAATCCTCGACCGCGAGTGTGCCGTCGGGGAATTCCTTCGTGACGGACCGGAACTCGATCATCGCTGCGCACCGCCTACCGGCGGGCTCCTTCGGATAGTGCCTGCATGGGTTCGTCTCCTCGGGTCACCACTCGAGCGTATGGGAAGCGTCCGACAACAAAGCCGGATTCCGGGTGATTCGCAGTATTCGCGGCGATGGGCGCACCTCAGGCCGACTGCCTGCCGTACTGCTCCAGCAGGCGCAGCCAGACCTCGCTCATCGTGGGGTACGCCGGGACCGCATGCCAGAGGCGACTGATCGGCACCTCACCGACGACCGCGATCGTTGCCGCATGCAGCATCTCGGCGACATCCGATCCGACGAACGTCATGCCGAGCACGAGCTCGCGCTCGGTGTCGATGATCATTCGCGCCATTCCCTCGTATCCCTCGGCATGCAGACTCGCACCCGCGATGCTGCCCAGGTCGACGTCGACCACTTCGATCTCTCGACCGGCCTCGCGCGCAGCCGATTCGGTCAGCCCGACCGACGCCGCCTCAGGCTCGCTGAACACGACCTGCGGAACAGCGCCATGATCGGCGGTCGCGACATGCCGTCCCCATTGCTGATCGGCGATGACCTCATCGCGCGAGCGCGCCACGATCACATCACCGGCGGCTCGCGCCTGGTACTTGCCCTGGTGCGTGAGCAGCGCTCGGCCGTTCGCGTCGCCGACCGCGTACAGCCAGTCGGTGCCCGGCACGAGAAGGGTGTCGTCTGTGCCGATGTACTCGCCCGCCTTCACCCCATCGATGTTCAGCGCAGTGAGTCCGATATCGTCCGTGCGCGGCTGCCGCCCGGTGGCGACGAGCAGTTCGGCGGCTGTGATCTCGTCGCCGTCGGCGGTGAAGAGTGTGACGCCGTCAGCATCCCGTCGCACCCGGGTGGTCTCGGTGTGCAGATGAACCTTGACGCCCCGCTCACGCAGCTTCGCTGTGATCCGCTCGCCGGCGAAGGGCTCCATGCTGCCCAGCAGCGTGCCCCGTGCGATCACGGTGACCTGTGCGCCGAGACCGGTGAATGCCGTGGCCATTTCGACCGCCACGGCGCCGCCGCCGATGATGGCCAGTGATTCCGGCACGTGCTCGGCGCTGGTCGCCTCACGACTCGTCCAGGGTTCAGCCTCGACGAGGCCGGGGATATCGGCGAGGGCCGCCGCCGATCCGGTGCAGATCGCGACGGCGTGGCGGGCCTTCAGCATCCGCTCGCCGTCGTCGGTGGTGATCGTGACCTCACGCTCTGCGGTCACCCGACCATGGCCGCGGATCAGGTCGATGCCGGCACTGCGAAGCCAGTCGACTTGACCGGCATCCGACCACTCCGATGTGAACGAATCGCGCCGCGCGAGCACCTCTTCGATATCGATCTCACCAGCTGTCACCCCGCGCACCGGCTGCGCGGCCCAGCGCGCTTGAAGGGGGCGCAGCAGCGCCTTCGACGGCATGCACGCCCAGTACGAGCACTCGCCGCCGACGAGCTCGCTCTCGATGACCACCGCCGTCAGGCCACCCTGCACCGCGCGGTCTGCCACGTTCTCGCCGATCGCTCCGCCGCCGAGCACGATCACGTCATATTCCTCGCTCATCCCGCCAGTCTCGCCCAGACCGCCGACACTGTCACGGGGTTGACAGCGGAGCGAGTTCTGCGCAACTGCGCAGATCGGCGCAACTCCGCACGGCTAACCCAAATCATCTGCGAGATAGTGCAGAACTGCGGAGAAGTGGATGCCAGGCGCGGCCGGCCCGGGCACAGCGGGCTCAGCGCACCGGCAGCAGGTGCGATGGGCTGGGCGCCGTCGCGATGTGGCGCACGTCTTGCGGAGCGCCGGTGCGCTCGTCGAGATCGAGCACGCTGATCGTGTTCGACTTCTGCCCGGCGACGAGCAGCGTGCCGTCGTAGACGAGGTGGTGGCGCGGCCAGTTGACACCGGAATCGGCCAGTGCGAGCGGCTCGAGCACCTCGCCCGCGCCGCGCACGCGGAGTGCGGCGATCGTGTTGCTGCCGCGCAGCGCCGTGTACAGCGTCTCTCCGTCACGCGAGCGCGTCAGCTCGGCAGCGAAGTCGAAGCCGATCTGCGCGATCTCCGCGGCGGGGGTCGCCGAGACCAGCCCCCAGGTGCCGTCGCGGGCGGATGCCAGGGTGAACACCTCGCAGGAGTACTCGGTGACCACGTGCAGGTGCCCGCTCGGGTGCAGCACCATGTGCCGCGGCCCCGTGCCACGCGGCAGCACGACCTCGTGATCGAGGGTCAGGTCATGGCGCCAGATGCGCACTAGGTCGAAGCCGAGGTCGGTGGTCGCGATCCGCCCGTCGGGGAGGAACACCGAGGCATGCGCGCGGGAGACGCGGGGCTCGGCGCCCATCGGGGTGGGGTACGGGTCGGATGCCGGGGATCCGCCGCTCGATTCGGAGGCCTCGAGGTCAGCCGGATCGCGGGTGCCGAACAGCGCCGCGCGCAGGGCAGCAGCCTTGTCGGGCGCCGGCTCGACGAGGTGTCCGTCGTCGGCGATTCCGTAGCGGACGACGCGGCCGTCGCCGTAGCAGCTGGCGATCAGCATCCGCCGGTCGAGGGAAACGGAGAGGTGGCAGACGATCTCACCTGCGGCGAGCGCTGGCCCGAGGGGTCGCAGTGTCGCCTCGCCGGAGCGTGCGAACGCCTGCACGGTGCCGGCGCCCTCCTGCGCCGCGTAGACGACATCGAGCGACGGATGCTGCGCGAGCCACGACGGCGACGCGATCGGCGCGGCGAGACCGCGGTAGGCGAGGGTCGATGCCCCGCGCCCCTCATCCACGGCGAGAAGCCCGATGCCCTCAGCATCCCCACCCTGATCGGAACCGTACCCGCCGACCCAGAATCGCGTCATATGTTCACACTCGCACATCGCCCCCGTCTATTTGGCGCAAAGTCTGCCTTCAGCAGCGTAATTTCGGTACTTCACGCCAAATAGACGGAGACCGGCGACCGGCGACCGGCGACCGGAGACCGGAGACCGGGTCAGTCGAGCAGGTCGGTGCGCACGATGACCTGGTCGCGCTCGGGGCCGACGCCGATCACCGAGATGCGGGTGCCGCTCATCTTCTCGAGCGTCAGCACGTAGTCCTGCGCGTTCTTCGGCAGGTCATCGAAGCTGCGTGCGGTGGAGATGTCTTCGCTCCAGCCGGGGAAGTACTCGTAGATCGGCTTCGCGTGGTGAAAGTCGGTCTGGTTCACCGGCACATCATCGAAGCGGGTGCCCTCGACGTCGTACGCGACGCAGACCGGAATCTTGTCGAGTCCGGTGAGGATGTCGAGCTTGGTGACCACCAGGTCGGTGATGCCGTTCACGCGAGTCGCGTAACGGGTGATCGGGGCGTCGTACCAGCCGACGCGGCGCGGGCGGCCGGTGGTGGTGCCGAACTCGAAGCCCTGCTTGCGCAGCCAGTCGCCCTGCTCGTCGAACAGCTCGGTCGGGAACGGACCCGAGCCCACGCGGGTCGTGTAGGCCTTGACGATGCCGACGATGCGGTCGAGCCGGCCGGGGCCGACGCCGGAACCGGATGCTGCGCCCGCAGCGGTCGCGGTCGATGAGGTCACGAACGGGTAGGTGCCGTGATCGATGTCGAGCATGGTGGCCTGGCCGCCCTCGAACACCACGACCTCGCCGCGCTTGAGCGCCTCGTCGAGCAGGTACCCGGTGTCGGCGACCATCGGCCGCACGCGCTCGGCGTAGGAGAGCAGGTCTTCGACGATCTCGTCAGCGGTGATCGCGCGGCGGTTGAAGATCTTCACCAGCAGGTGGTTCTTCTGGTCGAGCGCGCCCTCGACCTTCTGACGCAGGATGTTCTCGTCGAACAGGTCCTGCACGCGGATGCCGACGCGGTTGATCTTGTCGGCATAGGCGGGGCCGATGCCGCGCCCGGTGGTGCCGATCATGCGCTTGCCGAGGAAGCGCTCGGTCACCTTGTCGAGGGTGCGGTGGTACTGGGTGATGATGTGCGCGTTCGCGCTGACCCGCAACCGCGAGATGTCGACGCCACGGGCAGAGAGCGCTTCGAGCTCGTGGAAGAGCACTTCGAGGTCGACGACGACGCCGTTGCCGATGACAGCATTGACGCCGGGGGTGAGGATGCCGGAGGGCAGCAGGTGCAGGGCGTACTTCTCGTCGCCGACGACGACGGTGTGCCCGGCGTTGTTGCCGCCGTTGAACTTCACCACCCAGTCGGTGCGCTCACCGAGCAGGTCTGTTGCCTTGCCCTTGCCCTCATCGCCCCACTGGACGCCGACGATCACGATTCCTGGCATGGGTCATCCCCTTGTAATGCACGCTGTTCGCCGGGTTTGCACCGGCAGTTGAGCTGGCCCGAACGGGCGACTCCATACTACCGGGCGAGCAGAATTCACTAGAGTTCTGCCATGACAACGTGGTGGCCGTGGGTGCGAATGGCGGCCGCCGTGCTGGGATTCGCGGCATTGATCCGGCAGTTGACGCTCGCGATCGGCAACGCCCGCGCAGCCGAGACCGCGTGGGGGTCTCACGTGCCGACGGTCGGGGCGAACTTCTTCAGCTACTTCACCGTGCTCTCAAATCTGATCGCAGCGGCGACGCTCGTGATCGGCGCGGTATGGATGCTGCGCCATCACCGAGACCGGCGGCCAGAGCCGGTATGGCTGTCGACGCTGTTCGCCTGCGCCTCGGCCTACATGATCGTGACCGGCATCGTCTACAACCTGCTGCTGCGGCACATCGCGATCGGCGGCATCTCGGATGTCTGGACGAACGAGACGCTGCACGTCATCATTCCGCTGGTGATGCTCGCCGATGTGCTCCTGGCGCCGCACCGCCGGGCGCTGCCCTATAGGTCACTCGGCGTGATCGTGGCGTTTCCGATCGCGTGGGCGGTGTACACGCTGCTGCGCGCCAACTTCATCATCGGACCGGCGACGGGCAACGCCTGGTGGTACCCGTATCCGTTCCTCGACCCGCACCTGCAGGGCGGCTATCTCGGGGTCCTCGCGTACATCATCGGCATCGCATTGGTGATCGTCGCAGTCGGCGCCGGTGTGATCCTGGTCGGGCGCCGGCGCGCAGCATCCGCCCCTGATGGCGAGTTGGTCGGCTGAGCCGACCCGCCGACCCGCATCCGCTGCAGCGCCCCGCGCCGGGGCTTATGGCGCGGTGAAGCGGATGGGATAGCGCACCGGTCCGGTGTTGCCCGAGACGGGGAGCCATTCGCCCGGCCCGTCAGGCACGGCATCCGGCATCCGCTGGGCGAGCAGCGGGAGCGCGACCGCCATGTCGGTGCGGGCGACGAAGTGGCCGAGGCAGTGATGGATGCCGCCGCCGAACCCCGAATGAAGTGGGCGGTTCTCTACCTCGATGTCGAAGCCGGGTTCGTCGCCCATGCGCGCCGGGTCGGTGCCGACCGCGTGCGAGAGCACCTGCACGATGCCGCCCTTCGGCACGTGCAGACCGTTCAGATCGGTTCCAGACGCGGTTCCGCGCCCATCGACCCGCCGATGGGCATCCGACCACTGTCTCGCAGTTGTGCGGCAGAACCAAAATGGGGTATGGGCAATTCAACCCATGCTCCTCGACTGATCGGCCGCGGGCCAGCGGTTACGCTGTTTCCGGGGATCTGCGGTCGTCGCCTGCTCCCCGACGCGAGGAGAACCAGATGACCGACTTCCCCATCCCGGGATCCGCTTCGTCCACACCGCCGTCTTCGACGTCGGCGCCTGCGTCGCCGTCCGCTTCGGCCAGCACCGGGCCAGCACCGGCAGGGAACGCCTCCGCATCCGACCTCGCCCGGGCACAGCGCATCCTGCAGGTCATCACGGACTCGTACTCGACCAAGATGGTCGGCCAGGATCGTCTGCGCACGAGCCTGCTGATCTCACTGATCGCCGGCGGGCACATTCTGCTCGAGTCGGTGCCGGGGCTTGCCAAGACCACGGCGGCGTCGACCCTCGCCGATACGGTGAAGGCGTCTTTCAAGCGCATCCAGTGCACGCCCGACCTGCTGCCCAGCGACATCACCGGCAGCCAGATCTACGACGCCGCGACCGGAACCTTCCGCACGGTCCTCGGCCCGGTGCACGCGAACTTCGTGCTGCTGGATGAGATCAACCGCTCCAGCGCGAAGACCCAGTCGGCGATGCTCGAGGCGATGCAGGAGCGGCAGACCACCATCGGCGGAGAGGTGCACGCGCTGCCCAAGCCGTTCCTCGTGATCGCCACCCAGAACCCGATCGAGCAGGAGGGCACCTACGAGCTGCCCGAGGCCCAGATGGACCGCTTCCTGCTCAAGGAGATCGTGGAGTATCCGAGCCCGGCCGAGGAGTTCGAGATCCTCAACCGCATCGACTCGGGTGTGCTCAACCCCGACCGGCATGTGCCGAGCGCGATCACCCTCGATGATGTGCACGATCTTCAGGACATCGCCTCGCGGGTCTACATCGACCCGGCGATCCGCAATTACATCGTGCAGCTGGCCTACGTGACCCGAAACCCGGGCCCCTACATCGGCGAAGATCGGGCGCGCTTCATCAAGTACGGCGCCAGCCCTCGCGCCAGCATCGCGTTCCTGCAGGCATCGCGCGCTCTGGCTCTGCTGAGCGGACGCACGCACGTGCTGCCCGAAGACATTCGCGCCCTGCGCCACCTGGTGCTCCGCCACCGGGTGCTGCTCACCTTCGAAGCCGACGCCGAAGGCATCCGCAGCGAAGAGATCATCGACCAGATCTTCGCGTCGGTCCCCACTCCCTGATCCGCCCCCGACACGCACAGGCCTCCATGCAGCCGTTGATCACCCAGGTGAAGAGCAAGCTCTTCATCCGCTCGTCGCAGAAGTCGATGCACGCGCTCGATGGCGCGTACGCATCGCTGATGCGCGGTCGCAGCCTCGACTTCGAGGATCTGCGGCCGTACGAGTACGGCGACCAGGTGCGCGATATCGACTGGCGTGCCACCGCCAAACAGGGCGAGCCGCTCATCAAGCGCACCAAGGCCACGCGCATGCACACCGTGCTGTTCCTGGTAGATGCCGGTCGCGGCATGAATGCCCTCGCCGAGGACGAGACCTCGAAGCGCGAGCTGGCGGTGCTGGTCACCGGAGCCCTGGGTTTTCTCACCGTGCGCCACGGCGACGATTTCTCGGTCGTCTACGGGGATGCCGAGCAGGTGCGCCGTCTGCCACCCGGTGGCAGCGAGGGGTCGCTCGAGCACGCGCTGCGCACGATCGACCGAACGATCCGCGAGAGCACCACTCCCAACGATCGTGACGCTCTGCTGAACTATGTGGCCCGCAACATCGCCCGCCGCATGATCGTCGTCATCGTCACCGACGAAGCCCCGTTGACCTCGGATACCGACCGGATGCTGCGCCGGCTCAAGGTGCAGCACGACGTGCTGTGGTTGACGATTCGCGATGCCGACCCTGTGGTGCGCGAGGGCGGCGGAGCGGGGCGGCGCGACGTCGACAGCGGCTGGGCGGTGCCTGGCTTCGTGCAGGGAGACGACGAGGTGCTGA
The DNA here is from genome assembly GCF_900163815.1 of Microbacterium esteraromaticum. GTDB lineage: Bacteria > Actinomycetota > Actinomycetes > Actinomycetales > Microbacteriaceae > Microbacterium > Microbacterium esteraromaticum_B. Next base: position 139,038 of record NZ_FUKO01000022.1, on the reverse strand, counting down.
CCGAGCTCGCTGCGCAGGAGGCGGCCGAGACGGCACGTCGCCACGACCTGCTGCGCCGGCTCGAGATCACGCATGCCGAGTTCGGCGGACAGGATGCTGCCGTGCCGGCGCTGCTGGCGATGCTCAACCGGAGGTCGAATGCCCGCCTCTGATGAGCTCTATCCCCCAGTCCAGTACGGCTGGGGCTGGATCCTGCTGGCGATCGGCATCCTCGTGCTGCTCGGACTCGCCGCCTGGCTGCTGATCCGCTCCACCCGGCCGAAGCGCAGCATCACGCTCCCGGGCACCGGTGTGCTGCTGCCGCCGACGACCGAGGTCCTCGCTCAGCTGCGCACCGAGTATCTCGCTGACGTGCAGCAGATCGAAGACGCATACCGTGCTGAGAATATAGACCCGCACAAGGCGAACCTCGAACTCAGCCGGGTCGTCCGCAGCTTCGTGAACGAATACTCGGGTCTGGAAGCGCCGGTACTCTCGCTCGAAGACCTGGTCGAGCGCGGTGTCGACCCGGCGCTCATCGACGCGATCCGCCGGCACTACTACCCGAGCATCTTCCAGCGCGGCCCGGCGATCGATCCGACCTACGGCGCAGAGGCCGCTCGCAAGGTGGTGACGACGTGGCACTGAACACCTGGTGGATCATCCTCGTCGCCCTCGGCGTACTGGCTGCGGCGGTGATCATCGGCATCCTGCTCGGCCGTCGTGCCGACCAGCACACTGAAGCGACCCCCTCCGCTCTCATCTCCCGCGCCGAGAGGCTGCGGGCCCTGCCGTCGTTCCGCTCTGCGATCAACCGCCGCATCAGCCTGCTTTCCGCCATCTTGGCTCTCGGCGCTGTCGCCGTGCTGCTCGGCGGGGTCGTCGCGGCGCGGCCGATGGCCGCCAAGACGATCCAGCCGATCGACAACAGCCGCGACATCATGCTGTGCCTGGACGTCTCCGGGTCGATGTCTGATGTCGATATCGAGGTGCTCAGCGTGTTCGAGGAGCTGCTGGACGGCTTCGAGGGTGAGCGCATCGGACTGACGATCTTCAACAGTTCTCCGGTGCAGGTGTTTCCACTCACCGATGACTATCCGTTCATCCGCGAGCAGCTGAAGAACGTCCGCTCCAGCTTCGATTATATGGATGACATCCCCGAGCACTGGGTCGGCACCATGAACGGACCTGGTGCCTCCCTCATCGGCGACGGGCTGGCCGCCTGCACGCTGCGCTTCGACCACCTCGAAGACGACCGCTCGCGTTCGGTGATCTTCGCCACCGACAACGAGGTCGCCGGTGCCTCGATCCTCACTGTCGAAGAAGCCGCCCAATATGCGAAGTCGAAGCAGGTGCGCGTCTTCGCGCTGAACCCGGTGCAGGGCAAGGATGCCGAGGTCAGTGCCGAGCTCGAGAATGCCGCGCAGCTGACCGGCGGCCAGTCGTATGCGCTCCGGGGCACGACGACCGTGGCAGACATCATCACGGAGATCCAGAAGCAGGAGGCGACCGCCCTGAAGGGGCAGGCCCAGGTGATCTGGGTCGACAATCCGAACCTGTGGGTCGCGGCGATGCTCGTCGCCGTGCTGGGCTTCCTGGTATTGCTGTGGAGGGTGCGCCTGTGATCTTCCATCCGGTTCTGCATCCTGTGCTGCTGGTGCTGCTGTGCGCACCGCTGGTGTACCTCACCGTCCGTGCGCTGATCAACCCGAGGAAGGGCCCGGTCGCGGGCTCCGGCGGACGAGGCCTGTGGGCGCTGCGCCTGGGGATGATCGTCGTCGTGTTCCTGATGCTGCTGCGCCCGGGCATACCCGGCGGCACCTCGCAGGCACTGGCCACCGACACCGACATCGTGCTGGTGGTCGACACCACCGCGAGCATCGTCGCCGAGGATTGGGGCGCCGACCAGCCCCGCCTCGATGGTGTGCGCGAGGATGTGCAGTCGATCGTCGATGAGTACCCCGGTGCGCGCTTCTCGCTGATCAGCTTCGATGCTTCCGCGCAGCTGCGACTGCCGCTGACCACCGACGCCACGGCGCTGATGTCGAGCCTGGATGTGATGCGCCCCGAGGTCACCGACCAGTCGCGGGGCTCATCGATCGGCATCGCGAATCGGATGCTGGCCGACACGCTCTCCGCCGCGGCGAAGAGCGCCCCTGACCGCAGCCGGATGGTGTTCTACTTCGGCGACGGCGAGCAGACGATCTCGAGCGACCCGGAATCGTTCACCAAGAGCGCCAAGTACGTCGACGGTGGCGCCGTGCTCGGCTACGGCACCGCAGAGGGCGGCCCCATGCAGAAGACCACCGGGCGCCTTTCGCCCGGCTCGGGCAGTCAGCCCTCCGGGGAGTACATCGAGTACCAGGGCGCTCGGGCGATGTCGACGATCGATGAAGGCAACCTGCGCACGATCTCGGAGCAGCTCGGCGTCACGTACCAGCACCGGTCGGCGGATGCCGCGATCGCGCTCCCCGACGCCCCGACCAGCACCACCGACTACTCGGCATCCGGCGAGGTCGGCAATGTGATCGAGCTGTACTGGATCCTGGCGCTCGTGCTGCTGGCGCTGATCGCGGTCGAACTCACCCGCGCCACGATGCTCGTCACGCGTCTTCGCACCCTCACTCGCCCGCAGACGGAGGTGCGCGATGACTGATCCCACCCGGGCCGATGCCGCAGCCGCGCTGCTCGCCGTGAACCGCCGGCGCCGCAGCATCCGCCGCTGGGTCATGATCGGAACCCTTCCGCTGACCCTCGCCGCCCTGCTGTTCGTCGGCAAGCTGCTGAGCATGTATGCGTTCGCTCATCAGTCGATCAGCGAGTTCGTCGGTGCCGGGTACGCAGAATCCGAGGCGGCGGCGCGCGGCCAGGACTGGCTGAACTGGTTCGAGCAGTTCAAAGCGCCGTACAACATCGGCACCGCGCTGGCAGGCGCCGAGAAGCTGCCCGACGCCCGCACCGAGCTCGAAGAGGCGCTGCCCCTCGCGCAGGGGCTGGAGGTCTGTTACGTGCGCATCAACCTGTCGCTGGTGATGGAGCGGCAGGGAGATGCCGCGCAAGCCGATGGCGATGCCGCGCACGCCGCCCAGTTCTACGGCGAAGCGCTGCAGATGACGGCCGAGACGCCGGAGGAGTGCAACAGCGAAGACGCGCAGAACCAGTCGCCGGATCCGAACCGCGACATGAGCGAGACGCTGGAGGACAACCAGCAGCGCCAGCAGGAGAAGCAGCAGCAGAGCCAGCAGCAGTCCGACCAGGGCGAGCAGCCGCAGGATCCGCAGGAAGAAGACGACGGCGATCAGCCCTCGCAAAGCGACCTCGACGACATCGAAGAGCGCCTCAATGAGGGTGCCCAGGATCGCGAGGATCAGCTCGGCGGCGGCGACGAAGGCGGATCGGGCGGCAGCGGGACGGACAAGCCGTGGTAGAGAACATGGCCGAGAATCAGCGCTCGAAGTACGTCGGCGGCGCCGAGGGCGCACCGCCGCTTCCTCCGCCCGGCGGCTACCACGGGGCACGGCGCGCGGGCGGTGGACTGGATGCGGCAGCTGGGCTGCCCCCGGCATCCGGCAGTGGCGACGTCACCTACGCACCGGGCGGGCCGGCCGGGAAGAAGCCGGTCAACACGATCGGGCTGATCGCGATCTCGGTGACGGCGCTGTTCGTGCTCGTGCTGCTGCTGATGATGGGCGCCGGCGGAACCGACGCGCTGTACGGCGCGACGCTGCTCGTGCTGCAGTTGATCGTCGTCGGAGTGATCGTCGCGGCGATGCTCACCCCGCGCGGACGGATGCTGGGCTCCATCGCCCTCGCGCTGACCCTCGTCTTCAACGTCGCCACCGTCGGCGCGATGGGCGCGCTGCGGTCGGCGGCCACCCACGCGTATGACGGCACGAAGTCCGATGAGCAGAAGCACGAGCAGGGCTACCCGGGGGTGAAGGGCACAGCCAACTCCGATGTGCTGAACGGGATGACCCTGGAAGAGGTGCAGGCCAAGGGCGATGCGCTGATGGCCGAGGCGCGCGAGCGCGTCACCGAGCGGTTCGGATACACCTGGGTAGAGGGAGGGAAGGTCGATATCAGTCCCGAGCGCAACGGCTACGGCGGCGAATCGATGCTCAAGCGCTACACCTCCACCACGTGGACGACGTCTGAGCCCGTGCAGGACAACAGTCGCAAACGCGCGATCATCCGCGTCATCAACGAGGTGGTTCTCGAATACGGGATGTGGGATCTGTACGCCCTGAACTCCCCCGAATCCGGCATCTCTCCAGACGTTCTGGCCAATCTGTACGGCTCGGCAGAGGTCGAGCGCCAGCACACCTGGGAGTACTACACCGACAAGTTCCCGGAGCCGCTGCGGTTCTACGTCGACGCCTATGACCTGTCGAAAGACAGCACCGGGCAATTCCGCCAGCAGCGCGAGGCCATTCAGCAGCAGTTCGGCGAGCCGCTCGAGGGCGTGCAGCTGATGATCTTCGCGCGCGAGGTGCTCAGCGATGCCGACCGCGCCGCCTACGAGGAGAAGCTCAAGGAGTACCCGGGGTTCTGAGTCGCTACGCTGGCATCTGGCCCCCGGCCGATCCCCCCTCTTCTACAAGGAGCCTTGGCATGTCTGCATCGACCACGAGCACCGAGGCGCACCCTGCGGAGCTGCTCGCCATCGATGCCGGACAGACCGGGATCAAGACGCGCTTGCGCCTCGCTGATGGCACCACGCACGATGACCTCTTCGCGGGTGTGCTCACTGATCGACCGCTGCTTCCGCAGCTGGCCGAAGTCGCAGAGAGCATCGTGCGGACGGCCGGCACTGCGCCCGCGACGCTGACGCTCGGCGTCTCCGGCCTCACCGACGCCCAGGCCGAGGCCGAGGCACTGCTGCAGCGCCCGGATCTCGCCGGCATCTTGCGCGTCGTCGCCACCCATGATTCCGTCACCTCGTTCCTCGGGGTGCTCGGCGACCGATTCGGCAGCGTCGTCGCCGCTGGCACCGGTGTCGTCACGCTCGGCGTCGGTCCGCAGCACTCGGTGCGCGTGGACGGCTGGGGGCACATCATGGGCGACGCGGGCAGCGGGTACTGGATCGGCCGCGCGGCGTTGGATGCTGTCATGCGCGCCTACGATGGCCGGGGGCCTGCGACCGCACTGACCGACATCGTGCGCGAGCGCTGGCCAGACCTCGATCTGGCCTACCCCCAGTTGCAGGCGTCGCATGACCGGGTGCGCACCGTGGCATCCTTCGCCGCCGCCACTGCTGTTCTCGCAGCTGACGGCGATGACGTCGCCGGAGGCATCTGCCGGGATGCCGCCAGAGAGCTCGCGCTTGCGGCCACGACGTCGCTGCGCATGGCCGAGGCACCCGGAGATGCCGCGGTAGGCGCCGTGGGTGGGGTGTTCGGGTCGGAGCTGATCCGCTCCGAGTTCACGGCCGCAGTGAACGCCGAGCGACCGGATGCCAGGTTCGTGCCGCCGATGGGCTCGGGGCTCGACGGCGCTGTGGCGCTGGCGGGTCTCGGGGCGCAGCATCCGCTTCGCGAGCGCTTCGCCGACGTGCGCCGGGCTTAGTCGGCGCCGGGTTCCGTCCTGGCCTCTATGCGGCGAGCGCCAGCCCCGCGGCGACGGCGAAGCCGATGACCGTCGCCAAGCCGGTCGATTCCTTCGCCTTCTCCTGCGCTTCGGGGATCATCGAGTCCACCAGCATGACCAGCAGTGCGCCCGCGGCGAACCCATTCGCTGCGGCTGCGAACTCGGAACCGACGGCGTCTGCCAGCGCGAAGCCGGCGACCGTCGCGAGGGTGCAGACGAGGGCGACGGCTGCCCACATCAGCACCACGCGGGTTTTGTGCATGCCGGACTTGAGCAGGTCGGATGCGGAACCGATCGATTCCGGCAGGTTCGAGACGATGATCGCCACGATGAGGGCGGCGCCGACTCCGTCGCCCGCCGCGAGGCCGATGCCGAGCACCAACTGCTCCGGGATGCCATCGAGCAGCGCGCCCACTGCCAGAGCCGGTCCGCCCCGACGAATCCTTGCCCGACTTCTGCTGTCGAGCATCGAGAATCCGCGCGGCGATGTAATAGCAGAGGGCTCCCGCAGCGACGCCGGCGACGAGCGGAATGGGCCCGGCAAGATCCAGCCCTTCCTCCCACAGCTCGAACGCGATGGAGGCCATCAGCGCGCCAGCGCCGAAGCCGAGGATGATGCCGAGCAGTCGTGGCGGCCAACGGCGCAACAGAGCCAGCATCGCGCCGACCAGCAGCGGCGCTGCGGCGACCGCACCCCACAGCCATGCTTCTGCCATGCGCTCACCGTACCGCTGCGCTGGGTCTGCACGCGGCGTCACGTCCGTATTCGACGCTCGGGACCGCCGATACACTTGAAGCCATGTCCAAGGTGCTTCAGTCCCTCCCCGTCGGCGAAAAGGTCGGCATCGCTTTCTCTGGTGGTCTTGACACCTCCGTCGCCGTCGCGTGGATGCGCGACAAGGGTGCGGTGCCCTGCACCTATACCGGCGACCTCGGCCAGCCCGACGAAGACGACATCGATTCGATCCCCGGTCGCGCGCTCGAGTACGGGGCCGAGATCTCGCGTCTGGTCGACTGCAAGACGGCCCTGGTCGAAGAGGGCCTGGTCGCCCTGCAGTGCGGCGCCTTCCACATCCGATCGGGCGGCAAGACGTACTTCAACACCACTCCCCTGGGTCGCGCGGTCACCGGCACCATGCTGGTGCGCGCGATGAAGGAAGACGGCGTCGACATCTGGGGCGATGGCTCCACCTACAAGGGCAACGACATCGAGCGGTTCTACCGCTACGGCCTGCTCGCCAACCCACGCCTGCGCATCTACAAGCCCTGGCTCGACGCCGACTTCGTCACCGAGCTCGGCGGACGCCATGAGATGAGCGAGTGGCTCACCGCGCACGGCTTCCCCTACCGCGACTCGGCCGAGAAGGCCTATTCGACCGATGCGAACATCTGGGGCGCCACGCACGAGGCGAAGACCCTCGAGCACCTGAACGTCTCGCTCGAGAGCGTCGACCCGATCATGGGCGTCAAGTTCTGGGATCCTTCGGTCGCCATCGAGACCGAAGACGTCACCGTGACGTTCGAAGGTGGCCGCCCGGTCGCCCTGAACGGCGTCGAGTTCACGAACCCGGTCGATCTCGTCTTCGAGGCGAACCGCATCGGCGGTCGTCACGGCCTCGGCATGAGCGACCAGATCGAGAACCGCATCATCGAGGCGAAGTCGCGCGGCATCTACGAAGCGCCGGGCATGGCGCTGCTGTTCATCGCCTATGAGCGACTGGTCAACGGCATCCTCAACGAGGACACCCTCGCCAGCTACCACGAGCAGGGTCGTCGCCTGGGCCGGCTGATGTACGAAGGGCGCTGGCTCGACCCGCAGTCGCTCATGCTGCGCGAGTCGATCCAGCGCTGGGTGGGCCTCACGATCTCGGGCACCGTCAGCATCCGCCTGCGCCGCGGTGATGACTGGACGATCCTCGACACCACGAGCCCCAACCTGTCGTACGGGCCCGAGAAGCTCTCGATGGAGCGCGTCGGCGACGCCGCCTTCGGCCCGGTCGACCGCATCGGTCAGCTCACCATGCGCAACCTCGACATCGCCGACTCGCGCTCGCGGCTGGAGCAGTATGCGGGGCTCGGCCTCGTCGGCGGAGCGACCGGCGAGCTCGTCGGCCGCGTCACCGCCGGCCAGTCCGGTGAGATCACCGGCTCGGTCGGAGACGTCGACCACAGCTTCGCAGATGCTGTCGATTCGGCATCCGAGGGCGCAGCCTTCGACTCCGGCACCGATTGATCACCCCCGGCTGCCGGATGCGGATGCTGTGAGTCCGCCCAAACAACTTGCACAACGCTGTGCAAGTTACGTATTCTGGGCGCATGGCTACCCGTGCACCCCGCGCTGACGCGCTCGCGAACCGCGCCGGCATCCTGAACGCGGCTCGCACGGCCCTGACCACCGATCCGCAGGCCTCCGTCGACGTGATCGCGCGCGGCGCTGGCCTCAGCCGCCGCACGCTGTACGGGCACTTCGACGATCGTGACACGCTCATCCGCGAGCTGATCGTCATCGGCGCGCAGCGTTTCAACGCGATCGCCGAGTCGATCGCGGATGCGGATGCCCAGCTCGCGCTCGCTCGACTGGCCGCACGCCTGTGGCACGAGGCCGCGCACGTGCAGTTTGCGGCCGTGCTCGCGCTCGATGAGGCCCACGTCGAGCACACCGCCGAAGCACTCGCCCCGCTGCGCCGCGCCGTGGACGATCTGGTGCGCCGCGGACAGGACGATGGCAGCTTCCGCACCGACCTTGCTGCGCCGACCCTCGCCCGCCTCATCGAGGAGATGGCGCGCACCGTGGTAGCCCGCACGGATGCGGCGAGCGCGGGCGCAGCGGACCTCGCCGTGCGCACGGTACTGAGCATCGCCGGACTCTCCTGGCGCGAAGCGGATGCCCTGCTCGCTGCACACCCCGACATCGCGGAGACCGCCGCGTGAGCTCCTCTGCTCGGAATACCACTGGCCCGGCAGGAGGTGCGATGCCCAACGCAGGGACGGTGTTCCGCCGCGATCTCGGTCGCCTCGCGCGGGTCAGCAAGGCGTGGATCATCATCATCGGCGTGATCGTCACGCCCTCGCTGTACGCCTGGTTCAACATCGTCGCGTTCTGGGACCCGTACTCGAACACGCAGCACGTCAGCGTCGCGATCGTCAACCAAGACGATGGCGCCACATCCGACTTCACCGGCAGCATCGACGTGGGCGGCGAGCTCGTCGATCAGCTCAAGCAGAATGACCAGCTCGGCTGGGAGTTCCTCGACGAAGACGAGGCGATGGATGCCGTGCGCAGCGGCCGCAGCTACGCCGCGATCATCATCCCCCCGGATTTCAGCCGCGATCTCATCAGCATCGCCGCCGGTGAGATCACCCGCCCTGAGCTGAAGTACTACGTCAACGAGAAGGCGAACGCGATCGCCCCGAAGATCACCGACGTCGGGGCCTCTACCCTCGACAACCAGATCAACAGCACCTTCGTGTCGGTCGTCTCCAAGGCCGTCACCGAGCAGCTGAAGGCAGCGGGCGCGGATGTCGAGGATCGCCTCGGCGACGCCAGGGACACCTCCGTCGCCGCGCTCGACGACGCCGTCGCGAAGGTCTCGTCCGCTCGCGGCCGCATCACCGAGCTGCAGAGCAGCCTCGCCGACGCGCAGAGCCGGCTCGACATTGCCGTCGGCACTCTGCGAGAGGTCGACAAGACGCTCGGCGAGGTGCAGACCGCTGTCACACAGGCTCAGTCCCTCGCCGCCGAGGCGCAGCAGGAGCTGCTCACCGTCACCGACACGGTCACCTCCGGGTATGTCTCCGGCACCACGCTCATCGCCGACGCGTCATCGAAGATGAACGCCTCGATCTCGACACTCTCGGCGGGTCTGCAGCAGGCGAACGTCGCGGTCAGCACCGCGATCGACGACCTGTCCGCGGTCGTCAAGGCGAACGGCACGGCGCTCGACGAGCTGCAGTCCGTGCTGGATCAGACCGATCCCGAATCCGAGGCCGCGCAGAGGTTGCGCCAGGTCATCGACGACCTGAGGCAGCGCACCGCCGCCGACCAGCAGGCGCTCGACGAACTGAAGACACTGAACAGCGATGTCACAAACACGATCGGGTCGGTCAAGACCGGAGCCGACGAGGTGAACGCCACGACCTCCCAGGCGGCGACGGCGGCGGGAGCCATCCGCGACGCGCTGACGAAGAGCGTACCCGAACTCAACCGCGCGATGTCGGCGATGTCGGCCAGTGCCGAAGGGTTCTCGGCGGCTCTTGGTGCACAGCGATCCCAGATCACGCAGGCGCAGAACCTGCTGTCGGGGCTGAAGACCCAGCTGGCCTCTACCACGACGGCCCTCGGCGCGCTGGACGGCAACCTCGCCACCGCGGAGTCCGGCCTGAGCGGCGTGCGCACCGACGTGCTGGCGCTCAGCGCCGCCGACGTGTGGAACCGGCTGAGCACGATCAGCGGCCTCGACCCCGAGCAGATCGCGAACTTCATGGCCGCGCCCGTCGAGGTGCACGAGAACACCGTATTCCCGACCAAGACGTACGGCTCGGCGATGGCCGCGCTGTTCACGAACCTCACCCTGTGGATCGGCGCGTTCGTGCTGATGGTGATCTTCCGCCTCGAGGTCGACACCGAGGGCGTCGAGGGCGTAACCGTGCGGCAGGCCTACCTCGGGCGCTGGATGCTGTTCGCCGCGATCGCAGTGTGCCAGGCGGTGCTCGTCTCGGTGGGCAACCTGTTCATCGGCGTGCAGACGGCGAACGCCTTCGCGTTCGTGGGCACCAGTGTGCTCATCGGCCTGGCGTACCTCAGCATCATCTACGCGCTGTCGGTGTGCTTCGGGTACGTGGGCAAGGGCCTGTGCATCCTGCTGGTGATCTTCCAGATCCCCGGGGCTTCCGGCCTGTACCCGATTGAGATGATGCCGGACTTCTTCCGCGGGCTCTACCCGTTCCTGCCCTTCACCTACGGAATCGACGCGCTGCGCGAGACCATCAGCGGCTTCTACGACGGCGCCTGGTGGCGTGCCATGGGAATGCTCGCGATCTACGTCGTTCTGGCCTTCGCACTCGGGCTGTTCCTGCGCCGCCGGCTGGGCAACTTCGCCCTGCTGTTCAACCGCAGACTCGCGGAGAGCGAGCTGCTGGTGAGTGAAGACGTGCATATCACCGGTCGCCGACGCACACCGCAGATCATCCGCGCACTGACCGACGGCGACGGGTACCGCGCGCAGGTCGCGGAGCGCACCCGGAGGTTCACCGAGCGGTACTCGACCAGGCTGCGGCTGACCCTGTTCATCGGCGTCGCGGTGATGGCCGTGATCGGCGTCGCCGCCTGGCTGCTGCCGGAGGCCAAAGCCACGATGCTCGGCCTGTGGGCACTGTGGTGCCTGATCCTGATCGCCTTGCTCGTCGCCCTGGAGTACATCAAGCAGGGCATCGAGCAGGCCTCCGAGCTGGGAGAGATGCCGGATGCCGAGCTGCGGCAGGTGCTGATCGACGAGACCGACGGCGATGGCACGATGCTCGCCGACGCCCGGGCGTCCGTCGCATCGGCGGGTGCATCGGATGCCGGAAGCACGGCGGTGCTTGAGCGGACGGAGGTCATCGCCGAGAGGGACGACGACGACACGGCCGTGCTGGACGAGCTGTTCGGCCCGGATGCCGAGACGGAGACTGGCGTCGAGACGGAGACGGAGACGCAGACCGAGGCTGCGGCGGAGGCGCGCGGCATGGCTGCCGACGAGGACGCCGACGCGCAGCATCCGCAACCCACTGACACACCACCTCACGAGCCCGAAGAGGACGACGCCCAGGAAGGAGGGGAGCGCGAATGAAGAACATCCTGCAGGTGCTCCGCTTCGATCTGCGCCGTGCCACAAGCAGCGTCATGGCGGTGATCGTGCTCTTCGGCCTGGTCGTGATCCCGTCCCTGTTCACGTGGTTCAACGTGATCGCCAGCTGGAACCCGTTCGACAACACCAAGAACCTGAAGGTAGCGGTCGCCAACACCGACGAGGGGTACCAGAGCGACCTCGTGCCGATCCGTCTGAACGTGGGCGACCAGGTGCTCTCCACGCTGCGCGCGAACCACGACCTGGACTGGGTGTTCACGTCGAAGGACGATGCGATCGACGGCACGCAGTCGGGCGCGTACTACGCCGCGATCGTGCTCCCGCCCACGTTCAGCACCGACATGATGACGTTCTACTCGAACGGCGCCGAGCGCACCCGCATCGAGTACTACACGAACGAGAAGAAGAACGCGCTGGCCCCGAAGATCACCGGGCAGGGCGCGGACGAGGTCGCCACGACCATCAATGAGGCGTTCACGTCCACGCTCAGCGACGTGGGCCTCGGCATCATCACCTCGCTCTCAAAGTACCTCGACGATGCCGACACCCAGGTCGCGCTATCGCGCCTGCAAGCCCACGTCGGTGAGGTCGCCGCGCAGCTGCGCGCCGGCGCATCCACCGCCGACATGTTCACCGCGCTGATCTCGTCGAGCCGCCCTCTGGTCGACAGCGCCTCGGGCCTGGCATCCGCTTCCGGCGATGCCCTGCGCAGCGCCACCGGCGCGCTGGGCGACGGCAAGCAGGCCGCGCAGTCGCTGAAGCAGGTGCTCGCCTCGACCACCTCCGCGCTCGGCGACGCGCTCTCCGGCACGGCCGACAGCTATCAGGCGGTCGCCGACAGCGTCGATGACGTGTTCGCGTCGATGAACGCGCAGGCGACGAGCTCCGCCGATTCGCTGCGTGCCGTCGCGACCCGGGTGCAGACCCAGGTCGATCAACACCAGAGGCTGCGCGGCGACCTAGTGAACACCGTGCGCCCGATGCTCCCCGAGAGTGCGCTGGACTCGTTCGACGCGGCCGTGTCGCGGATCGACGCCGCGATCGCCCGCGAGCAGGCCCTGCAGGATCGGCTGGAGGAGGGCGCGACGCAGATCGCTGGCGGCAACGCCGACAGCCAGGCCATGCACGCCGAGATCTCACGGCTGATCGCCGAGGCGAAGGCGGCCGTGCAGGACGCCCGCAGCGCCTACACGGGCAGCCTGCAGCCCAAGCTCGACGATCTCGCCGAGACGCTCGCCTCGATCGGCCGCGACGTCGACTCGATCGGCGGCGAGCTGTCCTCCGCCGCGAGGTCGCTCACGGGGTCGGGGTCGCTGAGCAGTGCGCTGACGGATGCCGAGTCGCTCACGACCGGGATCTCGCAGTCGCTCACCGAGACCGCCGATCGCTTCGACGAGTTGCATGCCGCGCTGACGAAGGCCATCGACACAGGAGACCTCAGCGAGCTCAGCCAGATGATCGGCTCCGACCCGAAGGCCCTCGCCACGTTCCTCGCGGAGCCGGTCGGGCTCGTCCGGATGCCGGTCTACTCGGTCGTGAGCTTCGGCGCCGCGATGACGCCGCTCTACACCGTGCTTGCACTGTGGGTCGGCGCGCTGCTGACCGCGGTCTCCATCCGCGTCGATCCCCCGCAGGGCGAGGACTCCCCCCTCCCCTCGCTCTCCCCCTCCGAGACGTACCTGGGTCGGTTCGGCGTCTTCGCGATCGTCGGGTTCCTGCAGAGCTCCCTGGTGTGCACGGGCAGCATCCTGTTCACGCAGGTGCAGCCGCAGCATCCGTTCCTGCTGCTTCTAGCCGGCTGGGTGAGCTCCCTCGTGTTCATGCTGATCATCTACACGTTCGTGGTGACGTTCGGTAACGCGGGCAAGGCACTGGCCGTGCTGCTCCTGGTGATCCAGATCTCCGGCTCCGGTGGCGCCTACCCGCTGCAGGTGCTGCCGCAATGGTTCCAGAACATCAGCCCGTTCCTGCCCGCCACGCATGCGGTGGACGCCATGCGCTCCGCGATCGCCGGCATCTACCAGAACGACTACTGGGTGTCACTGGGCTGGCTGTCGCTGTTCGCGGTGCCCACACTGCTGCTCGGGCTGGTGTTTCGACTGCCGTTCATCCACAGCAACCAGAAGATGCTGCAGGCACTGCACTCCACCAAGCTCATGTGAGCCCCGACCCGGATGTTGTTGGACCGAGCACAGATATTCGTGGCCCAGCATCCCTTTCCGACAGCACGCGACCGACTGGGTAGGATGCCAGGGCATGCGCATTCCCGAGACGCGCATTCAGACTCCGTGAGACGGAGTGCCACGACCTACCCGAGAGCGTTCCCTGATGACGATTGAAGCCACGTCCGACGTACCCCCACGATCGCTCGGCGTGCGGATCGGACGAATAGCCTTCATCGTCGTTGCCGCTCTCATCGTTGTCGCTGTCGCGGCGGCGTTCTTTCTCACCTGGACCATCCAGCGCTCCTTCCCGCAGACTTCCGGCGAGTTGCAGCTGAAGGGACTCGAGCAGCCGGTCGTCGTGCAGCGTGACGATCGCAGCATCCCGACCATCACGGCCGAATCCACCCACGACCTGTTCTTCGCGCAGGGCTTCACCCACGCGCAGGACCGCTTCTTCGAGATGGATTTCCGCCGGCACGTCACCTCGGGCCGCGTGGCCGAGATGTTCGGCGAGTCGCAGGTGGCCACCGATAAGTTCCTGCGCACCCTCGGCTGGCGAGCCGTCGCCGAGCAGGAGGTCGACGCACTCGACGACACCACGCGCGGCTACTACGACGCGTACGCGGATGGCGTGAACGCCTATCTGTCCTCGCACTCCGGGGCCGAGATGTCGTTGGAGTACGCCGTTCTCGGCGTGCAGAACCCCGACTACTCGCCCGAGCCCTGGGAGCCAGCCGACTCGGTCGCGTGGCTGAAGGCGATGGCGTGGGATCTGCGCACGAACATCGAAGACGAGACAGACCGCGCCCTGCTCGCCGCGCAACTCACCGAGAGCGGCGAGACGGCTGAGAGTGCGCAGGCGCTCATCGAGAAGGTTTATCCCGGCTATCCGTTCGATCGGAACCCCGTCATCGTGCCGAAGATCTCGACCGTCGAGCCGCCCCCGACGACAGCTGCACCCGCATCGTTCACGGGCGTCCAGCCCGAGGTGACCGACGCGCTCACGACCATCGAATGGACGGAGGCCGCGAGCGTCATCGAAGCGGCGGGGATGCTGCTCGACAGCGCCGGTGAGGGTATCGGGTCGAACTCCTGGGTGGTCTCCGGAGACCTCACCGAGAGCGGCATGCCGCTGCTGTCGAACGACCCGCATCTCGGTGCCGCGCTGCCCTCGGTCTGGTACCAGGTGCAGCTGAAGTGCAAGAAGGTCACCGAAGCCTGCCCGTTCGATGTGGGTGGATTCTCGTTCTCGGGGCTGCCGGGCATCGTGATCGGACACAACGACAAGATCGCCTGGGGTTTCACCAACCTCACCACCGACGTCACAGACCTCTATATCGAGAAGGTCGAGGGCGACGAGTACTGGCGCGATGGCGCACTGGTGCCGATGGAGGTCGAGCACGACACCATCAAGGTCGCGGGCGGCAAGGACGTGCCGCTGACCATCCGTCGCACGGTGCATGGCCCGATCGTGTCGGGGCTGACCGATGACTTCACCGCGGTCGGAGAGCATCCGGTGACCTCTGCCGGCGACACACTCCTGCCGCTTGATGGTGCACCCGAGATTCCTGCGGGTGACACGGCGGTCAGCATCCGCTGGACTGCGCTGGATGCCGGCACCACCGCCACCGCGATCTTCGCGCTGTCGACCGCGCAGAACTTCGATGACTTCCGGTACGCGGCCTCACTCTTCGATGTGCCCGCACAGAACCTCATCTACGCCGACATCGAGGGCAACATCGGCTACCAGGCACCGGGTCGCCTGCCGATCCGCGGAGCGGGCGACGGCTGGGTCCCGCAGCCCGGTTGGGACAGCACCTACGACTGGAACGGCTTCATCCCCTTCGAAGATCTGCCGGTTTCGTACAACCCGAGCGAGGGCTACATCGTCACCGCCAACAACGCGATCGTCGATGACAGCTACGACTACTTCCTCTCGCGGGACTGGGACTACGGGTATCGGGCCGCGCGCATCACGCACCTCATCGAGCGCAAGGTCGCAGCAGCACCGCTGACCGCGGCCGACATGCGCGCCATCCAGATGGACAACGAGATGTGGATCGGCAAGCAGCTCGCCGCGGCGATGGACAAGGTCGCCGTCAAAGGCGAGGGTCCGAAGGCCGCTGTCGAGCTGCTGCGTACGTGGGATGCACAGAACGGAGCCGATTCGGCCGCCGCGGCGTACGCGAACGTGCTGTGGTCGAAGCTCGTGCACAACGTGTTCGTAGAACGCGATGTGCCGTTGCCGATCGGCGATCAGGGTCGCCTGTTCTCGGTCGTCGGCGCCATGTTCGAAGACCCGTCTGACCCGCTCTGGTCGAACGAGAAGATCGACACCGCCGGCATGTACGCCACACTGGCGCTGTCGGCGACGCAGGCCTACGACGAGCTCGCCGAGCTGCAGGGCACCGATGTCAGGCAATGGAACTGGGGCTCGCTGCACGCGCTTTCGCTGGTGAGCTCGACTCTGGGCTCGTCAGGCATCGCGCCGGTCGAGATGCTGTTCAACCGGGGACCGTACCGGGTGGGCGGCGGCTCGTCCGTGGTGAACGCGACAGGATGGCGGATGGGCGAGTCGTACGAGACCACCACGGTGCCTTCGATGCGGATGGTCGTCGACCTCGCGGATTTCGATGCATCGACGTGGAACCACCTCACCGGCACCAGCGGACACGCCTTCAACGCCCACTACACCGACCAGACCGACGACTGGTCGCACGGCGTGCAGAAGCCGTGGGCGTTCACGAAGAAGGCCGTCGCGGAGGCGACTGTCGACACCCTGGTGCTGAAGCCCGGGGACTGAGGTTCGGGCCGGTGGCCAGTGTGGACGATCGCCCACTTGTGCCGATGTGGTCGATCACCTACATCGGGTGCGGTTCGCTAGCTGAGCCGGCGGGTAGCGTAGAAGTATGCCGGAACGTCTGCTCGCCCCAGAGGGCACCCGTGTCGACATCGCCGAGTTCTCCCACGGCGGTGCCACCCTGGTCGCCGAGGACTTCGGCGAAGGAGAGCGCCCGTTCGTGCTGCTGCATGGCATCGGAATGGGCCGGTCGGTCTACATCGACCTCATCTCGAACTTGACCGGCCGGATCATCGGCATCGACCTGCCCGGCTTCGGCGAGGCGCCCGAGCCCACCCGCACGCTCACCATGGAGCGTCACGCCGACTTCGTCGCGGCCTTCCTGCACGATCGCGGTATCGCCGATGCGGTGCTCATCGGACATTCGATGGGCAGCCAGATCGCCGCAGAGGTCGCGGCGCGGCATCCGGACGGTCTCTCCGGACTCGTACTCGCCGGCCCCACAGTGAACAGTGCGTCACGCAGCATTGGTCTGCAAGCCACCTATCTGCTCTGGGATCTGCTGCATGAGCGCCCGCTGGTGTGGTGGCGCGGGGCGCGCGAGTACCTGCGCGGCGGCCCCCACCTGATCCGCAAGATCCGCGCGACCGTCGTGCACGAACCCGAGAAGACCTACCCGCGGGTGCGGATGCCCACTCTCGTGCTGCGCGGTCAGCACGATCCGCTCGCCCCGAGCTCGTGGTGCATCGAGATCGCGGACGCGATCTCCGGCGCCCGGTTCGAGGAGATCCCCGACCACGGCCACGGCACGATGATCAGCGACTCCTGGGCGGCCGCCGAGATGATCCGGAACTTCGCCGCGGGACTCTGAGCGCGCCTGATCTAGGCGGGGGCGTTCTCGGGCAGTATCGACACGGCGCGCTGCGTGTGCAGGCTCAGCGCCACGATGCCGGCCACGAGCATCAGAGCCCCACCGAACACAAAAAGACTCGTCGCGAAGTTGATCAGGCCTCCTGCAACAGCCACGAATCCGGTCACGACGATCAGCAGTCCGATGCTGGCGAAGACGGCCGTGAAGATCTTCAACCGTCGATAGTTAACGGGCCCGAAGTGCGTCGGGCGAACGCGACCTCGTTCGGTGATGTAGTGCGCCCATCGAACGCCGGTCCACCACCTCAGAGTGCTGCCACGCACCGGGCGCCAGCCTGCTGAAGGACCCTCGGTCTCGCCAGGCAGCGGACGCACCACCGGATCGAACAGCGGCTGCGTGACCGGCGCAGCAACGCGACGGCGTGCCGTCGCCATTCCTGCCCCGATGAACCAGAACACCGAGGCGAGCAGGAAGAATACTGCGGGCACCACGGTGCCAGGCGTCGAAGCCACCCGAGCCAGGTTGAGCAACCCGGCAAGGGCGAAGAGCCCGCCGAGCGCCCATGCCAGCGCAGGAGGTTCGACCGCGTTGAAATCCGCGCTCGGGACGCCATTCTTGATCTTGTAGGCGGTCCAGTTGAGGCCGTTCCACCAGCGCACCTCCGTCTTACCGGGGACGGCATACCAGCCCATCTGAACGGCAGGAGCCTGCGCCACTGGAAGCTGCGCAACAGGAGCCTGCGCAACGGGAGCACCGACAGGCATCGGAGCAGCGATAGGAGCAGGAGCCGGGGCCGGCGGCGCGACGAGGCGCTCGTGCGCAGTCCACTGGATTCCGTCCCACCAGCGCTCTTTCCCTGGAACTCCCGCCGGATACCACCCTGGTACTGCTGCCATCATCGCTCCTCAGTCTTCATGTTCGGTTCCTACCCGGCGCCGGGCGGGGTCTGCTTGGATTCGGCGTATTCGTCTGCAACCAGGCCGTGCTGGAAGATCGTGCCGTTGCGGTAGGCCTGTCGGCCGACCATGTGCGCCGACAGCGGCGCGGTCGCGAACTGCATGAGCACCACCGGTGCGACGATCACGACCCCGAGCAGGATGCCGCCGAGCGTGCGCTGCGACACCGCAATAGCGAGGCAGATGAAGACCAGCCCGAGCACCTGAGGCTTCGTCGCGGCATGCAGCCGGCTGGGCACGTCACGGAAGTGCAGCAGCCCGACCGCGGCCGACAGACAGAGGATCGCGCCGAGCAGCACCAGCACGAGCACGATGATCTCGGCGACCGGCTGCGACAGCTCGAGCTCGATAGGGTTCACAGGTGCAGAGACGAGCGCTCTCATGATGTCGTGTTGTCCCTTCGTGCGACGTAGCGTGCGACCGAGATCGAGCCGAACACGGCGACGGCGGCGATGATCAGCATCACCGGGATGTTGCGCATATGCCCGTTGATCGCCATCTCTGCACCGAGCACGCACATCACCTCGGTCAGCAGAACATCGGATGCCACGGTGCGGTCGAGGATCGATGGCCCGAGCACGATGCGGATGACGCAGAGGATCGCTGCAAGGCCGAACACCAGCATGATCACGACCATCAGCACGTTCATCACGAGGCTCATCGGACAGCTCCCTTCCCGACCTGCTTGGGCCCCTGAGCCTGTCGAAGGGCATCGGCCTTCA
The DNA here is from genome assembly GCF_900163815.1 of Microbacterium esteraromaticum. GTDB lineage: Bacteria > Actinomycetota > Actinomycetes > Actinomycetales > Microbacteriaceae > Microbacterium > Microbacterium esteraromaticum_B. The sequence goes on along the minus strand of NZ_FUKO01000022.1, from coordinate 120,113 downwards.
GCGCGCGGTACTGCGCCGGCGAACCGACCGCCCGCACGATCCGCCGCTCCCACCGCAGCACTCCGGCACGGAAGTCATCGACGTCGGCACGGGAATGCACGCCGATAACGTGCAGATAGAGGATGCGACGATCGCGGTCGCTCTCCACGACCAGCGACCCGGGGATCAGCGACGCGGTGACGGCCACGTGCGTCGTGACGATGTCATCGGCGTAGCGCATCGGCACCGCGACGATCGCGGCTCCCGGCTGCCGGCGGAAGTCGAAGACCTGCACCGCCACACTGACCGCACCGGCTACCACCGCACCGAGAAACAGGGTGAGGAAGACCAGCGAATACCAGACGTTCACCCGGCGCACCAGCTCGACCGTCGGCAGCCGGAAGACGCGGGTGACGAAGATCGCGACGACGATGCCGGTGACCAGCGACAGCGGCGTGAACTGGTGCCACAGCAGCATCCACAGCAGCACCAGCCAGAGCAGGAACGGCAGCTGCAGCAGGATGTCGCGCAGCATCCCGCGCTTCGTGTCGACGACCATCACCCTGCCTCCTCATCGATCTGCTCGAGGGTGACCGGCAGCAGCAGACCACTGCCGATCCGGTCGCACAGCGCGTACAGGGGGCCGGCGAACACCGTGAGCGACAGCGTGACGGCGACCATGGCTCCGGTGGCGAAGGTCATGATGCCGGGGATGCGACGCGTCTTCTGGTGCTCATCGGCCGCGGGCGCCTGGCCGAGGTATTCGAGCCTGGCGTCGCGTTCGCCGGCGGCTTCCTCGCCTTCGCGCCAGAACGCGAGGTTCCACGCGCGCATGAGCGTGTAGAGCGTGAGCAGTGAAGTCAGGATGCCGCCGAAGATCAACACGATCATGAGGGGGGTGCCCACCTGCGCAGCCGCCTCGAAGAGCGCGACCTTGCCGATGAACCCCGAGAACGGCGGCAAGCCACCGAGGTTGATGGCCGGCACGAAGTACAGCACCGCCAGCAGCGGCGCGGCCTTCATCAGTCCGCTCACCCGCAAGATCGATGTGCTGCCAGCCTTGCGCTCGATCAGCCCGACGGCCAGGAACAGCGTGGTCTGCACGACGATGTGGTGCACGATGTAGTACACCGTCGCTCCGATCGCCTGTTCGGTCGCAATGGCGAGGCCGAAGATCATGTATCCGACGTGGCTGACCAGGGTGAAAGACAGGATCCGCTTGAGTTCTGCCTGCGCGACGGCGCCGAGCACGCCGACCACCATCGTCGCCAGCGCGATGATCATCAGCAGAGTATTGATGTCGCTCGAAGCGAAGAGCTGCGTCTCGGTGCGGATCAGCGCATAGACACCGACCTTCGTCAGCAGGCCCGCGAAGACGGCGGTGACCGGCGCGGGGGCCGTGGGATACGAGTCGGGCAACCAGAACGACACCGGGAAGACCGCGGCCTTGATGCCGAAGGCGACGACCAGCAGCAGATGCAGCACCAGCTGGGTCTCCTGCGGCAGCTGCGCGACGCGCTCGGCGATCTGCGCCATGTTCACCGTGCCGACCGCCCCGTAGATCATTGCGATCGCGGCGAGGAAGAGGATCGACGACACCAGCGACACGACGATGTAGACGGCACCAGTGCGGATGCGCGATTCGGTGCTGCCCAGGGTGATGAGCACATACGACGCGACGAGCAGAATCTCGAAGCCGACGTAGAGGTTGAAGAGGTCGCCAGCGATGAACGCGTCGAAGATGCCGGCCGCGAGGATGAGATAGGTCGGGTTGAAGATCGAGATCGGGGTGTCTTCGGCCCCATCGGCGGCGCCCTGACCGATGGAGAACAGCAGCACCGCCAGCAGCACGACGCTCGAGACGAGGACCATCAGCGCCGCGAACCGGTCGACGTAGAGGATGATGCCGAATGGCACCGGCCACCCGCCGACGGAGACGGCGAACGGCTGATCGGCAGCATCCACCGCGGCCAGCAGCACGGCCGCGATGATCGACACGGCGGCGAGTGTTCCGGCGGTGACGACCACCTGCAGCCGCGGGCTGCGGCCGAAGATCAGCGTCAGCGCCGCGCCCAGCAGGGGGAGCATCACGATGAGGGGAACGAGGGCACTCATGTGCGGTCCTCCCCATCGTCGTCGGATGCCGAGTACCCATCGGCGACATCAACCGGGGCGTCGTCGTGGATCGCCGGGTGATCACGCATGTGCAGCACGGTGATCGGCGATGTCACTACGCCCACGAAGTCGGTGGGCGCGTCTTCTTCATCAGAAGTGGATTCATCGTCGAACAGCTCGTCTTCGGCATCCGTGCGCTCGCGCAGTGCGATGTCTTCTTCATCGTCCTCGACGGTGTCGGCCTGTCCGAGCTGCCAGGAGCGGTAGATGAGTGCGAGCAGGAATGCCGAGACGGCGAAGGTGATGACGATCGCCGTCAGGGTGAGCGCCTGCGGCAGCGGGTCGCTCACCGCGCCTTCTTCGTCGTAGAACGGCGCCTTGCCCGGCATCCCCATCACGATGAGCAGCAATAGGTTCGTGGCGTTGCCGAGCAGCAGGAAGCCGATGAGCACGCGGGTCAGGCTCCGCTCCATCATCGCGTAGACACCGCAGGCGAACAGCACCGCCATGATCACGATCAGGGTGAGCGAAGCATCCATCAGGCGCGCGCTCCCGTCTTGTGCATGGCGGTCTTCTGCCGATCGACCTCGGCGCCGAGGCTGCGCAGCACGTCGAGCACCAGCCCGATCACGACGAGGTACACGCCGATGTCGAAGATCGTCGACGAGACGAATTCGAGGTGGCCGAGCCACGGCACATCGAACTCCCACACGCTGCTCTGCAGCGGGGCCATGCCGAAGAACAGCGGCAGGAGAGCTGCGCCCACGGCGAGCACCAGTCCGTAGCCGAGCAGGCGACCGGCATCGGTGGGCGCGGCCGCACCCAGCTCCCAGCGGCCCCCGGCGATGTACCGCATGACCAGCGCCATTCCTGCGACGAGCCCGCCGGCGAACCCGCCGCCCGGGCCGTTGTGGCCGGCGAACAGCAGATAGATCGACACCACGATGATCGTGTGGAAGAGCACCCGGACGATGACCTCGAGCAGGATCGACCGGTCTTCGGCCTTGACCTGCTGACCGCTGACCAGCCAGGCGCGCGGCGCACCCCGGTTCTCCGTCGTCTGAAAACGCAGCCCCTCGGCCGTCTCGACCAGCGGGCGTCGCGCGGTGGCCCGGCGCTTCGTCTCGGGCAGATCGCGGGTCGCGGAGAGCAGGTCGGCACGGTGCGTGACGAAGACGAGAGATGCCACGCCCGTGGCCGCGAGCACGAGCACGCTCAGCTCGCCCATCGTGTCCCATCCGCGCAGGTCGACCAGGGCCACATTGACCACGTTCTTGCCGTGCCCGAGGTCGTACGCCAGCTGCGGGAAGTCGACGGAGATCGGGTCGAGCAGGCGTGCCTGCGTGGCGATCACCGCGACGAAGGCCATGGCCACCCCGACGCCGATCGCGAGCACAGCCCGGGGAATGCGGCTGACCGAGGCGTTGTGCTCGCCCATCCGCGACGGCAGGCGCCGCAGCACGAGGGCGAAGGTCACCATGGTGACCGTCTCGACGAGAATCTGCGTGAGCGCGAGGTCGGGTGCACCGCTGGTGGCGAAGAGCACCACCATGCCGAGCCCGGTGACCGAGACGAGCACCACCCCGGTATAGCGCTTCCGTGCCCGCACGGCGACGACACCCGCGATCACCATCATCGGGGCGATCACGATCTGCGTCGGGGTGTGCCAGGCCGAAAGCTCGAGCCGCTCGGGCGTCGCAGCGAGGAGTGCGGTCGTCTCGGCCGCCAGGAAAACGATGAAGATCGTGGCGACGTACAGCGGCAGCGAGCCGCGCTGGGTGAGGCCGGTGGTCAGCACCGAGACGCGGTCGACACCGCGCATGACGAGGTAGTACACGTCAGATGCGGTGAAGCGCAGCATCCGCCGCCGGCGATCCCACCCGGTGCGGATGCTGACGACGAAGACCGCGATGCCCAACAGGATCGCTCCGAACGAGACGAACAGCGCGGGTTCGAATCCGTGCCAGAGCGAGAGGTGGCCGGGCTCGGGTGATGCCTCTGATCCGGGAGGCAGCACCGTGATCGCATAGCCGCGGACGGCGACGTCGAGTGCGGGAGCGCCGATGCCCGCCGCGATGCTGAGGCCGGCGAGGATGATCGGTGCCGACAGGAAGCCGACCGGCGGATCCGGCCATGCCGTTTTCGGCATATATGCGCCGGCAGCATCCTTCTTGCGCCAGAACGCACCCCAGAGAAAGCGCGCGCCGTAGGCGACGGTGAGCACCGCACCGAGGGTCACGCCGATCAGTGCGACCCAGCCCCACACCGAGCCCTGCTGCGCGTCTTCGATCAGCGCTGTGAGGGCGGATTCCTTGGCGACGTACCCGATCGTGGGAGGAATGCCCATCATCGACACCGCCGAGATGAACGCCGCGGTCGCCATCACCGGCGCCTGCCGACCGACGCCGGACAGCTCCGTGATGTCACGCGTGGACAGCTGCCGGTCGATCACCCCGACGATGAGGAACAGCGCGGATTTGAACAGCGCATGACCGATCACGAGCGTGAGGCCCGCGAGCGCGGCCGCCGGTGTGCCGAAGCCGATCACGACGGTGAAGAAGCCGAGCTGACTCACCGTGCCGAAGGCGAGAATGCGCTTGAGGTCGGTCTCGCGCAGCGCCTGGATGCCCCCGAGCAGAAGGGTCAGCACGCCCAGGCTGATGACGATCGGCCGCCACGGTGTCGACAGCGCGAAGATCGGTGCGAAGCGCGCGATGAGATAGATGCCCGCCTTCACCATCGCCGCGGCATGCAGGTAGGCGCTCACCGGAGTCGGCGCCGCCATCGCACCAGGCAGCCAGAAGTGGAACGGGAACAGAGCTGACTTGCTGATCGCGCCGACCAGAAGCATGATGACCGCGGCATCCACCAGTGGTCCGGTCGGGGCCAGCTCCAGAAGCTGCTGGATGCTGCCGGTGCCCGCGTCCACGACGAGCAGGATGACGCCGACGAACATGACGAGTCCGCCGAGCGTCGTCACCAGCAGCGCCTGCAGCGCCGCGCGTCGGCTCGCTGCACGGTGCCGGTAGTGACCGATGAGGAGGTAAGAGAGGATGCTGGTGAGCTCCCAGAACATCACCAGCATGACGAGGTCGTCGGTGAGCACCAGGCCATACATGGCGCCGGCGAAGCCGAGCAGCACTCCGGCGAACTGGCCGACCTCTGCCGCGTCGTCGAAGAAGTACCAGCGGCAGTACAGCAGCACGAGCGCGCCGACGCCGGTGACGATGAGCGTGAGCACCCAGCCCAGCACGTCCATGCGCATGGACAGATGTAGGCCCAGCTGCGGGATCCAGTCGTAATCCTCGAAGGGCGCGGTCTTCGGGTCGAGCACCTCGGGAGTGCGCGTCAGCGCGTGGACGAAAGCGGCTGCCGGCACAAGCGCCGCGATGACGAATGCCTGAGCTCCGAGCCAGCGAACCAGCACGGGGAGGATGAGCGCCCCGGCCAGGAACACCGCGAGGAGCAACAGCATAAGCGGCTCCTCAAGCTCGTCGAGACCTTCCGGCACGGGCGGGCGATTTCTGTCATTCTATCGAGCGCGGTCTATGCATTGACCCCGTTCTGTCACATGAATAGTGAGCGGTGTGGTCAGGATGCTGGTGGTGCCGACGTCTCGCCGTCTTGGAACGTGCAGGTGAAGTGCACCGATTCCCCTGCCTCGCCAGCCAGCATCCGCGTGATCTGCTCCCCCGCTGCCCGACCCTTGGCGAGCGCAGGCTGGGCGATGGTGGTGAGCCGCTGCGAGCCCAGCCCGTCGGCGTCGATACCGTCGAAGCCGACGACGGTCAGGTCAGCCGGCACGTGCAGTCCGAGTTCTTCCGCGGCACGGATCGCGCCGACGGCGAGCAGATCGCTCTGCGCAACGATCGCGGTCGGTCGGTCGTGGCGCAGTGCACCGTCAGCATCCGTCAGCAGCGCCCGGGCGGCGATGATCCCCTCGTCGATGAGGCTCCCTGCCGCCGTCATGCCGGGTGCGTCGGGGAACACCTCTCGGAACCCGGCCAGCCGGTCGAGGGTGACGTCCAGGGTGCCGGCGGCCAGACGTTCCACGGTCAGCCTGGCGCGCTCGCGCCCCGCATCCAGTGGCAGGGTGATCACCGCGACGTCTCTATGCCCCAGTTGGAATACGTGCTGAGCCATCCGTGCGCTCGCCTGCTGGTTGTCGAGTGTGATCTGCGGGGTGTCGTCACCGGCATCGCCCTCGATCACGACCACCGGTACGCCACGATGGCGCACCACGTCCAGCGCGGCACGAGCGCGGCCCGAGCAGCCGATCAGCACGACCGCATCGATCGGGGCATCGGCGATCGGCGGGGCGTCGTCTTCGCGCGGGTCGTCGCGCAGCAGCAGCAGGCCGACACTGGCCACATCGAGTGCGTCGGACAGGCCGTCCATCATCACGGTCGTCACCGGGTCGAGGAACGCGTGTCGCAGCTCTCCCCCGAGCACGACCCCGACGATTCCGCTGCGTCCGGTGCGCAGAGATGCCGCGCGCGGATCGGGGCCGGCATAGCCGAGTTCGCCCGCGGCGGCGAGCACCCGCTCGCGGGTGGCTTCGGCCACGTGCACTTTGCCGCTGAACACGACCGATGCCGTCGACGTCGAGACGCCCGCGGCGCGCGCGACATCGGCGATGGTCGCGCGACGGCCTGCAGTGCTCATGGTTCGAGGATAACGCGGCTTTCGGTGCGGACACCGAATCGATTCGATTACGATGATCGGATGGACACCGCACTCACCCGCTCGCAGTTCGTGCGCTGGCGCACGGCGATCTTCACGATCTTCCTCGCGAGCGGACTCTCGATCTCGACGTGGGCATCGCGGGTGCCGAGCATCGCCGCGTCGCTCGAGATCGACAAGGCGCAGATCGGCCTGCTGCTGCTGGCGATGGGGATCTCGTCGATCCTGGGAATCTCGACCAGCCCCGCCGTGATGGCGCGCACGGGCGCGCGACTCGGGATGCTGATCACCATGCTGATGTTCGGTGCGGGCGTCTGCCTGATCGGCCTCGGCGCCGACGTCTTCGGGGCGATCCCCGTCGTCATGATCGGCATGATGCTGTTCGGATTCGGAAACGGATCCGTCGACGTGATGATGAACGTCGAGGCGACGGCCATCGAGCAGCAGACCGGCAAGACCATCCTTCCGGTGTTCCATGCGTTCTTCAGCTTCGGGACGGTGATCGGTGCCGGCCTCGGTGCGCTGGCCGCGCATCTCGGGCTCAACGTAGCAGTCCACGCGGGTGCCATCAGCGCGATCATCGCGGTGGCCGCGGTCGTCTGCTTCTTCAACGTGCCCTCGCGTGAAGCCGGACTCGACCCGATGCCGGATGAGAAGCCGGCGTGGCGCGAGCGGATGCACACGGCGCTGTCGGCCTGGCGCGAACCGCGCACCTACGCACTGGGCGTGATCATGCTCGGCATGTCGTTCGCCGAGGGCGGTGCCAATGACTGGATCGCTTTGGGCGCCGTCGAAGGCCACCAGCAGGAACCCGGTATGGGGGCGGTGACCCTGGCGGTCTTCTCGATCGGCATGACCATCGTGCGCCTTTTCGGCGGACCGCTCGTCGACCGCTTCGGCCGCGTGCTGGTGCTGCGCGTGCTGGCAGTGGCGGCGGTCTCCGGCATCCTGCTGTTCATCCTCGCCGAGACCGTGCCGCTGATGCTGCTCGGTGCCGCACTGTGGGGAATCGGCGCATCGCTGGGCTTCCCGCTCGGCATGTCGGCTGCGGCAGATGATCCCGCCAAGGCGGCGGCCCGCGTGAGCGCAGCATCCACCATCGGCTACATCGCCTTTCTCAGCGGCCCGCCGCTGCTCGGCCTGATCAGCGAGCACTTCGGCCTGCTGAACACGCTGTACATCATCGTCGTGCTGGTGGCGCTGTCGGGCTTGTTCTCGGGCGCCGCCCGCCCGCTGCGCGACGATGAGAAGACGAAGACGGGCTGATCCCGGCTGACACCGGTCGCCCGCGCCCGCGTCCCGGTACTGTGGGAACGGTGAGACTCGTCATCGCCCGCTGCTCCGTCGACTACACCGGTCGGCTCAACGCCCACCTGCCCCTCGCCACGCGCCTCCTGGTGCACAAGGGCGACGGCAGCCTGCTGGTGCACTCGGACGGCGGCAGCTACAAGCCGTTGAACTGGATGAGCCCCCCGTGTTCACTGGCATCCGACGAGCCCGGCGAAGAAGAGGCCATCGCCGGCGTCGTCGAGGTATGGCGCGTGACGCACAAGAAGACCGGCGACGCGCTGCGCGTGCAGATCTACGAGATCATCCACGATTCGCAGCATGAGCTCGGCATCGATCCCGGCCTGCAGAAAGACGGCGTGGAGGCCGACCTGCAGCGGCTGCTGGCCGAGCAGGTAGAGCTCATCTCGGCCGGCGCGACGCTCGTGCGCCGCGAGTACCCGACGGCGATCGGTCCGGTCGACCTCATGGTGCGGGATGCTGACGGAGCCGCCATCGCCGTGGAGATCAAGCGACGCGGCGACATCGACGGCGTCGAACAGCTGACCCGGTACCTCGAGCTGCTCCGGCGCGACCCGCACCTCTCCCCCGTGCAGGGCGTGTTCGCCGCTCAGGAGATCAAGCCGCAGGCGCGCGTGCTCGCCGAGGACCGCGGCATCCGCTGTCTTGTCCTCGATTACGAAGACATGAAGGGCATCGAGTCGGGAGTTCCCCGGCTGTTCTGACACCCCAGACGGCACCGTCGCCGTCGCATCCCGTGCGGGGGCGTGGCCGCGGCTTAGGCTGGCAGCATGTCTGCTCACGCCTATTCCTGCATCCTCTGGGACGTCGACGGCACCATCGCCGACGCATCCGCCGGGATCCTCCCCCGCCTTCGCCAAGTGCTCGCCTCGTACGGTCTTCCCGAGCCGGATGCCGATCAGCTGTCGCTCTGGATCGGTCCACCGATGTACGAGTCGTTCGAGCGGCACGCCGGAATGGACCCGGAGCAGGCGCAAGAGGCCGTCGCGCGGTACCGCACCCTCGCCGCATCGGATGGGTACGCGGCGGCTGTCGAAATCTACCCGGGTGTGCCCGCAGTGCTGGATGCTGTGCAGCTCGCCGGCATTCCGCAGGCGACCGCCAGCACCAAACCCGAGAATCAGGTGCGGGCGATTCTCGAGCACCACGAACTGATCGACGGCTTCACCGCGATCTCGGGCGCCCGATCAGGCCCCGATGGCCGGACTGACGGCAAGGCCTTCGTCATCGGTCAAGCGCTCGAGCGACTGCGGGCCGCCGGCGTCGACACATCGCGTCCGGTGCTGATCGGCGATCGCCACCACGACATCGACGGCGCCGCCGAATACGGCATCCCCGTCATCTTCGTCGACTGGGGCTTCGGCGCAGAGAGTGAGAGCGACGGCGCAATGCTGCGCGTGGGCGACACCGCCGAACTGCAGCACGCGCTGCTCGGCTGACCCCGCGGCCAACGGAAAACGCAGAAATCCCCGTCGGATGCTGTTTTACAGCGTCCGACGGGGATTTCAGTTCCGCCTCAGAGAGGGCGGATGTTCTCAGCCTGCAGGCCCTTGGGGCCCTGTGCCACATCGAACTCGACGCGCTGGTTCTCGTCGAGCGAGCGGTAACCGCTTGAGGTGATGGCGGAGTAGTGCGCGAAAACGTCGGCGCCTCCGTCGTCAGGGGAGATAAAGCCGAAGCCCTTCTCCGAGTTGAACCACTTAACAGTGCCCTGGGTGCTCATTTACTGCCGTTCTACTGATTGCTATGCCGACGCAGTGTGCATCGACTGGGCTAACGCTATCTCAGGCGACGCGCCCGACGGTAACGCACAGCAAATGGTGACCTAAATGTTGCATTAGGTTTTTCCTTCGCAACCAGGGCTCCCTGCCCCCGGGAGCCGGAAAAAGTAAAGGCCCTCACCGCGGGGGGAGCGATGAGGGCCGAAGACGACCGGAGGGTGCGTCACGTTCAGCATACACACGCTCAGAAGGATTTGTCCCCCATATGGGGGACAAATCGACAAAAAGGTGTCATGATGAGTACGGCCCCCTCGCATAGCACATTGGGGACTGCGCTAAACGAGAGGGCCAAGCGCACGCGTGGATCGTCGGGCACTGGGGAGAGCCCACGCTGACGGGGATTCAGCAGAACGATCGATTTTGAACACGCATGCTCTTTCACCATAGAGGAGGAGAGGGCCAAAGTCTTCGGATCAAGGCACCCCTGGTGAAAGAACGAGGGGAGAACAGCAGGCACGGAGCGGGATCAGGAGCCCAGTGAGGCACCTTCCCCTCCGTGCCGCACCTCGTGCTCCCACCCCGGCTCAGTTGCGAAACGCGGGTCGTCGAGAAGTGATCACTCCCGTGCCGCTGCCGCTCGCAGGCGCAGCGCACCAACGAAGCCCAGCAACAGGAAGATCGCCGCGAACAGCAGCGACCAGCGCGTAGCATCCGCGAATCCGCTCGCCAGAGCGTTTACCGCCGCCGCCGTGTGATCGCCGAACGAACTCGCGTCGCCTTGCATCCGCAGCTGCGTGATGGTCGTGCCGGCGGATTGCCGCGTCGCGTCTGCAATCTGATCCGCAGCCTTCCCGGTGATTCCGGCGGCGTCCAACGCCGACGGCAGTGTGAACGCGAGCGACATCGACAGGGCCGCTCCCGACATCGCCGTGCCGAGCGCTGAACCGATCTGCCGCACCGTGCTCTGCGTGGCAGAGCCCTGACCCGAGACGTCGACGGGAATGTCTCGCAAGACCGTGCCCGTCAGCTGAGCGGATGCCAGGCCCAGGCCCAGCCCGTACGCGACCAGCGGCATCATGACCAGCCATCCGGGGCTGTCAGCGCGGATGATCAGCGCGAGCACGACGATGCCGATGACCTCCAGACCCAAACCGATCAGCACGGTGCCCGGTGACCCGAAGCGCGCGGCGAGATGCCGTGCCGCCGCTCCGGAGAGGAAGGCTCCGACGGCCATCGCCGCCAGCACGAGCCCGGCACCCATCACGTCGAGACCGAGCGCGTTGACGAGGTACAGCGGCAGCGCGAAGAGAATCGCGAATTCGCCGATGGCGACCATGGCGGCGGTGACGTTTCCCCACGAGAAGGTCTCGAATGAGAACAGTCCGAGATCGAGCAGCGCCGAACGCTGCACCTTCTCACGATGCCGCTCCCAGATCACGAACAGCACGATCGCGACCACAGCGATCGCGAACGCGACCGGCACGATCGACAGCGGAGCATCCTTCGGCCACATCCACCCGAACAGCGAGAAGTCGGTCTTCGGCTTCCACCAGCCCAACTCGGGACCCTCGATGACGGCGAAGACGAGGGCGCCGAACCCGATTGCGCTGAGCAGCGCACCGTCGACGTCCGCACCGGGGCGCTGCGCGCCACCACGGGTCTCGCGAACGGTGAAGATCGCGGAGACCAGCACGAGGGCGCCGAGGGGGAGGTTCACGAGGAAGATCCAGTGCCACGATGCCCACTGTGTGAGCGCGCCGCCGGCGAGCGGTCCGATGGCGGCGGCTCCCGAGATGACGGCACCCCACACCCCGAATGCGGCCGCGCGGTACTTGCCGCGGAAGACGGCGTTCACCGTCGAGAGCGTCGACGGCATGATCAGCGCCGCGCCCACGGCCTGCACGGCACGGGCGCCGATCAGCGGGCCTGCGGTCGCGGCGAGGGCGGCCAGCAGACTGCCGCCCATGAAGATGACGAGCCCGGCCAGAAACAGCCGCTTGCGCCCCCAGCGGTCGGCGAGCTTGCCCGTCGCCAGCAGCAGAGCCGCCAGTAGCACGGCATAGAGGCTGTTGACCCACTGCGCATCAGTCAGGTCGAGTCCCAGGTCGCCGATGATCGCGGGAAGCGCGACGCCGACGATGGTGCCGTCGAGCACGATGAGGCCGAGCCCGATCGAGAGAACGGCGAGACTCAGCCATTCCCGCCGGGTCGGCGGAGTCTCACGCAGTTCCGCTGCGGGAGTCATCTCAGGCCGCCACCGGTGCGGGGGATTCCTTGGCGCTCTTCGTGACCGCGCGGCCAAGGGCGAGGAAGAAGAAGATCATGCCGGCGGTGATCAGGATGTGGCCGAGCCCGGCGATGCCGGAGATCATCGCCGACGACTCTTCACCGAGCACGGTGAGGATGCCGTGCCAGACCATCATTCCCGCGGTGAGCACGAGGCCGGCGTTGTACAGCCAGAAGAACCAGCCGAACAGCTTCGGGCTGTTCGAGAACGCGAACGTCTTCTCGAGGACGAGCGCGATCAGCAGCACGATGAATCCGAGCGTGAGCAGGTGGGTGTGCACGACGGCGAGCTGGGTGAATTCGCCCGCCGGGAAATCATTGGCCTTGGTGAATTCGCGGTAGAACAGACCGGCAGAGACGCCGAGGATCATGTAGATGAACGCGGCGTTGAACAACTTCTTCATGGGATTTCCTTTCGAGACCGTCGTGGCGATCAGATGAGGCCGGTCTCCTGCGCCAGGTGAATGGCGCGTGATCGGCTGTCGACATCGAGTTTGGTGAAGATGTGAGCGAGGTGACTCTTGACGGTCGCCTCGGTGACGAAGAGCGTGCGCGCGATCTCTTTGTTCGCGGCGCCCTTCGCGAGCAGGCGCAGCACCTCGAGTTCGCGCTCGGTGAGCTTCGGCAGGGGATTGCGCATGCCCCGCAGCACGCGCGAGGCGAGATCGGGTGCGAGGAACACGTCTCCGGCGGCGGCACGGCGGATGCCGTCGACGATCACCTCTGGAGCGACATCCTTGAGCAGGTAGCCGGCGGCTCCCGCCTCGATCGCACCGAGGATCTCGGCATCGCGGTCGAAGGTGGTCAGAATCAGCACAGCCGGGGCGGGATCGAGCGCGCGCAGCGCCAGCGTGGTCTGGATGCCGTCGATGCCATCACCGAGGCGCAGGTCGCACAGCACGACATCCGGGTGCAGATGCTCGGCGAGCGTGATGGCCTCTTCGCCGGTGGCGGCTTCGCCGATGACCTGCACGGTGTCACCGGTGTCGATCACAGCGCGCAGGCCGCTGCGCACGACGGGGTGGTCGTCGACGAGCAGAACGGTGGTCATGACGGCTCCTCGGATTCGGCGGAGACGGACGGATGCCCAGGGGCGGGGGAGTGGATCGGCAGATGCACTGAGATCGCAGTGCCCTCGCCGGGTGTGCTCTCGACGTCGAGACCGCCGCCGAGCTCTCGCAGCCGCGCGCTCATGAACCGCAGTCCGTAACTGGAGGAGCCCGTGTCGCTCTGCTGCTCCCACGCCGCGAGATCGAACCCCGAGCCGTCGTCGATGATGTCCAGACGCACGGTGTCTTCCGCATCGATGAGACTCATCACCACGCGGCTCGCCTGCGCATGCAGCCGCACGTTGGCCAGCGCCGACTGCGCGGTGCGCAGCATCGTGACCTCGACTTCGGTCGGCAGGATCGGGAGCGTGTCATCGACATGCAGCTCGACCTGCAGGCCGGTCTCGTCGTGCAGGCGATCCAGCATCCGCTGCAGTGCTGCGGCGAGCGCATCGTCTTCGAGCTCTGCCGGCGCGAGGGCGGCGACGATGCGGCGAACATCGCCGAGGCTGTCACCGGCGAGCGCTTCGACCTGCGCGAAGGTGCGCACGGCATCGGCGTCATCGGTGCGGTTGCCGCCGGCGTGGGCGAGGAGCCGGATCGAGGAGATGCCCTGCGCGATGGTGTCGTGGATGTCGCGCGAGATGCGGGTGCGTTCGGCGATCGCCCCGGAGTGCCGCTGGGCGAGGGCGAGTTCGTCCTGCAGATCGGCCATCTCCTGCTGGGTGCGGGTGAGCGAGGCGACCAGACGCTCGCGCTCGGCGGCGTCGCGCAGCAGCTGCAGATACCCGCGCGAGATGCCGAACGCGAAGACGCCGCCGATGAGCGGGCCGAAGACGTTCGCATAGCTGGTCGTGCCGTGGTGCACGATTGGTGCGACGATCACGATCGCCAGGATCAGTGCCGAGAACAGCAGCCCCCAGCGCACCGGCAGCAGGTGTCCGGCGAGCAGCCAGAGCAGAAACGCCACCCAGACGAACTCGGCCGAGACCGAGACGGCCGCGATCCAGATCACTGCGAAGCCGATCAGCCACCCGACGATCAGGGCACGCGAACCGCCCTTCGACGGCAGGATCGTGCCCGCGGTGTGCCAGGCGAGGATCGCCAGCCCCGAGATCACCGCGGCGGGGATCGAGACGCCATCGCCGATCGCACGGATCACGCCGATCGCGGTGAGGGCTGCGGCGATGAGGTGCTGACCGATCTGCATGGCCCGCACCATCGAGCCGATCGGTGCGGACCCGATCGGGTCAGTGTGCGTCAGCGGTGCGTTGACGAGACTCATGCGTCAATTCTCCATCCGACCCGTTCTGCGGCTCCTCGACGGCGGGCGTGTTCGCGCCCTTGTGTCCTTCATCCTGCCCGCCCGGACGACCCGGCCACCAGATGCGATCGCCCACGAGGCTGAAGATCGCCGGCACGATGATCGTGCGCACCACCAGGGTGTCGACGATCACGCCCACCCCGACGATGAGACCGAGCTGGCCGAGTGTGACCAGTGGCAGCACCCCGAGGGCGGCGAAGACGGCCGCGAGCACGATGCCCGCACTGGTGATCACACTGCCGGTGTGCGCGACGGCTTCGATCATGCCGGTGCGCGTGCCGCGGGTGGCGGCCTCGTTGCGAGCGCGGTGCACGAGGAAGATCGTGTAGTCGATGCCGAGCGCGACGAGGAAGAGGAATGCCAGCAGCGGCACCTGCAGATCGAGAGCGTGCTGGCCGAACAGCATCCGGCTCAGGAACGATCCCGCACCGATCGCGGCGAGCGCGCTGGCCAGGTTGACCACGAGCAGCAGCACCGGCGCCGCGATGGAACGCAGCAGCACCAGCAGCACGAGGAAGCTGACGGCGAGCACCAGCGGTGCGATCAGCAGCAGATCCGCCTGGTTGCCCTCTCTCGCGTCGACGTCTGTCGCGACAGCGCCGCCGACGACGGCATCCGCATTCGGCACCGCGTGCACGGCCGCACGAAGCTCGCCGATCTGGTCGAGGCTCTCGGTGGTGCTGGGTGCGTATTCGCTGGTGACCATGATCTTGGTGAGCGAGTCGTCGTCGGTGGTGCCGACGGGATGCGCGCGAACGACACCCTCGACGTCCTTGGCGGCGGCGACGACGGCATCCGCTTCGGCGCTGTCGGCGACGATGAAGATCGGCTGCGCCTCGCCGGGTGCGAAGTGCGCGGAGACGACCTCGAGACCGGTGGCCGACTCGGACTGCACGCGGAACTTCTCGACCTGGTCGAGTCCGACCGAGGTGCCGATCAGGCCCGCGGCCATCACGGCGAGCAGCGCAACGCCGGCGAGCAGGCTGCGCGCGGGGCGCCGGACGACACCGGATGCGATGCGGCGCCATGCGCGGCCCTGCGGGCGCGTCTGGCCGGGACGGGGCACGAACGGCCAGAACACCTTGCGGCCGCAGACCGCAAGGAACGGCGGCAGCATGAACACGACTGCGGCGAGCGCGATGAGCAGTCCGATGGCCGACGAGACACCGAGTCCGTGGGTGCCGGGGATGACGGCGAGCACGAGGGTGAGCAGGGCCAGAACGACAGTGACGTTGGATGCCACGATCGCCGGCACCGTCTTGCGCCATGCCGTGCTGAGCGCCTGGCGGTGGTCGTCGTTCTGCAGCAGCTCCTCGCGGTAGCGCGAGATGAGCAGCAGCGCGTAGTTCGTGCCGGCTCCGAAGACGAGCACGCTGATGATGCCGGAGTCGAACTGCAGGTTCCATGCGGCGCCAGCGGCGGCGGTCATGCGTCCGGCGAGGCCGTCGGCGAGTGCGACGACGATGAGCGGCACCAGCCACAGCACGGGGGAGCGGTAGGTGATGATGAGCAGCAGCGCGACGATGAGGATCGTCACCAGCAGGAGGGTGAAGTTCGCTCCGTCGAAGGATGCCGCGATGTCGGCGCCGAAGGCGGGGCCGCCGGTGACCTGAAGAGTGAGGCCGTCGATCGGGTTGTCGGCGATGTCGGTGCGGATCGCCTTGATCACCTCTGCGGTGTCGGTGTTGCTCTCACCGACCTTGATCGGCGTGACCAGTAATGCGGCTTTTCCGTCGTCGCTGACCAGCGGTCCGTTGGAGTCGGCATCCGCGTGGGTGTCGAGCACGGGCAGCAGCGCCTTGAGGTCGGCCTGGTCCTGCTCGGTCAGCGCCGCGTCGTCATCGCGGGAAGCCACCACGAGCACCGACTGCCGGTCGGCATTCGGGAACTGCTGCATCAGCTCGCTCGCCTGCGACGATTCGGAGTCGGCTGGCGCCTGCGCGTTGCCGGCGGGAGCCTTTGCCGAGCCGAATGCGCCGAACAGCGCGACCATGATGAGCACGACGATGCCGAGCGAGATCCATGCGCCGCGACGCGAGGTCAGCTTGTCGGAGAAGCGAGAACGAAGACGAGAGGATGCCATGTCACCTACTCCATCAATTTCGGCGTTTTCGGACATCGCGTAAGAGGGTGAACCCCGTCTCCACCTTTTGGATGAGACCGCGTGCCCATCGCGCACGTCTGCTGCCAGCATCCGCCGCTGCCCGCGCGCCCCCGCTCGCCGCGGCCACTCGCCGCATCCGCCGCACAACATCCGCCGAGAAACCACTTGCCGCACGAGAAACCACGTGGCATGTGGTTTCTCGTGCAGGAAGTGGTTTCTCGGTGATTGCGGCGCGCGCACGAGAGAGCGCGTGGGGGACGCGCGTGCCGGGCGTGAGAGGGTGAAGCTGTGATCGAGGTGAGCGAGGTGAGCGTCGTCGCGGACGATGTGACGCTGCTCGCGCCGGTCTCGACGAGCGCGCAGCCCGGTGAGGCGCTGATCGTGCGCGGTCGCAACGGCACGGGCAAATCAACGCTGCTGCGCGTGTTGGCCGGCAGTCGCACGCCTTCGAGCGGCACGGTGCAGATCGGCGACGCGGCCGTCTCAGAGCGAGACCCGCGCTTCCGTCGACGCGTCGCGGTGATGATCGGTCTTCCGCCGATGGCCCCCGACCTGACCCTGCTCGATCACGTCGCACTGGTCGCGGCGACGTGGTTCGACCGGCGCGAGGACAGCACTGCCCGCGCGAACGAGGTGCTCGCAGATCTGGGGCTGCGCACCCTGCACGCCCGCTTTCCGCACGAACTCTCGTCGGGCCAGACGCAGCTGTTCGGTCTCGCGCTGGTGCTGGTGCGTCCGTTCGACGTGCTGATCCTCGACGAACCCGAGCAGCGTCTCGATCCCGAGCACATCGAGACCGTCGTGCGTGTGCTGCGCTCACGCCGCGATGGGGGAGCGACGCTCGTCGTCGCCACCCACAGTGACGTGATCGCAGACGGCCTCGGCGATCGGATGCTGACGCTCGAGGCGGCGGCGTGAACAGTCGCATCCTCAGTGCTCAGCGACGCCATCCGGTCCGCCGCCTCCGCGCGGCACTCGCGATCTGGCGCAATGCCCGGGCGCGCCCCTCCGGCGAGCGCGTCTACGTCATCTACCTGGCGCTGATGGTTGCGCTCGTCGCCGTCGCCCCTGTCGCACGCGCGATCTGGGTGAGCATGACCAGTCCCGAAGTGGTGGCCGCGCTCACCTCAGCCACCGCCAGACAGGTCGCGATGTTCGCGGTCGCCGCCCTCTGGGCTGGTGCGCTGTTCGCGGGGCGAGATCGCGGACCCGCGCTTCGCCCACCATTCCTCATCCACGCGTTCGTCACGAGCGACGTCCGGCGATCGCGTGTCTTTCGCGGGCCGCTGCTGCGCAGCGCGGGGGTCGTCGTCGCCACGGCAACGGTCATCGGCGGGTTGATCGCCGTCAGTCTCGCGAGCCATGGTCTGGTCGCTCCGCTCCACGCCACCGTCTTCATCATCGCCAGCGCGCTCATCGGCATCATCACCGCGATGCTCTGGCTCGCGGGGCAAGCGCTGCCGCGAACAGCGACGTTCCTCGCGCTGGGCGTGCTCGCACTTGGCACAGTCACCGCATCCGTTCCCACCTTGGTTCCCTTCACGCCGTGGGGATGGTTCGGACTCCTCTATTCCGGCGACGGAAGCCTTCAGGCTCTCGCCGGACTGTGGGCTCTGACGCTCGCCCTGTGCGCAGCGGCGCCGACGCTGTTGAACCGGCTCCGATTCGCCGAGCTGTCTGCCCAGTCACTGCGCTGGCAATCGGCCATGACGCATGCCACCGGGATGGACTTCGCGTCGGCGACGACGGTCTACCAGCTGCGACCCGGAATTGGCAGGCGGATCCGCGCCGTGCGTTCGGCCGGGCGACTGCCGCTGACCTTCCTCGTGCGCGATGCGGTCGGAGCCGTCCGCACGCCGGGACGGCTGCTGACCGGCATCCTCACTCTCGCCGCGGCCGGGGTCCTGATTGCCGTCGCGAGCGCCCCATTGGCACCGGGATGGATGCTGGGCACGCTCGCCGGAATCATCGCCTTCGCCGGTATGGGGCCACTGACTGACGGCATCCGGCACGCCACGAGCGTCGCATCGGATTTCGCGCTGTACGGGATCGGCGACGAGCGCCTGCTCGCCAACCATGCGCTGTTTCCCATCGCGGTCGCCGCGGTCGTGCTGGTCGGGGCGGCGGGTGCATGCGCAGTGATCATGGGCATCTCCGTGCTCGCACCGCTCGTCAGCTCGTTTGCGGTGGGGATGCTGGCCATCGCCGCACGCATCGCCACCGCTCTGAAAGGTGCACTGCCGGTCGCACTGCTCACGCCGATGCCGACGCCGATGGGAGACCTCGGCGCGGCGGTGCGACTGGCCTGGGCGCTGGACGGACTGCTGTTCGCCGCTCTGGCAGGGGTCGCGGCTGTGGTCGTCTTCGAGTCGCCCCTGCTGCTGGCCGGGGTAGCGGTTGCCGTCGGCGGAATCGGTGTGAGCCGCTGGCGGCACCGACGCTGACCACGTTTTTCGCAGCGGCCACTCACCGCATCCGCCGCACAACACCCGTCGAGAAACCACTTCCTGCACGAGAAACCAGCTGGCACGTGGTTTCTCGTGCAGGAGATGGTTTCTCGGCAACTGGGCGTACCGGGTGGCGTGGTCAGGGCCGGACGAGGATCTTCCCGGAGACCGCGTGCGACTCCAGCATTCGGTGCGCATCCGCGGTCCGGTCGAGCGGCAGCACGGTGGCGATGCGTCCGCGGAGCGTACCGGCGGCGAGCATGCGATTGATCACCTCGGCCGCGGCCGCAAGGTCGTCGACGGTGGCGTTGCTGATCGCGAAGCCGCGCAGCTGCAAGTCAGACGTGTACACGGCACCGACCGGCAGCGGTGGCGCGGCGGCGAGCGCTGACATGAGCAGCATCCGCCCGCGTTGCCGCATGACGGGCAGCGTCGCCTCGAAGTCATGATGGCCGGAGGTGTCGCACCACACATGGACGCCGCCGGGTGCCGCAGCACGCACCTGCGCGAGCGCATCATCGTCGTGGTAATCGATCACGATGTCTGCGCCGCTGGCGCGGCACCACTCAAAATCTTTCGGCGAGCAGGTGGCGATCACCCGGGCTGCGGCCGCATGCGCCAGTTGCACGAACGCCGAGCCCACCGCACCCCCGGCCCCGCCGATGAACACCGTCTCCCCGGATTGCAGCTGTGCCTCGCGGAAGAGCCCGATCCAGGCGGTGGCCGCGACGTGCAGTACGGCGGCCGCAGCATCAGCCTCGACGCCCTCCGGAAGCGGATACAGCCGCTCAGCTTCCACCACCGAATACTCGCTGAACGAGCCCTGCCTGCCGTCGTGGCCGAGGCTGTTGCACCACACCCGGTCGCCGGGCGCGAAACCGGTGACGCCATCGCCGATCTCCGCCACGACGCCGACCAGGTCACGGCCGACGATGAACGGCCCGTGCGCTGGAAGCGGAGTGCGGTACGCCCCAGAGCGCACGAAGGTGTCGACGTGATCGACCGCGAGAACCGTGTTCTTCACCAGCACCTCGCCCGGTCCCGGCGTGGGAACCGGCACCTCTCCGATTTCGATCGATTCGGCGGGTCCCGTCGCGTGGATGAACGCGGCACGCATGGATGCCGGGATGCTGCCGACCATGCCTCCCAATGTACGCCTGACGGTTGCACGCTCCGAGGAACGAAGAAAGCTGCCGGCCCCTGGGGATCGGGGTCGGCAGCTTCTCATCTTCCCTGCGTGGGGACTGCGCAGCGCGTGGGGATCGCGTCAAGCACAAACGCAGGGGTCAGTTCGCTCGTCAGTCGAGCGAATCCTTCACGTCCTCGACGGCCTTCTTGACGCCCGCCTTGGCCTGGTCCATCTTGCCTTCAGCCTGAAGACCCTTGTCGTCGGTAGCGTCGCCGACCGCTTCCTTGCCCTTGCCCTTGAGGTCTTCTGCTTCGTTGCTGATCTTGTCGTCGATACCCATGATCTTCTCCTTCAGTTCAGCTGTCATGCACGCATCTTGTGCGTGCTGTATCCATCAGAGCGGAATGGCGCCGCCACGATAAGGGGCTTGACTAAGGAAGCGCAGATCGTTAGGAACGCGCGAAGGCTTGTGATTCGATCGATCACGCCCATCTCGCAGTTAGCACCACGGCGATATGCCGGTCAAGCCCCGCGACTGCGGTGCCCGGCCATGACAATGTCATCACAGCGCCAGAGACCGCCGATTTTGACGCTCTCGACCGACTGGCTCCAGCGCCGCGATACGGAGCCGCCCTCGCCACCTCAAGAAGATGGAGCCCTTCGCATGATGCGTGTGTTGACGGATTCTGCCTCGGCTGAGGCTCAAGTTATCGAGCAGGCCGCGACGGAGGTCGCCGGACTCGGAGTCGACCTCGATGCGACGATCGGCTGGGCCGTGCGGCTGGGCCCGCTGGTCTCGCAGCCGGGCAGTGGGCGAACAGCCGGCCGCTGGAGCGCGCTGGCCACAGCCGCATCGTTGGATGTCGCCGCGGCCCGCGTGCTTGAGCCGCATCTCGATGCGCTGGCCATCATCGCCGAAGCCCAGGCGACCGGGTCGCTCGCGCGGGAGGCGCTGGACGCCATTGGTGCGGATGAGTCCGCGTCGTGGGGTGTCTATGCCGCGGAGGGTCCGATCAGCCTCACCGCCGAAGCGAATGGTGACGGAACGTGGCGACTCGACGGCACGAAATCATGGTGTTCTCTGGCCGGACGCCTGAGTCACGCGCTGGTCACCGCGTGGGTGAACAATGATGAGCGGCAGCTGTTCGCGGTCTCGCTCCGGCATCCATCGGTCGAGGCGCAGATCGGGCCGTGGGTCGCCCGTGGGCTGAGCGGTATCGTCAGCGCCGCAGTCGACTTTCACAACACGCCTGCCGTGCCGGTCGGGGATGCGGGGTGGTACCTGAAGCGACCAGGGTTCCACTGGGGAGGAATGGGAGTCGCGGCAGTCTGGTGGGGCGGCGTGCTCCCCGTGGCCGACGCACTTGGCCGCGCCGCCAGTCGCAGTGGCGCCGATCAGATCGCGCAGATGCTGCACGGCGAGGCGGATGCGCATCTCTGGGCGACGCGAGTGGTACTGACGGATGCCGCGGCCCGCATCGACGCATCCGCCGGAGATGCACGCGTCCTCGCGCAGCGCGTGCGCGCGGTCACTGCGCACGCGGCCGAACGAGTACTCACTCTGGCCGATCACGGCCTCGGCCCCGGACCGCTCACCACAGACGAAGAGCACGCGCGCCGTGTGTCGGATCTGCGCATCTACCTGCGTCAGGATCACGCCGAGCGAGACCTCGCCCGGCTGGGCCGATCGGTGGTGGCGTGATGGCGCCCAGCTTCGATCACCGCGACCCGGGTACTTCAGAGAATTCCTGGGCGGATGCTGCGCCGTGGGCCGACGCGGCAGAGATGTCGATGAGCATGGAGCAGCTCATCGTGTTCGCAGCGCACCCCGATGATGAGACGCTGGGCGCTGGCGGCATCATCGCAGCCGTAGGAAACCTCGGCATCCCCGTCACGGTGGTGGTCATGACAGATGGCGAGTCATCGCATCCGTCATCGATCGCGGACCTCCGGCGCGCCCGCCGCCACGAGCTGCTCGACGCGGTGGCTGATCTCGCACCGAGCGCTGCCGTGCACTTCGCGGGGTTCCCGGATGGCGGCCTGCGTGAAGAAGCGGCGGAGGTGCGCCGCTATGCGCGAGGGCTGCTGGCGAGTGTGAAGCAGGTGCCCTCGACGGTGCTCGCGCCCTGGTGGGAGGACGGCCACCGCGACCATCGCGTCTTAGGCGAGATCGTTCGCGACCTGCGCACGAGCACCCTGCGGGTCTTCGGCTACCCGATCTGGTTCTGGCACTGGGGCGACCCGAAAGCGGCGAGCACCGAAGGCTGGCACACCCTGCCGCTGGATGAATCCACGCGCTCGTCGAAGGCACGCGCGCTGCGACGGCATCGCAGCCAGCTCGAGCCGCTGTCGGAACGAGCGGGCGACGAGGCGATCATCCATGCCGAGATGCTGCGCCACTTCCAGCGCGAGCACGAAGTGTTCATCGCACCGGAAGAACTCACCACGGTGACCGGCGGATGGTTCGAGGATCGCTACACGGGGAAGGCAGACCCGTGGGGCGTAGACACTCGCTGGTACGAGCAGCGCAAGCGCGAACTGACCGCGGCCATCCTGCCGCGGCCGAGATACGAGAGAGTGCTGGAGCTCGCATGCGGCACGGGAGCATTCACGCGGATGCTGGCCGAACGGTCGGCGCACGTGCTCGCGGTGGATGCGTCAGCGCACGCGCTCGAAAAGGCGCGTGTTCGTCTGGGCGATGCGCCGCATGTGCAGATTCGCGAAATGGATCTGCTTTCCGACTGGCCCGAGGGTCGCTTCGACCTCATCGTTCTCTCGGAGGTGGCCTACTACTGGAGCGCGGCCGACTGGGCCCAGGTGCTGGACCGTGTGGATGGATCCCTCGATGCCGATGGTGTGTTCGTCGTCTGCCACTGGCGGCATCCGATCGCCGGGGCGCCGCTTTCGGGTGACGACGTGCATGAGCAGGTTCGCTCGCACTCCGGTTTCCTTTCTGTCGCCAGCCATCTCGAAGAAGACTTCGTCCTCGAAGTCTTCGCGCGCCCGGAGCACGCGCAGTCGGTCGCCGCGGAGACGGGAGTCTGGCCGTGATGCGCAACCCTCTTTCCGCGATCGCTGTCGTCATTCCGGTGCATGACGAAGAAGCACTGCTGGGCGCTTGCCTGTCTTCGGTGTGCGACGCCGCCGAAGCGGCGCGGGCTGCTGTCTCCGACGTCGTCGTGCATGTGGTGCTCGACGCATGCACGGATGCATCAACGCAGATCGCCGCAGAATTCCCGGTGGCGGTGCACACGGTGGACGCATGCTCGGTGGGCGTCGCCCGGGGAGCGGGCGTGCAAGCCGCCCTGCGACAGTTGGCCCGAGTTCCTGCTGACCGATTGTGGCTCGCGCACACCGATGCGGATTCGGCAGTGCCGCGTCACTGGCTGACGCATCAGGTGGCGCTGGCCAATGACGGCGCAGACGTCGTCGTCGGCACAGTGCGGCCCGATTTTCGTGACCTGAGCGACGCGCAGATCGCTGCGTGGCGTGCGAGGTACACCCCCGGGGTCGCAAACGGACATGTGCACGGCGCCAACCTCGGCACTCGCGCCAGTTCGCTGATCGCAGTAGGAGGCTTCCCGCCCATCCCGGCGCACGAGGATGTTCGTCTCGTGGAAGAGATGCGGCGCGGAGGCGCGAAGATCGTTGCCTCTGACGACGCGTGGGTCCTCACGAGCGGGCGACAGTATGGCCGCGCCACCGGCGGGTACGCCGACTATCTGCGCACCCAGCTTGTTTAAAACCGACGGCGCGAGGATGAAAACGCGCAGCCGAAGAGTGCTCGGCGCAGCCGTCAGTAGTCGTCGTCTTCCGTGGGACGCGGCCCGTGCGCATCCTGACTCGCCAGCACCAGAGCAATGCAGGTGAATGCGATCATGATGATCCCAGCCGGGTTGGCGACGCCGATCGCAACGTCGAGGGTGGGCTGCTGCGTCCCGCTGATGATCGTCTGCAGTCCGTCGGGCGTGATGTCAGGAATGGTGAGCCCGAGCAGGATGCCGCATCCCCATGCAGCGATCAGCGAGCCACGTGTCGACGGCCGCAGGGTGAAGCCCCGGTTCGTCATGCGGGTGACGGCCCGGCCGAGAGGGATGTGCAGCGCGACGACGAGCACGCCGATCAGCAGATACGGCACGACCAGTTCACCGCCCACGCCGAAGAGAAATCGACCGAAGACGATCCACAGCGCGAGCACCACACCGACCAAGAGAACACCGACGCCGCGCAGGGTGCCCGCGCGAGTCGTCTGCCCAACAGATTCCATGATCTGAGCCTACGAGGAGCCAGTGAGCGACTCGAATCGATCGTGCGAAGCTGCGGCGGGGCCGCGACAACTTCTGGCCCAGGAACAAAAAATTCCCGAGTCGCGACCAGTTCGAAGACTATGTCGCCACTCAGGACAATCTGTGCGCGAGGGGGGACTTGAACTCTTACCCTCGCCTGAACAAGCACCCACGCAAGGGGGGCAGAAAACCGCATGAAATCAACGATTCTCGGTGCGGAATCTGCGTTCAAGTACCTCCCCATACGTGCGAGCACGTACTCGGTGCCCCATCGTTTGCCCCATGAATGGGGCCTCCGCGCGTTGGCAGCGTCACCCTCGCTCGCTCGGCAAGCCTCAAGACACGCCAACCGTTATAAAACGAGTACTAGAAAACGAGTCCGCGCAGCGGACAGTTGCTCCCGAGGCCCATCAGTCTGACCGGTACGCGTGCGGCGACTATCGTTACGATGGGATCGTTCTTAGTGTCAAGAATGCTCGGCTCAATCCACTCGCAAGGACCGCGGAGGCGCGTCGATTGCCACTCGCACGCAGTCGACCTCGTCGGGAGCGATCGTGGGCGCCATCCGACTCACCGCCGCGCGTCCCCAGCGCACAGCGTCGGTGAGCGCACGCTCGGCCGCCGCGCCATCGCGGTCGCCGTTCCAGCGAGAGACGAGACCCGCGAGCGCCGCGTCTCCGGCACCCGTCGTGTTGACGACGAGTGCCGGAGGGGTGCGCGCCCACCGGATGTCGTCCCCGTCGACCAGCACCGCACCGCGGGCGCCCAGACTCACGAGCACCGCCCCGACCCCTCGGTCGATCAGCCGCGCGGCGGCGTCGAGCACGTCGCCCATGGTCCCGATCCTGCGACCCGTCGCGTCCTCGAGCTCCGCAAGATTCGGCGACACCAGATCGGGCACGACGCCGCGCTCGATCCAGCCCGCGACCACGGCCCCGGGGGAGTCCAGACAGAGCCGGCCTCCCCCGGCGCCGGCGAGATCGGCCCAGGGTCCGGGATCGAGGCTCGCGGCCCCTGCGGGGACAGTCCCCCCGACCACGACCCAATCGGGACGGAGCCGCCGCACCTCCTGCGCGGCCGCCGCACGCAGCGACCGCCACTCGGGTGCGGTGAGGGGAGTGGCCGCCTGGTTTACGTTGGTCGTCACGCCGTCGGATCCGACGATCACCGTGTTCACACGAGGCCTGTGCGCGACAGGGACGACCCTGAAGAGACTCGCATCGTCCACGAGATCGACGACCGACTCGAGGTCCAACGGCACCACCGCGACGACGTCGTTGCCGGCCGCGCGGAGATCACGCGCGAGGTTGACGCCGTTGCCGCCGATGTCGACCTCTATGCGGTGCGCTCGGTTCACGGAGCCGGTGCGCAAGGCGTCGACGACGTAGACGCGATCGATGGACGGAGCAGGGGTGACCGTCACCACACGCGTCCGCGCCCGATCGGCCCGTCCCGGCTCGGCTCCGGCGGGCGTCACGACCGTCACGTGGTCACCCGATGGGAGCGCGCAGACAGGCATCGACGCGCTGAGCGACCTTCTCGGCCGAGAGACCGTACCTGTCCAGCAGGAAGTCGTTCGGCGCCGACTCGGACCAGCGGTCGTCGAGACCGATGCGCGTGAGACGGACGGCCCCGCGCTCGCTCACCAGCTCTGCGACCAATCCGCCCAGACCGCCGATGCGCGTGTGCTCCTCGACGGTGACGACGTGAGGCTCCCCACCGATGAGATCCCACAGCGCGTCCTCGTCCAGCGGTTTGAGGGTCGCGAGGTGGATGACACGGGCATCGATGCCATCGGCGGCCAGCAGCTGCGCCGCATCGAGCACACGAGAGGTCTGCACCCCCGTGGAGATCAGGGTGATGTCCGCCCCCTCCCGGACGACGGTGGGTGCGCCCAGGCGGAACTCCCTCCCCTCGTCGAACACCGGTGCGACGGCATCCCGAGCGACCCGCATGTACACGGGCCCGTCATGCCCGCTGGCCCAGCGCACGGCCGCCGCGAGCTCGAACTCGTCCGCCGGCGCGATGACGATCATGTTCGGCATCGCGCGCATGATCGCGAGATCCTCGATGTCCTGATGCGTCTTGCCGCTGGAGCCGTTGAGCAGGCCGCTGTACGCCGCGGCGATGCGCACGGGCGCCTTCGTCTGCGATACGAGCATGCGGAGCTGGTCAAGCGCGCGATTGGTGAGGAACACGCCGAAGGTCGACAGCCACGGGCGATAGCCGAGGGTGGACATGCCGAAGGCCATCCCGACGAGGTTCTGCTCGGCGATGCCGACCTCGATGAAGGCCTCGGGTCGCGCCTCGGCGACGATGTCCGAGCGCGTGGACGTCGCGAGATCGCCGTCGAGCACGACGATGCGGTCGTCGGTCGCGGCCAGCTGCGCGAGGGTCTCCCCCCACACCACGCGTTGCGCCTTCATCGCTCCCCCTCCGCCGTCGCGAGATCGCGTCGTGCGATCTCGAGCTGTTCGGGGGTGGCCACCCCGTTGTGCCACTTGTAGGTGCCGCGGGTGAAGGAGACGCCCTCCCCCTTGGTCGTCTTCGCGATGATCACCGTGGGGACGCCCGTCGCACCGCGGCGGGCATCGGCATCGGCGTAGGCGGTGAGGATCGCATCGAAGTCGTGCCCGTCGATCGTGAGGACGTTCCACCCGAATCCGGTGAACACCTTCTGCAGGTCGACGTGGCCCATCGGCTCGCTGCGGTCGAACCGGTCACCGGGCGCGGCGGGCCACCCGTACTGCTGCAGCCCGTTGAGATCCACGATGAGCGTGAGGTTGTCGAGCCCGAAACGGGGAGCCGAGATGACCGTCTCCCAGACCATCCCCTCCTCGATCTCCCCGTCGCCGACCATGACCCACGTGTGGAAGTCCTTGCCCAGGCGCTTGGCGGCGAGCGCCATGCCCGCACCGGACGAGAGCCCCTGGCCGAGGGAGCCGGTCGAGGAGTCGACGCCCGGGGTGATGAGCATGTCGGGGTGACCCTGCAGACGGGAATCGCCGTGATCGAACGTCGCCAGCTCCGTCTCAGGGAAGTAGCCCCGCAGCGCGAGCACGGAGTAGAGGCCGATCGCGGAGTGCCCCTTGGAGAGGATGAAGCGGTCGCGATCCGGATCGTCCGGCGCTGCGGGATCGATCCGCAGCCGGCGGAAGTACAGCGCGACGAGAAGGTCCATCGCCGACAGGGGGCCGCCGATGTGACCCGCCTTGCTCGACGCGACCGTGTTGATGACGTGCCATCGCGCGCGGCGCGACAGCTCGGCCAGTGGGGCCCCCTCGACGAGGCTCTCGGCAACCGACATGAATGTATCCCTTGCTCGACGATGCGTGCTCGCAAATCTACCACCAGATGAACGCTCTGTCTATTTAGCGATATTAACTGAATTGACATAGCGGTGTCCACGTGGCGAGAATCTTCACCATGGAGCAAGGACGAGACGCCACGGGAATGGCCCTTCTCGGGAAGTGCGGATCGATCGTCTCCGTCCTGGAGCGCGACGGCGAGGCCTCGGTCGCGGCGCTGGCCGCCACCGTCGGCGAACCGGTGAGCTCCACCTACCGCCTGCTGGCGGCCCTGTCGGAGGTGGGCTGGGTGGATCGGGGATCCCGACGGGGCCTGTTCCGCCTCGGTGTGAAGTTCGTGCGGATCGGCAGCCTTCTGGAGGACCAGCTCAGCGTTCGCGACGCGAGCCGGGAGGCCCTGCAGTCGCTGCGAGCCGCGACGGGGTCGACGACGTTCCTCTGCATCCTCCGCGACGACGCCGCCGTCTGCGTCGAACGTCTCGCGGGGCACGAGGTCCAGTCGCTGGCGATGCGCATCGGGGACTCGCTCCCGCTCTTCCGGGGTGCGGCGCCCCTGGCGCTGTTCGCCTTCCTCCCCCGCGGGGAGCAGGACGCGATGCTCACCAGGATCGCCGCACGACGGGATGCCGGAGACGACGTGCCGGCCGAGTCGACCCTGCGTCGCCTCATCCGCACGACTCGGGAGACGGGTCATTCCGTCTCGGACGAGGACGTCACCCCCGGCATCGCCGCCATCGGCGCACCGGTCTTCAACCATCGCGGCGAGCTGGAGGCAGCGATCTCGGTCAGCGGGCTGCGCCACCGGATCCTGGACGACGCCCTCGACGTCGCGGCGCTGACCGTCTCCGCCGCACTCGACATCAGCCGTGCGCTGGGCTATGAGCCTGCGGAGGGAGCCGGATCATGAAGGTCCTCTCGAACGCCGACGAGGTCATCGATCTCCTCAGCAAGGAGGGTCCGCTCTCGCCGGCGGACATCGCGGAGCGGACGGGCGTGCCGCGCCCGAGCGTGTACCGGCTCCTCGACGGCCTCCACGCCATCGGGCTCACCGAGCCCCTCCCCGACTCGACCGCGCGTCTCAGTCTGCGCTGGCTGCACCTCGCCGACTCCGCCCGGGCGGCGATGCACGAGTGGAGCGGCGCGCCCGCGGTCCTCTCCGCCCTCGTCGAACGAACCGGACAGACGGCGTACCTCTCCCTGCTCCGCAAGGACGAGGCGGTCTGCATCGACTGGGAGCAGGGGCGGGCGATCGGCGTTCTGCTGCTCAAGCCGGGGCGCACCCTGCCCCTCCACGCCGGAGCGGCCGGACGGACGCTGCTCGCCTTCGCCGCCGACGTCGATTCCTATCTCGCCTCGTCAGACCTGCGACGGTTCACGCCGGCCACCATCGTGGACGCGCACGCCCTCCGCGACGACGTGGCGCAGACCCGTCATCGCGGCTACGCGATCTCCGACGGCGACGTCACCGAGGGCATCGGCGCCCTGGGCGCGCCGGTGCGCTCCGCAGCCGGATCCGTGCTCGGCGCGCTGTCGATCGCCGGACTCGCCGACGAGTTCGCACGGCAGCGGGACCGTCTCGCGGACGAGCTGCTGGCGGCGGCAGCGGACCTCGCCGGGGATCAGAGGTAGAGACGCTGCCGGGAGCGGTTCTCCTCGTAGACCGCGCGCGCACCCTGCGAGGAGGTCAGGGTCGAGACCTCGGCCACCGGCACGTCCCACCAGGCGCCGGACCCCCCGAACCGCGCCTGCGAGTCCACCCGCACGTAGACCACGCTCGTGCCGTCATGGGCCTTCGCCGCCTCGAGGGCGGAGGCGAATGCGGAGGCGTTGTCGGCGGTCCAGACCTTCGCACCGTAGCTGGCGGCGTTCGCGGCGAAGTCGACCTCCAGACGAGCCCCGTCGTGCATCGTTCCCGCGCCTCGCTCGTGGAAGCGAGTGCCGAAGGTCTGAGAGCCCAGGGTGTCGGAGAGCGCGGCGATCGAGCCGTAGCCGTAGTTGTCCACCACCACGAACGTGATCTTCAGATGCTCCTGCACGGCCGTGAGGATCTCCTGCGAGAGCATCAGGTACGTGCCGTCTCCGATGAGCCCGAACACGTGCCGGCTCCGATCGGCCAGAGCGTTGCCGATGGCGCCGGGGATCTCGTAGCCCATGCACGAGTTGCCGTACTCGATGTCGTACCCCTTGACCGACCCCGGCCGCCACAGCCGGTGCAGGTCGCCGGGCATCGACCCCGCCGCGTTGACGACCACGTCGCGGTCTCCGGCTGCGGCATTGAGGATGCCGAGCATCTGCGCCTGCGAGAGCGTGTCGCCGCCGTCGAGCTCGATGATGCGGTCCACCTCCGCCCGCCAGTCCTCGGCGCTCTTCTCGGTGGCCGCACGGACCTCCTCGGTGACGCTCCATCCGTCGAGGGCGTCGAGCAGGTCGTCGAGCGTCTCGCGGGCGTCGCCGACCAGCGCGGTCGCCGACTCCTTGAGCGCGTCGATCTCTGCGACGTTGATGTTCACGAACCGCACGTCCGGGTTTCCGAACAGCGTGTTCGATGCCGTGGTGAAGTCGGTGTAGCGGGTGCCGATCCCGATCACGACGTCGGCGGCACGGGCGATGTCGTTGGCGAACCGAGACCCGCTCGCTCCCAGCGCCCCCAGCGCGAGGGGGTGGTCGTACGGGATCGAGGCCTTGCCGGCCTGGGTGACCCCCACGCCGATGCCGGTGGCCTCGGCGAAGGCGGCGAGCCGATCGACCGCGTCGGAGTAGATGACACCGCCGCCGGAGACGATGACGGGTCTGGTCGCGGAGGCGATGATCTGCGCCGCACGCGCGATCGCCGCACGATCGGCGCGATTGCGGGCGACGTGCCAGACGCGGTCCGCGAACAGAGCCTCGGGGAAGTCGAAGGCCTCTGCCTGGACGTCCTGCGGGAGCGAGATCGTGACGGCCCCGGTGTCGGCGGGACTGGTGAGGACGCGCATCGCCTCGAGCAGGGCCGGGGCGAGCTGCTCGGGGCGGTTCACGCGATCGAAGTAGCGCGACACGGCACGGAACGCATCGTTCGCGGTGACATCCATCGAGTACGGCATCTCCTGCTGCTGCAGCACCGCACCCGTGGCACGCGTGGCGAACACATCGGACGGGAACAGCAGCACCGGCAGATGGTTGACGGAGGCGGTGCCGGCGCCGGTGACCATGTTGGTGGCGCCGGGGCCGATGGAGGTGGAGACCGCCAGCGCACCGAGACGGTTGCGCATCTTGGCGTAGCCGATCCCGATGTGGACCATGCCCTGCTCGTTGCGACCCTGGTAATAGGGGAACGTGTCCTGATGCTGCAGCATCGCCTGGCCGAGGCCTGCGACGTTGCCGTGACCGAAGATGCCGAAGCCACCCCCGAAGAACTTCTCGGTGACGCCGTCGCGCTCGACGTACTGCGCCTGCAGGAAACGGACGACCGCCTGTCCGACGGTCAGACGAACGGTGGGGACGGGAGTGGAGTGCGACATCGCAAAGATCCTGTTCTTGTGTGGTTTCAGGCGGGGTAGCGCGGAACGAAGGGCACGCGCTCGTCGGTCGGAGCATCCGACCAGGCGTCCTGCAGCTCGGCCAGGCAGGGATCCTGGAAAGCCTGCAGCGTGCGGACGGCCGCGGGACCGGCGAGGACGTTGAGGTAGTAGAGATCGTGACCGTGAGCGGCCACCGTCGTGTGGTACGCCCACGGGAGAGTGCAGATGTCACCGTCGCGCACGACCTCGACGAGATCGAACTCGCGCTCCGGAGAGTAGGCGCGCTGGATCGCCCAGCCGTTCTCCGGGTCGCGAAGGCGGTAGTAATAGGTCTCCTCGAGAGCCGCCTCGCCGTCGCGGTCGACCTCGTGCTTGTGCGGCGGGAAGCTCGACCAGTTCCCGCCAGGCGTCCACACCTCCACGACCAGCAACCTGTCGGCGGGGAAGCCCGGGGGCATCGGCGTCGCCACCTGACGGGTCGCGTTGCCCCCGCCTCGGGACTCCACGCCGAGATCGTCGGGGGTGACGAGGCGGACCTCGTGGCGCTCCGTGGCGGGCGCCGACGCGATCGCCAGCTCGGCACCCGGGGTGGCGGTGAGCGTCACCTCGGTGTCACGGGGAACGTAGAGGGTGTGCCCGAGGCCGTCGAACACCGTCTTGCGCCCTCCGAAGACCGTCTCCTTGCCGTCGATCACCGCCGTGACGGTCCCGGAGAGCGGCACGAACGCGCGCTCATGGTCGTCAGCGGAGATCGTCAGCGACTCTCCGTCGTCGAAGGTCCTGACCTCGAAGCCGACATAGGACCAACCGGCGTCCTCAGGGGCGATCCGATTCCACTCGCCGGCTCGGAAAACACGGGGCTGCGACACTGCGTTCCTCTTTCCTCGACTCCAGTAAATCCTATCTACCGGACGATGCGTCTGTTATGTGCGAATAAGCTACCACGAACGCGCTGAGGATTGCTCAGCGATCTCCATACTTGTATAGTAACTTGGACCGGTCCGAAATTGGTGGCGACACAGAGGTCACCCCCCGGCCAAAGGAGGCATGCGTGAGTATGGAGACGTCTTCTCGTTCCATCGGTGTAGGACTGGTCAGCGTGGGATGGATGGGGCGGCTCCACAGTCGCGCTTACACCCTGATCCCCCACTACTACCCGGAACTGGGGATACGACCGGTCCTCGTGACCGCGGCGGACGTCGCCGAGCAGGGCCGCGACTACGCCACGTCCGTGCTCGGCTTCCGTTCCTCGACCGCGGACTACCGGGCGGTCATCGAGGATCCCGCGGTCGACGTGGTCTCGATCTGCGCCCCGAACGCGCTCCACAGGGAGATCGCGGTCGCCGCCGCCGCGGCGGGCAAGCCGTTCTGGCTCGAGAAGCCGGCGGGTCGGACGGGGGCGGAGACCGAGGAGATCGCCGCAGCCGCGACCCAGGCGGGCGTCGTGACCTGCGTGGGGTTCAACTATCGCCACACCCCGGCGGTGCTCCACGCCCGCGAGCTCATCGAGAGCGGCGCGCTGGGACGGATCACCAACATACGCGGCAGATTCTTCGGAGGCTTCTCCTCCGACCCGGAGGATCCGCTCACCTGGCGCTTCACCCGGGAGTCCGGGGGCAGCGGAGTCCTGAACGACCTCATGGGCCATCTGGTCGACCTCATCCAGTTCCTCCTCGGCACCATCGGATCCGTCGCGGCGACCACGGGCACCTTCATCGAGGACCGTCCCCTTCTCGGCGGTGCTGAGCAGCGGGGCGCGGTCGAGAACGAGGACTACGCGACGATGCTCGTCGAGTTCGCCCCGGACGCCGTCGGCAGCGGCGCCCTCGGCAGCCTGGAGGCATCGCGCATCGCGGTCGGGCCCAAGTCCGAGTACGGCTTCGAGATCTTCGGCACGGAGGGCTCCCTGCGCTGGGAGTTCGAACGGCTCAACGAACTGGAGGTCGCCCTCACCCGGAGCGGACCGCACGTCGGCTACACGCGGGTCTTCGCCGACCGGCACTTCCCCGGCTACGCCAGATTCCAGCCGAGCTCGGGGACGGGCATGGGGTACGACGACCTGAAGACCATCGAGGCGAGCCTGTTCCTGCAGGCCGTCCTCGGCGGGCCCGCTCTGGCGGGGAACATCCACGATGCTGTGGCGGCGTCCCGGGTCAACGACGCTGCAGAGGCCTCCGCGGCGACCCACGCGTGGCAGGACATCGTGGCTACCGCTGGAACGACAAGCAACAACCGGGACTGACCCGGTCGGCAACCGAAGGAGCATGGCCAGCATGACACACGTGAAGATCGCCGGCGCGCCGATCACCTGGGGGATCAGCGAGGTCGACGGATGGGGCTTTCAACTCGATCCTGAGCGGGTGCTGCAGGAGATGCGCAGCATCGGCCTGGAGGCGACGGAGCTCGGCCCCGACGGATTCCTCCCGGAGCCGCCGGCCGAGAAGGCAGCGGTGCTGGCCAGAGCGGGGCTCGAGGCGGTCGGGAGCTTCCTGCCCGTCGTGCTCTTCGACGACCACGCCGACCCGCTGCCTCGCATCCGTCGGGAGCTGGACGCCTACGCCGCCACCGGCGCGTCGACGCTCATCCTCGCGGCCGTGACCGGAGAGGTCGGATACGATTCGGCGGGACGCGAGCTGTCGCCCGGCGAGTGGGAGACCCTGTTCCGCAACCTGGACCGCGCCGCGGAGCTGGCATCCGAGTACGGCGTCACCCCTGCCCTCCACCCGCACGCCGGCACCCTGGTGGAGAAGAAGGACGA
The DNA here is from genome assembly GCF_900163815.1 of Microbacterium esteraromaticum. Classification (GTDB taxonomy): domain Bacteria; phylum Actinomycetota; class Actinomycetes; order Actinomycetales; family Microbacteriaceae; genus Microbacterium; species Microbacterium esteraromaticum_B. The sequence goes on along the minus strand of NZ_FUKO01000022.1, from coordinate 86,116 downwards.
GGTACAACGTGTTCTCGACGGCAGTGCGATCCCCTTCTGCTTCGACACGGGTCACCTGATGATCGGCGGAACCGACCCGGTCGCTTTCGCTCGGGACCACGCCGACCGCATCGCGCACACCCACCTCAAGGACGTGTCCGTCGCGGGGATCGAGCGGGTCGCCTCCGGCGGGATCTCCTACTTCGACGCCACGCGCGAGGGCATCCTCTACCCGCCTCTCGGACAGGGCGACGTCGACGTCCGGTCGATCATCCTGAGCCTGGTCGGCAGCGGCTACGCCGGCTGGTTCGTGCTCGAGCAGGACAAGGTCCTCCTCTCGGAGCCGGCTCCCGGAGACGGCCCGGTCCGGGACGCCGCGATCAGCGCGGCCTTCCTGCGCGCCGTCATCTCGGACCTCCCCGGCACGGACGACGCCGTCTCACCCGCCACGGCGGCGAGGAGGTGACCGCCATGGCTCTTCGCATCGGGGTCGTCGGCACCGGGGTCATGGGCGCCGCGCACGCCGACACGCTGACGCGCGAGGTCGGGGGCGCAGAGGTGTCCGTCGTCACCGACATCGATCTGGACAGGGCTCGAGCCACGGCGGATCGGTGCGGTGCCCGCGTCGCCGAGGACGCGCAGGCGCTGATCCACTCGGACGACGTGGACGCCGTGCTCGTCGTCTCTCACGATTCGACCCACGCCGATCTGGTCATCGAGTCGATCGCAGCGGGCAAGCCGGTGCTGTGCGAGAAGCCGCTCGCACTGACCGTCGAGGACTGCCGGCGCGTCGTCGACGCGGAGAAGCACGCAGGACGTCGGCTCGTGTCCGTAGGGTTCAGCCGACGCTTCGACGAAGCGACCGTGCGACTGCGAGAGAGCGTCCGTAGCGGCGCCGTCGGTGTGCCGCTGCTCATCCACGCGGCGCACCGCAACGTGTCCACCTACCCGGTGGGCGGATCCGCGTCGAGCGTGCACAGCTCGGCCATCCACGAGATCGATCAGATCCCGTGGCTGCTGGACAGCCCGATCGTCGAGGTCAGCTGGCACGCGCCTCGCTCCACCGCGCTTCTTCCCGATCGGCAGGATCCGCAGCTGATCCTGCTGCGCACCGCCGACGGAGTGCTCTCGACGGTAGAAGTCTTCGTCAACGCCACCTACGGCTACGAAATCAGGTGCGAGGTCGTGGGCGAGCGGGGCACCGTCTCGCTCGCCCAGCCGGCGCTGGTGACCACCTCTCACGAGCTGGCTCGCGTGCAGGAGATCGATGCGGACTTCCGGGCCCGTTTCGCCGACGCCTACCGCCGTGAGCTCGCCGCATGGGTCACCTCGATCCGGTCGGGGACGTACCACCCCGACCTGGCCGACGCCGTCGACGGGCTCCGCGCGAGCATCGCCGCCCACCGGATCGTCGAGGCGATCGACCTCCCGGGGACGACCCTCGACGTGGCCCCCGGCGCGGCTGACGCATAGCGCGCCCTTCCACCTGAGAACACGCAAAGGAGCGGGCAATGAGGATCGGCGTCATCGGACTGGGCCGGATGGGCATGGCGCATGCCGCCAATCTGGCGCACCACCCAGGAGTGGACACCGTCGTCCTGTTCGGCCGCGACCCCGGCCGGGTGGACGCCGCGGCATCCGCGCTCACGGAATCGCCCTCCCGGACCGGAGAGGTGGAGGTCGCGGCGGGCGGCGTCGAGACGGCCATCACCGGGCTGGACGGCCTCGTCGTCGCCACCACCACGGCGACGCATTCGCAGTTCGCCAGGCTCGCGGCGCACAGCGGGGTGCCGTCTCTCGTCGAGAAGCCGCTCGCTCTCGACCTCGATGAGCTGACCGCTCTCTCCGCCGAGCTCGACGCGCTCGACGCTCCCGTCATGGTCGGCTTCCATCGTCGCTATGACACCGGCTATCGCCGGCTCCGGCAGCGGGTCGAGGAGGGCGACGCGGGAACGCTCCGCCTCGTCCGCGGCACCAGCCACGACCACCGCCCCCTCCCGCTCGGCTACATCCCCGTGTCCGGAGGGGTGTGGCGGGATCTGCTGATCCACGACTTCGACATCGTCCCGTGGATCACCGGAGAAAGAGTGGTCGCGGTGGAGGCGTTCGCGTCGGTCCTGGACGAGCCCGAGTATGCGCGCCACGGCGATGCCGACACCGCCGTCGCCGTCCTCACCCTCGAGTCCGGGGCGTTCGCCGTGCTCAGCGGAACACGCCGCAACGGCGCGGGCCAGGATGTGCGCACCGAGGTGTATGGCACACGAGGGACCTTCGAGGCGGGGCTGGACTCCCGCACGCCGGTGGTGTCCACCGAGCCGGGGGTCGAACCGCCCTCCGCCACCCACGACGACTTCACCGACCGCTTCGCATCCGCGTTCCGGAACGAGATCGACCACTTCGTGCGGATGGCGAGCGGCGAGGCGGGAAACCTCACGCCGCCGGGAGAAGGGCTGTCCTCGCTGCGGATCGCGATGGCGGCCGAGGAGTCAGTCCGCTCCGGTCGCCAGGTCGCGCTGCGCTGACCCCCGTCCGCGGGGCGCCGGACGCAGTCGGTCGTGCGGGTCCGTGGACGATCCTCTGATGACCAGAGACGGTGCGACCAGCACCTCCTCGCCATTGTGCGGACTCCCCTCGAGAAGCAGCTCGATGGCGGTGGAGCCGATCAGTGCGTTGTTCGAGTCCACCGAGGTCAACTGCACCTGGCTGAGCGCGGCGAGATAGCTGTTGTCGTAGCCGATCACGGCCACCGATCGGACCACGTCGGCGGGAAGCTCGTCGCGCAGCGCGGCCATCGCACCGATCGCGGCGAGGTCGTTCACCGCGGTGACCGCCGACGGCAGGGATCCGCGCCGATCACGGATCAGTGCGGCCATCGCGCGGTACCCCGAGTCATAGGTGTAGTCCGAATCCACGATCGCGATGTACTCCGAGAGGCCGTGCAGGTGCATGACCTCGGCGTAGGCGTCGGCCCGGCCTGCCGCCACCGGGCCTCCGGTCCTCCCGATGTGGGCGATCGACTGATGCCCGTGATCGAGCAGATGCTCGACGGCGATGCGCATGCCCGCCCTGTCGTCCACCCGCACGGTGGTCGCGTGGGGGAGGTTCTGGGCGATCGCACCGACGACGATCACCGGACGCTCACCGGGGAGGTCTCTGAGCACCCCCATGTTGGGGATCGAGCCGATCACCAGAATGCCCTTCGGCCGCAGGTCGCGGAGCAGCGCCAGCGTCTGCCTGTCCAGCGTCGGATGGCGGTCGACCTGAGCGATCGCCGCCGACGCCACGAGGGAGAGCTCGCCGGCCTCGCTGAGAGCCACCCGGACGATGTCGATCAGGTCGGCGTGCACCGGGTTGTGCAGGTCGGCGACGAGGATGGCGTGGAAGTTGCCGGTGTTCGCGGCGAGGGAGCGGGCTACGAGGTTGGGGTGGTATCCGAGCGCTTCGGCCGCGTCGTGCACGCGCTTCGTGCGCGCGGGGCTCACGCTCTCCGGCTTGACGTAGACCGCGGCGGCCAGCGACTTCGAGACACCGGCGAGAGCGGCGACATCCCGGATGGTCGCCCGCTTGCCCGCGGTCGCGGGGACCGTCGACGTATCGTCGACGGTCTCGGACCGATGGGGGTCTTCAGGCGAACCCATGCATGCTGCTCTCCTCGTGCACCGCGGGGCGATGCGATGATACCGGTCAGTCGTGCGCTAGACGCAGACTAACCGGTATCATCTCGCGACTCAGCCGTTGAGCAGCTCCTCCAGGCCGGCCTTCGCCTGGGCGAGTCCGTCCTTCACCGAGACGGTTCCGGCCAGAGCGGGCTCGATCGCCTCGTTGAAGACGGTCTGCGCAGCGGAGGCGCTGGGGAAGGTCCACAGCGGGTTGGTGACCGCACCGCTGGCGACGGTGCCGTTCCACTCGGAGTTGAACGCGTTCGCGGCGAACCAGTCGGAGTCCAGGGCCTCCTTGGTCGTCGGCGGCTGACCCGTCGCCTCGAACATGGTCTGCAGCGAGGACTCGTCGGTGCTCAGGTACGTGAGCAGCTCGCCCGTGTCGGTCGTGTCGTCGAACGCGACCAGGGGCTGGCTCCACAGCAGGTTCGCAGTGTCGCCTCCGCCGGTGGGACGGGCCACCGGATGCATCTTGGAAGCGATGTCGGGGTCGTTCGACTGTCCGGGGATGATCCCGATGGTCTGCGGGGCGTCGTCGTAGAGCGGCGTGCGCTGCTGCGCGAACAGCTTCCTCGCATCCTCACGGATCATGCCGGGCTGGATGAGCCCCTCGTCGAGCAGCATCTTCCAGTACTCCACCGCCTCGACCGACCCGCGGTCCCCGAGGGTGACCTCGGAGCCGTCGTAGATCGTGCCGCCGAACACGAGGATCCACGGGATGATGTCCTTCAGCTGCTGCACGCTCGTGCAGGGCGCGTACGGCACGATCGACGAGTCCTGGGACTTGATCTTCCGAAGCGCGTCCGCGAACTGATCGGTCGTGCGCACCGCGCTCATGTCGACCCCGAAGCCGTCGAGCAGGCCGCTGTTGCCGACCACGCCGATCGCCGACTGCGTCCACGGAAGGGCGTAGCGGGTCTTGTCGAGGACGCCGGAGAGGGCGACGCGATCGGGATACAGGTCCGCCTGGAACTGCGACGAGAGGTCCTTCAGGACGCCGGCGGTGGCGAGGGTGGACAGCCACTCCTCGTCGATGTGCGCGATGCCGCTGACGTTGCCGCCTCGCGCCTTGAGGACGATCTGGTCCAGATACTGCTGATAGGGGATGGCGACCTCGGCGACCTTCACCCCGGTGTCCTTCGTGAACGCCGAGACGGTGTCGCGCAGCGGCCCCGCGGAGTCCTGCGCGAACACGAAGGAGGTGAAGTCGACGGTGCCGGTGCCCGCGCCGCCGGTCGCGGCGGGTGAGGACCCCCCTGGAGCGCAGCCGGCGAGGGTCAATGCGCCCAGTGCGGTGGCCCCCAGCGTGCCGCCGAGGAAGGCGCGGCGGCTCAGGGCGAGCTCACTGATGGATGCGACGTGCGTTTTCATTGCTGGATCTCCCTTGATCGGAACGGAACTGCGGTGAAGCGGGTGCTGCTCATTTGACGGATCCACTCAGTGCGCCGCTGACGAAGTGCTTCTGCAGCACGAGGAAGATCACGACGACCGGGATGGAGGTGACGGTCGATGCGGCGAGCATCGGGCCGTAGGAGTTCTGGAACTCGCCCAGGAACGTGAGGGACAGACCTGCCGGCAGGGTCTGCTGCTCCGTGCCCACCAGGGTCAGCGCGAACGCCAGGTCGTTCCAGGCCCTGATGAACGAGAAGAGGCCGACGGCGATCAGCGAGGTGCGGGTGACCGGCAGCAGCACCGACCACATGATCCGCCACTCGCTCGCGCCGTCCACCCTGGCCGCCTCCAGGAGCTCGTCCGGCACCGCGTCGAAGGTGTTCTTCATCATCCACACCGACAGCGGCAGCGTGAACGTCGTGTACGACAGGATCAGCGCGGCGTACGTGTTCAGCAGGCCGAAGGCGTTGAACGACGTGTAGAGCGTGAGCAGCAGCAGCACCTCGGGCACCATCTGCGCGAGCAGGATGGCGAACATGAACGGGGATCGCCCGATGTAGCGGAACTTGGAGAACGAGTACCCTGCAGCGAACCCGACGACCAGGCTCAGCGCCGCGGTGGTGATCGAGACGAAGAGGCCGTTCAGCACGAACCTCATCAGCACCGGATCAGTGATCACCGCGACGTAGTGATCGATCGTGTACCCGCGCGAGAAGATCGCCGGCGGGAACTGGAAGATGTCGTTCCCCGAGGTGAACGAGGTGAGCACCATCCACAGCACGGGGATGAAGGCGAACAGGCTGAGTATGCCGAGAGTGGTATATGCCGTCTTGGAGGGTCGTTCGACCAGCCGGCGGCGGCTGACGGGCGCGGTGGTCATCGTCCTGCCTGCTTTCCCTCGTGACGGAGTGTGTAGATGACGTAGGCGACGACGAGTCCGCCCATGAGCACCGTCCACAGGATGCCGATCGCCCCGGCGTTTCCGAGGTCGAACTTGCTGAACGCGGTCTTGTACAGCTCGATCGAGAGGGTCGTGGTCGATCCCACCGGCCCGCCTCCTGTCATCACGTAGGGGATCTCGAAGTGCTGCAGTCCCCAGATGGTCTCCAGGAGCAGGGTCAGGGCGATCGCCGGCTGGATCTGAGGCAGGACGACGAACCACTGCTTCTTCCATCCGACCGCACCGTCGACGGCGGCGGCGTCGTGGACCTCCGCCGGCACGCCCTGCAGGGCGGCCAGCAGCAGGATCGCCATCCACGGGAAGGAGTGCCAGATCTTGGCCACCACCACCGCGGCCATCGCCAGCGTGGGCGAGTTGAGCCAGTTGATCCCGCCTTCGCCGCCCAGCAGCACGATGACGCCGTTGAGAAGCCCGTAGTTGGTGTCGAACATCCACATCCACAGGAACGACACGACCACGCCGGGCAGGATCCACGGGATCAGGAACGCGGTTCGCCACGCTCCGCTCGCCTTGATCCGGCTGTTCAGTGCGAGAGCGAGTGCGAGCGCGATGACGAACGCACCGAGGGTGGACACCCCGACGAAGACGATCGTGTTGACCACGTCACGCCAGAACACGCTCTTGGACAGCTGCCCGACGATGTTCTCGAACCCGACGAACACGGAGTCGTCGGACAGCAGGCTCCGATCGAAGAACCCGTACGCCAGCGACTGCACGAAGGGGAACGCGATGACCCCGATGAACAGCACGAGCGAGGGGACGATCAGGAGATACGGGAAGGAGCCCTGTCGGCGCCCCCGGTATGCCCTGCGGCCGCGGCGGGCGGACGGACCGCCCGCCGCGGTGACCAGTGTGGCTGTGTCATCGGCGAACGATTCAGTGATCCGGGGCTGTGTCACGATTCACTCCGCTCTGTGTGGATGGCTGTAGCCACTCTGGAGGCCTTTCTCATCTGTACGCCGGCAGGGTGCAGACGGCGGACGCGTATGCGCGGATCTCGTAGACGGATGCCGAGGGGTCGCCGTTGGTCTCGGTGACCACGAGGCGGATCCTGTCGGTCCTGGTCTCGGGCAGGTCGTGCACGACGCGGTTGGTGTAGTTGTCGCGCTCGCGCGCGAGCTCCACCCACCCGTCTCCGTCCCACGCCTCGATCGTGTACGCCTTCGCTGTCTGCGGATCGCGGAAGAGCGGGGGCTCGCCGTGGTACTCGCGCAGCAGGTGCCCCGCGAAGGTGATCTGCACCTGGCTGAGCTCGACGGGGGCGTCCCAGGCCAGCTCCACCCACTGCGGCAGCGCGGCCTGCGGATCGGAGCGCCACACGTTCGTGGACGAGGTGGGACGGGTGACGCCGGACAGCACGTTCGACGGGCCGTAGGGGGCCAGCGGCGGCTCCACGGAGAAGCTGAACGTCGATCCACCGCCGAAGCGGCGCAGACGCTTCTCTGCGACCTCATAGCCGCCGACCTGGCCAGGCAGCACCGCATCGGACAGCTTCCATTCGACGTCCGCCGCGGCCCCGAGGTGCAGGCGGACATAGCCGCCCGCGGGGAGCTCGGCCGCGGTGAGCCCCACCGGCCACGTCGCCCATCTCTCGCCGGGCTCGACCGTCAGCGTTCCGGACCGCAGCGGCGCCCCGGGCTCCAGCCGGTAGTCCCAGATGCCGTCTACGGCATATATCGTCGCCTCGATCTCGCGCGCCTGGCCGGACGTGTTGTCGAGCAGCACGGACAGCGTCTCGATCGAGGGGGTGTCACCGACCGCGATCCACTGGGCCAGCCCCTGCTCGAGGCGACCGGATGCCGGGTAGACGGGGTGCCCCTGCGACCAGTGGCCGAGCCCTCCGAGGTTGTCCTCCGTGTCGACGTCGATGCTCGAGACCCGCTGCTCGCTGGACGCCGACACGCGGGCGGTGCGCGCCAGGTCGAGAGGGTCGGCGTTGCGGACGTTCGGCAGGAAGCAGCCGTCGCGCAGCAGCGTCTGCTGCAGGCGCTCGATCTCGCTGAGATCGCCGGCACGGGTCGCCCCGCGCTCGGTGAGGATCGCGGCATGGGTGCCGACGGCCTGGCCCATCGTGGCGACGGTGCCCATCACGCGCAAGGAGCCCAGCGCCGCGTGCGTGGAGCTGACGACTCGTCCGGCGAACAGCAGGTTGTCGATCTCACGACTCACGAGGGCGCGCAGCGGGATGCCGTACGGGCCGACGTACTTCGACACGCCCGGCTTCTCGGCGAGCTCCTCGACAGCGGCCTCTTCTTCGGCAGCGTCGTCGTACGCCTCCGTGAAGAGTCCGCTCGTGACGGGCTCGGCGACCTCGGCGTACAGCCCGCCCGGAGTGTGCAGGTCGACGTACCAGCCCCCGAAGGCCACCTCGTCATCGAACGGCTTCTCGCCGCGCAGATGGTGCTCGGTCAGGAAGACCTCGCCGAGCAGGCGACGGCTCTCCCGCTTGCCCGGCACCTGCCCCACCCAGTCCAGCGCGAGGTTGCGGGACTTCTCCGACCAATACGGGTCCTTGTTCTTCAGGAAGTCCCAGATCCCCAGCACCTGACGGGTGAGCTCATGCCGGATGGCCTCGTTGTCGTAGATCGTGTTCCACGGCGGTCCGATCTCGATGAACCAGTACCCGCTCGCGACGGTCTGGATGAGGCGGCCTCCGGAGCGGAAGAACTCCGGGTCGTCGTAGCTGACCGCCCACTCGGGGGGCGTGAACTCGACCGGACGCCCTGTGTCGACCGTCTTGAAGTGCAGCGAGTTGCCCATGGTCAGCTCCGAGGCGGAGTCCGGAGCACTCGGCTCGTCGTATTCGGAAGCCGCCTCGATCCCATGGTAGGAAGTGACGCCCGCGAGGTCGCCGACCACTCCGTCCCCGGTGCAGTCGATGACATACCGTCCGCGGATCCGGAGGATCGTCTCGGCGTTGAGCGTGCGCGCGATCACCGTGGTGATCCGACCGTCGGTGACCTCGACGTCCTCCACCGGCGTGTTCAGGTGCAGGGTCAGGTTCTCGGTCCGCATGGCCATGTCGTAGAGCGTCAGGTCCCAGACGCTGTTGGTCCAGCCGTTCTCCTCGATCACCGCGTGGTTGACCGCACGCTCCTCGATGAGCGCCTCGGAGATGATGCCCGTCTCCCGCGCGTACGGGTGCACGGCCGCCGCACCGTGCACGGTCACGCGGACCTCTGACGAGGAGTTCCCTCCCAGCACCGGCCTGTCATGGACGAGAGCCGTTCGTGCTCCGTGACGCGCGGATGCCAGCGCCGCCGAGAACCCGGCCAGCCCTCCCCCGCATACCACGACGTCGTATTCTTCCTCGACCACACGCATTATCGCGACCTTTCTGACGGCACCATCGCCTGACGAATTCGTCCGACGCCATTGTCCAATTTGGACCGGTCCGATTATAGTAGGCAGAGACGCCAGCAAGTGTCAAGGATGAGGGAGCAGCGAAGTGGCCTTCCTCCCCCGCCGAACCACAACACAAAGGAGTAGTCGTGCTCGGAAACCTCAATGGATGGCATGCGCTCATCCTCCTCGCCGTCGTCCTGCTTCTCTTCGGGGCGGCCAAGCTCCCCGCGCTCGCACGAAGCGTCGGCCAGTCCGTCAAGATCCTCCGCAAGGAGTCCAGCGGCGACGCCATCGATCCCGAGCCGTCCGCGGCCGCGTCGGCGCCCGGTCCTCGGGCCGGCACCCAGGCGGAGAGAGCACCTCAGCTGAACTCGCCCCGAGAGTGACCCATGGCCAGCGCACCCACGCCGACGAGGGTGTTGACGCTGCAGAGCCACCTCCGCGAGCTCCGCCGACGCATCCTGCTGATCTGCCTCGCACTCGTGATCGGCTTCGTCATCGGCTTCCTGCTCAGCGACCCCCTGTGGGCCGCGATCCAGGCGCCAATCCAGAAGATCGGCGAGAAGCACTCGCAGCTCGCGAGCGTCAACTTCCCGACCATCTCCGCGGCCTTCGATCTGCGCATCCAGCTCGCGATCACCCTCGCCGTCATCATCACCGCACCCTTCTGGCTGTATCAGCTGCTGGCGTTCGTCGTGCCCGGTCTCCTGACCCGTGAACGCCGCTATCTCTTCGCCTTCCTCGGCGTCGCCGTCCCGCTGTTCCTCGCCGGCTGCTTCGCGGGGTGGTGGGTGACGCCGCACATCGTCGAGGTCATGCTCGGCTTCGTGCCGAGCAACAGCAGTGCGCTGATCGATGCGAAGACGCTGTTCGAGTTCGTCCTGAAGCTGATGCTCGCCATCGGGGTGGCGTTCGTCCTGCCGGTGTTCCTCGTGATCCTCAACATGATCGGCCTCCTGAGCGGAGCCTCGATACTGCGGTCCTGGCGGTGGCGATCGTCGCCATCACCGCCTTCACCGCCCTCGCGACCCCCGCCGCCGACGTCCTGTCCATGTTCCTGCTCGCGATCCCGCTGTGCCTGCTGTTCTTCGCGGCGTGCGGGATCGCCCTGCTCCACGACCGCAGGGCGGCGAAGGCGTCCGAGGTCGTGGGCATGACAGGAGGGGCATAGTCGTGTTGGGGCTCTCGATGGACAAGATACTCATGCTCGCCGTGGTCGCCGGTCTGCTGCTCGGGCCGGAGACGCTGCCCAAAGCGGCCCACTATCTCGGAGTGGGCCTTCGAAAGCTCCGCGCGTTCGCCGACGAGTCGACCACGCGACTGCGGAGCGAGGCCGGACCGACGATCGACGAGGTGGACTGGAGAAAGCTGGACCCGCGCCAGTACGATCCCCGACGGATCATTCGCGAGGCGCTCCTCGACGATGCCGACCCGCCCGTCGCGAAGCCCGATCGGGGACTGTAGCAGCACCGTCTCCCGGCGGCTGCGCCCGGTATTCAGGCGCGGACGCCGACCCCGTCGTCCTGCTGTCCCCGATCGCGCTCCGCGGCGAAGGGAAGCCGTGGATCGAGCGCCTGATCGTCCCAGCTGGCGCGGACCCAGGCATGAGCGGGATCGTCGCTGATGAGCCAGGCGCGCTCCGCGTCCGGGCCCGCCATGACGTTGAGGTAGTAGAGGTCGTAGCCGGGGGCGGCGACAGCGGGACCGTGGTAGCCGTACGGCACCAGGGCGATGTCGCCGGTGCGGACCATCGCGGTGATGTCGATCTCGCCGGCCGACGACGAGTAGGCGCCGAACATCCCGAACGCCGCTTCGGCCGATGCGTCCGATCCCCTCACCGGAGCGGCCTCGAAGTAGTAGATCTCCTCGAGACGGGACTCGTGGCCAGGCACGGACTCGTCGTGCTTGTGCGGCGGGTAGGACGACCAGTTCTCGGCGGGGGTGAGGACCTCGCACACGATGAGCCGCGAGGCGTCGAGAACCTGCGGTGTGCCGAAGTTGTGCACCTGGCGACTCGACGCGCCCCTGCCCCGCAGCTCGACGGGGATGTCGGACGCCGCCATGTACCGCCACGGGCGCCGCTCGGTCGTGGGCGCCTCCGTCACGGCGACGCGGCCGCGGCCGCGGATCTCGGCGGTCGTGCCGGTCGGCAGGTAGAGCACGTCGGTGGGCCCGGCGAACACGGATGCCCGGCCGTGCAGACGCATCTCCTCCTCCCCGGAGGGGTGACGGTGGGTGACGGTGAAGGAGCCGTCGAGGGGTACGACGATCCGTTCGACGTGGCTCGTGGTCAGCGCGAGCACATCACCGTCGCCCACGATGCCTATGCGGATGCCGGTGTGCTCCCAGCCGGGGGTCGTCGCATCGACGACGCTCTCCCAGCCGTCGCGGGCGAGCTCTGCACGCCTGTGGAACCAGCCCGGCTGCGTGGCGGTCATCGACGACTCCTCATGTCGGGGAGGGCGGGGGACGCGGTCAGTCGTTCTGGGGGAAGCCGAGGTCGATGCCGCCGTGCGTGGCGGGATCGAGCCATCGGCTGGTGACCGCCTTCTCACGGGTGAAGAAGTCGAAGCCGTGCACGCCGTACGCCTTCGCGTCACCGAACAGCGACTTCTTCCACCCGCCGAAGGAGTGGTACGCGACCGGAACGGGGATCGGCACGTTGATGCCGATCATTCCGACCTGCACCTCGTGCTGGAACCGCCGCGCCGCGCTGCCATCGTTCGTGAAGATCGCGGTGCCGTTGCCGAACTCGCCCGAGTTGATGAGGTCGACTCCCTCCTGGAACGTCGCGACCCGCACGATCGAGAGAACCGGGCCGAAGATCTCATCCCGATAGGCGCGCGACGACGTCGGGATGGCGTCGATGAGGGTCGGCCCGAAGAAGAAGCCCCCCTCATGCCCCTCGGAGACGAAGCCGCGTCCGTCCACGACGATCGTCGCGCCGTCCGCCTCGGCGAGGTCGACGTAGGACGAGACCCTGTCCCGGTGCTCCGCGGTGATCAGCGGCCCCATGTCGGGCTCGCCCCGCTCGTCGCCCGCGCCGTCGCCGATGCGGAGCCCGGCGATCCGCTCACGGATCTTGACGATGAGGTCGTCGGCGACGGGCTCCACCGCGAGGACGACCGAGATGGCCATGCAGCGCTCCCCCGCGGCACCGTACCCGGCGTTGATCGCCTGATCGGCGACCAGGTCGAGGTCGGCATCGGGCAGCACCAGCATGTGGTTCTTCGCACCGCCCAGCGCCTGGACGCGCTTTCCGTTGCGGGACGCCGTCTCGTAGATGTACTGCGCGATCGGAGTCGACCCGACGAAGGAGATCGACTGCACGACCGGGGAGTCCAGCAGACCGTCAACGGCGAGCTTGTCCCCCTGCAGAACCGTGAAGACGCCGTCCGGAAGCCCCGCTTCCTTCCACAGCCGCGCGAGCCACAGCGCCGCCGACGGATCCTTCTCGGACGGCTTCAACACCACGGCGTTGCCGGCCGCGATCGCGATGGGGAAGAACCACATCGGCACCATCGCGGGAAAGTTGAAAGGGCTGATGATCGCCACCACGCCCAGCGGCTGTTTGAGCGAGTACACGTCGATCCCGGTGGAGACGTTCTCCGAGTACGCGCCCTTGACGAGGTGCGGGAACCCGGTGGCGAGCTCTACGACCTCCTGGCCGCGCAGGATCTCTCCCATCGCGTCGGAGAGCACCTTGCCGTGCTCGAAGGTGATGATCTCGGCCAGCTCGCGCCCGCGGGCGTTCAGCAGCTCGCGGAAGGCGAAGAGCACTGTCTGACGCTTCGCGGAGGAGTATCGGCTCCATACCTCGAAGCCTCTCTGCGCGGAGGCGATCGCCGCGTCGATCTCGGCCTGATCCGCGAGGCCGACGACCGCCGACGCCTTTCCGGTCGCGGGGTTGAAGATCGGTGCGGTGCGGCCGCTCGTCGACGGACGTTCGACGCCGTCGATCCAGTGCGAGACGACGGGGAGGTCCGTCGAAGACGTGTCGTCGGATGTCGTGGCGGTGTCGGTGGGGGTCATGGGTGTTCCCTGCAATCTCTGCGATTCAGAAGGCTGCCGGCACGATCGCCGGATGGACGAGAGCCGCGGCCGTGTCGACCGCGGCGACGACGTCGTCGCCGGGCGGGTAGAGCAGCGTGCGCCCGACGGTGAGTCCGCGAACCCCCGGCAGTGCGAGGGCATCGCGCCAGGAGGCGAAGGTCTCGTCGAGCGGTGCGCCGCTGTCGCCTCCGAGGAGGAGGACCGGCGTGGTGGTGGCCGCCAGGACGCGCTCCATGTCCGCCACCACGGGCAGCTTGATCCACGTGTAGGCGCTGCTGTCCCCGAGGCCGGCGGCGATGGCCACGGAGCGGATGACGGCGTCCGTCGACAGATCGTTGACGATGCGACCGTCGATCCATTCGCTCATGAAGGGCTCGAGAAGGATCGGGAGCCGTGCCGCGGCGGCCTGAGTGACGGCGTCGGCCGTGGCCGACAGCGTGGGCGCCGTCGCCGCGTCGCCGAGGTTGATGCGGACGAGGGTCTTGGCGAGGTCGACACCGGCCGCGAGCATGGCGGGCACGCTGTAGCCGGTGTAGCGGTCGTCCATCTCGAACGTCGCGTCGCGCAGGCCGCCGCGGTTCATCGACCCGACGACGATCTTGTCGTCGAGGAGGCCGAGGGCTGCGAGGTCGTCGATGATGTCGGGGGTGCCGAGCACGCCGTCGACACCCGGACGGGCCAGCGCGATCGCAAGGCGGTCGAGCAGGTCGTGCCGATCGGCCATGGCGGTCGGGTTCCCGCCGACGGCGAGCGCTCCTCGCGCGGGGTGGTCGGCGGCGACGATGAGCAGGCGCCCGTCGCCCCCCAGCAACGGCCGGCGGCGGCGTGACGCGAGACGGTCCGCGATGTCGGTCGGCTGGAAGGCGCGCAGATCGCGCAGCCGGGCGAAGTCCTCTTCGGTGAGGATGGAGGCGCTCACGAGCCGGATCCTGTCTCCATGAAGGCGGACACCTCCGCCTCGTCGGGCATGGCGACCGAGCATCCGAGCCGAGACGCGACGATGGCTCCCGCGATGTTGGCGAAACGGATGAGGCGCGCGAGCTCCCAGCCCGAGAGCAGCCCGTGACACAGCGCGCCTCCGAAGGCGTCACCGGCGCCGAGGCCGTTGACGACGTCCACGAGATGCGGGGGCACCTCGACGGACTCGTCTGCGGTCTTGGCCAGGACCCCCTTCGGTCCCTGCTTGACGATCACGAGCGATACGCCCCGCTCGAGAAGCGCATCGGCGGCGCGGACCGGATCGCTCTCGCCCACGGCGACACGGCATTCCTCGCCGTTGCCGACGGCGACCGTCGCATGCTCCAGCGCCCGACCCATGGCGGCGCTCGCCTCGGTGGGATCCGCCCAGAACATCGGTCGGTAGTCGAGGTCGAAGATCGTGTGCGTCCTACGGGCGCGCGCCTCGAGCGCGACCATGTGCGCCGCACGGCTCGGCTCCTGCGAGAGGCCGGTGGCCGTGAACCAGAAGATGCCGGCCGAACGGACAGCCTCGAGGTCGATCTCTGCGGGCCCGACCTCGAGGTCGGGCGCCTTGGGCTCACGGTAGAAGTAGAGCGGGAAGTCGTCCGGGGGGAAGATCTCGCAGAAGGTGAGAGGGGTCTTCAGCGCCGGATCCGTCCCGACGAAGCGGTTGTCGACACCGAACCGGTCGAGTTCGCGCAGAAGGAAACGACCGAACGGGTCGTCCCCCACCCGAGACACGAGCGCGGTGCGCCGGCCGTGTCGCGCGGCAGCGACCGCGACGTTGGCGGCGCTGCCGCCGAGGTACTTGCCGAACGTCTCGACGTCCTCGAGCCCGACTCCCGTCTGAAGCGGGTAGACGTCGACGCCGAGGCGGCCGATCGCCAGCACGTCGAGGCCCGCATCGCCCTTCACGGACTCCGCCGTGTGGCTCTCTCTCACCATTGCAGGACTCCCCCGGGCTCGACTAATGTCCTAACAATAGCACAATAAGGTCGGCGACTCGACCTCGTCGGGACACGACCCTGCCTGCGCATGACATCGGCGGCTCGAGATGCCATTGTTAGGACATCAGGAGCTGCCGCGGGCCTCGCCCGCACCGACGAGGAGGAACAATGGCCGACGAAGCCGTCTGGCCGGATGGACTCTTCGCAGACCTCGACCGCACAGGCCCCGTCCCCCTGTACTTCCAGGTCTCCAGCCGGCTCGAGGAGGCCATCCGTTCCGGGGGCATCCCGCCCGGGGCGCGTCTCGAGAACGAGATCGCATTCGGCCACCGCCTCAAGCTGTCCCGGCCCACCGTGCGCCGCGCGATCCAGGAGCTCGTCGACAAGGGGCTGCTGGTGCGCCGGCGCGGCATCGGAACCCAGGTCGTACAGGGCCCGGTCACGCGGCCGGTCGAACTCACAAGCCTCTACGAGGATCTCCAGAACGCGCAGCACGAACCGGGCACACGGGTTCTGACGCATGAGAAGCGTGCCGCCGACGAGCAGGTGGCGCAGAACCTCGGAGTGCCGCCGGGCAGCGACATCCTCTACATCCGGCGCCAGCGCTCCACCGACGGCGTGCCCGTTGCGATCCTCGAGAACTTCCTGCCCGACGAGTTCTCCGACATCACGCCGGAGCAACTGCAGGAGCAGGGCCTGTACCAGACCCTGCGGGGGCGCGGCGTCACGATCCGCATCGCGAACCAGCGGATCGGAGCGCGCAGGGCGCGCGACGACGAAGGGGAACTGCTCGGCATCGACCACGACGGCCCGGTCCTCACCATGGAGCGCATTGCGTTCGACGACTCCGGCCGCGTGATCGAGTACGGCCAGCACTGCTACCGCCCCGATATGTACAGCTTCGAGACGACGCTCGTCGCGAAGTAGCGCGCCGGGGCACCAGCGCGGGTGCGAGAAAGCGTTACGTGCGCGCTTCCGAACGGATGAAAGTTTCAAAGACTCTTCGATATGTCAGGCCAGGCCGGTGGGTTGGCGTGTGCGGCGTTGAGGGTGCGGTAGACCTTGCGGGCGAGGTACCGACGCAGACATCGCTGGATCTCTTTGCTCGTGCGGCCCTCGGCGCGGCGTTTCTCGACGTACTTCCGTGTCTCGGGGTCTTGGCCCATGCGGACGATCACGGCCATGTAGAGCGCGGAGTTGAGCTGCCGGTCCCCGCCCCGGTTGAGGCCATGCCGAACCGTGTCCCCACTGGACGCGGGGATCGGGGCGGTGCCCGCGAGGTGCGCGAACGCGGCCTCGGAACGGACGCGCCCGGCGTGTGACCAGGCAGCGTAGATGACGGCGGCGTTGACCGGACCGATCCCCGTGATCGGCAACAACGTAGCGGCGAGACTCTTCACCACGAGAGCTTCCAAGCCGTTCTTGTTCTCGCGCAGCTCCCCATCCGGGGTGGTGATACGTTTGGCGAGACGAGCAGCCTCCGCGCGCGCGACGCTGAGGGACAGCTCTTCCTTCCGAGTCCGCCACGTAGCGACCTCGGTGATCTGATGCCCGGCCAGCGCCCGGCGCGCATCGATACCAAGGTCATAGGTCCGCAGATGCGCAGTGAGCGCATTCGCCCACGAATTCCGCTCGGTACTCATATGGCGACGCGCGGCCAGCAGCACCCGCAGCGCCGACCGGGCACCGTCACCAGCTCGCAGGACACGTAGACGCGTCTGGTGCACGGGGAGGACGGCGGCGGCGATCCGTTTGGCGTCCAGCGGGTCGGACTTTCCCAGGCCCCGGTTTGCACGGGCGTTCATCCGGGGTGCTTCCGCGACCTGGTAGCCGCTGTCAGCGACCAGCGCGGTAAGGCGCGCACCATAGATCACCCACAGGGCATCGGCCTCGCCTCCGGTGCGGCGTCCGGCCCACGCGATCGCGCGGTGCAGGCCCGCGTCAGTGGTCGGGAACTGTTCGGATTCGACCAGCTCCCCGGTCGGGGTCTTGAGGATCGCGAGGGTATGGGTGCGGGCGTGGGTGTCCACGCCGATGACGAATGAGCGCGAGTGCGCGACGATGGTCACAGCGGTCGGTTCCTTCCAGATTCGATGGTTCGATACCGGCCGCTACGGCCGGTGCGAGCCTGGGAGGAAATCACCTCGGGGCAATTCTTTGATGAGCCACACCCCACAGGGATGGGCAGTCTTCGTATCAAGTCTCCGGAGTGGGCCAGGATCGCACCGGCCGCCACCACTCGCCCGAACAAGTCACTAGGGCGTGTTGATCAAGTTGATTTGTCTTCGTGTGGGTGAGTCTTGAAGGGTGGCGCGACAGGAGATTTCTGATGAGGTGTGGTCTGTGATGGAGCCGTTGATGCCGATCGTGTCGGGTCGGTCGCGGCCGTGGACGGATCACCGGCTTGCTGTGGAGGGCATGGCGTGGAAGTACCGCACTGGTGCGCCGTGGCGGGACGTGCCGGAGCGGTTCGGGAAGTGGAACTCGATCTACAAGCGCTTCAACCGATGGGCTGAGGATGGCACCTGGGAGAAGCTGCTCGCTGAGTTGCAGAAACAGGCTGACTCGCTGGGAAAGGTCGACTGGGTCGTCTCGATCGATTCCACGATCGCGCGGGTGCATCAGCACGGCGCGACCCTGCCCCGGGACACAGGGGGCTGTGTCGAATCACAAGGATCCGTGGGTCGAGCCGCCTGATCATGCGATCGGCCGTTCTCGTGGCGGGTTGACGACGAAGCTGCATCTGGCAGCGGATGGCCGCGGTAGACCGCTGGGCATGGTGATCACCGGTGGGAACGTGAACGACACCACCATGATGACCGCCGTGCTCGATGACATCCGGGTCCCGCGCGCAGGCAAGGGCAGACCCCGCACCCGACCCGACCGGGTTCTCGCGGACAAGGGTTACCCCTCCAAGGCGAACCGGGCGTGGCTGCGCGCCCGCGGGATCGCCGCCACGATTCCCGAACGCGACGACCAGATCGCCCACCGTCTCAAGCATCCCGGCCGGCTGATCGATTTCGGGCACGAGCAGAAGATCCGCTACAAGGGCCGCAACGTCGTCGAGCGGTGCTTCAACCGACTCAAGCAGTGGCGCGGCATCGCGATGCGTTCAGACAAGCTCGCCCGCAACTACCGCGCGGGCATCTGCCTCGCAGCCGCGCTGATCTGGATCAAGACCGACTTGATCAACACGCCCTAGCAAGACAGTCCCGCAGGACGACAAATGAACGTCGAGCCACGAACGAGCACCGAGCGGCCGATCACCACCCTGGCGGCTGGTCCCAGACCAGCCGCCTCCCGCTTCTTCAAAGAATGGACGTATGCTACCGTGGTAGATACGTGCAACACCGTAGTAGAAACTACTCGCGGGAGGTGATTCCAGTGAAGGGCGGCGTGATCTTATTCCGGGGCTCCGGCACGGATGCGCGCCGTTACCTGGAGTCGGATCGCTTCCGCGCTGACGACTATTACCTGGAGGGTGGCACTGCACTGGCCGAGTTCACCGCGGTCGACGCGCGCGGTGAGGTGATCGGGGGACTCGGGCTGACCGCCGACGAGTACGCG
Source organism: Microbacterium esteraromaticum (assembly GCF_900163815.1). GTDB lineage: Bacteria > Actinomycetota > Actinomycetes > Actinomycetales > Microbacteriaceae > Microbacterium > Microbacterium esteraromaticum_B. The sequence continues at coordinate 67,253 of NZ_FUKO01000022.1, read as the reverse complement.
CAGTGGGTGGACTGGATCAACCCGCTTACGGGTGAGTCAATGGGTAAGCCACGTCTGCCCGGCGAGGGGCGGCGCGGCAGTCCGCGGTTCGCAGAGATGGTTGTGAACGTCCCCAAGTCCCTCTCGATCGCAGCCGCCTTGCATCCGGAGGTGTCCGAAGCGCTGGATGCCGCGCAGCGTGACGCGGTGGCCGAGATTCGGTCGTGGCTCGGCCAGCACTCGGTCACACGCGTCGGGCCGCGAGGCAAGCAGGAAGTCGTGCCCATCGAACAGCTCGAAACGGTGGCCGTCTCACACAAGACCAGCAGGGCAGGTGATCCGCACCGGCACATCCACTTCCAGATCGGCACCCGGGTCTGGGCGGTCGGCGCGTGGCGCGGACTGGATACCGGGGCGCTGTTCCGACAGCAGGGCGCGATCCGGGCGCTGGGCACCGCCGTCATCGCCGCGCACCCCCAGCTCGCCGCCGTGCTGGACGCGCATGGCCTCACCCTTGATCCGGTACCAGGCGAAGCAGCGGAACTGGAGCCGTGGAACACGGTGATGTCGAAGCGCGGCGCGCAGGTGGCACGCAACCTCGCGCTGTTCGAGGCCGAGTGGGAGGCTGCGCATCCTGGTCAGGAGGCGGGGCCGGTGGTGCGGTCGCGCTTGTTGGCGAAGGCGTGGGATCACGAGCGCCCGAGCAAGAAGCCATTGCAGCTCGGCTCGGAAGCCGGATGGTTGCGGGAGTTGCAGGATGCCGGATACACCCCGAACCTGCCGCGAGCCGCAGCCCCCGCGAGGGTTGCGCTGGACAAGTTGCAGGTGCAGCAGGTCGCCTCGCGTGCGCTGGATCGTTGCGCGGCGGCTGCGTCGGCGTGGACGGTGCATGACGTGCAGGAGCAGGTGGCGCGCATCGTCACCGAGGCCGGTGTGCGCGCCGGTCCTGACAAGCTGCGCGAGTTCATCACTATCACGACGCGGCTTGCCGCTGACGATTGCCTCTCGATCCTCCCGCCGGATGCGCCGCGGCCGGAGCATGTGGCGCACCTCACGACGTTGCACGTCGTCGCCGTAGAAACGGAACTGCGCGACCGGCTCGCCGCACGCGCCACCCGGTCGGTCAGCGGTGCAACCCCCGAGGTTGATGCGCCGGGGCTGGATGCCGACCAGGTCCGCGCCGCCGCCGCAATCGCCGGTACCGCACCACTGGTCGTCGTGGAGGGCGCGGCCGGTGCGGGCAAGACCACCATGCTCAGAACGGCGATCGAGGCGGCGGTCGCTGAGGGTCGGCGCACGCGGGTTGTGACGCCGACGAAGAAAGCCGCGGACGTGGCTGCGCAGGAACTCGGCGTACCAACCGACAGTGTGGCAAAGCTCGTCCACGAGCACGGCTGGCGCTGGAACCGAGACGGCATATGGACCCGCCTCGCACCCGGTGACACCGACCCCGAGAACGGCAGCACTTACACCGGCCCCTCGCCCTCTGCGCGACTCGCCCGCGGCGAGCGAATCGTGGTGGACGAGGCCGGGATGCTCGACCAGGACACCGCCCTCGCGCTGCTGACCGTCGCGGACGAGCAGGGCGCAACCCTTGCCTTCGTGGGCGACCGGGCGCAACTCCCCGCGGTCGGGCGCGGCGGCGTGCTCGATATGGCTGCGCAACTCGCACCGCACGTCTACGACATGACGACCGTGCATCGCTTCGCCGATCCCAAGTACGCGGCGCTGACGGTGCAGATGCGCCGGGGCGAGCATCCAGCGCTGCTGTTCGACCGGCTGCACGCGCTCGGCTTGGTCGTGCTGCACGAGGACTCCGAGGCGATGCGCGAGACGATCGCCCGCGATGCCCGCGATGCCCGCGACGGGGACGCGATCACGACGGCAACGAACGATGAGGCACGCGAGCTTAACGAGCGCATCCGTCACGAGCGTGTATGTGCCGGTCTGGTCGACGATCACCGTACGACGACCGGCAGTGACGGCCTGAGCATCGGTGCCGGCGATGTGATCCAGACCCGACAGAACGACTCCGACGTTCAGGTGACGAACCGGCAGACCTGGACCGTGCAGAACGTCGGGCAGGACGGGTCTGTGTGGGCGAAGGAGAACGGCACCGGCCGGAGGCGGCAGCGGACCGCGCGCCTGCCCTCCGAGTACGTCACCGAGCACACGCATCTCGCCTACGCCTCCACCGCCTACGGGGTGCAGGGCGCGACCATGCCCGCCTCTCACACGGTCCTCTCCGACGCGCTGGACGCCTCCGGGGTCTACGTCGGCATGACCCGTGGCCAGGAGACGAACCGGCTGCACATCGTCGCGGCCGACGTAGACGATGCGCGGGACCAGTTCGTCGCCGCGCTCGAGCGCGAACGCGCGGACCGCGGCCTGGTCGCCGCGACCATGGCCGCCCGCGAGTCTGTCGCCGGTCTCTCCGCCGATGGGCCGGTACGCCTTGTGAACGCTGAACGCGTCCGCCTGACGGAGCAGATCGAGCGCGCCGAACGTGCGACTGTCTGGTGGAAGCAGGCAGCGGGCGCGCTGGGTCGGCAGTTGCGGGAGGAGCAGGCGGAGGCCGATCAACTGGAGGCGATCGTCACCGCAGCAGAAGCGACCGCCGCACAGATGCGGGCTCAGGTTGCCGTGCCGTTGATCGAGCAGGCCACCGCAGACGCCACCGCTCGCCTCACCGCACGAGAGCGGTTGTGGGCGGCATCGACCGCACATGACACCGCTCGGCGACTCGGCAAGCGTCGCTTCGCCCGCGCGGTTGCTGCCGCCAACTTAGAGCACGACATGGTTGAGGCAGCAGGGCGGGCACGCTGGCGTTCGCTGCCTGAGACACCGGCTGGGGTCGAGGCATGGGCCACATCCGTAGCGCGCCGCGAGGCTGACACCGACCCTCGCGTGACCATGGCGCGGGAGCGAGCAGCGGAGGCTCGGCAGGATCAGCAGCGGCTCGTCGCCCGGCAGATGCAGGAGCGCGCGGACCTCCGCCGTCAGGTTTTCGGCGACCGTAAGCCGAGCGATCCCCGCGCGCAGGCGACCCGCTGGCAGGAACGCGCTGAGACCGCCCGCCGTGACCTCGCCGCGATCGAGGCCCTGCCACCCCTTGAGGCGGCGCAGCTCATCCGCACCCGAGCCGCCCAGGCTCAGGCGGCGCGCGAAACTGCCGAGCGCGCTCTGGCCGAACGGAGGGCGCGCGCCGCACAGCTCGAGGTCACCCCTCGTACGCGCGGCCACGGGCCGACCCCGCCCAGTCGAGGACTTGGGCTGTAGTTGAGCTTGTGTCGTCTACTCGAGCTTCGTCCAGGTCAGGGTGTAGCGGTACCAGAATCGGCGGCGGACCCGTCTGCCTGGCAGTACCGTCCGGGAGAGGCGTCTGATCTCGGCGAGTGATTCCGAGGGGCGTGCGACGGTCATGCCGGGATAGCCCGATTCGCCGCGGAGCGTGCTCAGCAACCGGATGGGAATCACTTGTACCCCGGACACGATCCAGTCCCAGGCCGTCTTGTTCGCTGACAAGCCGACGATGCACAGACGGCCACCCGGCTTGAGTTTCGCTTTCATCTGTTCGAGAGCGGCGACCAGGGGCATGTGGTGGAGCGTGGCGACGCAGGTGATGAGGTCGAAGGTTCGCCCATCCGGGTCCGGCACGGTCAGGAATGAGCCGAGGACGACCTGAGCGTTTGGCGTCTCGCTCAGGCGTCGGCGCGCTTGGTCGATCGCGGCGGGATCAGGGTCCAGGCCGATCACCCTCGTGGCTTTCGCTGCGAGCTTCTCGATCAGGAGGCCGTCTCCGCAGCCGATGTCGAGCACATCCCCTCCCGATGGCGGGACTGCGTCCAGCAGTTCCGCGTGGTAGGCGGTGTTGTGGTTCCAGTAATCCGCCATCGGTCTCGTCACCTCACAACCCGGGGGCGTCGCGTCGCGTGGTGGACGCCTGACGTCGTGCGCCGAACTGGCTCACGTCGGGCAGCGCGGGCCCGAGTCGCGGTTTACGCCCCTGGGTGTCCCCACCGCCGACGCCGTTGCTGCGCTCGGTGAGCGCGACGAGGGCGAGGTGGCGGTCGGCGGTCCAGCAGCCCAGGCGGCCGCGCTGATCCTTCGTGCGCCCGAGGATGCCCGCCTCTGCCAGCTCGGTCAGTGCCCGGTGCGCTGCGGCTGGTGAGACGGCGAGGCGTGTGCTGACGGATTCGGCGGTGAGCACCGGATCGGAGGCGAGCGTGTCGAGGATGCGCAGCACGACGGCATCCCGCCGCGGCACGGCGGGGTTCAGACCCCGGTCATGACGGAAGGCGACGAGCCGGTCGGACACGTCCCGGTCGAGATCTGCGATGTCCTCCGCGAGCCTCACGGCGTGCCCGGCAGCCTTCTCCGCGGCCTGCGCGAATCCGATCACCCACTCATCCAGCGCGGGCGGATCGGCACGGTATCCGGTGAGCCCCGCAATGTAGGCGTCGGTGTCGCCGGCAAAAACGGTACTGATCGGGATGAGCGCGTGCCGCAACGCGTCGGCGCGGCGCAGCACGGTGTGGATGAGGGCGCGCCCGGTACGGCCGTTGCCGTCGATGAACGGGTGGATCGTCTCGAACTGCGCATGTGCGATCGCCGCGCGCACCACCGGATTCCCGGCAGTGTCGGTGACGAAACGGGCGACGTCCGCCACGAGGCGGGGCACCACGGTCTCCGGCGGCGGCACGAACGCCGCACGCAACGGCGACCAGCCCGGCCCTCCGACCCAGTTCTGCTCCCGCCGCAGCCCACGCTCCAGCCTCGGCTCGATGACGTGCTGGAGGTCCACGATGTCGGAGGTCTCGATGGTGCGTGTATGGTCGGCCAGCTCAGCGATAGCTGACTCGGTCGCGCGTACGTTCGCCACAACGTCGAGCGCCTGACGCGGTCCCTGGTGCAGCAGCTCGGCGATCGCGAGGCGTTTGGGCGTGACCCGGTTGCCCTCGATCCACGAGGACGAGATGGACTCCGAACGGATCAGGAGGTGGTTCAGGTAGCGGCCGCGCACTCCGATCCGCTCATCCGCGCGGGCAAGGACAGACAGTGCGTCCTCCGCCGCGCCCTGCGCCTCGGCGCCAAGCGTCGGGAGGCTATCGCCCAGTTCGTCGGGCACGTAGGCGAGGTAGCGGCCGGGCGCGCGATCCTTGCGGCTCAGACCGCCCGCATCCTCGGGATGCCACAGACGCTCAACGTACGCACCCATCACAGCCTCCCTTCCGTCGTCACTATTTCTACTTTAGATGTACTAGCCGAGAAATAGCAGCGGTCGAGCCAAGGTTAGTCAGTCGGCCGTCGTGTCGTCGGCGAACAAGCTCAGGAACTTCTCCCGCGGAATCACGACGCGGCGGCCGAGCTTGACGGAGGGTGCCGTCCTCGATGCCGACCGTGATGGTGCGGGGATCGACACCGAGGGCTTGTGCGGCTTCCTGGCGGGTGATGACGAGGCTGCGCCGACGTCGGAGGTCGTCGATATCAAGGGTGCTCTGCCGCATGATCGCACCATCCGTTCTTTGCCGCGCGCGAGGAGGGTGCGTTCAACGGTAGAAGCCTGCGCTTGCGTTGTCAAGTACCGCGCTGTACGTTCGTTCTATGGAAACAGAGCGGGTGAGGGGTAACCCTCCGGGAATCACGAACACGCACGTCGCGGCGAACATTCGCGCCGCCCGGCAGGCGATCGGTATGGACTTGCGCACCATGTCTGATGCGCTCGGGGCTGCGGGGCGGAAGTTGTCGCCGTCGGGGATCAGTAAGTTGGAGAACGGGGATCGCCGTGTGGACGTGGACGACCTCACCGTGATCGCGTACCTGCTGCGCACCAGTCCCGCTGCCCTCCTGACGCCTCCGGACGAGCAGACCACGCTGACGGGAGTGCCGGAGTCGTTCCTGCCCGAGGAGGTCGAGAAGTGGGCGCGTGGGGAACTCACCCTCACCAGTGACGGGTTGTTGGCGTACTGGCAGCAGGAATGGGTGGTATGCCTGAACCGCATCCAGTACTTCGAGAGCGCGCTGAAGCATGGCAGCCCGAGCCAGGCCAGCCACGACGACTACACCAAGCGGCTCGCGGACTTGCAGGAACGCCAACGACTCATCCGCGAGCGTGGCGTGCAGATCGACCCGACCGGGCGCGTGTTCGACGCCGCCGACTACGCGGGCCGCTTCGACCCCGCCGAGTAGCCCGACACCGCAGAGAGGAGCCGGCATCATGGCATCACGCACAACGCCGCCAGAGCGCGCGGACGGTGACGGCGACGTGTCGCAGAAGGCGCATCGCCCGCGCACTCGACGTCGTGGGCGCGGGTCGATCCAGTCGTACCCGACCGCCGAGGGGAAGCGGTGGCGGTATCAGATCTGGGTGCCGGTCGACCCGGAGCAGCCCGACCTTGGGGAGAAGAAGTTCAGCCGGGGCGGGTTCGCGACCGCCGCCGATGCGGACGCTGCGTTGCAGGACGCGCTCAAGCAGCGGGATCAGCAGGAGAAGTTCGGAGGGAAGGTGCCCACCCTCGGCGTCTACGCCGACGCCTGGGTGGAAGGACTCAAACTCGCGGACTCCAGCATCGCCGGGTACAAGAAGATCATCCGCAACCACCTCCGCCCACAGCTCGGGCACTACCCGCTCGACAAGCTCACCCCCACACGGATCGCCCGCCACTACCGCGACCTCGAACAGCACGGCCGCAAAGACGAGCAGGACAAGGGCGGGCCACTGTCGGCCAACACCGTCCACAAAGCTCACGTCGTGCTCGGCGCGATCCTCGACGCCGCAATCGAGGACGGGCACATCGCCACCAACCCCGCGAAACGGAAGGCGGCGAAAGCGCCGACCACGAACCAGATGCGCGCCGAGAAGCCCGAGCTGGTCACCTGGACAGCCGATCAGCTCGCCGCGCTCCTCGCCTGGGATCGCGACGAGAAGCAGGACGAGCTGTTCGCCCTGTGGTGGGTGATCGCGAACACCGGGATGCGACGCAGCGAAGCCCTCGCGCTCAAGTGGAACGACCTGAACACCATAACCTCACAGATCAGCATCCGCCGCGCGATCAACACCGAGGACTGGACGAAGACGAAGACCACCAAGACCGGCAACGCCCGCGTCATCGACATCGACGCCGCAACCGTGAAAGTGCTCGCCTCCTACAAGGTCGCCCGCGCCGAACTGTCCTTCGGGCTGGCGAAGACCGATGCTTACATCTTCGGAGACGACGACGGGCAGCCCCGCTCGCCCGACGCCATGACGAGCCGCTGGGACCGCCGCCTCAAGTGGGCGGCGAAGGTCAAGAAGTTCGAGCACCTGCCCCGCGTCACCCTCAAGGGCCTGCGGCACACGCACGCGACAATCCTCATGGAACTCGGCATACCACCCAAGGTCGTGCAAGAACGCCTCGGGCACTCCACCATCACCACGACGATGAACATCTACAGCCACGTCACCCCGACGCTGCAGAAGAACGCCGTCGAACAGTTCGCCAGCCGCCTCGCCGGAACCTGAACCCCGCGATGGGGCGAACGACGGCGCTTGCCCCATATCTCGCCCCATGACAGCATGGTAGCCCCTCACCTGGATCATAAAATCCCTGGTGAGGGGCTACTTTCGTTCTGTGCGCGAGGGGGGACTTGAACTGACCTCGACCCCCTCGCGCCGCGAATCTCGACCGAGCGTTCTGCCGCATAAAATCAACGATCTGTGGCATGTGACCTGTGGATAACTTCACCGCGATACGCCGAGCTACAGGTTGCTTAGCACTTCCGTTAGCACTTTTGCCGCTGCCGCTGGCCTCACCTACCGCGTCGGCTACTCACCCAGCTCGAAGCTTTTGTCGGTAGTGCAACTAACTGAGTATTCGCTTCTCTGAGCGCCACCGGTATCGCGGTTGAGCGCCACGTGCTGGCCGTCGTGATCGTGTCGTTGAGCGCCATCGATTATTCGGGTTCGGCGCCACCTTTCTAGGCTCCTTCTGCCGCGTGGCCAATCACGCGGCAGAAGGAGTAGTTCGGATGGTACGCAGGATCAGGGCGAAGCTGGTGCTCCGGCTTCGCGGGGAAGGGCTCACGGGTCGGCAGATCGCGGCGCAGGGCATGTCTCGGCACTCGGTGACGGCGGTGCTTGACGCCGCCGACCGGGCGGGGATCGGCTGGGACGACGTTGCCGGTCTCGAGGAAGCGGAGGTGTATGCGCGGCTGTTCCCCGGGCGCGGTGAGCATGAGAGCGTGCACGCGCAGCCGGACTGGGACAGGGTGCATCGGGAGCTTGCCCGTGTCGGGGTGACGTTGAAGCTGCTGCATGGCGAGTATCTCGACGCTTGCCGCGGCAAGGGGGAGACGGCGATGGGGTACGACCGGTTCTGCAAGACCTACCAGCGGCACGTGCTGGTGATCGGCGCGGCGTCGCGGGTCGGTCACAAGGCGGGGCAGACCGTCGAGGTCGACTGGTCCGGGAAGACGATGGCCCTGACCGACCCAGTCACCGGCGCCATGACGAGGGTCTACTTGTTCGTGGGGACGCTGCCGTTCTCCCGCTACTCGTTCGTCGAACCGGCCCTGGACATGCGGCAGGACACCTGGCTGCGTGCCAACGCGGCGATGTTCGACTGGTTCGGCGGGAGCGTCCCTCGGATCGTCCCGGACAACTTGAAGGCGGGTGTGATCTCCCATCCTGCGGAGGGTGAGGTCGTGCTCAACGACGCGTATCGGGAGCTCGCGGCGCATTACTCCGCTGCGGTGTTGCCCGGGCGGGTGCGCAAGCCGAAGGACAAGGCGAGCGTCGAGGGCACGGTCGGGAACGTCGCCACCTCGGTGATCGCCGCCCTCCGCGACCGCACCTTCGCGACGCTGCCGGAGTTGCGGGCCGCAGTTTACGAGCGGGTCGTTGCTTACAACGCGGAGCCGTTTCAGAAGCGCGCCGGCTCCCGGCGAACGGTGTTCGAGGCGGAGGAGAAGCCGCTGCTGCGGCCACTGCCGGCGGTTGCGTTCGAGATCTCCCGATGGTTCTACAGTCGGCGGGTTCAGCGCAACGGGCACGTGGTGTTCGAGCGCAACTTCTACTCCGTCCCCTACGCGAACATCGGCCGTTCCGTCGACCTGCGTGTCACGGACACCACCATCGAGGTGTTCGCCGGCGATCAGCGCCTCACCAGCCATCTCCTCGCCCCGGTCGGGGTGATCAACGAGTATCGCACCCATGACAGCGACTTGCCCGACGGGCCCCGCTACCGGCAATGGGACCCCGACCGGGTCCGCGAATGGGCGGGGCGGATCGGCGAGAACACCACCACGATCGTGAACCGAATCTTCGAGTCGGTCCCCGTCGACGAGCAGGGGCTTGACGCCGCGTTGGCAGTGCTGCGGATGACGCGCCGCTACTCCGCGGCACGGGTCGAAGCGGCCGCCGGCATCGCGCTTCAGTCGAGGGTGAGATCGCCGCGCTACGCGCATCTGCGGCCGATCCTGGAATCGAACCAGGACCAGACCGGCAGGCGGCTGCCGAGGTTCGAGCCGACCGCCTGGGACGAGCCGGCCGGCTACGTCCGCGGCGCCGACTACTACGCGGGAGACGCCCGATGAGCCGGATCGACACTGAGACGAAGCGGAAGCTGCGGGAGATGGGCGTGGCCGCGCTGGTCGACGCGTTCGACATCCAGGACGACACGCTCACGTTGGGGATGGTGTTCGAAGAGCGGGTCAAGCTCGCCGTCGACGACGCGCACGCGACGTTCACCCATGCCAAGGTCGAAGGCCTCATCCGCCGCGCCGGGCTCCGCTACCCGAACGCGGACCTGCGGCGGGTCGATCTGCTCGAGCAGCGCGGACTCGATCGCGGGGTGATCGCGCAGCTCGGGACCTGCCAGTTCATCAGCAGGCAGATGAACGTCGTGTTCCAAGGCTTCACCGGCTCTGGGAAGTCCTACCTCGGGTCGGCGTTGGCGAAGCAGGCCTGCCAGCACCGCTACCGGGCGCACTACATCCGCATGCCCGACCTCGAAGAGACCTGGGCAGCCGCGAAGGACAAGCCGGCCGGTCGGGAGAAGTGGCTACGGAAGTACTCCACGTTCACGCTCCTGGTGATCGACGAATGCCGATCGGCCGGGGAAACCCGCGAGGCAGGTGGAGCGTCGACGTCCCGATCAGAGGACCAGCCCGATCAGAGGACCAGGAGGAAGCCGCCCCAGCCGGCGCTCGCCCCGACCGTCCCGTCGCCCGCGTACGACAGCCGGATGGTGTGCACACCGCGCGGCTGCGTGCCGACATCGATCGTGACCCGGCCGTCCACCAGCGTGCCGGTGTGCTCCTCGCCGGCGATCGTCACGCGCACCTCACCCGTGGGCGTGACCGCCGCTCCGGGGGCTCGGACCTGCACGGCGACGACGAAGGAGGTGTTGCGAGTGCCGATGAGCCGGTCCGGTGCGCCGAGCACGACGGACGCGACCGGGACGACGATGCCGGCGCTGCGCGCCGAGGCGCTCGCGGATCCGGCGGCTCCGGTCTTCATCGCCGTCACCTCGATCGATAGCGTCGCACCGCGGTCGGCGGGCCTGACCCGATAGGACGCAGCAGCCGCGCCGTCGACCGGGACGCCGTCGCGCAGCCACTGATAGGCGTAGCCCACCTCCCCCGCAGCGCCCGTCGAGGCATCCCACTCCCCCGGTGACGAGGTGAGGGTGCTCCCGATCCTCGGAGTCCCGGAGATCGTCGGCGGCGCCACCGGGACCGGTGCCACGACGCCCTCCTCCGCGGAGGTCGTCGTGGTGAACGCGCCCGCGGCGCGCTCGACGAGCCGCTCTCCGCCGTCGTCCTCCTCGATCACGGTGTAGACCCGGAAGGCGTACTCGGATCCGGGCAGCAGCGGATCCCAGTACGGGGTGCCGGGGTCGCCCATCTGCACGGTGTGCTCGCCGGGTCCGGTGCGCTCGGCGTACCAGTAGCCGTTCTCCCCCTCCGCCCTGACGCGGGTGTACCCCTCGTCGATCCCCGCCGGGACGTTGACGGTGATGTAGGCGAACTCGGCGTGCGGTTCGACGACGAAGGACCAGTCGCCGCCGTCGGTCGCCGGGGGCGCTGGCGTCCCCTCCGGAACCGGCCCGGACCCGCCTCGTGGAATGTGCTCCCACAGCTTCGCGGCGAGGAGGTCGCCGAACAGCTCGTCCAGCTCGTGCCCCTCGCCCGGGATCCAGTCGTGGCTGGTCTCGAAGCCCTCCGCCGCGTAGTACGCCTCGCCCTCCCGGGCGTACTCGAGGGCGTCGTAGCCCTCGTCGGAGTTCTCGGCCGTGTCCAGCTCCCCGGTGGCCCAGTGCAGGAAGAACGTGTCCTTGAGCCCCTCGTCCCAGGGCTGCTGCTGCGAGGTCTCCGGTGCGCCTCCGCCGCCGAAGACGATGGCGCTTCCGCCGTCGATCATTCCGGAGTGCTCCGGCAGGAAGTACTGCGTGGTGAACTGGGCGCCGCCCGAGAACCCGGCCATCACGATGTCGGAGGAGTCGATGTCGTACTCGTCCGTCAAATGCTCGATGAGATCCGCCATGTAGTCGGCGTTGTCCTCGCCGTCCTCCCACCAGGTCACCGTGCCGTCCGTGTCCGGAGAGAGCGCGGAGACCACGATGTACCCCTGGGCGTTCGCCAGCGCCTTGACGCCGTGCGGTCCGCCCATGACGTAGGGGGCACGGGGATGGGTGAACTCGTAGGCGCCGTCGCCATGGGTCCAGACGAGCAGCCCCGCCGGTCGCGGGACGCCGGCGGCGTACACGTGGTATTCGGAGCTCAGCCCGTTGCTCGCCGTAAATGGGACGTACTCCCGATCCTCCGCCGACGCGGCGGCCGCGGCAGGCGGGGTGAGCGCGGCGAGCCCGAGAGCCGCGGAGACGATGCCGGCCGTGAGTCGGATGCTGTTCCTCATCACACCGATGCTAGAAACGGCGCTCCGCCGGCCACACCGGCAACGTGTCGCATATTCGCTCCCCGGCCGACACGGCCTGTGAAATCCGAGCCGTCTACAGGGTGTAGGCCGCGTTCCGCTGCCGCAGCACGTCGAGGCTCTGCAGCGCCACCTGAGCGCGCAGTCGGGTGGACGGATCGTCCAGATCGGCCTCGAGCAGGGCCTCGATCCGCTCCAGCCGGTAGTACAGCGACCGGCGCTCGAGGTGCAGCATGCGCGCCGCCGTCGCCTTCTGTCCTCCGCTGTCCAGGTAGGCGCGCAGAGTGGGCAGCAGCGGGACCTTGCCGGTCGCATCGTGCTCGAGCAGCGGACCGAGCTCGTCCTCCACGAAGCGCCCGAGCTCGGGGCCGTCGCCGAGCCGGGCCAGCAGGTGCCGCAGCCCGAGATCCGCGCTGTGGTAGACGCCGCCGGCGCGAAGCGTGCGCGCGCCGTGCGCGGCCGCGTCCACCGCCTCGGTGAGCGCCCGCCGGAGCGCCTCCGCGGACCCCGGCCTGCTGACGCCCACCGAGATCGACCGCTGCAGCTCCTCCTGCACGGACGAGCGCAGCCGGGCCGCGAGGCGCCCGGCATCGGATCGCGCTCGCGCGTCCGACGAGAGCCCGACGATCGCCAGGCACACGGAGCCGACGACGGCCGCCATGCACGTCGTCCCCGCCTCGGCCGCGAGCCTGCGCAGCTGGTCCTGCACCGCTGTCAGCGCCCGCTCGGAGCCGGGGTCGCGGGCCCCCTGCGCCGCGGCCCGGTCCGCGACGAGCTCCACGGCGATGCCGAGCAGCACGGGACTCGCCAGGTCGCCGCCGAGCGTACGAGAACGGGCGACGGCGTCCTGGGCGCTCCATCGCCGGCCCTGCCGCAGGTCGGCGATGAACTCGCCCCGCGCCCGGTCCGCGAGAGCGGTGCGGTCGCGGTTGGACAGCAGCCACACCCCGATCGCGGCCGCCGCGCGATCGAGTGCGAGCAGGTCGATCTCGTCGGCGTCCTCCTCGGCGAGGAGGTGCAGCCTGCCCCACTCCTCGTCACGCAGTCGCACGGGCGCCCATGCGCACCCCGCGGCGGCCGACTCCGCGTGCACACGACGCGAATGGGTCTCCCAGGTGGTCAGCAGCGCGTTGCTGTCCAGTCCGGCCGTGGCGAACCCGACCAGCTGACGGGCGGCGTCGTCGAAGGCGACCGGGGCGCCGGCGATCGTCGCGAGCGCGTCGAGGATCGCCTGCAGGTCTCCGCCGGCGAGGAGCAGCTCGGTGAACCGCTGGCCAATCGCGGCGATCCGCTCCATGCTCTGCGCCTGCCGGGCGAGCAGCTCCTCGTTGCGCTTGCGTGCGGTGATGTCGAACATGATCCCCTGCACGAGGGCGGGATCGCCGTGCTCGTCGCGGATGACGCGGATGGTGTCGTGCAGCCAGACGATCTCGCCGTCCGGGCGGACGAAGCGGTACTCGTCGGCGTCCGTCGCCCCGTGCCTGAGCGCCCGCACGTAGTTTTCCTGGACGGCGTCCCTGTCCTCGGGGTGCACGTGCCGGGACCAGGTGTTGTCGTACCAGCCCTCCGGCGGCAGCCCGAGGATGTCCGTCGTCTGCGGGCTGACGAAGAGCGTCGGCGAGTGCTCCTCCGGCCCGTTGATGTAGAGGATCGCCGGGATCTCCTCGACCAGCGCGCGGTACATCTCCGCGAGCGGCGCGGCACCCCCGCCGATGCTCGCGAGGTCGGGAAGGGATCGAGGACCGGCGTGCTCCGTCATAGCGGCGTGTCTATCACGAGCGCGCACAGTGTGCAATCTCTGCCAGACATCTCTCACGTTCCGCCTGTGCCGGCGGCGCGCTCCTCTTCCTAGGGTGGGGGAAACCGAACGATGAGGAGCGCCGATGACGATCACCGCCGTGGAGTCGCGCGAAGCGATCGCCGTGGACTGCGACGCCGCCCAGCCCTGGGAGACGCGCGCGGACGTGCTCATCGTCGCCGTCCAGACGGGCGGCGTCCCCGCCTGGCTCGGTGCGTACGCAGAGGCGCTGGGCGAGCTCGATGCGGGCGACCGCCTGACGGTGCACCGCACGGCGGGCGCGGGCTTCCTCGCATCCGTCGTGGAGATCGTCGTGCTCCGCGGCACGGCGCCGTCCGCCGCCCGCCGGGCCGCGCGCGCCATCGGCGCCGCGCACCGCTCCCGCACCGCCTTCGCGGTCGCCGGGATCGCCGCGCAGGCCGACGAGGCGCTCCCGTTCGTCGCCGGGTTTGCGGAGGGCCGCTACCGCTTCACGCGCTACCTCGGAGACGGCGGCATCGCGCCCGCCACGCTCGCGTTCGTGGGGGTTCCCGCCGCCGCGGTCGACGGGCTCCGCGCCGACCTCGCCTCCGCCGAGATCGTCGAAGAGGCCGTGCGCTGGTGCCGGGACCTGACGAACGCCCCGGCGCGCGACCTCACGCCGGTGAGCTTCGCCGAGGAGGCGGTGCGCGAGGCCGCGCGCTGGGGGGCCGCCGTGCAGGTGCGCGACGAGACCTGGCTCGCCGAGGAGCGGTTCAGCGGGATCGTCTCGGTGGGGGCCGGCTCACCGCACCCGCCGCGGCTCGTCGAGGTCTCGTATCGAGGGCCGGAGGCGGGCACGACCCCGCCGATCGTGCTGGTCGGCAAGGGCGTGACCTTCGACTCGGGCGGGCTGTCGCTGAAGAAGGCCTCGGCGATGATGGAGATGAAGTCCGACATGGCGGGGGCGGCGACCGTGCTCGCCGCGGTCTGCGCGATCGCCCGGATGGCGCCGCCCGGCGTGCACGTCACGGCGTTGCTGACCCTCGCCGAGAACATGCCGGGGCCCGGGGCGCTGCGTCCCGGTGACATCATCCGGCACCGCAACGGGCTGACCACCGAGGTTGTCAACACCGACTGCGAGGGGCGGCTGGCGATGTCGGACGCCCTGACCTGGGCATCCGAGCGTCGTCCTGCCGCGATCGTCGACGTCGCGACGCTGACCTACTCCACCATCGCCGCCCTCGGGATGGAGGTGACGAGCATCATCGGCAACGACGCGACGCTGGTGGCCGACATCCGCGCGGCCGGCGATGCCACCGGCGACCCGTACTGGGAACTGCCGCTGTGGGAGCCCTACCGCCGGCTCATCGACTCGCCGTTCGCTGATCTCCGCAACGAGGAGATCGGAGACGGCGCGGGCGCAATCACGGCCGCGCTGTTCCTGCGCGAGTTCGTCGACGGGGTGCCGTGGGCGCACCTCGACACCGGAGGAACCGCGTATCTCGACGAGGAGACCGAGGATCTCGCCGCCGGGGCGACCGGCACAGGGGTCCGCAGTCTCATCAGGTTCGTTCTGGACAGATCGCACGCCGCCCGGCGCGCGCAAGAAGGAGAAACACGATGACGTGGAAGAAGCTGTTCATCGCGCCGGCGGTCTGTGCCGCGCTGGTGCTGTCCGCCTGTTCCGGCCCCGGCGGCGAGGCCGAGGGCGACGGGGTGCTCCGCATTGGGGTCACCAGCGACATCGACTCGATGAACCCGTTCGTGGGCATCAACGAGATCGCCTACGCGGTGTGGATGCACATCTATCCGTCCCTGCTGCAGTACGACACGTCCGACCCCACGTCGCCGTACAAGGGCAGTCTCGCGAAGGACTGGGAGCTCTCCGAGGACGGGCTCACCCTGACGTTCGACCTCGTCCGGGACGCGAAGTGGTCCGACGGCGAGCCGCTGGACGCCGAGGACGTCGTCTGGTCGCTGGAGCTGTTCCACCGGTACAACGAGACCGTCGCCTCCGGCTGGTCCGTCGGCAGCAACATCACCTCGATCGAGGCGCCGGACGACCACACGGTCGTGCTCACCATGGCGGAGCCGAGCGCGCTCTCGCTGACCAACGTCGCGACCACTCCACTGCTGCCGGAACAGGTGTGGGCGGAGCACGACACCGACGACGGCGACGGGCTGAAGACCTTCGACAACGTCCCGCAGGACGGCGAGCCGATGATCGGCGGCGGCCCGTTCCTGATGACGCAGTACCGCAAGGGCGAGCTCGCCGTGTTCACGACCAACCCGGAGTGGTACGGCGAGAAGCCGAGCGTGTCCGGCTTCGGGCTGCAGACCTACAAGGTCGCCGACGCCATGATCACCGCCCTGTCCGGCGGGAGCATCGATGCCGCCGGCGGCGTCCCGCCCACGGGTCTGGACACCCTCGACCGGCCGGGCATCACGATCGACAGCTACCCCGCGCTCGCGCTGCGCGACTTCGCGATCAACTCCAACCCGGACAAGGCGGACAACCGGGAGCTGCTCGATCCCGATGTCCGCAAGGCCATGGAGCACGCCGTGAACCGCGAGGAGATCGTGGAGACCGCGTGGGTCGGCAAGGCGGCGCCGGGCGACAGCATCCTGCCGCCGACGACGGCGACCAACGGCCAGCAGTGGTACAACGACGATCTGCAGACCATCGGATACGACATCGACGAGGCCAACCGCCTGCTCGACGCCGCCGGGTACACGCGCGGCTCCGACGACATCCGGCGCGCCGACGACGGCACTCCGATGTCGTACGAGGTGATCTTCGCCGACGACGAGAACGGCCCCGGCGACCGGGCGTTCCAGATCATCAAGTCGGACTTCGCGAAGATCGGGATCGAGATCTCCCAGCGCAAGCTGGACACGTCCGCCACCTGGGACGCGATCTACTGCGGCGACGACTGCCCGTACCGCGACTTCGACCTGTTCATGTGGAACTGGCATCCCGGCCAGGATCCGAACTTCATGATGTCGGCGATGACCTGCGAGCAGTGGGGCAGCTGGAACGACGTCGGCTACTGCAACCCCGAGTTCGACGCGCTGAACGAGAAGCAGGCGAAGGCGGTCGACCCGCTCGAGCGGAAGGCAATCCTCGACGAGATGCAGCAGATCGTCTACGACGACCGTCCCTACATCATCCTCACCTACGACGTGCGCAACGACGCCTGGTCGAGCGATTGGGACGGCTTCGTGCGATCCACGCAGGGCTTCTTCAACAGCCGCTCGACGCAGACGCTCGAGCAGGTCCACAAGAAGTGACGACCGTAGAGTGACCCGGGAGAGGAGGAGAGGCTGACATGTGGCGGTACATCGGTGGCCGGGTGCTGTTCGCCCTGGTGACGATCTACGTCGCCGTCACCTTCAACTTCGTCCTCTTCCGGGTCCTCCCCGGGGACGCCGTGCACAGCCTGGCCCGAGTCCCCAACGCCTCGCCGACGCTCGTCGCGCAGCTGACGAAGGAGTTCGGGCTCGACCGGTCCCCCTGGGAGCAGTACGTCTCGTACCTGCGCGAGCTGCTGCACGGGAACATGGGCGTCTCGTTCGTCGACAAGCAGCCGGTGTGGGACAACCTCATGGAGATGCTCGGCAACTCGGTCATGCTGGCGCTCGCGGGAACTATCGTCGGCATCGCCCTCGGGATCGTCACCGGGGTCGCCTCGGCATGGTGGCGAGGCCGGTTCCTCGGGTCCTCGACGACCGCGACCGCCATCTTCTTCTACTCCGTCCCCGCTCAGTGGCTGGCGCTCATGCTGCTGATGTGGTTCGCGGGCGTGCTGCCGACGCACGGCATGATCGACCCCTACCTGACCGACACCTCGTTCCTCGGCCGGGCGGTGGACGTCGCCAAGCACATGTTTCTCCCCGCCGTGACGATGGCGATCATCCTCTACGGCGGGTACACGCTGGTGGTGCGCTCGGCGATGCTCGAGAGCCTCGGAGAGGACTACGTCCTCACCGCCCGCGCCAAGGGGCTCCCGCCGCGGCGCATCCTGCGCAGCTACGCGCTGCGCAACGCGATGCTCCCGACCGTGACGCTGATCGGGCTGTCGCTGAGCAGCATCGTCGGCGGCTCGACGCTGCTGGAGACCGTGTTCAGCTGGCCGGGCATCGGCTACGCCACCTATCAGGCCGTGCTGCAGCGGGACTATCCGACCCTGCAGGGCGCGTTCCTCATCCTCACCGTCGTCGTCGTGTTCGTGAACCTGCTCACCGACCTGCTCTACTTCCGCCTCGACCCGAGGATCCGCACATGACCGCGCCCACCACCGCGACGCTCGTCACCGAACCCGCCGCGCCGCGACGGCGCAGGGGCCAGCTCTGGGCGATCCTGCGCAGCAGCCGCGAGGCGATCGTCGGTCTGGTCGTCCTCGGGATGTTCGTGCTGCTCGCCCTGGTCGGACCGGCCCTCGTCCCCTACGACATCCACGAACGGGTCGGCGGCGTGTACGAGCCCCCTTCCCTCGCACATCCGCTCGGCCTGGACGACGGCGGCGTCGACATGGTCGCGCTGCTCGTGCAGGGCGGCCAGAACTCGCTGCTGGTCGGCTTCACCGCCGCCGTGATCTCGATGGTCGTCGGCGGCGGGATCGGCATCCTCGCGGGGTACTTCGGCGGATGGACGGATTCCGCGCTGATGCGGGTCACCGACTACTTCATGGTCGTGCCGCTGCTGCCCCTGGCCATCATCGTCTCGGCGGTGTGGGGCGCGGGGCTGACGAACATGATCCTCGTCATCGGCCTGCTGATCTGGACGACGACCGCCCGCCTCATCCGAGCGGAGGTGCGCAGCGTGAAGGAGCGCGCCTACGTGCAGCGCTCGCGATCGATCGGCGCGTCCCGCTCCCGGATCGTGTTCCGGCACATCGTCCCGCAGATCACCCCGCTGCTGGTCGCGAACACGACCCTCGCGATCGCCTCGGCCATCTTCCTCGAGGCGGCGCTGGCGTTCCTCGGCCTCGGCGACCCGAACGCGATCACCTGGGGCAAGATCATCGAGCTCGGCTTCGTCCGCGCCGCGGTGTCGGCCGGCGCCTGGTGGGCCATCCTTCCCGCCGGCCTGTGCATCGCCCTGGTCGTCACGGCCTGCTCGCTGATCGGGCAGGCGGTCGAGGATGCGCTGAACCCGCGACTGAAGGTCTCGCACCTCACCCCTCGATCGTTCCAGCTGCACGCGATCCACCGTCAGGAGGCCGCGATGGGCACCGGGACCGTGCGGGACGCCACGAAGGAGGCGCGCTGATGGCACTGCTCGAAGTCCGCGACCTCAACGTCTGGTTCCGGCTCCCGAAGGGCGGCCGGGTGCACGCCGTGCAGGATCTCAGCCTCAGCCTCGACCCCGGTCAGAGCATGGGCCTGGTCGGCGAGTCCGGGTGCGGGAAGACCACCGCGCTCACCGCGATCATGGCCCTCGTGCCGCCGAACGCCGAGGTGTCGGGGCGGGTGATCTTCGACGGCGACGATCTGCTCGTCCCCGGGGAGCGCACCGCGCGCAAGCACCGCTGGACCGGGCTGTCGCTCGTCTTCCAGGGCGCGATGAACGCGTTCAACCCCGTGGTGCGGGTGGAGGACCAGATCGCCGAGCCGATGGTGGCGCACCGGCTGCGAGATCAGCGGCAGGCGATCGCCCGCGCCCGCGAGCTGCTCGAGATGGTCGGCATCAACCCGAAGGCGGGACGACGGTATCCGCACGAGTTCTCCGGCGGGATGCGGCAGCGCGCGATGATGGCGATGGCGCTGGCCTGCGACCCGAAGCTGCTCATCGCCGACGAGCCGACGACGGCGCTGGACAACATGGTGCAGGCGCAGATCCTCCTGCTCCTGAAGCGTCTCTCGGAAGAGCTGGGGCTCGGGCTGCTCATGGTCACCCATGACCTGCCGGTCGTGTCGCAGCTGTGCGACTCCGCCGCCGTGATGTATGCCGGACGCATCATCGAGCGCGGACCGATCGCCGATCTGTTCCACGCTCCCGCGCACCCCTATACGCGCATGCTCTTCGACGCCACACCCGATCTCTACGACGATCGACCGGTGATCTCGATCCCGGGCACTCCGCCGCGGCTCGACAGGGAGCCGACGGCCTGCCCCTTCGCACCGCGCTGCGACTCTGCCGTCGATCGATGCTTCGCGCAACTCCCCCTTCCCGAAGAGATCGGCCCCGCCCGCGTCGCCGCGTGCCTGCGCGCCGAGGACATGCTCGCACTCGCCCGAGGAGGCTCGCGCCATGGCTGAGCGGCTGCTGGAGGTCACCGACCTGGTCACGACGTACTCCGGTCGCGGACTGTTCCAGCGCGGGCCGGACGTGCGGGCGGTCGACGGGATCTCGCTGACCGTGGACGCCGGCGAGGTGCTCGCGATCGTGGGCGAGTCCGGCTGCGGCAAGACGAGCACCGTGCAGACCGTGCTGCGGATGGTGGACTCGGCATCGGGCTCGATCGTGTTCGAGGGCGAGGAGATCGCGCACGTCCCCGAGCGGGCGTTGCGGACGATGCGCCGCGGCATGCAGATGATCTATCAGGATCCGTACGAGTCGCTGGATCCCCGGTTCACCGTGCACGACACCATGGTCGAGCCGCTGCTCGTGCACGAGCGGCGGATGCCCTGCGGCGAGAGGGAGCGCCGGATCGCGGACGCGCTCGAGACGGTCGGCCTCTCCCCCGCCGAGGCTTTCCTGGACAGGTATCCGCACGAGCTCTCCGGCGGGCAGCGACAGCGGGTGGCGATCGCCGCCGCGCTCGTGATGGGGCCGCGGCTGCTGATCGCCGACGAGCCGGTGTCGATGCTAGACGTGTCGGTGCGCGCCGGGATCCTCGACCTGCTGGCCTCGCTGTGCGGACAGGGCCTCGGGATCGTGATGATCACCCACGACCTCTCCACGGCGGCGAGGTTCGCCGACCGGATCGCGGTGATGTACCTGGGTCGGATCGTCGAGGAGGGCGCGGCGCACGACGTCATCCACGATCCGCAGCATCCGTACACGCGCGCGCTGCTCTCGGTGGTGCCGCAACGCGACCCGCTGGCACGCACGCAGCCGGTCGTCCTCACCGGCGAGGCGCCCAACGCCGCGGAGCTCCCCTCCGGATGCCGCTTCCATCCCCGTTGCCCGATCGCGATCGAGGACTGCCGCCGCATCGACCCCGCCCTCGACCCGGTGCGCAGCGACGGCCATCTCGCCGCCTGTATCCTGGCCGGGCAGGAGCCGGCTCCGTCGTCCGACCGGTCCGTCCGGGTCCCCTGAGCGGCATCGGCACCGGGAGGAGAGATGCGAACCGCTTCCGTCGCGCACGTCCACGTCCGCGACTTCCACGACGACGACCTGGACGGGATCGTGCGGCTCTGGGCACAGGCGAGCCAGGGCGAGACGACCGTGTATTCGCTGGCGGAGGTCATCGCGTCCTGCCAGGCGGACCACGCCGTCGTCGCGGTATCGCAGGACCGCGTCGTCGGAGCCGCGGTCGGACGCGCGGCGCATGCCCAGGGCTGGCTCGTCCTCTTCCGCGTCTGCACATCGCAGCACGCCGACGAACAGCAGCGGATCGGCGCCGAGCTGCTCGACGCGCTGGAGCGGCAGATGGCTCGGCGCGGGCTCGGGAAGCTCTCCGTGCTGGTCTCTCAGAGCGGGGACGCCCTCGTCCCCCTGACCGGCAACGGCTTCGAGGTACGCAGTCAGCTGCGCTATCTGGAGCGTCCGATGCCCGTGCAGCGGCGAGAGCTCGACCTGCTCAAAGAGGTCGGCGGGCGGGTCCTGCCCAGGAACCTCTGGCGCGAGGTGGCCGGCATGGCGGACGAGAAGGCGCTGCTGGAGGAGCGTCTCGTGACGCCGCTCTCCCATCCAGGCCTCGCGCGCCGCTACGGCGTCGTGCCGCCACGGGCCGTCATGCTGTTCGGGCCGCCGGGGACCGGGAAGACGACGTTCGCCAGGGCCGTCGCGTCACGGCTCGGCTGGCCGTTCGTCGAGCTGTTCCCCTCACGTCTCGCGGCTGGTGCAGGAGGGCTGGCCGCCGCACTCCGCGCGGTCTTCGAACGCATCGCCCTGCTCGAGAACGTCGTGGTGTTCATCGACGAGGCGGAGGAGATCGCCGGGCGCCGCGGCGGGGATCCGGGCTCCGCCGCGCAGGGCGCCACCAACGAGCTGCTCAAGCTCGTCGCGGACTTCCGTGAGCGGGAGGGCCGGCTGCTCGTGTGCGCCACCAACTTCGTGCGCACCCTCGATCCCGCTTTCCTGCGTCATGGCCGCTTCGATCACGTGCTGCCCATCGGGCTGCCAGACGAGGACGCACGGCATGCGATCTGGCGGCGGTACATCCCCGCGGACGTCGTCGCGCGGATCGACCTGCCGGCGCTCGTCACGGCGAGCGCCGGGCTCACGCCCGCCGACATCGAGTACGCGGCGCGGCGCACGGCGCAGGATGCGCTGGCCCGCGATCTGCGCGCAGCGCCGGTGTCCCTCGCCACCGGGGCGATCGAGCTGCCGGAGGACGACACCGCGCAGAACGTCCCGTTGGACACGGCGGACTATCTGCGGGCGCTGCGCTCCACCCGCGCGACCGTCTCCGAGACGGCCGTGGCGGAGTTCCAGGCCGACATCGACGCACTGGCACGGCTATGACGCGGCACGTGTCCGATGAGGGGTCCGGTGCAGGAGGGCGAGAGATGACCGGCACGGCGACCCCGGGACAGCGCGAGACGGAGCGTCCTCGCGCGACCGAGCCGCGGGGCGAGACCGACGCCATCACGATCGTCCGCGGATACGACTGATCGCGCGGGCGAGACGGAAGATGACGGAGACGAAGGAGGCGGAGATGCGGATCATGGACACCACGGCCGTCCGGAGCGCGATCGATCTGCCCACCGCGATCGACCTCGTCGCCGAGGCGCTGCGCGCCGCGGCGGAGGGACGCTTCTCGGTGCCGCAGCGCGCGGTGCTCGCCGACGGCAGGGCGCTCGCCATGGTGGCCGGGCGCTCCGACGATCCGGGAATCGTATGGAAGGTGCTGAGCTCGGTCTCCGCGAACGCGGAGCACGGTCTGCCCACGATCCAGGGCACCGTGCTGTGGGCGGACGACGAGACCGGCGCCGTCACCGCGATGCTGGACGGCGAGGCCGTGACGGTGCTGCGCACCGCCGCGGTGACGGGACTGGCCCTGCGACGGCTCGCTCCCCCGCAGGCCGCCGTGCTCGGCCTGCTCGGAGCCGGTGCGCAGGCGCCCGGTCTGGTGCGCGCAGCGCTGACGGTCAGGGACCTGCGCGAGGTGCGCGTGTGGAGCAGAACCGCGGAGCGCGCGGAGGCGCTCGCGCACGCTCTCGAGCCGGAGTTCCCCGCCGTGCGGTTCCGGCCGGTGAGCGAGTCGTCGGACGTCGTGCGCGGAGCGGACGCCGTGATCGCCGCCACCCGTGCCGTCGAGCCGCTCGTGCACGCTCGCGACCTCTCGGAGAGGGCGACGGTCCTCGCGATCGGCGCCTACCGGCCGGACATGATCGAGGTCGATCCGTCGGTCTTCGCGTGCGCGGACGTCGTCGTCGCGGACGACGTGACGGCGGCGCTGGCGGAGAGCGGCGACATGATCCGCGCTGTCGCGAAGCGGGCTCTGCGCACAGAGGACGTCTCGGCGCTCGGCGCGTGGGACGCCGGCGCCCGCGGCGGTGCGGGCATCCGCGTCTTCAAGTCCGTCGGCACGGCCGCCCTCGACTGGGCGATCGCCGCGGCGGCATACCGGAGGGCTGGAAGGCCCGAGCCAACAGGAGGAACGACATGACGGGCTTCGTCGGGGTCGCGGACATGGTCCGCTGGGTGGCGCGCCACGGCGCGGAGACGCTGATGGCGGGGATGGCGGACTACATCGAGTCGGACTTCCGGCGCTGGACGTCCTTCGACAAGACCGAGCGGGTGGCGAGCCACACCCCGTTCGGGGTGATCGAGCTCATGCCGATCAGCGATCCGGACGTGTACGCCTTCAAGTACGTCAACGGGCATCCCTCCAATCCCGCCCGCGGTTTCCAGACCGTCACCGCCTTCGGCATGCTCGCCGACGTGCACAACGGGTACCCCGTGTTCCTGTCCGAGATGACACTGCTCACGGCGCTGCGCACCGCGGCCACCTCCGCGATGGTCGCCCGGCGCCTCGCGCGGCCGGATTCGCACGTGATGGCGATGATCGGCGCCGGGAGCCAGGCCGAGTTCCAGGCGCTCGCCTTCCGCGGCGTGCTGGGGATCGACCGGCTGCGCGTGTACGACGTGGATCCCTCGGCGCCGGACAAGCTCGTCCGCAACCTGCGGCCGCACGGGTTCGAGATCGAGGTGTGCGGCTCGGCGTCCGAGGCAGCGCTCGGCGCCGACATCGTGACCACGTGCACCGCGGACAAGACGGCGGCCCGGGTCCTCGCGGACACCGATGTCGCGGCGGGGATGCACGTCAACACGATCGGCGGGGACTGCCCGGGCAAGACCGAGCTCGACCCGAGGATCCTCGAGCGCGGTCCCGTGTTCGTCGAGTACGCCCCGCAGACGCGCATCGAGGGAGAGATCCAGAACGTCGCGCCGGACTTCCCCGTGACGGAGTTCTGGGAGGTGCTCACCGGCGCGGCCGCGGGGCGCACCTCCCCCGAGCAGGTGACGATCTTCGACTCCGTGGGCTTCGCGATCGAGGACTACTCGGCGCTGCGCTTCCTGCGCGACAGCGTCGCGGGAACCGATCTGTCCGGACGCATCGACCTGGTCGCCGCCCCCGAGGACCCGAAGGACCTCTTCGGCATGGTCGGCGCGCCCGTGCCGGCCTGAAGAGAGACACGAGCCTGGGAGAATCGGACCACATGATCCTGCAGCACGAGTCGTTCGAGACGGACCCCTTTGCGAGGGGCCGCGGCTTCGGGGCGGCCCTGCGCGGCGCGGTGGAGAACACCGTGTCGGCGTATCGGCGGCTGTTCCACGAGATGCACGGGCTGGGCGAGGACGACCTCGGGCTCCTCGGCGACGTGGTCGGAGGGATGCTGGAGGCCCGCAGGCCCGACGTGCTCGCGGAGATCCGCGGGATCGCCGACGGCGCATCCGTCGATCCCCGGACTCTGCTGGCGATCAACGCGCGTACCGAGATCTTCGCGGGCGGAGGTGCGCCGGAGTGCTCCGTGCTCGGCGTCGTGGCGGAGCGGATGCGGGACGAGCGAGGTCCCGTCCTCGCTCAGAACTGGGACTGGCATCCCTCCGCCGAGGGCTCGCTCGTGCTCTGGACCGTCCACGACGGGCGGGGCGGATGGCTCGCCACCCTCACCGAGGCGGGGATCCTCGGCAAGATCGGCGTGAACAGCCGCGGCCTGGCGGTCTGCCTCAACATCCTCGCGATGACGGAGGACGGCGGTCCCTTCGCGGGCCTGCCCGTGCACGTCGTGCTGCGGCTCGTGCTCGCCGAGTGCGCGACGCCGGATGACGCGCAGCGCCTGGCCGAGGGCGAACGGTACTCGGCGTCGACGGCGATCACCGTCGCGAGCGAGGACGGCGAGCTGCGCACCCTCGAGGTATCGCCCCGCGGCGTCGGCGTGCTGCGGGGCCGGGCGGGTGCGCTCTGCCATACGAACCACTTCCTCGCGGGGATCGGCGACGCCGTCGACACCATCGCCCGCGACTGGCCGGGTTCGGCGAAGCGGCTCGACGAGGTCGGCGAGACGGTCGCCGCGCCGGACGGCGTCACGGTGGACGCCGTCAAGGACGTGCTGCGCTCGCACCGCGGCGGCGCCTCCTCGGTGTGCAACCACGACCCGGACAACCCGGTCTACGCGGACCGGCAGCAGACCATGGCGTCGGTCGTCATCCGGCCCCGCGAGCGGAGCATCGAGATCACCGATGGCCCGCCCTGCGGCGCGCCGTACGTCCTGTACCGTCCGGGCGGGGCGTAGTCGCCGGTCCTCGCGGTTCGCACAGTCTGCGCATTCTGGGCGAGGACTCTTCGCAGAACGCGCGTAGTGCGGCATCCGGGCCTGTGGGACGTTGGGGAGCAGAACGAGACACCAGAGCTCTTCTGCATCCTCTCCACGAAGAAGTGAAGGACCACGCGATGAAAAGTCCAGTCAGGAAGATTGGCG
Source organism: Microbacterium esteraromaticum (assembly GCF_900163815.1). Classification (GTDB taxonomy): domain Bacteria; phylum Actinomycetota; class Actinomycetes; order Actinomycetales; family Microbacteriaceae; genus Microbacterium; species Microbacterium esteraromaticum_B. The sequence continues at coordinate 41,499 of NZ_FUKO01000022.1, read as the reverse complement.
CCGTCGGCGCCCTGTGCATTGCGATCGCCGCGTTCGCATCCGCGGCACCGGCATCCGCAGCGCCGTACTCGGATCAGGAGTACGTCTCGTTCACCGCGGGCAACGGCCAGCAGTCGCAGTACCACGTGTACGCCGCCGGCGTCCCGCAGCCTTCGGGGCTGTTCATCTGGACCCACGGAGACGGCGCCTGGGAGTTCAGCCACCCGAACGATCCGTATGTGATGGGTGGCGCCGACGGCGTGCGCGCGAAGGCGAAGGCAGAGGGCTACATCGTCGTCTCGGCGCTCGCCCCCGACACGACCGGCACCGTCACCTGGTGGGAGAACGGCAAGAAGAACGCGGACTACATGGCCGATCTGATCGACCATCTCAAGACCGAGTACGACATCGACTCGAACGACATCGTTCTCGCCGGCTTCTCCGGCGGCGCCCAGTTCACCACCCAGTACTTCCTGCCCGAGTACTCCGGGATGCTCGAGGGCGGCGGCTCGATCGTCTTCGGCGGCGGCGGAGCCCCAGAGACGCCCGATCAGCAGCCCTGGAACCAGGACCTGAAGTCGAACTTCTTCATGCACTGGGCCACCGGCGAGTTCGACGACCTGGAGCACTCCGACGAGGGCTACGACGCGCGCGGCTATGCGCAGGAGGGCGTCGACTACTACACGAACAACGGCTTCAACACGAGCTACTACTGGATCCCCGGCAAGGACCACGTGATCGACGAGCTCTTCGGCGGCATCGTCGGCGAGCAGCTCGCTCTGCACGGCGGCACGTCGCAGAGCTGGTCGGTCTCGTCCAGCGTGCAGAGCCAGTCCGCCAGCGTCACCGTGACGATCCCTCCGGGCACCACGGGCACGACGCGGGTCATGGCGAACGGCCCCGGAGGAACGTACTGGTACGAGGACAAGACCGGCAGCGGCCCGAAGACGTTCCAGCTGGGCGACTCGGGAGACCTGCTCACCCCGGGTACGACCTACACGTTCACCGTGACGAACGGAGGCACGCAGTACGCGTCGGGCTCGTTCACCACGACCGGCACGACATGGGTCACGACGGTCGACCCCGATCGCAGGTACGCGTACATCACCGTGACCATCCCCGCCGGCAGCACCGGCACCACTCGCGTGCGGGCGAACGGTCCCGGCGGCTCCTACTGGTACGTCGACAAGACCGGGACCGGCCAGAAGACGTTCCAGATGGGAGACCCCGGCGACCGGCTCAGCCCCGGGACCGCCTACACGTACACCGTCACCAACGGCGGGATCGTGCGGGCGTCGGGAAGCTTCACCACGGACAACTGACGCTCGACACTCGATCGGAGGGGCACGGGCGCCCGCAGCGATCACGCTGCGGGCGCCCGTCCTCGGCAGAGTTCTGACGCCTCGTTCATACCCTGCGATTCTATGGACCGGCCTGGGCGGAGCCGGTGATTCGGAGCTTCAGATCCCCTCGGTGACGATTGCACGTGGCTACGCGTACTCAGTCCCGGAGAGCAAAAATGAATCAGGCACCGCCGTGATTTCAGTCATCGTCACGCAGCTCTTCGAAGTATGTGACTGTGATCGTGACAACAAACACGGGGTCGTCAGGGTCGCTGCTCGTAGTGATTTTGTCAACAAGCTTGCCGTCGTCCTCGTGAATCGTGTTGTTGCGGTGCCATAGCGGGCGTATGTCAATGTCGGCCGCGTCCACGGTACTCACCTGCATCCCGATGCGTGTGTCCAGACCATCGACCTGAAACCGAGCAAGGGCGCTCGGAACGTTGTCGCTGACAGAAAACCACGCTGATTCCTGATCGTCGACCGTCGATTCAAGCGATTCCTCGATCGTGGCGATAGCAGCGTAAGCGATCTCGTCAAGCTCAACACTGTTGGTAGCGTCGGCAGGCTCGTAGACGATCCTTCGCACAGTGGCGCAAGAGTAGCCCTCTAGGTGTGCGTCGTCCCAGTCGCGATCGCTCGTCAGCGATCCGCATGCGTCAATTCTCCGTTCAGCCAGTACAGACCACCCGTGCAGAGGCGGCACCTCGATGCTCGCCAAAGCGCGACCGCCGTCGGGCCGTGCACGCTCCGCACCATCGAGCTCATCCGCACTCGGCGGCGCGCTGCACGCGCTAAGCGTTATCGCCGCAAGTAAAGCGGACGCAAGCACGGCTACGCCGCGCCCAAGACCCCTCACAATCACACCGCCCCGTTTCGCATCCCCCGACGATATCGTTCGTACCTGAGCCGCCGTTCGGCGGAGGAGTTGAACTCTTGCCCTCGCGCGAACACGCACCCGCCCCGGGAGCCAGAATGCCGCATGAAATCAAGGGTTTCTGGGGTGCTTACGGCAATCGCATCCATCCAGATACGCGCCCGAACACACTTGGTGCCCCATCGTTTGCCCCATAGCCTCTGCTGGGAGCCTCCCCCGCGCACTGAGAGCCCCACAAAGGCGTGGCTCCGAGTCGTGCCTATGGTGTCGCGCGGACGATGACCAGTGAGCCATCGAACGTCGGCTGCTGCCGCAGTGCGCCGTACTTCGTGTCCCACTCGCCCGAATCGATCGCCGCACCCAGGGCGGCCGTGTATTCCTCGGCCTGCGCAGGCTCGACGAAGCTCCAGGCCGAGCATGCGGCTCGCGCCCCGGCAACGAGCAACTCCTCGGGACGTCCGTAGTACGCCTCGTTGAACCCGTCCGTACAATCGAGCGGAATCGGCACCAGGTCTACGGTGACCGTGCCACCAAGCGCTTGCGCGAGTTCGGACATCTCGGGGTAGCGGCGACGTTCCGTCGAGATGACGTCCGGCGCGTACTCAGCAAGCCAAAAGCGGTCGAGCAGGTCAGGATCACAGGTCAGGATCACGACAGGACCACGAGTGACGCGACGAATCTCCGCGAGCCCCGCGGTGAGATCTCCCCACTGATGGACTGAGAACGTCGTCATCGCCGCGTCGAAAGTGTCGTCTGGAAAGGGCAACGATTCGGCTACCGCGTCAATCGCTGTGCTAAGGAAGTCCGCTCGCTGAGCGCGCATGCTCGCTGACGGTTCGACCGCTGTCACGTCTCGGTCAATGGGCTCGTAGTTCCCGGCTCCTGCGCCGACATTGAGCACCGTACGCGCGTCGCCGAGCGCATCCCACACGGCCTGCGCAATCCGCGAGTCGGGACGGCGATAGTCGCTGTACGTCTTGCCGATGACGCCGTAATCAGCATCCCCGGCGCTGCCGTCCTGCTTTCTCGATTGCTCCACGGTCATGCACCCATCCTTGCATGGGGCCGCGCGCGAACCGCCTGAAAGGTCGGCCCACCAGGCTGAAAGATCGACCCACCAGGTTTCACAGAACGGCCGTGGCGACTGTCTCGAATCCTTCAGGGCAGCCGTCGGCCGAACTATCCCCTTCACGACGGACGCCTACCTCAGCCCGAACTCAATCCCGACTCTCCCGGTATGCCGATAGGCCTCACACCCCACACGAACACCTCCTTTTCGATCTTCTCTTTCGACTCAAACGCTCCTTCTCCTCTGAATGAACGTATGCTACCGTGGTAGATAGTTCAGTTGCCGTAGTAGAAATCATAGGCGGTGAGTCCCATGCATGGCGGTGTGATCCTGTTCCGGGGAACCGGGGCCGATGCGCGCCGTTATGTCGAGGCCGATCGCTCTCGCGCGGATGACTACTATCTCGGCGCAGATGCAGCGGTGGCGGGGTTAACCGCGCTTGATGGCGACGGGAGTGTGGCCGCCGCGCTCGGGCTTGACCCGGAGACGTACTCTGCCTGGGTGGACTGGACGAACCCGCTCACGGGTGAGTCGATGGGCAAGCCGCGCCTACCGGGTGAGGGGCGGCTAGGGTCGCCACGGTTCGCGGAGATGGTCGTGAACGCCCCGAAGTCGCTCTCAATCGCCGCCGCGCTCCACCCGGAAGTCTCAGGCGCTCTCGACCGGGCGCAGCAGGATGCCGTGGGCGAAGTTCAGCACTGGCTCGCCCAGCATTCCGTGACCCGTGTCGGGCCGCGCGGCAAGCAGGAGATCGTGTCTGTCTCGCAGCTGCAGACGGTGGCGGTGTCGCACCGCACGAGCCGGGCGGGTGACCCGCACCGGCATGTCCACTTCCAGATCGGCACCCGCGTATGGGCGGCCGGGAAGTGGCGGGCGTTAGACACCGCGGCGCTGTTCAAGCAGCAGGGTGTGATCCGCGCCCTGGGCACCGCCGTCATCGCCGCACACCCGGAACTTGCGGGAGTGCTGGATCGGCACGGCTTGACCCTTGATCCGGTGTCGGGTGAGGTGGTCGAGCTCGAGCGGTTCAACGACGTGATGAGCAAGCGCGGCGACCAAGTACGCAAGCACCTGGAACGCTTCGAGGCCGAGTGGGAGGCGGCGCATCCTGGCGAGGCGATGGGGCCGGTCGTCTCGGCCAGGCTCGCGGCGAAAGCGTGGGCGCATGAGCGGCCCGCGAAGAAGCCCATCACCCTGCACGAGGAACAGGCATGGGTGAGCGAACTACGCGACGCCGGCTACGACCCGGACACGTTGCGTCGGCCCGTGCGCCGTATGCCGACGTCGCTGGATGACCTCTCCGTGCAGACCGTTGCGAACCGTGCGCTGAATCGGTGCGCCGCGGGCGGTTCGGCGTGGACGCGCCACTCGGTGCAGGAGCACGTCACCCGGATCATGACCGCGTACGGCGTGCAAGCCGCACCGGCCGAGATACGCGAGTTCGTGAACATCGCCACCGCGTTGGCGATGGAGGATTGCTTCTCGATCCTCCCGACCGGCGCACCTGCCCCGGAGCATGTGGCGCACCTGACCAGCTTGCGTGTGGTGCAGGCGGAGACGGAGCTGCGCGACCTCATCGCCGCGCAAATCCCGCAACAAGACCCTGGACACCCGGACGTGCGCAAGGTGGCGCGCAGACACGGCCTGGATGCCGGGCAGGGGCGCGCCGCCGCTGCGGTTGCATCGACCGATCCGCTCGTGGTTGTAGAAGGTGCAGCAGGTAGCGGGAAGACGACGATGCTCGGTGCTGCAATCGAGGTCGCCGCACGACACGGGCGGGTGTCGCGGGTGGTTGCGCCGACGTTGCGCGCCGCGCAGGTCGCGCACGATGAACTCGGTGTGCCCGCGACCAGTGTTGCGGCGCTCGTGCACGCGCACGGCTGGCGATGGAACAGCGACGGCGTATGGACGCGCCTCGCACCCGGCGACACCGACCCGGACACGGGCCGCACCTATCGCGGTCCGGCAGAGGGCGCACGGCTGGAGCGGGGTGAGCGGGTGATCGTGGACGAGGCCGGGATGCTCGACCAGGACACCGCAATCGCCCTCCTGACCGTCACCGCCGAGGCGGGCGCGACGGTCGCGCTCGTCGGGGATCGGGCGCAGCTCGCGGCTGTCGGTCGCGGCGGTGTGCTCGATATGGCCGCGCAGATCCGGGGGCGCACGTTCGACATGGCGCAGGTGCACCGTTTCACTGACCGCGCCTACGCCGACCTGACAGTGCGGATGCGCGACGGTGACAACCCCGGCGCGGTGTTCGACCAGCTCACCGCGCTCGGCCTCGTTCGCCTGCATGCCAGCAACGAGGACGTGCGCGAGCACATCGCCAGGCCAAGCCGGGAGGGAGAAGCCGTCACGGTCACGTCCAACGACGAGGCCCGCACTGTCAACGCCCGCATCCGGGAGGAACGAGTGGCGCGTGGTGAGGTCGACGGCACCCGCACCGCGACCGGCAGCGACGGCCTCCCCATCGGGGTCGGGGACGTGATCCAGACACGCAAGAACAACACCAGCATCGGTGTCGCAAACCGGCAGAACTGGATCGTGCAACACGTCGAGCAGGACGGCACGCTCAGAGTGCGCGAGGCGGGGAACGGGAGGAAGCGGCAGCGCACCGTGCGCCTGCCCGCCGAGTATGTGGCCGAGCACGCGCACCTGTCGTACGCGGCGACCGCCTACGGAGTGCAAGGCGCGACCGTCACGGCATCGCACACGATCCTGACCGACGCGACCAGCGCCGCAGGCGTGTACGTCGGCATGACCCGCGGCCGCGAGCAGAACCTGTTGCACGTCGTCGCCGAAAGCCAGGAGCAGGCGCTGGAGCAGTTCGTCGCGGCGATGGAGCGGGACCGCGCCGACCGAGGACTCACCGACGCGACCAAACGCGCAGCAGTCGCCGTGCGCGGGCTCGTGGAGGATGGGCCGGTTCGTCTCGTGCAGACCGAGCGGGCACGCCTCACGCAGCTCATCGAACGCGCAGAGCAGGACGCGGCGCTGTTCGAGGACGCCGCCACGCGATTCTCGACCCAGAAGCAGGCGCAGCATGTCGAAGCCGAGGAGCACACCGAGCTTGTGACCCACGCGAAGGAGACTGCGGAACGCACTCGTCAGACGGTCACCGCTGAGGTGGAGACACGGGCGCGCGTGGACGGGCAAGAACTCGTGAAGGCTCGGGCGCATCTTCACACCGCCCGCGACGAGGCGAGGGCGGCGAGGTTCGGGCGCAAGCGCACCGCCGCCCGGAACATCGACACCGCGGCGGAATCGGTCGAGAAGATCGGGCAACGCATCACCCAGACCTGGGGCACCGCGCCATCTCTCTTGCGTCCCGTCACCGAATGGGCGCAGACGATCGCGACGGAACAGGCCGACGCCCACCCCGAGGTGCGGGCGGCTGAACAGGCACTCAGCGAGGCGGAGACAGCGAAGCAGCAGGCGGCCCAGCGGCAGGCCGTCGAGCGGGATCACCTCACCGTCGAGGTGTACGGGGCGGAGCGGGCGCGGCAGATGCGGGGCACGGTCCGCATCCCCAACCCCAGAACTGAGGCCGAACACGCCAGGAAGCGCGCCACCGAAGCACGACGCATCATCGCGGAGCTGGACGCCCGCCCTATCGCGGAGGCCGCCGAATGGCTCGCCCAGCGACGCGAGCAGCAACGGGCCGAGCGCGAGGCGCTGCAGGCCCGGCAGGAAGCCCTCACGCGCCGCAACATCGGGCTGACGAGGACTGGCCCGGATCAGCGGCGGGAAGGATCGGAGCGCAGCCTGTGACTAGCATGACTCGGACTATCTGGTCCGCGATCTCGGATGGAAACTCAGCGCCCCTTCGACGTTCAGCGAGAGCACCGAAGCTGATAGTCGGTGCTGAGACCAAACTGGCAGGATGAAGACGATGAGCAGCCAACGCGTGGGCGTGTCACGGCGGAGAACGCGGCGACAGGTGATCGTCTGGACATCTGTCGCGGTGGTGATCTCGGTCTGCGCTGCGGTTCTGCCCTATCTTGAGATTCGCGGTGTTGCCGCGATTCCCGTGGCTCAGGCGCTCGTGCCCCTTGGGGCACTCGTTCTCCTCCTGCTCGCGATCACCTCGTTGATCTTTCGGGTGTGGGCCGCAGCGTTGGTGTTGATCGTCGGCGCGGTGATCAGCGGGGTCCCGGCCCTCACCCCGGTTCACGTTGGAGAGGCCTGCGAGAGCGACGCACGAGTAACGGTGCTGTCGTTCAACGCCAAGCTTGCCGGTGCTGATCCTGCTGCAATAGCAGCACTCATCCGCACGACTGAGCCCGATGCCGTCATGTTGCTCGAGGCAGACGAGACGCTCATTGACGCCGTGCTCACCGAAGACGGACTCGCCGACGTCCTGCCCTACCGCACTCACGAGGTCACCCCCGGACCGGCTAATGGAAGCGTGATCCTTTCCGCACACCCCCTGTCGCTGGAAGAGAATATCCCCGGGAGCGAGTTCGACCAGGTCAGCGCCGTTGCCACCCTGCCAGGGGCAGGCACGGTACGGCTCGCCGCCGTCCACCCGCCCCCGCCAGTGTGGCAGCCGAACGGCTGGCGTTCCGGTATCGACGACATCACCACGTGGGTACGGCAGACCAGGGACGACCGACTCATCATCGCGGGCGACTTCAACGCCTCATTCGCGCACCCGGTGCTTCGAGGGTTGGCGTCAGGTTTGCGCAGCGCCGCCGAAGCGGCAGGTCCCATCCCCTGGCCCACCTGGCCCGAAGAGAAGCCCATCCCAGCATTCACGGCGATCGATCACATCTTCGCGAGAGGCGCCACCCCGACCCACTGGGACAGCTTCCACGTCGAAGGCAGCGATCACCGTGCCGTCATCGCCACATGGAATCTCTGCGCCACGGCTAAGCCTGTGACGTGACCTGTTTGAATTACAGAGACGGTCCGCCTTGGGGCGCTGGCGGTTCCGGACGGCGCGTCTCCGTTCCGAACGACTCCGGGGCCGAGTGAGAACGGCGGCGGGCCGCGTCGAGTTCGCGATCCAGCACGTCCGGCGTCCGCGAGATACCCCGCGCTTGGAAGCTGCGCACCTGCTCCACCGTCAACGCCTCCCCAGATCGCCCGCCTGCGTCGAGCCGGTACAGGTTCGGTCGGATCAGCGCGTCGATCCCTGTGTGATCTTCCACGATCGCGAGGGTGCGGGCGTGGGCGAACACGTCGCCGGGAATCTGCGACCAGTCGATGGCCCATCCAGCGTCGCGGGCGAGCTGGTTGAACATGATGTGCTGGCTGCGCGTGTTCACGTCGCGGAACGGATGGATCGCCGTCACCTCACCCCACACCCATGCCAGTCCGTCGGAGAACGCATCCACGTCCAGGCCGCGGAGGTGGTCACGGGCGGCGAGTTCGCCGAAGACGCGCTCGGCCTCGGGCACGATGAACGGCGGGCGGCAATGCGCGATGCCCGTGCCACCAGGGTGCGTGTCGGTGTCGCGGATGTCGCCGCCCCAGACATACAGGTCATGCGTCAGATGCCGGTGGATGGCCTGCAAGTGCGGGAGGTCGAATCGGCTGGGGATCGGGTGCTCGGTGAGTTCGACCATGCGCTGATGGATCGCGGCCGTCTCCACGGCTTTCCAGCGGTCGTAGTCGGTGATGCCAAGCTTGTTGATCAGAACCAGGCTGTTCGGATAGCTGTAGCGGTCGGGCACTGGTGCTCCTGCCCGGACGGGTTACTTCTCGGGGAAGCGGTCAAGCGCCGCAGCGATCGCCTCGCGCACGGCTTCATCGGCGGACAGCTCCCCACGCACCTGACGTCGAGCGATCTCCCGATCCGCGTCAGAGACGACCGCACCGGCCGTGACCTGCCCGGCCTCGACCTCCGCGAGCACACGCCGGACATGGGCCTCGGATACCGGAGTCTTGAGAGCCATGCGGGATGCCTCCTCGTGGTTGGCGTACTCAGGTCAGTTTACGTCGCACCGCCGACATTTACCGGAAGCCGGGGCGCTGGGGTGCCGATTCGGCACCCCAGCGGAATCGTTACGAATCGCTGCCCTCGGAGGTGCTGTCTGCGAAGAGGTGCAGGAACTTCTCGCGCGGGATAACCACCCGCCGCCCGAGCCTAACGGACGGGATAGTGCCATTGTCGATGCTCGCGGTGATCGTGCGGGGATCGACGCCGAGTGCGGCGGCTGCCTCGGTACGGGTGATGACGGCGCTGCGGGAACTGCGGAGGTCATCGAGTGTGAGAGTCACGGCTCGCATCGCCAGCCTCCTGTTTCCAAAACGGTGTGAACAGTTCCTAAAGATACATCACGGAGCTTGACGAGTCAACAGCGGGCTTGTATGTTCCTATTATGGAAACAGAGAGGGTGCGCGGTAACCCCGCGGGCATCACACATACACACGTCACCGGGAATCTCCGCAACGCGAGGCAGGCAATCGGCATGGACGTGCGCACCGCAGCCAGGCTCATGACGGAGGCGGGGCGGAAGATGTCACCGTCGGGGATCAGCAAGATCGAGAACGGTGACCGCCGTGTGGACGTGGACGACCTCACCGCGCTCGCGTACATCTTTCGAACAACCCCGGCAGCACTCCTCACCCCACCGACCAAGGCGGTCACCCTCACCGGAGTGCCGGACTCCTACCTGCCAGAAGAAATACAGGCATGGGTCGCGGGAAGTGTGAAGCTCACCACCGAGGACTTGGTCAGGTTCTGGAAGGAGCAGCGGTTCACGGCGATCAACGCGAAGCGGTGGGCGGAGCAGATGCTCACCACCTACGACCAAGGCCAGGTCGGCGTCACCCCGCGCGAGGTCTACCAAGAGCGTTACGAGGCACAAGACGCCCGCGAAGCGCACGCGACCGGCAGGCTGCTGCAGTTCGACCCCAACGCCTCAGTCACGTTCGACTAGCCCGAATCCGAAAGACCATCCACCGCCCCGCCAGCGAGGGCGCGACGATTCACCACGGAAAGAAAGGAATAAGACATGGCAGAACAAGACGCCTCGCCACCATACGAGGCGGCCGCGAGCGACAAGGAGGCGAAACGGCAGCGGCGATCCCGGTCAAGACATCAAGGATCGCTGGGCGATTACCAGACCCGGAAGGGGAAGCGGTGGAAGTTCCAGATCTATGTCCTCCTCGACCCGGAGAAACCCGAACTCGGAGAGAAGCGGCTCACCCGTGGCGGGTTCACCGACCTTGAAGAAGCCCAAGCCGCGCTCACCGAAGCCCTCAAGAAGAAGGCGCGGAACGAGAAGTTCCAGGGCAAGACCCCGACCATCGCCGTCTACGCCGACCACTGGGCATCAAGCCTTCGTCTGGCAGATTCAACGATCAAGGGGTATCGGAAGATCATCCGCAACCACATAACCCCAGACCTCGGGAAGATCCGCATCGACAAGCTCACCGCGACCCGCATCGGCTCCCACTACCGGGAACTGGAGAAGCAAGGACGCAAGGACGAGTACGGCAAGGGGGAACCACTGTCGGCTAACAGCATCCACAAGGTACACGTCGTCCTCGGCGCGATCCTCGATGCCGCCATAGACGACGGGCTGATCACCGCGAACCCATCGAAGAAGAAGCGCACCGTCAACGCGCCCAAGTCCTCGCAAGTGCGCGCCCAGAAGCCCGAGATCGTCACCTGGACGGGCGAACAACTCACGACGTTCCTCACATGGAATCGCGACGAACTCAAAGACGAATTGTTCCCACTGTGGCGACTCATCGCCTACACCGGCATGCGCCGATCCGAAGCCCTCGCACTCAGGTGGAACGACATCAACACCAAGACCGGCAGGCTCAGCATCCGCCGCGCGGTCAACACCGAGGACTGGACGACCACGAAGACCACCAAGACGGGCAACGCCCGTGTCATCGACATGGACGCCGACACCCTCAAGGTGCTCGCCAGCTACAAGGTCACGCGCGCGGAAGTGTCGTTCGACCTCGCCAGAGCTGACGCCTACGTGTTCGGTGACGACGAAGGAAAACTCCGGTCACCCGACGCGATGACAAGCCGGTGGGATCGCCGCATGAACTGGCTTGCCAAGAAGTACCCAACGCTGTCCCGAGTCACTATCAAAGGGCTGCGCCATACGCACGCCACGCTCCTACTGGAACTGGGCGAGCACCCGAAAGTGGTGCAGGAACGCCTCGGGCACTCCACCATCACCACCACGATGAACATCTACAGCCATGTCACCCCGACGATGCAGAAAGCCGCAGCAGACCGCTTCGCGGCCCATCTCGGGAACGCTTAGCACATATCTCAGCACATGGAACAAAAATGACTCCCAACCCGGAGAACTAACCCCCAGGCCAGGAGCCATTTTCATAATGTGCGCGAGGGGGGACTTGAACCCCCACGCCCTTGCGGGCACTGGCACCTGAAGCCAGCGCGTCTACCAATTCCGCCACTCGCGCATGTTGTGCTCCGCAGAACCCAACCTCCCGAGAATATCACGCAATCGCGCGCTCTCAGAACCACGCCCGCTGCCGGCATCCGCTCCTCCGCATCATCAGCATCCGCCTCTCCGCGTCCCCAGCATCCGCGAGAAACCACTTCCCGCATGAGACACCACGTGCGGCGTGATTTCTCGTGCAGGAAGTGGTTTCTCGACGGGCGGGAGGCAGTGAGTGGCGCGGAGCGCGAGCCAGCAGGGCCGAATGCGCGCGCGGTGCGGCGGCACATATTCAGGCGACCTGGCTACGATATGTCTACCGGCCGGATGCCTGAGGAGCCATGTGGGACTACTGGACAGCTTTGAGAAAGGTCTTGAGCGCGCCGTAAACGGCGCCTTCGCCAAGACCTTCCGCAGTGGCATCCAGCCCGTGGAGATCGCCGCGGCGCTGCGCCGCGAAGCCGACACCAACGCCGCGGTCGTCAGCCGCGACCGCATCATCACCCCGAGCGACTACGTCGTGCGCCTGAGCACAGACGATGACGAGCGGATGCGATCACTCGGCCGCGCTCTGCACGATGAGCTGTTCGCACTGCTGACGCAGCACGCCCGCACGCAGGGATACGCCTTCGCCAGCCCGCTCACCATTTCGATCGAGGCAGACGAGCGGGTGGCGACCGGCACTGTGCGCGTGAGCTCCAGCTCGGTCGAAGGCCGCGTCGCCTGGCAGGGCGTCATCGAAGTCGACGGGCGTCAGCATCCACTCAAGGGCGCACGCACCGTCATCGGCCGCGGCAGCGACGCCGGCATCACGATCGCCGACGCCGGATCCAGCCGTCGACATGCAGAGATCCTCTGGGACGGCGAGCGCGGGATGCTGCGCGACCTCGGCTCCACCAACGGCACGAAGGTCGACGGGCAGAAGGTGCGCGAGATCGCCCTCACCCCCGACACGACCTTCACCATCGGACGCACCGAACTGGTGTTCCGCGTGGTGCCGGTCTCATCGAAGGAGACGAACCGATGAGCGAACTCATGCTTCTGCTGCTGCGCATCGGCTTCCTGGTGCTGCTGTGGTTCTTCGTGTTCGGCGTCGTCTACTCGCTGCGTGCAGACCTCTTCGGTGTGCGCGTGCGCAAGATGCCGGCCGGCGAGGCAGCGGCCGCGCCCGTGGCATCCCCCACGGCGCCAGCAGTGCGCACCAGCGGTGCTGCCGCGAAAGCCGCCACCCGCCTGGTGATCACCTCCGGCCCCAAGCTCGGTCTCGAGGTGCCCCTCGACGCCGCAGACTCGATGTCGATCGGCCGCTCCAGCGAATCCGGCCTGGTCATCCGTGACGATTACACCTCCAGCCATCACGCCCGCCTCTCCAAGCGCGGCAGCATCTGGACGATCCAGGACCTCGGCTCCACGAACGGCACGTTCCTGAACGGTCAGCGTCTGGGCGACACCCCCGTGCAGGTCGCCATCGGAACCCCCATCAAGGTGGGCGCCACGTCGTTCGAGTTGCGGGCGTAGCGCCGAGATGGTCTTCGAGGGCTCGAGCGCCGCGATCTCCCACACCGGGAAGGTCCGCTCCAACAACCAGGATTCCGGATACTCCGGAGCGAACCTGTTCGTCGTCGCAGACGGCATGGGCGGCCACGCCGGCGGCGACGTCGCGTCGACCCTGGCGGTCACCCGCATCGAACCGCTCGACCAGGCCTACACCTCGACCGACGACGCCCAGGCCTCGCTGCAGGCGGCAGCCACCACTGCCGCCGCCGACCTCGTGCGCGCATCGAAAGAGCGTCCGGAACTCGCCGGCCTCGGCACCACGCTGAGCGCCATCATCATGGTCGACGACTACGCGGTGATCGGCCACATCGGCGACTCGCGCATCTATCTCTACCGCGATGACGCTCTCACCCAGATCACGACCGACCACACCTTCGTGCAGCGGCTGGTCGACTCCGGTCGCATCACCCTCGAAGAAGCTCGCTACCACCCACGTCGCTCAGTGCTCATGCGCGTGCTCAGCGACATGGACATCGCGCCCGATCTGGACATGTTCGTCATGCCGACGCAGCCGGGCGATCGCTGGCTGCTCTGCTCCGATGGACTCTCCGGCGTCGTCGACGATCCGCCGATCGCAAAGGCGATGGCACTGGGGCTCGCGCCCGGGCGCACTGCTGACATCCTGCTCAAGCAGGCGCTCGACGGCGGCGCTCCGGACAACGTCACCCTCGTCATCGTCGACGTCGGCGGTGCGCATCCGCTCTCCTCCGGCACCGGAACCGTCGTGGGCGCAGCATCCAATCCCGCAGACCTGCCCGTTCCGGCACCGCGCGCGTCGCTCACCGGCTGGCTGCACCCCGCACGCCAGGCCGCGAACGAGCCCAGCCACTTCGAACCCGACTCCGACTACTTCGAGGAGATCATCGAAGAGGATCGCCGCCGCGCTCGGCGGCGCCGGATGGCCTGGCTGTTCGCGCTGTTCCTCGCCGTCGTCGCCCTCGTCGGCGCCGGTTTCCTCGCCTACAACTGGACCCAGACGCGCTATTTCGTCGGCGCAGATGAGGACAGTGTCGTCATCTACCGCGGCGTGCAGCAGAGCCTCGGTCCGATCTCGCTGTCGACCGAGGTGCACGACACCAACATCCTGCTGGCGGATCTGCCCTCGTACCAGCGGGCAGCGGTAGAGCGCACGATCAACGCGCGTTCGCTGTCGGATGCGACGGCCATCACGGAGCGTCTACGCGCGAGCGCGCTGCCGGCGATCCCCGAACCCGAGTTCACGCCAGACGCCGACCCGACGCCGACGCCGACCCCAACGGCCACGACGGAAGCGCCGACACCGTGACCTCCATCAGCGCAGACACCAGCGTCATGAAGGCGCTCGCGAAGATCCGGATGCCGCAGAAGCAGCGCAACCGGGAGTTCTGGCTGCTCCTGTTCGCCTGCGCGATCGCCGGCTCCGCCCTGGCACTCGTGCAATTGGGCGCGCTCAAGACGATCGATCCGATGATCCTGCTGATCGGCGGAGGTCTTGCCGTTCTGGTGTTCGCGCTGCACGTGGTGCTGCGCGTGGTCGCATCCGATGCCGATCCGTTCGTGCTGCCCATCGCGACGGTGCTCACCGGCCTCGGCATCGCGATGATCTACCGGATCGACATCGCCGAGAAGCACGTCGGCTGGGCGATGTTCTCGAGCAAGCAGCTGGCGTGGACGGCCATCTCGCTCGCCGGCGCCATCGCCCTGGTCATCGCGCTGCGCAATTACCGTGTGCTGTACCGATACACCTATCTCTTCGGTCTCGCCGGTCTCGTGCTGCTCATTCTGCCGTTCATTCCCGGACTCAAAGCGCGCGGCGCGAACGCCGACGTCTGGGTCTCGATCGGTGGATGGTTCTCGTTCCAGCCGGGCGAACTCGCCAAGATCTGTCTGGCGATCTTCTTCGCCGGCTACCTGGTGCGCACCCGCGAGAGTCTGAGCTCGGTCGGAAAGAAGTTCCTCGGGGTGACCTGGCCGCGCATGCGCGAGCTCGGTCCCGTGCTCGTCGTGTGGCTCCTCTCGCTGCTCATCATCGTGCTGCAGCGCGACCTCGGCACCGGCATGCTCATCTTCGGCATGTTCATCGCGATGCTCTACATCGCCACCGGCAAGACCAGCTGGGTTCTCATCGGCCTTGTCGGCGTGGGCGCCGGTGTCTTCCTCGCCACCCGCATCCTCGCCTATGTGCAGCACCGATTCACGAACTGGCTCGATGCCTTCAACCCCGACGTCATCGCGGCGAACGGCGGCAGCTTCCAGCTCGTCGAGGGCATCTTCGGCCTCGCGCATGGCGGACTGATCGGCACCGGCCTTGGCCAGGGTCGCCCGCAGATCACGCCTCTCGCCCACAGCGACTACATCATTCCCAGCCTCGGCGAAGAGCTCGGAATCGTCGGCCTGTTCGCCATCCTCTGCCTCTACATGGTGTTCATCAGCCGCGGCCTGCGCATCGGCCTGGCCGGGCAGGACGACTTCGGAAAGCTCCTCTCCACCGGCCTGTCCTTCACCATCGCCCTGCAGGTGTTCATCATGGTGGGCGGCGTCACCCGGGTGATCCCGCTGACCGGACTGACCACGCCCTTCCTCGCCGCCGGCGGCTCGTCTCTCGTCGCCAACTGGCTCATCGTCGCGCTGCTGCTGCGCATCAGCGATGGCGTGCGCCGCCAACCCCGGGTGGTGATCGGATGACGAAAGAACTCCGCCGTCTGAGCTTCGTGATCCTCGCGATGTTCGTCTCGCTGTTCGTGGCCTCCAGCTGGATTCAGGTGGTCGACGCCGACAACCTCGCCCAGAACCCCGCCAACACGCGCACCAGGCTCGACAGCTACCAGATCCAGCGCGGTTCGATCATCGTCGATGACACGGCGATCGCGACATCGATCCCCGCGAGCGATCGCTACCAGTACCAGCGCGTGTACTCGGATGCGGAGATGTGGGCCCCCGTCACCGGATACTTCAACCCCGCCCTGCAGTCATCGACCGGTATTGAGAATGCGTTCAATGCCGATCTGTCGGGAACCGGCTCGAATGCGTTCTTCAGCGAGATCGAGCGCATCTTCTCCGGCCAGTCGGCCCAGGGGCTGAGCGTCAAGCTCACCCTCGATGCCAAGGCCCAGCGCGCCGCCTGGGAGGGTCTGCAGGGTCTGCAGGGCGCGGTCGTCGCCATCGAGCCGGCCACGGGCCGCATCCTCGCGATGGCCTCGACGCCCGGTTTCGACACCAACACGCTCGCCTCGCACGACACCGTCGCCGTGGATGCTGAGCATGACCGGCTCGCTGCCGACCCGAGGAAGCCGCTGTACAACCGCGCCATCGCCGGCAACCTCAACCCACCCGGATCGACCTTCAAGGTCGTCGTGGCGGCGGCCGCCCTGGCATCCGGCGATTGGACGCTCGACTCCACGCTTCCGAATCCCGCGCGCTATGCCCTCCCGGACACGATCGGACGAGAGGTCTCGAACGCGTGGGGCGGGACCTGCGGTGATGGCAAGACGACGACGCTCGCCCAAGCGCTGAAGCTCAGCTGCAACATTCCGATGGCCGAGCTCGCCGTCGAGCTCGGTGACGACGCGATCCGCGAGACGGCCGAGAAGTTCGGGTTCAACACCGATTTCGAGATCCCGCTCGCGGTCACTCCTTCGTCATACCCCGAGGGCCTCGATGCGCCGCAGACGGCGCTCAGCGGTTTCGGGCAGGGAAAGGTCACCGCGACGCCGCTGCAGATGGCGATGGTGTCGGCGGGAGTGGGCAATGGCGGGGCGGTGATGAAGCCGCGAATGGCGGATGCCGTGATCGGTGACGACTTCGCCGTGCACAAGCAGTTCACCGACGAGGCATTCGAGCAGGTGCTCGATGCCGAGCAGGCTCGGGCGCTCACCGCGGTTCTCGTCGAGGGCGTCGAATCCGGCGCGGCGACGGGTGCAAGAATAGACGGCGTCGATGTCGCTGGAAAGACAGGGACAGCGGAGAACGGCGGCAAGCCGTACACGCTGTGGTTCACAGGTTTCGCGCCGGCGGAGAATCCGACCGTCGCGGTAGCAGTCGTCGTCGAAGACGGCGGTGGTAAGGGTCAATCGGGTTCCGGAAATGCCATTGCGGCTCCCATTGCAAAAAAGGTCATAGAGGCGGTGCTGGGCAAATGAGGCCGACGCAGGGTGTGTCGTTCGGAGGACGCTACGAGCTGCAGTCGCGGATTGCGATCGGCGGCATGGGCGAGGTGTGGGAGGCGACGGATCACGTCATCGGACGCACCGTCGCCATCAAGATCCTCAAGGACGAGTACATGGGCGACCCCGGGTTCCTCGAGCGCTTCCGCGCCGAAGCCCGTCACGCCGCGCTCGTCAACCACGAGGGCATCGCCAGCGTGTTCGACTACGGCGAGGAGAACGGCTCGGCCTTCCTCGTCATGGAACTCGTGCCGGGCGAGGCCCTGTCTACGATCCTCGAGCGCGATGGCGAACTCGGATCCGACAAGACGCTCGACATCGTCGCGCAGACAGCATCCGCTCTGCAGGCCGCGCACGCTGCCGGTCTCGTGCACCGTGACATCAAGCCCGGCAACCTGCTGATCACCCCTGATGGCCGGGTGAAGATCACCGACTTCGGCATCGCGCGCATCGCCGACCAGGTGCCGCTCACCGCCACCGGTCAGGTCATGGGCACCGTGCAGTACCTGTCGCCCGAGCAGGCATCCGGCCACGCAGCATCCCCCGCGACCGACGTCTACTCGCTCGGCATCGTCGCCTACGAGTGCCTCGCTGGCCGGCGTCCGTTCACCGGTGAGTCGCAGGTCGCGATCGCGATGGCGCAGATCAACGAGCAGCCCCCGCCGCTCGCGGCCACCGTGCCGGTTCCGGTGCAGAACCTTGTCATGGCGATGATCGCCAAGAAGCCCGCGGATCGTCCCTCATCCGCGGCGACCGTCTCCCGCGCCGCGCAGGCGCTGCGCCGCGGCGACCTGAACTCTGCGGCGATCGCGGTACCCGCCATCGCGGGGGTCGGCGTGGGCGATGCCGACGATGCCACCCGCATGCTCACCGGGATGGATGAATCCACCCGCATCATGCCGACCACCGCGCAGCTGCCGACCGAGCAGCCTGCTGAAGACGCCCCCGACAACGGAAAGAAGAAGCGCAGCCCGTGGACCTGGCCGCTGATCGCGCTGATCGTGCTGCTGGTGCTGGTGCTGGGCGGCACGCTGTTCGCGATGCTGAACAACGGGCAGGGCGACGACGAGCCCACGGCGACGTCGACCGAGACGACCACTGCCCCGACACCTGAGGAGACCGAGACCGAGGCGCCGCCTGAGAAGGTCGACGTCGGAGCCCTCGGCCTGGAGGGCCTCACCTGCGACGCGGCGAAGGCCGCGGCGGAAGCGGCCGAGCTCACCGCCACCTGTGAGACCGGGAATACCGCCGCGCAGAACGAGGATCAGGCCGGCACCGTGCAGAGCGTGACGCCCAGCGGCATGGCCGAGGTGGGCACTGAGCTGACACTCACACTGTTCGCCGACATGGTCACCGTTGAACAGCCGTCCTCAGCACCGAAGATCCCCGGCACGCTGACCGAGGGCCAGGAGGCGACCGTCAACTGGGACACCTACGTCTGCCCGTCGGGAACCGACCCGCTGAGCTCATACGAGGTGACGCTGACGAACGCGACCTTCACAAAGCCCGACGGCTCGTCGGCGAAGGTTCTGAGCTTCGGCGCCGGTCAGAATTCGGCAGTGCTCATCGTCGACGAAGGCTCGGCGGGCAAGACCGTGACGGCGACCTACCGCGCTTTCTGCGGCGACCGCGCCTCGGGCATGTCCGGTTCCGGCACCTCCACCTCGATCCAGCCGGCTGCACCGGATCCCAGCAGCGAAGAAGAAGAGCCTCCCGCCGAGTAATCAGCTTGCGCCAGGTAATCTGGCAGCAGGGAAAGAGTGACATCTAAGGGGAGACGGGACGTGTCGACAGAACCGCGCATCCTCGCTGATCGTTACCGCGTCCACGAGGTCATCGGTCAGGGTGGCATGGCCAAAGTGCACCGCGGCTATGACCTGACCCTCGGCCGCGAAGTCGCGATCAAGATCCTCGACCCCGAGCTCGCGCGGGACATGGCCTTCCGCACCCGATTCCGGCTCGAAGCACAGGCGGCATCGCGCATGTCGCATCCGTCGATCGTTCGCGTCTTCGATGCAGGTGACCCGGCGCTCCCGACCAGATCCGGCCCTTCGATCCCCACGCCCCCCTCCGGCCAGCGCTCCGCGCTGCCCGGAGCCTCCGGGGCGCGTGGGCCCGGCTCAGGGACCCAGGGCGGCTCAGCGGCCCAAGGCGGGGCAGAGCCGTACATCGTCATGGAGCTCGTGCACGGCACGCTGCTGAAGGACATCATCGCTGAGGGCCCGATGAAGGTTGAAGATGCCACGCGCTACGCGGACGGCATCCTCGAGGCGCTCGACTACTCGCATCGTGCCGGTGTCGTGCACCGCGACATCAAACCGGGCAACGTGATGGTCACCGACAGCGGCCAGGTCAAGGTGATGGACTTCGGCATCGCCCGTGCCGTCTCCGACTCATCGTCGACGGTCGCCGAAACCACCCAGATCATCGGCACGGCGGCCTACTTCTCACCCGAGCAGGCCAAGGGCGAGTCAGTGGACGCGCGCACAGATCTCTACTCGGCTGGCGTCGTGCTCTACGAGATGCTGACCGGCCGCCAGCCGTTCCGTGGTGATTCACCGGTCGCCGTCGCGTATCAGCACGTGAGCGAGACGCCGGTGCCGCCCACCGAGGTCGACGAAGAACTGCCTCGGGCGCTGGATGCCATCGTGCTGCGCGCTCTCGCAAAAGACCCGTACCAGCGCTTCCCCGATGCCGGTTCCTTCCGTGCCGCGCTGAAGAACGCCTCGGCGGGCCACACGCCCAGCAAACGAGACATCGGCGCGCTCACCAGCGAACTGTACGGCGCCAACCCGCGTCACGCCCAGGAGACCGCTCGGTCGCTGCGTCAGCTGAGCACCGACACCACGATGACGCGCACGCAGTCGGGGCCTCCCGTCGCGTGGATCTGGGCGGGCGTCGCCCTCCTGGCCGTGCTGCTGATCTCGGTGCTGTTCTGGGTCGTCAGCTTCACGATGCGACCGGCTGAGGTGCCCAGCGCCTCGGTGACGGTGCCGAACCTCGTCGATATGACCTCCGGCGATGCCGAGAAGGCGCTCAAGGAAGTCGGGCTGGTGCCCGATCTTCGCGACGAGGCCAGCACCGACTTCCTGGAAGATCACGTAATCCGCTCCACGCCGACCAGCGGAGCCAAGCTCAATAAGGGCACGTCGATCATCGTCTACGTGTCGACCGGCTCCGACACCGTCGCGATGCCGGTGATCGTCGGGATCTCGCAGGATGCGGCGAAGAAGGCACTGACGGATGTCGGACTCCAACTCGGCACCATCCGCGAGGAGAACGATCCGGATGCTGCCGCGGGAATCGTTCTGCAGGCCAGTCAGGAAGCCGAGGCAGAGCTGGCCCCCGGGCAGGTCGTGAATCTCGTGGTCGCGAACGGCCGGGTCACGATCGAGGACATGACCGGCTGGACCCTGGATGCCGCCACCAAGCAGCTCGAGAACTTGAAGCTGACGGCGACGCCGGTCGAGATCGGCGAGTGCTCAGACGGCCAGGTTCCGGGAGCGGTGCTGTCGATGTCAGCGGCGCCGGGCGAGGTGCCGATCCACTCGACCGTCGAACTGCGTCACTGCACAGCGCCGGAGTGATCGCCACGTACTGAGAGGGCGGGCTCGCTGAGAGGTCGGGCTCGGCCGATCGGCTCAGCTCGCCGAACGCAGCCAGTTGCCCAGCATCCGGTGCCCGCTCTCGGTGAGCACGCTCTCGGGGTGGAACTGCACGCCGACGATCGGCAGACTCCTGTGGGCGATGCCCATGATGGTGCCGTGCTCAGCGCGCGCCGTGATCCGCAATTCGGCCGGGAAGTCCGTTTCGGCGAGCGCGAGCGAGTGGTAGCGGGCGGCGGCGAACGGCGAGCGGATGCCGTCGAACACCCCCGTGCCTTCGTGCTCGACCTGCGACACCATGCCGTGCATCAGCTCCGGAGCCTGGGTGACGACGGCACCGAAGGCCTCGCCGATGGCCTGGTGACCGAGACAGACGCCCAGCAGCGGCATCCGCAACTCTGCCGCGGACCGCACGACGTCGATGGACGCACCGGCGTCGGATGGGGTGCCCGGCCCCGGCGAGATCATCACGGCGTCGTGCTGCCGCAGCCGGTTCGCCAGGCTCAGCGGTCCACCGGCAGACACCTCATCGAGCAGGGCGTCGGCCTCGATCATCGTCACCTCGGCGTCGAGTTCGCGAAGGTAGCCGATCAGGGTGTGCACGAAGCTGTCGTGGTTATCGACGACGAGAACGCGCCGCGTCATTCCAGGTCGACTTCTTCGGGGGAGATGAACGGGCTGATCCAGGGGAATACGTAGAAGTAGAGGGCGTAGAGCGTCGCCGCGATGAGCACCAGCAGAATCAGCAGACGCACCCACCAAGGGCCGGGCAGCAGGCGCCAGAAAGCGGCGTACATCAGCGGACTCCTTCGGCAGAGGGCGGGGCGACGTCGACACGGTCGAGGGATGCCGGTGGGCCTTCGGCGCGCGGCTGGAAGCCCTCGAACACACCGTAGGCGACGATGCGTTCCGCCAGCGAGTACAGCGGTGAGCAGGCGGTCAGCGTGATGTAGCGCTCGTCGGTGTGCAACTCGGGCATCTGCGGCACATCGAGGAGCACATCGACTGCGGTCGGCTTCACGTACTCCAGGGTGCGGAACCGATAGGTGTACCAGCCCTCAGGGGTCTCGACCACGATGGCGTCATTGATCTTGAGCTTGTCGATCTTGTTGAACGGCTTGCCCCAGGTGGTGCGGTGAGCGGCAACGGCGAAGTTGCCGGCCTCGCCCGGCATCTTCGAGTTCTCGTAGACCCCGATGCCGATGTGGTCGAGCGTGCGCGCACGGCTCGTGCCCCCGGCGATGTCCTTGATGTAGTCGTCGCCGAAGCGCGGCACCCGCATGACGGCGAAGCGCTCGGCATCTGCCGGATGCGCGAGAAGCGGCGGCTCGTAGTGCGGCGCGCCCTCGCCATCGTCGATCAGCGGAGGCGGCTCGGGGACGGGGGCCGACTCCCACGCCTGCACGGTTTCGGCGCCTTCGGCATTCTTCTGCGCGTCGATGATGATGTCGCCGATCCACATCTGCCACGACACGAAGAGCAGCACCAGCACCCCGGCGGTGAGCAGAAGCTCGCCCAGCACGCTGGTGAACGTCGCTCGAGAGCGACGGCGCGGGGACTTCGCGCGTCGCGATCGTCGGGTCGACGCGAGCTCATGCATGAGGGGAAGTCTATTCGCCCAAGCTAGACTGATGGACATGGCACGATCTCGCGTACCCGAAGAACCCGTCGACCGCCCGGAGGGCGATGACGCCCCCAATGCCGTGTGGTTCAAGCCGGTCATGGTCGGCTTCATGCTGCTCGGGCTCGCCTGGATCCTGGTCTACTACATCTCCGGTTCCCTTTACCCGATTCCAGGGCTGCAGGGCTGGAACCTCGGCATCGGGCTCGGCATCGCGCTGATCGGGTTCCTGATGACCACTCGCTGGCGCTGACCAGCATCCGCTCTCTTCTTCGAAGGCCTCTCGCATAGCGAGGGGCCTTCTTCGTCTTCAAGCATCCGTGCGAAGTTATCCACAGGTCTGTCCACAGCCTGGGGAGAATTACACCGTTGTTATTCACAGGGCGGGATAACCCTGTTAACAACTCCTGATCAGGACGTGATGAGAATCGGCGGCACCACGGCGACGATGACGATCAGCAAGGCAGTCAGTGCGATCAGCAGCGCGATCTGCCAGATGCGCTGCTCGCGCCTGCGGGTGCGGGTGTAGATGAAGGCGATCACCGCGCCTACGATCGCACCGCCGAGGTGGGCCTGCCAGGCGATGCCGCCGATGACGAAGCCCAGGGCGAAGTTGATCCCCAGGATGACGAGGATGCCGGTGACGTTGGCGCCGATGTGCCGGCCGACGATCAGCAGTGCGGCCATCATGCCGAAGATCGCGCCCGATGCGCCGACGGTCGCGGCGGTCGGGTCGATGACGGCGACGGCGACGGAGCCGCCCAGGCCACTGATGAGGTACAGCGCGAGGTAGCGCGCGCGGCCCAGCATGGGTTCGAGCCCCTGACCCAGCAGCCACAGCGCGAGCATGTTCAGCGCGAGATGGATGAATCCGCCATGCACGAAGACCGCGGTCAGCAAGCGCCACGGCTCGAACGGATAGGGCGAGAGGTCGGGATACAGGTAGGCGGCGGCGAACAGCATCCGGCTGGTGATGGCATCGCCGATCCCGCCGGGCAGCAGCTGCAGCAGACCGATCGCCGAGGTCACCGCAAGCAGGGTGTAGGTGACGACCGGCTTGCCCCGGCGCGCGATCGTGGCGGTGCCCGAAGCACCGCCCCACCGGCGCTGCGCCCGTTTCTGGGCGGGAGACTGCGCCTTGCGGTCAGCCTTCATGCATTCGGGGCAGATGACTCCCACGGCCGCCTGGGTCTGGCAGGCGGGACAGATGGTGCGCATGCAGCGCTGGCAGAGCACGAAGCTCTGCCGATCCGGATGCCGGTAGCAGAAATTCTCACGATTGCTCGTGAATTCAGGAGTCGTCATCCGGATCGGCCAGAGGAGATCGTCAGTTGGCGACGATGTCGACGGACTGCAGCACGACGGGCTCGACCGGGCGGTCGCCGGCGGCGGTGGGCACAGCGGCGATGGCGTCGACGACGGCCTTCGAGTCTGCATCGGCGACTTCGCCGAAGATGGTGTGCTTGCCCTGCAGCCACGGAGTCGGGTCGGTCGTGATGAAGAACTGCGAGCCGTTGGTGCCCTCGGCCTGACCGGTGATGGAGTTGCGGCGCAGGCCGGCGTTGGCCATCGCCAGGATGTAGGGCTCGTTGAAGTTCAGCTCGGGGTGGATCTCGTCATTGAAGTTGTATCCGGGTCCGCCGACACCCTGGCCGAGCGGGTCGCCGCCCTGGATCATGAAGTTCGGGATGATGCGGTGGAAGATGACGTCCTTGTACAGCGCACCCTCGCCGGGCTTGCCGGTTTCCGGGTGGGTCCATTCCTTGGAGCCATCGGAGAGACCGACGAAGTTCGCGACGGTGTTCGGGGCGTGGTCGCCGAAAAGGTTGATGACGATGTCACCGTGGTTGGTGTGCAGAGTTGCGACATGAGAAGCGGTAGGCATACTGTCATTCTTTCAGAGCGGGCTTTGTGCCGGTGACGGTTTCTCGCGAGGCGAAACCGGATTTCGCGCATCACTGCCCGCACTCAGTCTCGTCTGGCAAGATGATTCGTTAACGGACTCCGACCGACAGGGAGAGCAACGTGAACCTCAGCAGGAAGCGCAAGAAGGAACTGCGTCAGCTTCAGGACAACGCAGGACGACTCTGGGAATCGCAGCAGGTGCTCGTCGGCCACGCCGCTGACATCGCCCGCGAAGCAGGTCGCCAGCTCGGCAACTTCAACCGGGAGCAGGTCTTCCCGGTAGTGGCGGACTCGTACGAGCGCCGCATCGCGCCGACCGTCGACCGCGGTCTGAAGATCGGCAAGCACGTCGTCGACGACAAGGTCGTCCCCATCGTGGGTGGTGTCGTGGGCACCGCGCTCTCCGCGTGGGATGTTGCGAACAACAAGCGCTATGAGCTCGGCATCGGCACGCGTCCGACGCCGGTCGCGAAGAAGAAGGGCATGGGCCTCGGCTCGGTCATCGCGATCGTTCTCGGTGCCACCGCTGCGATCGGAGTCGTCGTAGCCGCCTGGCAGACCCTCCGCGCTGATGACGAGCTCTGGGTTGCAGACGACCCGCTTTCGCCGCCCAACGCGTGAGCAGCGCCCCTCGGGGCCCTCAGCCGGGCGCAGAAGCCCCCGATACTCCCGACGGCGCGAAGCGCCCTCGGGAGTTCGGCGTAGAGCCTCCAGGGCTTGGTCGAGTGCGCTCGGCAGCATCCGCTCGTGGACTCGACATCGAGTTCCGTGCGCGTCCCGAAGCACGCAGCCTTGCAGAGGCCGCGGCGTTGCTTGGTCTACAGCCGTCCGACATCGTGAAGACCCTGGTGGTCAAGCGTCCTTCGGCCAGTTCGGAGGACCCGCAGTTCCTCTTCGCGCTTGTTCCAGGCGGTCGATTGATCGCCTGGCCGAAGCTGCGCGCCATCGTGGGTGTGAACAAGCTGCGATTGCCTGAGCCGGAGCTGGCGTTCGTTGCCACCGGTTACGAGCGCGGCACGATCGTGCCGATCGGCAGCAGCACCGACTGGCCGATGTACGCCGATGAGACGATCGTCGGTCGCCGCATCGCGATGGGCGCGGGTGCGCACGGCTACAGTCTCTTCACGGATGCCGATGAGCTGATCCGCGCCTACGGCGCTACCGTCGCCGATATCTCCGTTCCGGAAAAATCCTGAATCGAACGACGCCTGAGCGGGTGGCGGTCAGAGGATTCCCGCCATGCCCAGCGCGATGTCGACGAGTTTCACCCGCTGCAGCTTGGCGATCTCCTCCAGCGTGAACCAGCCGGCCTTGTCGGTCGAACCGTTGGTCTCGAAACGCAGCTGCCCACCGGTGACGTGCGCGCGGTAGACGATGCGGATCGTGTGCAGCGGTGATCCCGAATGACCACGGTGCACGCGGCGCGAAGCGGGAATCACTCGGGAGTGGATGCCGAGCAGCGCACTCGTCTCGATGGTGAAGCCGGTCTCCTCGATGAGTTCGCGGCGCACAGCATCCTCGGGATCCTCGCCGTCTTCGAGGCCGCCGCCGGGCATCGTCCAGGCCGTCTTGCGGCCCTCGATCCATCTGGCCAGCAAGATGCGGTCATCGTCATCGGTGACGACTCCGTATGCCGCGACGCGCAGGTCCATGGATTCACAGTAGCGCCATGGCCGCCGCGGGTCAGCCGACGGGGTCGATCGTGACGGGGGAGCCCAGGTCGAAGAAGGTTGTGCGGAAGTTGCTGTCGAGGCCGCGGTAGGCGACGTCGGCTTCGATGGCGACCGGCACAGCCTGCTCGGTGAACCAGATCGTCAGATCCTGCGCCTGAACGTCACCGGCGGTGATGGGCGCGGGGCTGGCGACCGGGTAGGCGTTGACTGTCGAACCGTCCCCGAGGGTGATCGTCTGCGGTTCGCCGACCGGCCACATGCCGCCGGTGTTGATCAGTGCAGCGGAGATCGATGGGTTGGCGATGATCTCCCAGAGCTCTGCGCGCGTAGCATCCGCCGGGTTCATGGTGTCACTGCCCGCGTCGACGCGGACCGCACCGTCACCACGCTCAATCCAGGTCTGGCGGCCGGTGTAGGTGATGTCGAAGGTGTCGCCGTCGGCGGTGACGGTGCCGGCGTACGAGTAGTCGTCGTCGGCGTAGGTGAATGACACGTCGCCCTCGAGTTCGTCGCCTTCGATGGACTGGCGGCCCGAGCCGTAGCCGTCGAGGACGACAACCGCGCACTGTGCGACAGATGGGCCATCGATCGAGACCCCTGGCTGCAGTGCGAGGACCATGCACTCATCGGGCATGACGTAGTCATCAGCGGCTGGTTCCTGCTCAGCGGGCTCCTGCTGCGGCGTGGTCTGCTCGACGGTCTTCTGCGGATCCGACGTGGCCGGGCTGCATCCTGCGAGCAGCAGAACGCCGGCAACCGCGCCGATGATGGCAACATGAATCTTCGACACGGTTTCCCCCTCAGCGGTACGCCGTGTGCGCACCGTCTACGAACTTAGCAGCGCCAAAGGCCGGCCATCGGCCGACAGCGACGCAGCGCGAGACAAGGCCGCCGCCGCGGCTGCTGGCTTCAGCGAACGACGGCGGTGACCGTCGCCAACCGCTGCAGCACCTCGTGGCTGATGGAGCCCAGCAGGAATCGGCGCACCGCACCGCGCCCACGGCTGCCGACGACGGCGAGGTGAGCGCCCTCCGCCAACTCGTTGATGATGCCGGACGGGAAGCCTTCGGCGACCGCCATCTCGATCTCCAGGTCGGGGTAGCGACTGCGCAATCCCGCAATCGACTGCGCGAGCACTTCGCGAGCGTTCTGCTCCATGGCGTCGCGGTACGTCTGAGGCGTGACCATGAATGAATTGCGCGGCGCCGCGATCGGCGTCCACACGATGACCGCAGTCAGGGGCTGACCCAGTCGATCCGCTTCCGCGGCCGCAAAAGCGATCGCCTTCTCTGAGACCGAAGAGCCGTCTACGCCGACGACGACACCGCTGCGCTCGTCGACTGCATCGAAGTCGGGAACGACGACGACAGGACATTCGGCAGCGGCAGCGATGCGGATGCCGTGAGCGCCTCGAGCGGGGCCCTGCCCGGCGCCGCGGTAGTCGCTGCCGATGACCAGCATCGCGGCGCTCTTGGAGGCGTCGATGAGCATGTCGACCGGATTGCCGCGCTCGACTTGGACCGTGACGGTGAGCCGGTCGGCCGCGATCCGGGCTGCTTCACCGTCGAGGAGCTTCTGCGTCGCCGCCGACGCATCCTCGAGCACGCTGCCCTCGCCGACCGCCCCGACTGCGCCGCCCACGACGCCGATCAGCTCCAGGTCGTATCCGCGGGCGATGGCTCGTGCGGCAGCCCAGTCGACGGCGCGGCGGCTGGCCGACGCCTCGGTGACTCCAACGACGATCTTCTCAGTCATATCCGGCTCCATCCGTCTGGGCTCTCAACTCTAGTGACGAGGCGATGCGGTCACGCAGCGATGCGCCGGGTAAATCAGGGCATTGCCCGCGACGGTCGATGCAGCGGCAGCATCCTCAATCCATTGCGTCGAGCGCGGCCTCGAGCCGAGCGACGGTGCCGTCGACATCAGCGAGTTTGTCGAGGCCGAACAGGCCGAGCCGGAACGTCGAGAAGGCGTCGGGCTCATCGCAGTGCAGCGGAACTCCGGCAGCGATCTGCAGTCCCTGCTCCTTGAAGCGCGCGCCGGTGCGCAGCCCGGGGTCGTCGGTGTGCACCACGACGACGCTCGGTGCGGCGAATCCTGCCGCCGCAACCGAGGGGAGACCCCGCGCGGCGAGCAACTCGCGCACCCGGTCGCCGAGTTCGATCTGGGCATCGCGCAGGTCCGCGAACCCGCGGTCCTGGGTCTCGATCATCTGGGCCAGGTTGTGCACGATCGAGTCGGTCGGCATCGTCGCGTGATAGGTCGCCGTGCCGTCGCGGTACGCATCGGAGATCGCGAGCCAGCGGCCCAGATCAAGAGCGAAACTCGTCGGCGTCGTGGATGCCACGGCAGCCCGCCCACGCTCGCTGAGCATGACGTACCCGACTCCCGGCGTGCCGCTCCACCCCTTCTGCGGGGCGCTGATCAGCACATCGACATCCAGCATCCGCATGTCAACCCACATCGCACCGGATGCGATGCAGTCGAGCACGAGCACACCGCCTACCTCGTGAACGGCGTCGGCGAGAGAGCGGATGTAGTCATCGGGCAGCAGGATGCCGGCCGCGGTCTCGACGTGCGGCGCGAAGACGACCTCGGGGCGTCGCGCGCGGATCGCGGCGACGACGTCGTCGATCGGGGCCGGATGCCAGGCAGCCTGGGCGCTGTCGTCTTCGGGGCGGGCCTGGCAGACGGTGACGTCGGTGGCAATGTCACCGGCTTCGAGGATCTGCGACCAGCGGTAGGAGAAGAGGCCGTTGCGGACGATCAGCGCACGGCGATTGGTGGCGAGGTGGCGGGCAACGGATTCCATCGCGTAGGTGCCACCGCCGTTGATGATCATCGCGCTGTCGGCGCTGTACGCCTCGCAGAGGATGCCCAGACTCTGCTGCATCACATCGACGAAGCGCGCCGACATGTGGTTCAGCGATCGATCGGTGAACACCACCGAGTATTCGAGGAGGCCGTCGGGGTCGATGTCGGCGTGGGGGAGGCTCATGCTCCCAGGATGCCATCGCAAAGGCAAAGCGACCAGCATTTTTCGCTTCGCGGAAGCCTGTGGAGAGGCTCCGAAGGGCGTCGTCAACTTGAGGTCATTCGCCGTGCATGACAGTGTGGAAGACAGACCGAAGCTGTTCCGCCAGCCAAGTTGGATGTTGATACCCGTGATTTCGATGCCTTTTCTCGCCGCCATTCAGGACGGTGAATTGCCCTGACTTTCGACGGCTCCAGCCAGCCGAGAAGGTCATCGAAAGCCGCGCATACCGATGTGCGGTCGGGTCCGACAGTGCTCATTCGACCGCCCCGCGTCGATGAGGGAATCGCGATGTGGCGCATCGCCCGCGACTCGCAGACACTCGATCTGAACTCGTCGTACGCGTACGTCCTGTACGCGCACGATTTCGCTGACACCTGCCGACTCGCGATCGTCGACGGCGTTCCCGCCGGGTTCGTGCTCGGCTACCGACGGCCCGCAGATCGCTCCTGTCTCTTCGTCTGGCAGGTCGCGGTCGACGCCGACTTCCGCGGCCTGGGGCTCGCCGGACGGATGCTGGACGATCTGATCCACGATGACTCGGTCGACGGCGCGGTCAAGACTCTGCACACCACGATCACTGACGACAACGTCGCTTCGCAGCGCACGTTCCGCAGTCTGGCAAAACGCTGGGGCGACGCCCCCGTCACTGTGAACGCACTTTTCGAGAGCGAGCACCTGAGCCTTTCGGGGCCGGATGCTGAGCTCCACGATCCTGAACGGCTCTACGAGATCGGTCCGCCGGCGTAGCCCGTTTGCCATCCGCCCTTGCGGGCGGCGTGCACTCCCCTGCACGACAACTACAAGGAGGAGAAAAACTCCCGATGGATATTTTCACTGAGCTGGAATCCGAAGTCCGCAGCTACTCGCGCTCCTGGCCAGTCGTCTTCAACAAGGCCGTGGGCACGACGATGTACGACGAAGCCGGCAACGAATACCTGGACTTCTTCTCGGGCGCAGGCGCGCTGAACTACGGGCACAACAACCCGCAGCTGAAGAAGGCTCTGCTGGACTACCTCTCCGGTGACGGCATCATGCACTCGCTGGACATGTTCACCTCGGCCCGCCGCGATTTCCTCGAGGCGTTCGATGAGGTCATCCTGAAGCCCCGCAAGCTCGACTACAAGCTCGTCTTCCCCGGTCCCGGTGGAGCCAACGCCGTCGAGGCCGCGCTGAAGCTCGCTCGCAAGGTCACCGGACGCGAGTCGGTCGTCAACTTCACGAATGCCTTCCATGGCATGACGCTGGGCGCCCTCTCTGTCACGGGCAACTCGCTCAAGCGCGGTGGCGCCGGTGTGCCGCTGGTGCACGCGACGCCGATGCCGTACGACGACTACTTCGACGGCGACTACCCCGACTTCTTCTACTTCGAGCGGCTGCTGGAAGACTCCGGCAGCGGGCTGAACCTGCCCGCCGCGGTGATCGTGGAGACCGTGCAGGGCGAGGGTGGCATCAACGCCGCGCGCGTCGAGTGGCTGCGTCAGCTCTCCGAACTGTGCAAGAAGCACGAGATGCTGCTGATCATCGATGACGTGCAGATGGGCTGCGGCCGCACGGGCGACTTCTTCAGCTTCGAAGAGGCCGGCATCGTGCCCGACATCGTCTGCCTGTCGAAGTCGATCAGCGGCTACGGCATCCCGATGGCACTGACCCTGATCAAGCCGGAACTCGACATCTGGCAGCCCGGCGAGCACAACGGCACTTTCCGCGGCATCAGCCCCGCGTTCGTCACCGGCGCCGAGGCGCTTCGCCGCTACTGGTCAGACGACGAGCTGCGCGACGCGACGATCGCCAAGGGCCTGCGCGTCGAGAGCTGGTTCAACACGATCGCTGCGCACTACCCGGAGCACAAGCTGTTCGCGAAGGGCCGCGGCCTCGCGCGCGGACTGCAGTTCCCCTCCGGTGAGCTCGCGGATGCTGTCTGCAAGGCGGCCTTCGAGCGCGGCCTGCTCATGGAGACGTCTGGTCCCGAGGGCGAGGTCATGAAGATCCTTCCCGCGCTGACCATCACGGATGCTGAGCTTGACCGGGGACTTCGCATCATCGACGAGTCCGTGCGAGCCGTCCTCGGCGAGCCCGAAGCCAACGACACCGCAGACCTGAACGCCGAGAACATGGAGAACGCACCCGCATGATCGTCCGCACCATCAATGAGATCACCGACACCGACGCCGACATCAAGAGCGAGAACTGGCGCAGCAAGCGCATCGTTCTCGCCAAGGAGCAGGTGGGCTTCTCGGTGCACGAGACCACCCTGTACGCCGGCACTGTGAACCGGTTCTGGTACGCGAACCACATCGAGGCGGTCTTCATCGTCGAGGGCGAGGGAGAGATCACCGACCTCGCCACCGGCGAGACGCACCAGCTCGCACCCGGGTCGCTGTACCTGCTGAACAACAACGACAAGCACGAGGTGCGCCCGCGCACGCAGATGCGCACCGTGTGCGTGTTCAACCCCCCCATCACCGGACGCGAGGTGCACGACGAGAACGGGGTCTACCCGCTCGTCACCGAAGGCGTGTGACGCGAAAGCCCACGCATCCGATACAGAATCCGCGCATCGCGAGACAGGAGTAAAGAGCATGACCATCACGACGACCGCAGAGGACCTGTTCCCGACCCGGTTGGCGACACCCAGCGATTTCATCGAGCGCACCCAGCCCGCAGTGTGGGGCAGTGCCGATGACGGGCCGTTCTCGGCATCCGAGCTGGAGGCTCACGAGCAGCGCGGCTTCACCATCCTCGACGACTTCATCTCGGCTGAGAGCGTCGCGCTCTACTCCCGTGAGCTCGACCGCCTCGCCGGAGATGAGTCGCTGCGCGATGACCCGCGGATGATCACCGAGCGGACCACCGGCACGGTGCGCTCGGTGTTCGAGGTCGAGAAGCTCAGTGATGTGCTCAGCGCGCTCGCCCGGGACCCCCAGGTGATCGACCGTGCGCGTCAGATCGTGGGTTCGGACGTGTATCTGCACCAGACGCGTATCAACTACATGCCCAGCTTCACCGGAACCGGGTTCTACTGGCACTCCGACTTCGAGACCTGGCACGCCGAGGACGGCATGCCGATCCCGCGGTCGGTGAGCCTGTCGATCGCACTGACCGACAACTACCCGTACAACGGCGGGCTGATGGTGATGCCCGGGTCGCACCGCACGTTCGTGCCGGCTGTCGGCGAGACGCCGGACAACAACCACGAGCAGTCGCTGCAGTCGCAGGAGGCCGGCGTGCCGAGCCATGCCGCCATCACCGCGATGGCCGAGAAGTACGGCATCGACCAGTTCACCGGTGCCGCCGGCTCGGCGCTGTGGTTCGACTCGAACATCATGCACGGATCGGGCAACAACATCACCCCGTACTCGCGCTCGAACGTCTTCATGGTGTTCAACAGCGTCGAGAACGCACTGGGCGATCCGTATGCGGCGAGGTCACCGCGCCCGATGCACATCGCGAACCGCGACTTCACGCCGCTGCGGTAGCGGCGACGTGCGCACGCCTGCTTCGCGCGCTCGATAGATGGAAAATGTCGGTTAGACCCTCGGTTTACCGACATTTTCCATCTATCATCGGTGGGCGCGGGCGCGGCGGGGGGAAGCGCCAGCGCCGAGCGAAGGAGAGTCTCATGCCCGCAGTTGTCTTCACCGGATCAGGCGGCAACGAGGTCGTCGCTTTCGTCGAACGAGCCGATCCCGCACCGGGCGCGGACGAGGTGCTGATCAAGGTCCGCTACGCCGGACTCAATCATGCCGACCTGGGCCAGCGCCGGGGGACCTACCCCGCACCTGCGGGAACCGTCGCCGACATTCCCGGTCTCGAAGTGGCAGGAACAGTCTTGGCGATCGGCGACCACGTCGATGAGTGGCGCGTCGGTGACCGCGTGATGGGGCTCATCGGCGGGGGTGGTCTGGCCGATCGCGTGGTCACCCATCGACGACACCTCGTCAGAATCCCCGACTCAATCGACGACCGCAGCGCCGCGGCATTCCCCGAGGCATTCGCCACCGCGCACGACGCCATCCGCAGTCAGGCGCAGCTGCGCATGGGCGAAACCCTGCTGGTGCAAGGGGCGAACGGCGGCGTCGGCAGCGCGGCCATCCAGATCGCGGTCGCCGCCGGAGCACGAGCCATCGGCACCAGCCGCTCGGCAGATGGACGAGCGTTCGTGGATTCGCTGGGCGGCGAGGGCATCAGCCCGACGGGTTGTGTCGACGAGATCCAGCGGCTTGCTGGCGGCGCTGGTGTAGATGTCGTGCTCGAGCTCGTGGGAGCGCCCAATATTCCGAATGACATCGAGATGCTGCGCACCGACGGACGAATCGTCGTCATCGGCATCGGTGCCGGTTCCCATGCCGATCTTCCGCTCGGTCTTCTCCTCACCAAGCGCGCCACGATACGCGCGAGCGGTCTGCGGTACCGCAATATCGAGGAGAAGGCGCTCGTGATGCGCAATCTCGAACGCGAGGTACTTCCTCATCTCTCACGCGGAAGCCTCGTCACCAGCATCGACCACGTCTTTTCGGCAGCCGACGTGCAGGCGGCCTTCGACCACCTTGAAAACGGCTCCAAGAGGGGTAAGGTCCTGATCGAGTTCGCCTGATGTCGCGATCCGGGCGCGGTAGGAAAGCAAGAAGACCCCGCCGAGGCGGGGTCTTCTTCACTGTCTCAACACAGTGTGGAGCCTAGGAGATTCGAACTCCTGACATCCTGCTTGCAAAGCAGGCGCTCTACCAACTGAGCTAAGGCCCCGAACGGTGCGAACACCGCGGGATTTCCGTTGAACGGAGTGGGGCTACCAGGACTTGAACCTGGGACCTCTTCATTATCAGCGAAGAGGTAGCCCAACTCGACTAGTGTACCCGCGTCGTTCCGCGGGTGCAAAACGTGTCCAGTGTGCGGCGCGGCGGCGTTCGTGCCCTGGCTGGGCAAGTTGCGGGCAACTGCCGACTCATGACTGACCCGGACTTCAAGGAAGACGTCCGCGACGCGCTCCGAGCGCACATCTGCACTCATCTCTACGAGGTTGAGCCTGGTCAGTTCGTGCGTTGCCAGTCTCGACGGGCGGCAGTGTGCCCCTCGTGCGCGGGTCTCTACCGCGGCGATTGGGAGCGGATCGCGCGATCGGGCATCTATGACACAGACGGGCAACCGGTCACCGGGTATCGATACCTTTTCATCACCCTCTCCGCGCCGTCGTTCGGGAGGGTACATCGCGTGCCGAAGCCCTGGGATGAGACCCGGCGCCCGTGCCGATGTGGGGTGACGCACACCCCGGACGAAGTCGAGCTGCGAGGTATGCCGATCGATCTCGACGACTACGAATATGAGGGCCAGGTGCGGTGGCATGGCGCACTCGGGCGTTTGTGGCGGTCCTCCGTGGTGGCGATGCGTCGGCGCTGCGCAGATGCGGAGTACTTCGCCGTTCGGGAAGTGCAGGCTCGGATGGCGCTGCATCTCCATGTCGTCGTGCGCGTACCCGCATGGTCAAAAGTTGACGCCGAGACGATGGGGATTGCCGCTCGCTCGGCTGCTGCAACTCATCCAGTGACGGGCGAACTCGTCCAGTGGGGCAAGCACGGTGTCCAGGATCGCGAGATTCAGGCAGGCCCGTCAGACACGGAAGGCGTGACTCCCGATTTGTCACGCGCTGCGGCTCGCATCGTGTCCTACGTGGGCAAGGCTCTCGGATACTCGTTGAAGGACGTCATCCCGGGATCGTCGAATGCCGAAAGATGCGCGCCCGAGCGCATCGCATTCCTGTACCGTCTTCGCGCTGCTGCAAGACAAACGGTTCGGTGCCCGGACTGTCCCGAGAGCGGCCCCGGACAGTGCGACCGACGCGCTCATGACAACTTAGGCTATGGCGGGCACGTCGTTACCGTTTCGCGCCCATCGGAGAACCGTGAAGGGTGGTCGCTGTCGCATCTCACTCGCAAGCGGCTGCGGGAAGAGCGCAGGGCGTGGATGGCGGCGAACCGTCCGGACGACGTCGGCGGTGTGAGTGCCGGGGACATCAAGCTTTCCAAATGGCTGAGGATCTGGCTCGAACGGCACGGTGCGCGTCGTGCGCGGAGGACATGGGAGGCACAGCAGTACGCGCGCGCACCGTAGGGGAGCGATGGGCGAACGGGTCGGCGGAGAGATACTGTCGGCCCTCTTCGGCGTATCCAGAGTCAAAGGCAAGGGCCGCGTGCGGCCTGCGGCAGCCCCGTCACGAGTGAGAAGTGTCGGTTCGCATCCTGGAATATGCTCTGCAACCGTGCGACCGGGTACTGGGGCGGCGTGGACCGGCCGGAGGCCGCACGCCGCGCCGCCCCAGTACCCCGAGCGGCCGCGTAAGCGGCCGCCTTTATTCCTGTGAAGCGTTTTCGGACGCTCCCCGGGAAGCCGACTGACTGAACTCGTCGATCAGGCGAGCACAAGTTCCCGCTCGTTCTCCGTCTCGGCCAGCGCGGCAGTGTCTGCGAGGAGCGTGTTCGCGACAGTTGCCGCAACCTCGTACGCAAGCTTCGGAGGAACCGCGTTACCAATCTGCCTGAATCGAGCCGACTGCGCGCCTTGCCACGGCACATCGTTCGGGAATGTCTGGATCGCAGCGGCTTCCTCGACAGTGATCCTCCGCAGTCGCGCCTCAGCCGGGACCGCAGACAACGCAGGCTTGCTCATCGGTCGTGCCTACTCTGCTTCAACTCCCGCTGACCGCATCGCTGCCTTCGAGCTGCACGTCGTGGATCAACTCAACAACAGCACTGTGCGCGAATCCGTCCGCGAAAAGCTCCGAGAATTCATCACGTCCGAGTCGTAGAGAACGCTGAGATCGAGTAGGCCTTACGGTCTCTTCGGCATATCCAACCCGTCGCCCACGTTGATTCGCCGCGTTCGCCGATCAGTTGGTCTGGTCCTTGTCCGCACAGAGGTTGAAATCGCACGGAACCCCGTTGTTCGTGTAGAGCGTGACGGGCCGCGTTTTTCCGTGCACGGTAACGTACGTGAACTTGTATGAGGGGTAGACGCCGCCGGAGAGCTTCGGATCGAGTTCGTTGTTGCGCTCGTCCCCGAAGAACAAGTACTGAACGCTGTTATCGACCATTTCATTCACAAAGTACGTTTCGCCCTGAATTTCGTTGTTGTACTCGACTGGTCCCGAGAGGTAGGAAAGGTAGTCTTCCACGCCGAGCGCGGAACCGATCACGTCGGTGTAGTCCCCGCTGTAACCGGAGACATCGGAGTCACCCAGGTACTCCCGTGTCGCAGTCAGCGCGGCGAGCATGCGCGCCTTCGTCTCCTCATCGCCCTGCGCGATGTTGGCAAGATAGTTCGCTTCGTAAGTCAACTTGCACTCTGCAAGCTCCAGGTCTCCGCAGTCGACGCCAAGCGCTTCCTGCCAGACCTCGAGAACCTCTGGCGCATCGCCGATGTTCACCCACGCGTCGCCGTCGACGAAACCGTTCTCCGTGATGCTACGTTCGCCACTCGTCGCGCTCTGACCGTCGGAAACAAGCGCGTCTTGACCGATCACCACGTCATCACCACACGCGGCAAGCGAGAACGTCAGCGTGCCAAGAAGGAAACCTACGGTGATAATCCTCGCGCTCTTCACGCCTTGCCCCCTGAATGATCTTGTGTATGTCACCACTGAGGGTGACAATCTCCGTCACCCAGCCACGACTGTCTCAAAAGCTGCATGCTCTAACATACACGTCGCGGACACACCTTCCAGAGGCTGGATAGGTGACCCGTCTCGCCGTCCCACCTGCATGGGCGTCCTATGCCCAGCAGATCGGCGTGCGGCTCCACGCCACCCGCATCGAAGCGGGCATCAGTCAGGAACAACTCGCGGCACGCGCGGGCATCACGCGCTCGACATATGCGCAGCTGGAGAAGGGGCTCACTCGCCCCGACGTCGCGGCGAACCCAACGCTGTTCACGCTTATCGCCCTCTGTCAGGTGCTCGGCGTCTCTTTGCACGATATCGTCCCGGAGGACGCACCAGAGGTCGCAGCCTGGTCCGGCTAAGTTGACTCGCTCGGTCGAACTCCGTCGTCGTCGTCCCACTCCGGGGCCATAGCGTCTGTCGATAGCGGCTTGTGCCACCAGCGATAGGTGGTGTCGGGGTTCACTCCGAGATCAGCGGCGGCTTCCTTCATGGTGAGACCTTCGGCTCGCATGGCGAATTCTGCGGCCAGGTGCGCGAGGTCGTCCATCTGCGCCCGCCCAAGTCGTGCCGCGCGCAGCAAGGCGACAATGCGGTCATGCTTGGTCGCTTCTGAGTCCTCGAAGACCTTGTTCACGCCGTCAAGCGTCCGCTGGACCTTGTCGAGATAAGGCTCCAGTTCATTCGCGCTCCCTGCGTCGCGTGCCGGATAGGTACGGCTGTCGTCGTACTCGGGCTGCTTGCGGGGTCTTGCCATGCCGCCACCTTATCGGATCATCCCGATAACCCCGGCGCCAATCGTGCCGCGGAACAGTTCTTTGGATAGTCCGATAACTCTGCTACAGTCGGAGCGTTCGGAGGTTTTCCGGATGATCCGATAACAAACTGGAGGCTCGATGCGCGACACCAACCCCCCTGAAAACTCGAACGATCTACCCATGCCACGCGAGGCCAAGTTCCTGCGCAAGCAGCGCCGCAAGCTGCGCAACGGCACGCTGCGAACCGAACGCCGAGCGTACCTCGATGAGCACCTGCCCGGCTGGGACTCCGTCGAACTCGACCGGATCCTCGGCATCTGAACACCGGTCTGGCCTGATCCCGAGCGGTCAGGCCAGACCGCACCACCACACGCAAACAAAGGAGAACCCATGTTCCGCATCCACCCCGACGAAGAAGTACGCGCCCTCTCGGTCGAGCCGAAACTCGTCAACATACAGACCGGCGAGCAGAAGATCGATCGAGACACATCCTTGCCTCTATGGACCGTGACCGCGCTCCATCAGCCCAGCGACGGCAGCCGCCCAAAACTGGTGAAGGTGACCGTCCCGAGCAAGTCCGAGCCGGACTTCACTCCGATGTTCGCCGGATTCGACCGGCTTGAAGTGGACGAGTACTCGATCAAACGAGACGGCGGCGGGCTGTCGAACGCCGGCCTCTGGTTTCGCGCCGCCAGTCTTATCGAGCTGGAGGGTTGAACCGTGTTCGCCACAGTCATTCGCGGCATTGGAGTTGCGCTCACCGCGACCGCGGCAACCCTTGCCTGGCTGCTGGTCGCGGTGGTCACCGTCATTTCCGCACCAGACCATCGCGCGGCATCACTATGGACGATCGGTATCGTTACGCTGCTTTGTGCTTCCGCGACCTGGCTGCGTCCGCTCCGCCATTGGCTGCCGATCTGGGCTGACGTTATCCGAATACGCACACGCCGAACTCGGCAGCGGCGACGTGTGCGCGGCTACCTCGTCGCACGCGATCTCGGGCTGATCCCGAGAGCCGATGACGAAGAAGCCTTGCTGCGTAGACCCCACCGATTACCTGTCGTAGATTTCACCAGAAACGACGCGGACGCTCGTCTGGAAGTCGAGCAGCAATCGGCTATTGCAACGGACAACACGATCCTGAATCGCGCTGTCGCCTACGCACCGACAATCTCGATGTCCTCCGAGTTCGTCTCGGTGTCGCGCCCCTCCCCTGGCGCAGTCACCGTGACCTGGCTGGCCGAAGCGCCGGAGGATCCGCTCCGTGAACCCGTGACGTTCCGCCCGTTCCCCCTGAGCGATCCCGCAGCGCCCGCCTGCATCGGCGTAACGGAGAACGGCGATAGCTTCCGTCTCCAGGTGTTCAACCGGCAGACCCTGCTCCTCGGTGCGACCGGCAGCGGGAAATCGTCAATTCTGTGGAGCACGCTCGCGCAGATGGCGCCCTATATTCACACGGGTCTGATCTCAGCTCACGCCATAGATCTCAAAGGCGGGGTCGAGGCCGAACCGGGGAGAAAGCTGTTCAGAGAGGTCGCGTATGACTATGGCGCTGCGCAGGCGATGATTGCTCGCCTTGCGGACCGCATGACAACACGGCTCGCCTACATGCGCGAAAGCGGACTGCGGAAGCACATCCCGACGACGGCTGAACCGCTGGAACTGCTCGTGATCGATGAGGCCGCTGCACTTGCTTACAGCGCACCGGATCGGAAGAGCGCCGAGCAATTGAACGCCAATCTTAAGCTCATGCTCTCCCAGGGGCGGGCAGCCGGATACGCGATCCTAGCGGCTCTCCAAGACCCTCGGAAAGAATCGCTCGCAACGCGCGACCTCTACTCCCAGACCGTCGCGCTGAGGTTCCGTACACGCGACGATGCGATATTGGCGCTCGGCACCTCCGCCTACGAGGCAGGCGCGCATGCCGAGCGGATCGCCCAAAGTCAACCTGGCACGGGTTACGTGATCGACGGCGACTCCGGTGATCTTGTTCGCTTCCGCGCGTTCTGGATAGAGGACGAGGTCATTCGACATATCGCGCAGACCTATGCGGCGCCTTCGGAAGTGGCGGCAAAAAAATGAACCTCAACGAGTTAGAAGCCGTCGTCCTGCGAGCAGAGCGTGCCGGAATCGTCAAGTCCATGACCGGCACCTGGACCCCCGAGGACGACGCCCAGCTTGCAGACCTATACGCACTGCGCCGCGAGCAGCGAACGCGCACGCACCAGGCAGGAGTGCGGCAATGAGCGAGATCACAAGACAGGTCTATACAGAAACGGAGGTCGGGCAGTTGCTCGGGCTACATCGGACTACGGTTCGCGCCCAGGCGCTGCAAGCGGAAACCGCACTCGGTCAATGCGTCATCTACCTGACACCGACGAAACGCGTGTATCCCCGCGCGGCGATCCATCGTCTGATCGGTCTCATCAACACGAACGACGCGGGGAAGGTGGCCTGACATGGGCGTGTTCAACACACCGAGCGGGCGCTATCTCGCCGATCCGAAGTACCGGGGGCAGCGGGGCAAGGCGCGCACCTTCGACACTAAGCGCGAGGCACTGGACTACATCCACCAGCAGCGCGCTTACATGGCCGGTGGCTACGACCCTCGTTCGGGGAAGCGATCGCTCGACGGCGTGATGCGCGACTGGCTGGCCGAGCGCAAGGGGATCGTGAGTCCCGCGACCTATGACACCGACGGCTACATGATCGCCTGGGTACCTGAGCGATTCCGCACCCTCCCCGTCGGCGAGATTCGCCCGGCAACCGTCGAGGCAATGCTCAACGAACTCGCGCGTGCGGGACGAGCGCAGTCCAGTATCGAGAGAGCACGCGGCACCTGGTCGGAGTTCTTCGCGTGGGCTGCTCGCCAAGGCATGATCGCCGCGTCCCCGATGGTCGGCGTCCGGACGCCGAAGACAGGCAAGCGTCGGCGCGAGATGAGGCCGTGGACGCGAACTGAGCTAGACCGGCAGTTGGGAGTCTGGCGAAACCTGAACCCGGCAGCAGCGGCAACCATGCACTTCCTCGCGCTCACCGGAGTGCGTTTCGGAGAGGCACGAGCGCTGAGAGTTCGTCACGTCGAGACCACTCCGACACTGATGCGGCTCCGCGTCGAGCGCTCCCG
This sequence comes from Microbacterium esteraromaticum, assembly GCF_900163815.1. Taxonomy (GTDB): domain Bacteria; phylum Actinomycetota; class Actinomycetes; order Actinomycetales; family Microbacteriaceae; genus Microbacterium; species Microbacterium esteraromaticum_B. The sequence continues at coordinate 780 of NZ_FUKO01000022.1, read as the reverse complement.
TTCGGAGGGCCGCGAGGAGAAGGAGACCAAGAGCGGACGGTCGCGGAACGTTCCGATAGCAATGGAGCTGCGCGATTGGGTGCAGTCCCGCACCGAGGGAAGGTCTGCCGATGACCTGCTCATGCCGCCGATGCACGCCGGGCGCATCAAGGCCCAGCTCAACTGGGAGGAGACGGCGGGCGGTCGAAGTATCCATCAGGCGCGGCACACCGCGATCTGTCTTTGGCTCGCTGCCGGGGTCTCGGTCGAGAAGGTGCAAGCGTGGGCAGGTCACTCCAGCATCGTCACGACGAACCGCTACGTGACCTACCTCGGTCAAGACGATGAAGACGAGATTGCGAAGGTCGGTCGATGAGCGTTCGGGCAACTTTCGGGCAAGTGCCGAATGTGACGAAGGCCAAGCGAAGAACCGCTTGGCCTTGTGTCTCTTGGTGGGGCTACCAGGACTTGAACCTGGGACCTCTTCATTATCAGTGAAGCGCTCTAACCACCTGAGCTATAGCCCCGTCAACCTCCAAGACTTTACCGGATTCAGCGGGCAAATGACTAATCGAGCGAGCGGCCTTTCGCCGGGTACGCGCACCCGGTGGGTGACGCGCCCCGGATCAGTCCTGGTCTAGGGTGACGTTGCCGGCAGTGACTCGCGCGGTGACGCGGTTGCCGCTGCTGGGATCTTCGCGAAGACTGCTGTTCAACGACCCCGCAGAAACGTCTCGGCGCAGGTCGTACGCGCCCTCCGGCAGCGTCAGTGACAGATTGCCGGCTGACACCTCGATCTTC
>NZ_FUKO01000008.1 GCF_900163815.1 Microbacterium esteraromaticum | reverse complement strand
GCCACAAACCCGTGCTCCCCGGCCGGGGCTAACCCACGGAAGAGTCAGGAGAGCCGACAAAGAACCAGGTTTTTGGCGGAAGCTTTGGACAGCGTTCCGTGGCTGGTTTTTCTTCGACCCAAGAGTCTGGTTCTCCTGGTCGATCTTTCCATTCTACGGAGGGTTCCTCGCGGTCGGGATCGCCGTTCTTTGGTACGCAGTCACGCACTGAATCAGATGTCCGCGATCAGATGCCCGCGCGCCTGGCTAATACCTGAACGTGACCCATACTGGGTGCGCATAGGTACAGCGAACGCAGGGTTCGTTCAGCACAGCAAGCTTGTCCGAAGCCACCAGTAAACTGGAAACGCGCAAGAGCGCACGATCACAGGTGAGTGTGTTTGGGACACCTCGGCTAGCCGAGGTCGAGATGTTGGGCGGCGTAGTTCGCGGGGAGGCGGACCGCGCCGCCGAAGCGGGCTCCTTGTCGGCGGACGGTCACGGACCCGTCCGTGTGCACGGTCGTGACTGTCCAGCGGTCGCCGTTGCGCACCCATCGGGTGCCGCCGGTGCCGAGCTGGCGGTTGTTCTTGCGGGTGATGACGAGGTCCCCGGCACTGGCCTGCGTGCCATCGCTCAAGGGCACGGCCCGGTCGGGGTCCGTCTGGCCGGAGATGATCCGGTCGACCCGGGCGCGCACGTTCAGGGTGGTGACGGTCTCGACGGTCTCGGCGACGAGGATGCTGCGCTTGCCCGCGATCGTGTCGGTTCGCCAGGCGAGATAGGCGCGTTCCAGGACGTCGTCGTAGTCGCCTCCGACGATCCGGTCCTGGGCGTCGTAGCGGGCGATGGCGTCATGGTCGCCGAGGCGCAGTTGCAGGGACGCGGTCTTCTCCCAGGCGTTGCGGAACCGTCGCACGTCGAGCAGTTCTGGGGTCTGCTCGAGGTCGCGGGCGAGCATGCCCAGCGCTCCCCCGGCATCGACCGCGCCGAGTTGGGCCCAGTCGCCGACGAGGACGAGTTTGGCTCCTGCGCGTTCGGCGTGGGCGGCAAGCCGGTCCAACGCGATCGTCCCCGACAACGACGCCTCGTCCACGATCATCAGTTGACCGCGGTGGAGCCTCCACCGCCCCTGGTGGTGCTCATGGAGCCATTTCGCGGTGTTCTCGGTCGGGATTCCGAGGTCGGCGGCGAGGACCTGCGCGGCGTCCGCGGAGCTGGCCAGCCCGATCACGCTGCCTCTGCCGTGCGCGAGTTCCCACGTTCTGCGCAATGATGCGAGGGTCGTGGTCTTTCCGGTCCCCGCTGGCCCGATGAGGACGTCGACGATCCGGCCGGATGTTGCGATCAGGGTGATCGCTCCGGCTTGATCGGCAGAAAGTCGCCGGCCTTTGCGGTCGGTGCGACGGGTGACGCGTCCGACCATGTCGTGCGGCACGATCGGGGCCGTGCTGCTGTGTGCGAGTCGCAGGAGTCTGTCCTCGGCGGCGAGGAGCTGCGTGGACGTGTAGAGCGTGCCGTGTTTGATGCGGAACACGCTGCTGCCGTCGGGGTGCTGGAACGCTGCGGGAGAGGGGGCGAGTTCCGGGGGCGTCAACTGGACGGAGGCATGCTCGGCGCGGTCGGCGATGAGCCCGGTGACCGCTTCCCGGTCGGTGATCGCGGCGAACCGGGTGCCTTTGAGCATGCGGGATGCCTCAGCGTGGAGGTTCCATCTTCGCCAGGTCGACCGGGACTGCCCCACGGTGGCGACGACTTGCGCGGCCATCTCATCGACCGTGGCGAGCGGAATGTCATCGGCACGCAGCAGCACCGGGTTCTGGGTTCCGGCGGTGACCGATCGTGCCCACCCCGTCGCGTCCTGTCCGAGGATTCTGCTCGCCCTGGTGCGCCATTGCTCGGTGAGGTCGGCGAGGGAGTGCACGGTCTTCTCGGGCCGGGTGGTGAGGGTCGCTGCGGCGCGAAGGCGGATGATCGTCGTTCTCGACGGGTATCGCCCGTGCTGTTGTAGGTACTCGTCGATGAGTTGCTCGGTCCGTTGGTCGATCGCGCGGGACCGGGACGAGAACTCTTCCAGCAGGTTCTCGGGGACACCGGCGATCTCCCATGCGGCCGTGCGTCGCGGGCCCCGGTCGCGTTCTTCCCAGGCGAGACCGAAGTCGCGGGTGAGCCGGTCGGCGAGCGCGTTGTTGTAGTGCTCGCTCAACGCGACCACCGCGGCATGCATGGGGCGCCCGTCGATGGCCCGCCACTTACCGTCGTGAACGCCCTGGACCCGGTTCGCGATCACGACATGGGTGTGCAGTTGCGGTTCGTTGGAGCGGGAGTCGTAGTGGTCGAACGCGGTGGCGAGGATCCCGGTCACCTCAACCTGCGCGAGCCCGTCGTGCCCGATCCGTGTCATGGCCACGTCGCGTTCCAACAGGGCGAGGACTTCTTTCATCGCCTCGTGGTGTGCGTTCACGATCATCGCCTGGGTACCGCCATCCGCGACCGCCCACCACACGCTGACGGATTTTGGTACGGAGAAGGTGTAGTCATACCCGGCGACCGGGCGGCGCTGCGGGCGGGCCTTCTCTTCGGCCTCGATCTGCGCGACCTCCTGGTGTCGGGTTTCGTCGGTCAGCTCGGAGGGCAGTGCATCGACGCGGCGGGACACGCGTTCCCGGTAGCTGAGGAAGGTGCGGTATGCGGAGCCCAGATGCTCCCCTGTTGTGGGGTGGCGTCCCTGTCCGAGCAGGAGCCGGAGCTGTTCCTCGGTCACCTCAGCGCCCGCACTGATCGCCTCCGCTTCCAGGCCGGGGAGTGCGGAGCCGGTCCAGAACCCGGGCGGGCTTCCTTTCTCGAGATAGTAGCGGGTCAGCGGTTCTGCGAGGTCCCGGTTGCCGTCGCCGGCGACGACACTTTTGAGCAGATACCGGTACCCGTCCCCAGCAGACATCACCCGCATCGACACCGTCACACAGAGAAGGTGCACTGCACGTCCACGCAGAGAAGGTGCACCGCACCTCGCCCCGAGTCCGCGCGGTGGACGAGGCGGGGCACCTCCACCTGATGGCTGTTGCGCCGTCACGGATGCGGGGCAGGTCGTCTCGCGCAGACACAGGAGGAACGGATGAGCACCACACGGCTCGAAGACGCGACCTTACGCAATAGTCCACGTGAAAGCCCGCCCGGATTCGGTGGTCTCGCCCGGTGGGTCGCGATGCTGATCTCCGGGCTGCTCCTTGCCCTCACGATCGGGATCGGCACTGCCCCCGCCGCACACGCAGCCACCATCGGACCCGGGTTCGGATCCGTTGACGATGTGGGCATCTTGGGCTCGTACATCGGCCCCGATGGCACACAGGTGTACTGCATGGATCTGGGTGCCCCCGGCCCGTGGGGTAACACGACCGGTCCGGTCACCGTTTCCGACTTGGAGTCGCAGAGCGGGTCCCGCCTCACCGAAACGGATCTGGCGAAGCTGAACTATGTGATGGCGAAATGGGGGCAGTCTGGTGACCCGCATGTGACCGCCGCAATCCAACTGTTCGTCTGGTCGATTGCCGATCCTGTCCACTACAACCAGCACGGCATGTCCGGGGACGACTACTACATCACCCGCGCCCCCGCAGCGAACCGGCCCCAGATCCTCGCGAACCTCGCTCAGATGCGAGCAGAAGCCAACGCGAACCATGCGGTGAACCCACAGGTTGCGCTGTCGATCACGATGACCGATCAGTACGCGGGAACTCTCACGGTGTCTGCTTCCCCGGCGAGCCTGTCGGGCACGGTCACGCTGACGAACGCCGTGTTCGCCGACGGGCAGAGCAGCCGGACGCTTGGTCCGGGCAGCTTCCCGATCACCGGCACCCCCGTCGACGGAGTCCCCTCCTACCAGATCGAAGCCGCAGCGAGCGTTCCCAGCAGTGGCCTGGGCGCACGCGTGAACCTGTACGACACGCCAGGTTCGCAGCGGCTGCTGGGCGGTGCGTCACCGATGGGACTCGACGCGCACGCGCAGTCCCCTGTGATAGAGCTCGACTTCCAGCCCACCATCACCACCCAGGTGTCCTCCCGGTTCGTCGCAGAAGGTGACACCTTCCGCGACCAGGTCACCGTGGGCGTATCCAAGGGAACCTGGATCCACCTGGACGGGAAGCCGATCCCAGTCGTAACGACCGGAACCCTGTATGGTCCGTTCGATGAGCAGCCCACTGAAGCCGACACCGCGCCGACCGGAGCACCCATCGCCGGCGTCGTGGAACTGGAGTTGACCGGCACCGGAAGCTATGCGGCGCCGGAGACGATCACCGCGACCGAGTCCGGGTTCTACACGTGGGTATGGCAGATCGACAAGCGCGCACAAGGGGACGTCGCGAAGTACCTCACGGACTCGTTCACCGACCGGTTCGGGCAAGTCGCCGAGACCAGCATCGTTCCCTTCCAGCCCATCGCGGCCTCCAAAGCGAACCAACGTCTCGTCGTACCCGGCGACGCGGTCACCGACACGATCACCGTGTCCTCCAGCAACGGGGTCTGGCTGAAGATAGACGGCGAGTACGTGCCGGTCATGTTCGAAGGCACCGCCTATCAGGTGCCCGGCACGCTGCCGCCGATGCAGGCGCCCGCCATCGACCCTGCAGCCGTACCAGTGGGGACAGTGACGGTCACCGCAACCGGCCCCGGCACGTATACCTCTCCCGAGGTCGTGTTACCGAACGCCGGGTTCGTGACCTGGGTGTGGCAGATGCGTCTCGCCTCCCAGTCTGACGGTGTGCGCGACTACATCGCCTCCGACTGGGCCGACGAGTACGGCATCCCGGTCGAGTCGACCAGTGTCCGCCATCCGGTCGAGATCACCAGTCAGCTGCGCGAGTACAACGTCCACGACGGTGGCCGCGCGTTCGACACGATCGTCACCTCGGGGTTCCCCGCCAACCACCCCGACTTCACCGGCGACGGATACTGGGGCCCCGATGCGAAAGAGGTCACCCACACGGTCTACGGGCCGTTCGCCACAGACACCGTCCTGACCGACGACCTCGACCTCACAGACCAGCCTGAGTTGACCAGCATCATCACCCCAGCGCGCAACGGCGTCTACCAGATCGGGTACACCGATGAGGACCGGATCACGCCGACGAAGCCGGGTTACTACGTGATCGTCAGCACGTTCGAAGGCGACGACCGCGTCCAGCCGTTCCAGTCCTCCCCCGCTGACGTTCGCGAACGCTTCTACGTCCCCGAGACCCCCGCAGCCGAACTTCCGGTGACGGTAATCACGCAGGCGGCCCCTGCCGCGCTCGTCGGCGAACCCTTCCAAGACACCGCCCTCGTCCAAGGCACCGTCCCAGAAGGAGCGTCTCTCGTGTTCCGCGCCTACGGTCCCCAGCCCGAAGGCGAGACCCCGGTATGTGATGTGGAACCGTTCTTCACCAGCCAGCAGATTCCAGTTCCCCAGGCCGGCGTCTACTACTCGGGCAACACTGCAGCGCAGTCGGCAGGAAACGTGTATTGGGTGGAGACTCTCTACGACGTCGACGGTGAGGTGCTGTCAGAAGGGAAATGTGGCGCGCCAGGTGAGGCTACTGTCGTGACCAATGGCGAGGAGCTGAAGGTGACTACCAAGGCAGTCCCGAACGTTGTACTCGGAAACCCGGCACACGACATCGCTATCGTCACCGGCCCTATTCCCGAGGGCACCAGCCTGGTGTTCGAGGCATACCAGCAGGACGGTGACGAACCGGTCTGCGATGCCGAGAATCGCGTCTTCGACACCCTCGAGAACCCGATCGCCGTGACAAGGCCAGGCGAATACCGTTCAGCGGAGGTGGTGTTCGAAAAGATCGGCACCTACTACTGGATCGAGACACTCCTGAACGCGGAGGGTGAGAGCATCCACCGAGGCATCTGCGGTGCCCCCGGGGAGACCACCACGGTTTCCGAAGTCCAGATAACGCCGAACTATCCAGACACGGAAGCTCCGCCCAGCGAACTTGCCCAGACCGGCGCGAACGGATGGCTGATCGGCCTTGGCGCGTACGGAGCGCTCGCGCTTCTGGCCAGTGGCGGAGCGCTCCTGTTCGGCCGCCGCCTTGCCAAGCGACGCGAGGCCGCCGGATTCGTGAGAGAGGAGGACGGTGGAGAGGAGATCGTGACGCTCGAGGAACTGCTCGACCAGTAGCAGCTCGACCGAAGTTGGCGGGTGGGTGGCGAAAGCCGTCCGCCCGCCTTCGCGCATCACTGACCGACGAATCTCAAACATCGCTACCATCCGCGGCTGAGGGAGCGGCTGTCTTCCGGGCATGTCCATCATCGAAGCGAGGGCGCGCGCTACGCCGGTCCTCTTCTGGATCGGTGCCGCCGTCGCGATCGGTCTGGACGATCGCGCTGCCGGTCACGCCGACACGGCGTGCGCGGTGATCCGTCCGCCTTCAGCAGGCTGCGCCGGCGATGCGCGCCCACCACCAGCAATCATATGGACCATCTTGGTGCGGGCGGCAGTCGGGGCCTCCCGCCCGCTAAGCCTCGATCCACCGACGAGCTGCAGGTGGGGCGGGCTGGCGTGATCGAGGTTCG
>NZ_FUKO01000033.1 GCF_900163815.1 Microbacterium esteraromaticum | reverse complement strand
TTTGTGCACACCAGTACAGATCGGGCGTTGTCCACAGTCCCCAGCACAATGCCCGAAATACTAGGGACAGCCGTGCCGACGACTTCGGACACTGACAACAGGCTGCGGCGCCTGTTGAGACGCTCCGCAACCGTAGGGTTATGAGACACGACAGCGCACACGCCTCGACCAACGCTTCGTCAGACGTGAGCCACGGTGAGAGCATGCCGTAAACGATCGTTTTCGGCTATCTAGCTCACGAATCCGGGATTCGGCTTCCAGAAACGTGCGCCGTAACGATCTTTCGGCAGGCGTATTCGGCGAGAGCCGGGGGGATTCGACCCTCGGCGTTAGCGGCCTGTCGCCTCATCGAGGGCGTCGGTCAAGTCGCTGAGCTGGGTGAGCTCGAGTAGTGGTTTCGCGGTGCCTGGACGCATGCGAGCACTCGAATGCCGTGGTCATCATCCCGGTCGACAGTGACGCGGACGAGCCCGTATGGATTGGTGGTGCCAACGTCGACGAGACGACGGCGGATGTCGTCACGTGGCTCAGTGACGACACGAACCCTGCACGTCGGCCGGCGCTCGTCGACATCCGGCAGTTCTCGCCGACCCGACTAAACCGACACGAGCTGGAAGAAGAGGTCGAGCGGGGGCGGTGACGCGTCGCATGCAGGCCGACACAGCTGGCGCGAGTACATGCGCACGAGGAATCGAACTGCTTGCGCTTCACCGGTCCGGGCACTTTCGAATCTGCCGCGAGTCAGCGAACGAGGCGGGCGATCGCCTGAGACGCTTCCCGGACCTTCTCTTCGGCGATGTCGCTGCCGGCGCGAGCTGCATCTGCCACACAGTGGCGCAGGTGGTCTTCGAGGAGCCCGACGGCAACGCTCTGCAGGGCGCTGGTCAGTGCGGAGATCTGAGTGAGGATGTCAATGCAGTACTTCTCGTCCTCGACCATGCGGTGGATGCCGCGTGATTGTCCTTCGATGCGCTTGAGGCGAGCAAGGTAGCGGGCTTTGTCCGTGATGTACCCGTGCCCTGTGTGGTTGCAGGACGTTGTAGGGACGGTGGTATCAGCCATCTGGATCTCCGGCGGTTGTGGTCAGCGGTTCAGGATGACGCGGGTCGTGGTGTCGGGGCGGAGGTCGAGTCGGCGCAGCAGTTGTGCGTTGAGGGCGACGACGATGGTGGATAGTGACATGAGGATCGCTCCGACCGACATCGGGAGCACGAATCCGATGGGGGCGAGGACGCCGGCGGCGAGAGGGACGGAGATGATGTTGTATCCGGCAGCCCACCAGAGATTCTGCTTCATCTTCCGGTACGAAGCCCGTGACAGTTCGATCACGGAGAGTACCGAGCGGGGGTCGTCGCTTGCGAGGATGACACCAGCAGAGGCGATCGCGACATCTGTGCCCGCACCGATCGCCAGCCCAACGTCGGCCTGCGCGAGGGCAGGGGCGTCGTTGACGCCGTCGCCGACCATTGCGACCTTACGGCCCTCGTTCTGGAGTTGTTGGACCTTGGCGGCCTTGTCCTCCGGGCGTACTCCGGCGAAGACGCGGTCGATGCCGAGGTCTTGGGCGACGGCCTGCGCCACGGCTTCCGCGTCGCCGGTAATCATCACCACTTGCACGTCGAGTGCGTGGAGGGCGTCGACGGCTTCCCGGGATTCCGAGCGCACCTCGTCGGCGAGTTTCAACGCGCCGACGACGCGGCCGTCCTGGATGACGTGCAGGATGATCGCGCCATCCGTCCGCCACTGATCGGCGACCGGGAGCTCGTCGGCGTTCTCCTCGGTGAGCAGGTGCGGTCCACCGACTCGGATGATCTTCCCGTCGACGGTCGCTGTGACGCCCACAGCGGGCGAGGAAGTGAAGTCGCCGTTGCGCGGGATGGTGAGCTGCTTGTCGGCGGCTGCGCGCACGATGGCCTTCGCGAGCGGGTGCTCACTATCAGTTTCTGCGGCGGCGGCCAGTGCGAGGATCTGGTCGGGGTCGGTGCCGTCGACGACGGAAATCTCGGAGACGACGGGCTCGCCCTTGGTGAGGGTGCCGGTCTTGTCGAACAGGACCGTGTCGATGGTGCGCATGCTTTCGAGCGCGAGCCGGTCTTTGACGAGAACGCCGCCCCGGGCGGCGCGTTCGGTGGCGATTGAGACGACCAGCGGGATGGCCAGGCCCAGCGCGTGCGGGCAGGCGATGACGAGGACGGTGATGGTGCGGATGACAGCCGCGTCAGGCAAGCCGACCAACGTCCAGACGATCGCGGTGATCGCCGCAGCACCCAGGGCGAACCAGAACAGCCATCCGGCGGCGGTGTCCGCGAGCCGCTGTGCGCGGGACGAGGAGCTTTGCGCTTGGGTGACGAGACGTTGGATGCCGGCGAGGGTCGTGTCGTCGCCGGTCGCGGTGATCTCGACGCGAAGCCCGGAATCGGTGGCAACGGTGCCGGCTGTGACGTGGTCGCCGCTGCCGCGTTCCACGGTGCGGGACTCGCCCGTGACCATGGACTCGTCCATCGAGGCCCGTCCGTCGACGATGCGCCCGTCGGCGGGGACGCTGCCACCCGGCCGTACGATGACGACGTCGCCGACGACGAGATCGGTCGGTGAGACCGTGACGACCTGGTCATTCTCGACGCGCTCTGCCTCATCGGGGAGAAGAGCGGCGAGTGAGTCCAGGGCGGAAGTCGTCTGGGCGAGGGAGCGCATCTCGATCCAGTGCCCGAGAAGCATGATGACGATGAGGAGGGCGAGCTCCCACCAGAAGTCGAGTTCGTGATGGAGCACGCCGAGCGTCGCGCCCCAGGAGGCGGCGAACGCGACGGTGATCGCGAGGCCAATGAGCAGCATCATGCCGGGCTTGCGAGCGCGGAGCTCGCTGACTGCACCGACGAGGAACGGCTTTCCACCCCACGCGTACATGACAGTGCCCAGCACCGGGGATACCCAGGACAGACCCGGAATATCGGGGAGGGTGTAGCCGAGGATCATCGAGAACATGCCCGACAACGCGACCGTGGGGACGGCGAGGACGAGCATGATCCAGAACAGGCGACGGAACTGCCCGACGTGGTCGCCATGGCCTGCATGACCGCCGTGTCCAGCGTGGGTGTTGTGACCGGAGGGCGCGTTGTCGCTTCCGTGGTCTCTATGACTGTGCGCGGCCGCGTCTGACTGCGGTGCATGCGCCATTGCTTGATGTCCCGCGTGCGCATCGTGGTCAGTTTCGGTCGTCACTGCGGGGGTCGACGCCGCGTGGTCGTGGTGGGCGTGGGTGTGCTCCGCGCCGTCGTTACGCGAGTGGCTCATGGGCCTATCCTCCTCGGAATTGAGAACCGTGGGGCTGACTTGTCTGGCGTGCCCCGCACCGTGAAACGGTGTCAGGCAGCAGCGGTGGCGTACTTAGCCGGGTCGGCGTCGAACGCGGGCCCGCATCCAGCGCAGCAGAAGTAGTACCGGGTGCCGTCGTAATCGCGGTACAGGCCAGCAGCTTCTGCATCCGCCTTGATGACGGTGCTGCCTACCATCACAGGACATTCGGCGAGATCTTCCGCGGGCGGGGTGAGGAGATCCTTGCGTCCTTCGGCGTCGACGGAACCGTGGCTGTTGCGGCTGCAGCAGGATCCAGTGGAGTCTGACATGTTTTGTTCCTCTTTCTCTCAAACACCGGAGTGCGGCGTCGGTATGCCTAACGATATACCCCCTGGGGGTATTCCGCACTAGGATATACATGGCGGCGCTGAAGGATCAGGGCGGGCGGCCGCATAGATCGTGGTGTTAGCATCCTGCACGGAATGGAGGAGGCCGAGTATGCACGTCGCAGTTCGTGGCGCACGTCCGCAGTTGTCGTTGCGCGCGTTGTTGATGCTCGGCGGGGCCACGCTGATGGTTATCGTCGGCTTGCTGGCGATGCACACCTTCACCTCCGAACCTGCGGGACACGGATCCGTCGGACTCACCCACTCCGCAGCCGGGGAGGAGCACGCCACCGTAGCGGCGTCAACCGTCGCGAGCGAGTCCACCGCGTGTGAGGGTGCGTGTCATGTGAACACCGGACATGGGCAGGGTCACAACGAGATGCTGATTGCGTGCGTGCTGGCGTTGCTTGCCGGTCTGCTTCTCCTCCTCCCTCCGATATTGATTCAGCGTCACCGGCTGCCCCCTCACCGTGCTGTAAGCCTGGTGAGGGGGGAAGCGATCGGGATCCTTCCCCGGGCACCCTCGCTGACGTTCCTTTCGATAAGTCGCACCTGAGTAATCGCCGCCGACCCTGATGGGTCGGATTCCTGGCGCCGTCTGGCGCCATCATTTGCGAACCCTCACACGACGTATCGAAGGAACAACCATGAATAAGAAGATTCCCGTTGCTGTCAGTACGGGTGTACTGACCCTTGCACTGGTTCTCACCGGCTGCGCTGACAACAGCACGGCACCGTCCAGCGAATCCACCTCCCCGTCTCAGTCGTCGTCGACTTCGGCAGCGAACGAGGCTGACGAGATGTTCGTCACGATGATGATCCCTCATCACGAGCAGGCGATCGAGATGGCCGACATGCTGCTAGCTAAAGACGGTGCCGACGCACGCGTGGTGGAACTTGCCGAGCAGATCAAGGCGGCGCAGGGCCCCGAGATCGACAAGATGCTCGGATGGCTCGAAGACTGGGGTGTGGAGTACGACCCCGACTCCATGGGAGGCATGGATCACGGTTCGATGGGCGGTGACGACAGCATGATGTCCGAAGAGGACATGACCATGTTGGAGAGCGCGGATGCTGTCGAGGCGAACAGCCTGTTCCTGGAGCAGATGATCGTGCACCACGAAGGTGCCGTCGACATGGCGCAGACGGCGCTTGATGATGCGCAGAACCCGGACGTCCTCGAGCTCGCGCAACAGGTGATCGACGACCAGACGGCGGAGATCGCCACGATGCAGGAACTCCTCGGCCAGCTGTAGGAATCCTCCGGGCGGGCCGGTATCCGATCGTCCCGCCCGGACCTGTCATCCGTGCTGCCCCATTGCGGCAGCAGTCAGACGTCGGCGTGCTCTTGTTGCGCGTCGTGAAGCCAGGCCCGCTTGAGGCCACTAACGGAAACCATCATGAAACGCTCACTCCTTCTCGCAACCGTCACTGTGACCGTCCTGGCGGCTGTCGCCACCGGATGCACCGCGACACCGCTCGGCAACCCGGACTCAGCTCCCCGCATCGACCACATCCACGGCATCGCCCAAGATCCCCGGGGCGATGATCTGCTGGTGGCCACGCACAACGGAATCTTCACTCTCACACCAGATGGGGATATCTCCGGCCCGATCGGCGGTCACGCCTTCGACGCCATGGGATTCACGGTCTCGGGAGACGCGCTGTTCGCCTCCGGGCATCCCGGCGAAAAGACCCCGGCCGAACTCGGATCGCCCAACCTCGGCATCATCCGCAGCGACGACTACGGGAACACTTGGTCGCCTATTGCTCTCAACGGAACCACCGACTTCCACATCCTCACCGCGGCCCCGGACGGCACCCTCTACGGCGTCCCCTCTAGCCAAGTGAACCTGCTCACCAGCACAGACGAGGGAAACAACTGGACGGAGCGTGCGTCCCTCGGCGCCGCTGATCTCGCGGTCACCGAATCCGGTTTGTACGCTGCAGCCGAAGAAGGCGTTCTCTTCAGCAGCGACGGCGGTAACACATTCACTCCAGTCGACGGAACACCTGTGCTCTACGCGCTGGAGGCTCGCACCGATGGCACTCTTCTCGGCGCAGGCACCGATGGCGTCCTGTGGACAGAGGATGAAAATGGAACCTGGCATCAGCTCGAATCCCTCCAAGGCGCCGTTCAAGCCCTCACGGTCATCGACGACCGCGTCATCCTCGTCGATGACCGGGGCATCGTTGAAGTCTCACCGGACAGCACCACTGTGCTGAGTCCCGCCCAATAACGCGGGCGCAAAGACCTGTGCCCAAGGATTCCTCGTGAAAGCGCCCAAGAACCCCTTTCGGAACCTCGTGTTGTTCGTCATCGTGGCGACGGTCGCCGTTGCTCTCCTCGCCGCTGCTAGTTTTCTCGCCATTGGAGCGATCTTCTGATGACCCCCACCGGCTCCAGATCCCCCTTCGACTCGATGCACCATCTGACGGCCGTGCACTCGTCCTCACCCGGCGCGCCTTCGCCTCGCAGTCCCGCGGAGCGGACGCATCGAAGGCTCGTGCGTCTTGGATATATGCTCTTGATCTGCGGTCCAGCCCTCGCGCTCGCGCATCTGATCAGTGATGCCCAATCGACCGACGTCGCTTGGTGGACGTACACGATCGCCAGCTTTGACATCGCCGTAATCATGGTCATTGTCGCCCTGGCTCTGATCCTTCGAGCTCCACCCAGTCACGCTGCAGAAACGGAATAATCGTCACCGCACAGTAATCGCTGCGACGATGATCTGCCGCCGAACTACCATGCCCTCCCGGGGTATTCAACGGGGTCCCCGGGAGCGAGGTGCGGTCGTAGTTTAAAGACTCCACAATGACGAGAGGAGCCACTATGACTGTCGCGGCGGAAATGCTCCGCACCTACCCGAAGGACCTTGGCCAGGCTGACCGGAAGGTGCTGGTGGAGTGTATCGAGGCGTGCGTTGAGTGCGCGCAATCATGCACCGCATGCGCCGACGCGTGCCTGAGCGAGGAAATGGTTGCCGAGCTGACGAAGTGCATCCGCACGAACGTGGACTGCGCCGACCTCTGCGAAACCACCGGACGCATCCTGTCCAGGCACACCGGGTACGACGCCAACCTCACCCGCGCAACCCTCGAAGCGTGCCGCACGGCATGCGCGAGCTGCGCCGACGAGTGCGAGAAGCACACGATGCACGAACACTGCACGGTGTGTGCTGCGGCCTGCCGGCGATGCGAAGATGCCTGCGCCGCGCTCCTCGCAACCCTCTGAATAGCCACCTCGACGGCGTCGTGCAGTTCTTCGCTACCCGCATCAATCCAGTGATGCCCGTTGACCAGGCCGAAGCAGACTAGCGAGCGCTCTTACCCCACACGTCGTCATCAATCGCGCTACCGCGCAACGAACCGAGACGACAGGTGAGGAATATGTCGAAGGACGCGCACGAAACAAATGGACGACAAGCAGGGGCGAAAAAGCACGGATCGCTGACGATGTACTTGCGATTCGCGGCGATGATTCTCACCGGCATGGTCGTGATGTATTGGACGATGTTCGCTGGAGTGTGGGAATGGGGGCACATACGCTTCAGCGAAAGCCGCGTCTTCATGGCGCTCACTATGGGCGGCGCCATGGGGCTGGTCATGCTGGCCTGGATGCTCAACATGTACAAGCACAGGAAAGCGAACATTGCGGTCATCATCGTCAGCGTTCTCCTCCTCGGAGGAGGCATCGCCCTCGACCGCAGCCAGATCACCGTCGACGACACCGCGTACATGCGCGCAATGATTCCGCATCACTCGCTCGCGATCACCCGATCCGAGCGAGCACAGCTGCAGGATGTCCGCGTCTGCGAACTTGCGGTTGAAATCAGCGAAGCGCAGCGCCGGGAGATCCTCGAAATGGACTGGCTCATCGCCGACATCGAAAGCAACGGCCTCGCGCTGACGGCCGAGGACGCGCAAGACCGACCCGTTCCAGACTTCGAACGGGCAGCCGACCGCCAGTGCTCGGACGACGGATGACGATTGGTAGCGATAATCGATCGATCATGGCTTGTGCTCCGAGAGCCTGCCGGAAACGATCGTTTCTGGCGTGGTTTCGTATTCTGCTCTGCGAGGGGTGCCGCAAACGTGCACCGGAAGCCGGTTCCGACAGACAGTTTCGGCGCGCTGGAGGACCAAGTCTCGCTCGATGCCGAGCTTGAGGTCCGAGGATCAGTGGCTCTTCAGTGGATAACGGAGAAGGAGCGGCCTTGAGGCCGCCCCTTCTCTCTGCGTGAATCGGGACTCAGTGCCCGGCGCCGAGGTTGCCGGTGAGGCGGCCGTGGAAGGCTGCTGCGGTGTCGTTGAGTCCTTCGATGGTGACGTTGGTTCCGTGGTTCTCGTACTTGGTGACGATGGCGTCGAGGGCCGCGACGGTGGAGGCATCCCAGACGTGTGAACGGCTCATGTCGATGATCACGGTGTTGGGGTCGTCGGCGTACTCGAACTGGGTGGTGAGGTCGTTGCTGGAGGCGAAGAAGAGTTCTCCGTCGACGGCGTAATGCGCTGTGGCGCCGTTGTCGCTGAGGGTGCGGGTGACACTGACGAAGTGGGCGACGCGGCGGGCGAACATGATCATCGCGGCGATGACTCCGAGGATGACTCCGACGGCGAGGTTGTGGGTCCAGACTGTGGCGATGACGGTGATGAGCATGACGGCGGTCTCGCTCTTCGGCATGCGCTTGAGCGTGCTCAGGCGGATGCTGTGCCAGTCGAAGGTCGCGATCGAGACGAGGATCATCACGGCGACGAGCGCTGCCATGGGGATGATCGCCACCACGTCACCGAGCGCGAGCACGAGGACCAGCAGGAAGACGCCGGCGAGGAACGTCGAGATCCGGGTGCGTGCACCGGAGGCTTTGACGTTGATCATCGTCTGGCCGATCATCGCGCAGCCACCCATGCCGCCGAACGCGCCGGAGAGGACGTTCGCAGCTCCCTGACCGAGGGCTTCGCGGGTCTTGCGGGAGTGGGTGTCGGTGATGTCGTCGACGAGCTTCGCGGTCATGAGCGACTCGAGCAGGCCGACCACTGCCATCGCCAGCGCGTAGGGAGCGATGATCTGCAGCGTCTCGAAGGTAAGCGGCACATTCGGAATGAACAGCGCTGGCAAGCTCTCGGGGAGTTCTCCCTGATCGCCGACGTTCGGCACGTTCCAGGCGAAGACCACGACTGCCGCGGTGAGCAGCACGATCGCGACGAGTGGTGCCGGGATCACCTTCGTGATCCGCGGTATCAGATACATCACCAGCAGGCCGACCGCGACGAGCGGGTAGACCAACCAGGGAACGCCGATGAGCTGAGGGAACTGCGAAGTGAAGATCAAGATCGCCAGGGCGTTCACGAATCCGACCATCACCGACCGCGGGATGAAGCGCATCAGCTTGGCGACACCGAGCAACGCGAGGACGATCTGGATGAGTCCGCCGAGCAGGACCGTGGCTATGAAGTAGTCCATGCCGTACTCACGAGCGACGGGCGCGATGACGAGCGCGATCGCTCCGGTGGCCGCGGTGATCATGGCGGGGCGACCACCGAGGAAGGCGATCGCGACGGCCATGATGAAGGATGAGAACAGACCGACACGGGGGTCGACGCCCGCGATGATCGAGAACGCGATCGCCTCAGGAATCAGGGCAAGTGCGACGACGAGGCCGGCGAGGACTTCCCGGGTGAGTAGGCGCGGGCTGCGCAGCGCCTGCATGACCGTGGGTTCGATGCGGTAACGCGACGCGGAGTCGCGGGTGGGGGTGACGGCAGTCATGTGCCCTCCGGGTGTTGGGCTCTCTCGTGAGAGCGCGGGAAACGAGTGGGAGCGCAGCGGTGCGCAGGCATCGGTCAGGCCGACACGGGAAGATAAGGGGAGCGGGCGTGAGAGCCGCGCCGATCTAGACTCTAACGTAACGTGAGTGTTGTGGGGAAATCAGTGGAAGACGAACACGTGACCGTCGAGACGATGCGGATCGGTGAGGTAGCCGAGCGAACGGCGCTCTCATTCCGCTCGCTTCGACACTGGGACGACGTGGGGCTCGTGCAGCCGTCCGCACGCACCGAGGGCGGGTTCCGGCTGTACACGGAGAAGGACGTCGAACGCATCCTCATCATCCGCAGGATGAAGCCGTTGGGTTACACCCTGGACGAGATGCGCGCACTCCTCGACGTTGTCGACGCCCTCACCGTCGACCCGAGCGATGTCGCGCTGCGCGCCCGGATCGACGACATTCGCGACGGCGCCGACCAGCGCCGTCAGAAGCTCACGGAGCAGCTCGCCATGGCCGACGAGTTCGTGCACCTTCTCGGCCAGCTCTAAAGAGACGGATAGGCGGGGTTCGAGACCTCGGGCCCACAGTCGATCGGCCTGCCGAAAACGATCGATTCCGGCGTTCACGCCGATGATGACGATCAAGCGCGCGACACGCCGAAGCGTGAGCCGCCGAAACCCCCCGCCGAAACCTAAGCGCGCCGAAACGCGTGTGGTACGTATTCGGCGGAGCGTCGGATAACTGCTCTCCACGTTGACTACGTCGGTCACGATCACGCCGGAAGGCCCGGAACGAACGACTCTGCCCGGCGCTTTGTGGACTTCGTCAGTTGGTCCGTGATTTCAGCTGGTCGGGGTGTCTCAAAACCTCGCTGTTGCATAACCAATGGATTATGAGACGAGTAGGGCTACGAGACACTCTCCGCCCTTGACCTTTTGGGAACTCGAGATCTGGACCGCGCCAGAATCGATCATTTCCGGTTGAAAAGGACGCGAAGGTCAGCGCGCTGCTTCCCCCGGAGCATCCACGGCGCCGCCGAAGCGGCGGTCGCGCGCGTGGTAGATCTCGATCGCGCGCCACAGCTCTTCGCGAGAGAAGTCGGGCCACAGCGTGTCCAGGAACACCATCTCGGCGTAGGCCGACTGCCAGAGCAGGAAGTTTGACGTGCGCTGCTCCCCCGAACTGCGCACGAACAGGTCGACGTCGGGCATGTCGGGCACATACAGGCGCTTGCGGATCTGCTTCTCGGTGATCGCGCTCGGCTTCATCCGCCCCGCCTTGACGTCTTCGGCGATGGCGCGCACGGCATCCACGAGCTCGACGCGCCCACCGTAGTTGACGCACATCGTCAGCGTCAGCACATCGTTGCCCTGCGTCAGCTCCTCGGCGAACTGCAGCTCTTTGATGACAGAGCCCCAGAGCCGCGGCTTGCGACCCGCCCACCGCACCCGCACGCCCCACTCATTGAGCTGGTCACGTCGGCGGTGCAGCACGTCGCGGTTGTACCCCATCAAGAACCGCACCTCTTCCGGGGAGCGCGCCCAGTTCTCCGTCGAGAATGCATACACCGACAGGTGCTTGACACCCGCCTGGATCGCTCCGGCGACCACGTCGAGCAGAACCTCTTCGCCCGCCTTGTGCCCCTCGATGCGGCTCAGGCCGCGACGATTCGCCCACCGGCCGTTGCCATCCATCACGACAGCGATGTGGTTCGGCACCGCCGGTAACTGCGGGGGGTGCACACCCGTCCAGTCCAAAGGTCGGAATGGCACCGCGTCCTTGTGCGTATACGGCTTAGGGGTCACCGTGCTCCTTCTCGCCTGGGGTCAGCAGATCGCTGGGCATCAGCAGATCGCTGCGGGTCAGAAAATCGTGACGGACTCACGACGTGCTCGAGCGAGCGGATGCCGCGTTCCAGGTGCCACTGCGCATATGCAGCGACAGTGCCGGATGCTGCCGCGGTGTCACCGTGCGGCGCCGCATCCACGGCATCCCAGTCGCCGCGCATGAGCGAACCCAGCAGCGCGAGTGCGGAGAGCGAGATGCGCGGGCTTCCCGCGGGAGCGCACGAGTCGCATACCGAGCCGCCGAGCTGCGCGCCGAAGTGCCGGTGCGGGCCCGGCGCCGCGCAGCGTGCGCAGTCATCGAGGGCCGGCGCCCAGCCGGAGAGCGCCATCACCCGCAGCAGGTAGGAATCGAGGATGCTGCGCGCAGCGTGCTCACCCCGCGAGAGCGAGCGCAGACCGCCGATGAGCAGCAGGTACTGGTTGGACGTGGCCTCGGACTCGTTCAGTCGATCGGCGGTCTCGACCATGGCGCTTGCCGCGGTGAACCGCTCGTAGTCGACGGCGATATCAGCGCCGTACGACCCCAGCGATTCCGCCTGCTGCACGATATCGAGCGTTCTCCCGCGGTACAGCTGCAGGTCGGCGACCATGAACGGCTCCAGTCGCGCACCGAACTTCGACGATGTGCGGCGCACGCCCTTGGCGACCGCCCGGATCTTGCCGTTGCGGCGCGACAGCATGGTGACGATGCGATCGGCTTCACCCAGCTTGTGAGTGCGCAGAATCACCGCTTCGTCTCGATAGGTGGCCACTTATCGATTATCCCCCGGCCCTGCGACATCCGAGCGCATGCGGCGACGGCTCCGACACGGAAGAATGACAGAGTGACCGAACCGCTCTTCATCATCCCGCTGTGGGCCGACCTGCTCGGCGTCGGACTCGGCGGCATCCAAGGCGCGATGTTCGCCTCCGGATTCCAGGGCCAGCGTCGACTCGACCTGCTCGGTGTCGCCATCATCGGCATCATGATCGGCATGGGCGGCGGCCTCATCCGCGACCTCCTGATCGGTCAGCCCCCAGCCACGCTGCAGAGCAACTGGTATCTGGTCACCGCGGTCGGCGCGGCGCTGCTCGGGATGCTGCTGGCCGGGCTGTTCAACCGCATCAACATCTTCATCGTCTCGCTCGACGCCCTGGTGATCGGCATGTTCGGCGCATTCGGCGTGAGCAAGGCGATCGCCTTCGGGATCCCCCCTGTGCCCGCTGTGTTCGTCGGCGTGTGCGCGGCGGTCGGCGGCGGTGTCCTTCGCGATATGCTGGTCGGCCTGCCCATCGCGATCATGCACGTGGGATCGCTCTATGCGGTCGCTGCCGGGGTGGGATGCACGCTGGTCGTCGTGGCTCACGCGTTCCAGCTGAACATCACCCTGGCGGCCATCATTGGAATCGTCGTGACGGCGGTCATCAGGGTGCTCGCCGTGGTCTTCGACGTGTCCCTCCCCGAGCAGCGCCGCATCTACCGCAGAAAAGTCGCGGTGGAAACGGGTGCCATCTCGATCGTCAAGCCGTGACGAGCTCGGCCGCCTTCGTGCGGATCGAGCGGTTCACGCACGAGACGATCGCCTTGAGCGATGCCGTCGAGATGTCACCGTCGATGCCCACGCCCCACAGCCGCTGATCGCCGACCTGCAGCTCGACGTAGGCTGCCGCCTGCGCGTCACCCCCGGTCGACAGCGTGTGCTCGACGTAGTCGTACAGCGAGATCTCGAAGCCGCGCTGGTGCAACACGTCGATGAAGGCCGCGATCGGTCCGTTGCCGCGGCCGGATGCTGTCGTGCGCTCCTCGTCGTCGCGCAGCACGGCGTCGAGACTGACGTCGCCAGACATGTCACTGCGGATCTCCGTGGCCAGCAGCTCGAAACGACCCCACTTGTGGTCAGTGTCATCGGCCGGCAGGTACTCGTCGTTGAAGATCTCCCAGATCTGATCGCTGGTGACCTCGCCGCCCTCGGCATCCGTCTTGGTCTGCACGACGCCCGAGAACTCGATCTGCAGCTTGCGGGGCAGATCCAGCGCGTGATCGGCCTTCAGCAGATACGCGACGCCGCCCTTGCCCGACTGCGAGTTCACACGGATGACCGCTTCGTACGAGCGGCCCAGGTCCTTCGGATCGACCGGCAGATAGGGCACGCCCCACTCGACCTCATCGATCGTGACGCCCTCTGCCTCGGCCTTGGCCGCCATCGACTCGAAGCCCTTCTTGATGGCATCCTGATGCGATCCGCTGAACGCGGTGAACACGAGGTCGCCAGCCCACGGGCTGCGCTCCGGAACCGGCAGCTGGTTGCAGTATTCCACCGTGCGCTTGATGTGATCGATGTCGCTGAAATCGATCTGCGGGTCGATGCCCTGGGTGAACATGTTGATGCCCAGTGCCACCAGGTCGACGTTGCCGGTGCGCTCGCCGTTGCCGAACAGGCAGCCTTCGATCCGGTCCGCGCCGGCCATGTAGCCGAGCTCGGATGCCGCGATCGCGGTGCCGCGGTCGTTGTGCGGATGCAGTGACAGGATCACGTTCTCACGGTGCGCCAGGTGCCGGTGCATCCATTCGATCGAGTCGGCGTAGACGTTCGGAGACGCCATCTCCACCGTCGCGGGCAGATTGATGATCACCTTGCGGTCGGGGGTCGGCTCGAGGATCTCCAGCACCTCATTGCACACGTCGACGGCGTACTCGAGTTCGGTGCCGGTGTAGCTCTCCGGCGAATACTCGTAGTAGACCTCGGTGCCGGGGATCGTTTTCTCGTACTGACGGCACAGACGTGCACCCTCGAGGGCGATCTGCTTCACCCCGTCACGATCGGAGCGGAAGACCACTTCGCGCTGCAGCACGCTGGTGGAGTTGTAGAAGTGCACGATGGCCTGCTTGGCGCCGGCGATCGACTCGTACGTGCGGGCGATCAGGTGCTCGCGCGCCTGCGTCAGCACCTGGATCGTGACATCGTCAGGGATCAGGTTCTCTTCGATCAGCTGACGCACGAAATCGAAGTCGGTCTGGCTCGCCGAGGGGAAGCCGACCTCGATCTCCTTGTAGCCCATGCCCACGAGCAAATCGAACATAACGCGCTTGCGCTCGGGCGACATCGGGTCGATCAGTGCCTGGTTGCCATCGCGGAGGTCGACCGCGCACCAGCGGGGCGCCTCGGTGATGCGGGCATCCGGCCAGGTGCGATCAGGCAGGTGGACGTTGATCTGCTCGTGGTACGGCCGGTACTTGTGGATCGGCATCGTCGACGGGCGCTGAGCGTTGTGCATGATGGGCTTCTTCTCTTCGTCAAAGTGAACGGGCCAACACAAGCGCCGCGACGAGAGGGGCCCTAGTGTGAGGACTCGTCGCGGCAGCTAAGGAGAAGCAGACCGCCGAAAGGCATGTGGTCATGCTAGCAGGACGTGAAGCATACCCAGAGCACCATGTCGCACCGGCGTCGCATCACAGATCTTCAGAATCCCAGGCGCCCCAGCTGCTTGGGATCGCGCTGCCATTCCTTGACGACTTTCACATGCAGCTTCAGGAAAACGCGGGTGCCCAGCAGCTCTTCGATTCCGGCTCGGGCTACCGCGCCGACATCGCGCAGGCGAGCGCCCTTGCGACCGATGATGATCGCCTTCTGACTGTCGCGCTCGACGACGATAGAGGCGTAGACATCAGTGAGGTCGCTGTCTTCGCGCGCAGCGATGTCGTCGATGACGACGGCGATCGAGTGCGGCAGCTCATCGCGCACGCCTTCCAGGGCGGCCTCGCGGATCATCTC
This sequence comes from Microbacterium esteraromaticum, assembly GCF_900163815.1. Classification (GTDB taxonomy): domain Bacteria; phylum Actinomycetota; class Actinomycetes; order Actinomycetales; family Microbacteriaceae; genus Microbacterium; species Microbacterium esteraromaticum_B. The sequence continues at coordinate 207,460 of NZ_FUKO01000033.1, read as the reverse complement.
GGCGATGCGGTCCTCCGTCGACTCATCTGTGACGATCCCCTCGTCGTACAGTCGCGGTCCGACCGGCATCAGACGCAGCATCTCATCCGACAGCACGTCGAGCTGCTCGCTCGTGAGCGCCGACAGCGGAATGACCGCCGCCCAGTCCTCGCGCAGCGAGTCCACCTCCATCAGGCGCTCGATGATCTGGTCCTTGTCGGCAGCATCCGTCTTCGTCACGATCGCGACCTTCTTCGCCCGCGCGTACCCGTCCAGCGATGCCGCGATGCGGCGGTCCCCCGGACCGATCTTCTCGGTCGCCGGCACGCAGAAGCCGATCACGTCGACGTCGCCGAGCACCTGCTCGACGAGGTCGTTCAGCCGCTCGCCCAGCAGCGTGCGGGGCTTGTGGATGCCAGGGGTGTCGACGATCACCAACTGACCGTCCGGACGATTCAGGATGCCGCGGATCGCGCGCCTCGTCGTCTGGGGCTTCTCGCTCGTGATGGCGATCTTCTCGCCGACGAGCGCGTTCGTCAGCGTCGACTTGCCCACATTCGGGCGCCCGACGAAGGTCACGAAGCCGCTGCGAGTGGGCCCGTCAGCCTCGCCCTGGGCAACGCCTGCAGTTTGCGGCTCGTTCCGCTCGTTCTGCTCAGTCATCCCGATCTCCTCCGTCGCGTTCCTGTTGCGTGATTTCCGGCGCTCGCTGTGCGAACACCGTGGCGATGCCTCGTCCGCGACCGCGCGATGCGCCGCCGGTGAGCACCAGGCCCTTCACCGTCGCGGTGGCGCCGGGTTGCGGGACCTGCCCGAGCGCCTTGCCGAGAAGTCCGCCGATGGAATCGACGTCCTCGTCTTCGAGTTCCAGCCCGAACAGCTCGCCCACATCCTCCAGCGACAGCCGTGAATTGACCCGGTAGCGGCCATCGCCCAGATCGACGAGATCGGCCGGCCCGCGATCGTACTCGTCCTCGATCTCGCCGACGAGCTCCTCGATGAGATCCTCCAGAGTCACCAGACCCGAGATCCCGCCATGCTCGTTGATCACCATGCACACGTGCACGGCATCGCGCTTCATCTGCTGCAGCAGGGTCTCTGCGCGCATCGATTCCGGTACGAATACGGCTGGGCGAGCTATCGGACGCACCGGTGCACCACGCCAGGCACTCTCATCACGGAAGGCGAACAGCACGAGGTCCTTCAGATAGAGCACGCCGACCACATCGTCGGCGTCGTCATCGACCACCGGCATCCGCGATACCCCGGTGCGCAGGAACAGATCCATCGCCTCGGTCGTCGTTGCGGCGGCATCCACTGTCTGCATCTCGGTGCGCGGCACCATGACGGCGCGCACGAACTGCTCGGTGAAGTCGAACACCGAGTGGATCAGGTCGCGATCGTCTTCCTCGATGAGGGCGTTGGATGCCGCTTCATCGACCATGCTCAGCAGCTGATCCTCCGAGGTGAAGCTGCTGCGGCCGGCGCCCGGGGTGACACGTTGTCCCGCTCTGACCAGCGCCTGCGCGAGAGGGCCGAGCAGAATCCGCATCGCGCGCACGGTCGGTGCCCATGCGCGGAGCATCTTCGTGGCATGCAGCCGGCCGAACGACCTGGGGCTCGCACCGACGAGCACGAAGGTGATGCCGGTCATCAGCAGCGCGGCAGCCAGCATCGCCCACCAGATGCTGGGCAGCAGCGAATCCAGCGCGACGGTCACGAGGACCGCAGACGTGGTCTCCGCCAGCACACGGATGAAAGCGACCGCGTTCACGTGCGGGTCGGGGTCGTCGGCGATCCGTTGCAGCGCCGCAGCGTTGCGGCCCTCGGAGGCCATCCCGATCAGATCTGTGCGAGAGCTCACCGAGAACGCCGCATCGACGGCAGCCATCAGGCCGCCGAACGCGACCAGCAGCACGGCGGCTGCGAGCAGGATGGCGACGGTCATCGACGGTGTTCGGCCTGCGCGAATCCCTGGATCAGCGTCTTCTGCAGTCCGAACATCTCACGCTCCTCAGCGGGTTCGGCGTGATCGAAGCCCAGCAGGTGCAGCAGTCCGTGCGTGGTGAGCAGGATCAGCTCGTCGATCAGCGGGTGCCCCGCCGTCTGCGCCTGTGCTTCCGCGACCTGCGGGCAGAGCACGATGTCGCCGAGCAGCCCGGGCGGCGTCGGGTTGTCCGGCGTGCCGGGGCGCAGCTCGTCCATCGGAAAGCTCAGCACGTCGGTCGGGCCCGGCTCGTCCATCCACTGCACGTGCAGCGACTCCATCGCACCTTCATCGACGAGGACGATCGCGACCTCGGCATCCGGGCTCACATTGAGCTGCGCGAGGTTGAAGTCGGTCAGGCGCAGCAGCACCGTCTCGTCGACGTCGATCGCTGATTCGTTGTTGATCTCGATCATGCCTGTGCTCGTTTCATCAAGAAAGGGCTCGTTTCATCAAGAGAGGGCTCGTTTCCTCAAGAGAGGCCTCGCTTCATCAAGAGAGGCCTCGCTTCGGCATCCGGTCTCGCGGATTCTGACGCTGTCCGCTGCGTCGATCCGCGCGGCTCGCGAACTGGCGGGCCTGTTCGCGTTCGAAACGCTCGGCCGTTCGCTGTTCGTCGTACTCGCTGTAGGCATCGACGATGCGGCCGACCAGCGAGTGCCGCACGACGTCGTCGCTGGTGAGTCGCGCGAAGTGGATGTCGTCGATGTCTTCGAGCACTCGGGTCACCAGCCGCAGTCCCGAAGCACCCTGCGGCAGATCGACCTGGGTGATGTCGCCGGTGACGACCATCTTCGTGCCGAACCCGAGACGCGTGAGGAACATCTTCATCTGCTCAGGAGTCGTGTTCTGCGCCTCATCGAGCACGACGAAGGAGTCATTGAGCGTGCGGCCGCGCATGTACGCGAGTGGGGCGACCTCGATCGTGCCGGTGGCCATCAGCCGCGGCACGACCTCGGGGTCCATCATCTCGTTGAGTGCGTCGTAGAGCGGGCGCAGGTACGGGTCGATCTTGTCGTTGAGTGAGCCGGGCAGAAACCCGAGCCGCTCCCCCGCCTCCACCGCCGGGCGCGTGAGAATGATGCGCTGCACCTCTTTGCGCTGCAGCGCCTGCACGGCCTTGGCCATCGCAAGGTACGTCTTGCCTGTTCCCGCCGGGCCGATGCCGAAGACGATCGTATTCTGCTCGATCGCGTCGACATACGCTTTCTGGCCTGCGGTCTTCGGACGGATCACCCGCCCGCGCGTCGACAGAATCGCCTCACCCAGCACTTCGCTGGGTCGTGGGCCGTCGTCGCGACGCAGGATGCGCGCTGAGTGCTCGACATCGCTGGGTGCCAGATCATGGCCGGAGCGGGTCATCTCGACGAGTTCGTCGATGAGCGCACGCGCATCTGCGACATCTCCCGCACTGCCGCCGAGCAGGATCTCATTGCCCCGCACCATCACCTGCACACGTGGATGCTCCTGCTCGAGCATGCGCAGCAGCCGGTCCTGCGGTCCGAGCAGATTCACCATGGCGATGCCATCGACCGAGACGCGCTCGGTGTATTCGGGTTGCGCAGGGAACTGCGGTGTCGGTTCGTCAGAAGCCAACGAGTCTGCCTTCCTCGATATTGCCCAGCACGTGCGCGTGCACGTGGAAGACGGATTGTGCGGCGGAGGCGCCGTTGTTGAAGATCAGTCGGTACTCGCCGTTCGCACGCTCGGTGGCGATCTGCTTGGACAGCGCAACCATCTCGGCGAGCAGGTCGGCATCGCCGGCTGCGAGCTCGGTGACATCGCGGAACTGCTCGGTCTTCGGAATCACGAGCACGTGCAGCGGCGCCTGCGGATTGATGTCGTTGATCGCGAAGACCCGGTCGGTCTGCGCGACGATCTCGCCGGGGATCTCCCCGTTCAGGATGCGCGTGAAGATCGAAGGTTCTGTCATGCGTGCCAGTTTAGCCGGGAAGGCCCGGCGCCCGGCGAAGAGTCACCAGCGATCGAGCATGCTCGACAGCACAGCGATCGCGGCAGGTCCAGCGGTCGAGGTGCGCAGCACCGTGTCGCCGAGACGCACCCGTTCAGCTCCGGCATCGGCGAACCGCGTGAGCTCCTCCGGGCTGATCCCACCCTCCGGACCGACCACGAGCATGATGTCGCGCTCGTCGGGTCTGATCGTGGTCAGCGGCATTTCGGCTGTGGGGTCGAGCACCAGCATCCGCTGTTCTGACGCGCGAGCGACGAGTTCGGCCGTGCTCTGCGCTTCGGCGACAGCGGGAACCCAGGCGCGGTGCGCCTGCTTTGCCGCCTCGCGCACGATCGTCGCCCATCGTTCGCGTCCCTTCGCGGCCTTCGGACCCTCCCAGCGGGAGACACTCCGCGCGGCCCGCCACGGCACGATCTCATCGACGCCCAATTCGCACGCGGCCTGCACCGCCATCTCATCGCGATCCCCCTTGGCCAATGCCTGGGCGAGCACGATCCGAGAGCCGGGAGCATCCGCCACGACGCGCTTCAGCACGCGCACGCGCACCTGCGCTGCCGACACGTCGTCGACGACCGCTTCGAGCCAGATGCCGGAGCCGTCACCGATGGTAATGGCCTCGCCCACCCGCACGCGACGCACGACAGATGCGTGCTTCGCCTCGGCGCCGGTGAGCGTGATCAGCTCACCCTCATGGGCGTCCGAGCACGTCGGCACAATGAAATGCAGGGCCATGGGCCTCCAATCGGGGGTCCGGGGTCGGGAATGTCAGTGACTGCGGAACCGATCGCGCAGCTTCGAGAACAGTCCCTGCTGGAACTGCGCCAACTGCGGTTCTGGTGCCTTCGTCTTCTTGGCGAAGTCCTCGATGAGCTTGCGCTGCGCGCCGTCGAGCCTGGTCGGGGTGAGAACCTGCACACCGACCCGCAGGTCGCCGCGCTGGCTGCCTCGCAGCGGCGTGATGCCGCGTCCGCCGATCGTCAGCACATCACCGGACTGCACGCCCGCGCGCAGCTCGAGATCGACCGTCCCATCGAGGCCCTCGATCGTGGTCGTCGTACCGAGAATGGCATCCGTCATCGACACTTCGAGCGTGGCCAGCAGGTCATCGCCCTCGCGGCTGAACACCGCGTGCGGCGCGACGTGCACCTCGACGTACAGGTCGCCATTCGGGCCACCTGCCCGCCCGACCTCGCCGGAACCCGGCAGCTGCAGGCGCAGGCCCGTCTCGACGCCGGCGGGGATATCGAGTGCGACGACGCGGCGAGAGCGCACGCGTCCCTGACCGCCGCAGGAGCCGCACGGGTAGGGAATCGTCGTTCCGTAGCCCTCACAGCTGCCGCAGGGCTGCGTCGTGACGACGTTGCCGAGCAGGCTGCGCACCTGGCGCTGTACGTGACCGCTGCCGCCGCAGACATCGCAGGTGACCGGCGACGTGCCCGGCTGGCAGCAGCTGCCCTCGCAGGTCTCGCAGAGCACGGCCGTGTCGACCTCGATGTCGCGGTGCACGCCGAAGACGACGTCGCCGAGATCGAGGTTGATGCGCACCAGGGCATCCTGGCCGCGTTCGCGTCGCGAGCGCGGCCGGGCGGATCGTCCGCCGCCGCCGGCTCCGAAGAACGTCTCGAAGATGTCGCCGAAACCGCCGAAGCCGCCGCCGTTGAAACCGCCGTTGCTGTCGCCGCCCATGTCGTAGCGCTGACGGGACTCGGTATCGCTGAGCACGTCGTACGCATGGGTCACGAGCTTGAAGCGCTCGGATGCGTCGTCGCCGGGATTCACATCCGGATGCAGCTGTCGAGCCAGCTTCCGGTATGCCTTCTTGATCTCGTCCTGCGAGGCGTCACGAGACACCCCGAGTACTTCGTAATGGTCCGCCACGATCACCTTTCTGCGTGTGCGTGCAAATCTGCAGCCGTCCGCGTCAGCGGGCGGCCTCGTCTTCTTCGAGCATCCGCGACAGGTAGCGGGCAACGGCCCGCGCTGCTGCGAGGTTGCTCGGGTAGTCCATGCGCGTCGGGCCCATGACCCCCACGCGGGCCATGCCGCCAGGAGCGGCATAGTTGCTTGTCACAATCGATGCCTCGCCCAGCCCGAACGACTCGTTCTCGGTGCCGATGCTGGTGGCCAGGCCCTGCTCGTCGGTGACCATCTCGCTCATCAGCCGAAGCAGCGTCACCTGCTCCTCGATCGCCTCCAGAAGCGGATGGATGCTGCCGCGGAAGTCCTGCTCGCGGCGCGCGAGGGTCGCCGCCCCTGCCATCACCAGGCGTTCCTGCCGGAACTCGGAGAGCTCTTCGCCGATGACGATGGACAGCGAGTCGAGAGCCGGATGCAGGCGCGCTGACGGCGAACCGGCCTCCGGTGTGCTGAGCGATTGGATGCGCTCGGTTGCATCGCTCACCGCGCGCCCGGTGATGAGCGCGGCGAGGCGTGCGCGCAGCACCGCGACATCGGCGTCATCCAGGTCGATCGGCAGCGGTGCGATGCGCTGCGACACGCCGCCCGCGTCGGTGACCAGCACGACCAGCATCCGGCTCGGAGCGAGTGCCACGAGCTCGACATGCGTGATGCTCGCCCGCGCGAAAGACGGGTACTGCGCCAACGCCACCTGGCCGGTGAGCTGGGTGAGTACGCGCACCGTGCGCGCCATGAGGTCGTCGAGGTCGTTGGGGTCTGTGAGGAAAGATTCGATGGCGCTGCGCTGCCCGCCCGAGAGTGGCCGCAGCTGCGCGAGATGGTTGACGAAGACACGATAGCCCTTGTCTGTGGGCACCCGGCCGGAGGAGGTGTGCGGAGCGACGATGAGGTCTTCGTCCTCGAGCTGAGCCATGTCGTTGCGGATCGTCGCTGCGGATACGCCGAACGCATGGCGATCGACGATCGACTTGCTGCCCACCGGCTCGTGCGTTTCGACGTAGTCCTGCACGATCGCGCGAAGAACCTGCAGCCCTCGCTCCGTGACCATCAACCCTCCTGCTGGCACTCTGATGCTTTGAGTGCCAATTCTAGTTCAGTCTGTGAGTGCCCGCACGACGGCGTCGGCGAGGAGCCGTCCGCGCAGCGTCAGACGCACGCGCTTGTCGCGCAGAGCGGATGCTGCATCCACCAGCCCGTCCGAGATGAGTTCGGCGACGCGTTCGCGCCTCCCCGCAGCGATATCGGCGATGGGCAGCCCCTCGGCGAGGCGGCTCTGCAGCAGCACCCGCTCCAGCGTCCGCGCCTCGGCATCCGGCTGCTCGCGGCCCGCAGCCGGCGACTCCCCCGCGCTCAGTCGCTGTGCGTAAGCCGCAGGATGCTTGACGTTCCACCAGCGCAGACCTGCCACATGGCTGTGCGCGCCGGGCCCGAACCCCCACCAGTCTGATCCGCGCCAGTAGGCGAGATTGTGCAGGGAGCGATGATCCTGCGGATCCGACTCCGTCACGGGGCGCGACCAGTTGCTCACCTCGTACCAGTCGAAGCCGGCCGCCGCGAGCCGCCGATCAGCCAGCTCGTACATGTCGGCCTGCAGGTCGTCGTCAGGCGCCGGCACCTCGCCGCGGCGGATCTGCCTCGCCAGCTTCGTGCCGTCTTCGATGATGAGCGCGTAGGCGGAGATGTGGTCGGGCTCGAGCGCGAGGGCGACGTCGAGCGAGGTCTCCCAATCGGCGAGCGACTCGCCCGGCGCACCATAGATCAGATCGACGCTGACGTCGAGTCCGGCATCTCTCGCCGCGCGCACTGCCGTGCTCACGTTCTCGGGTCGGTGGGTGCGATCAAGTGCTGCCAGCACATGCGGCACGGCGGACTGCATCCCGATCGAAAGCCTGTTCACGCCGGCATCCACCAGCGTGCGCACCACTTCGGGGGTGACCGTGTCGGGATTCGCTTCCACCGTCACCTCGGCGCCGTCGCGGATGCCGAAGGCGTCGACGACGGCTGCCAGCATCCGTCCGAGGTCGCCGGCCGGCAGCAGCGTCGGCGTGCCGCCACCGAAGAAGACCGTCTCGAGGGGGCGCAGCGGACCCGCTTCGGCAAGCACATCGCGGGCCAGTGCGATCTCACGGATCAGCGTGTCTGCGTACTCGTCCTGCTTCGCTCCGCGGAGCTCCGTCGACGTGTAGGTGTTGAAATCGCAGTACCCGCAGCGCACTCGACAGAACGGCACATGCAGGTAGGCCGAGAACGGCAGGGACTCATCGACGCGCAGCTCGACCGGCAATCTGCCGTCGGCGGGCGCCGGGTCTCCCAGTGGAAGGGGACCGCCCATCAGACGGGTGTCGCATACAGCGGCGAGATCGCTCGCAGGTACAGCGCGAACAGCTCGCGGCGGCGGCGGCGCACCATCCCCGGCAGCCGATACAGCAGCGACACCGGCGCGTCGAACGCACGGACGGTGAACCAGACCTGGTCGGTGTCCTCACGCCACTCGATGTCGAACGACTCTTCTCCGCTGACGACGGATCCGCCGAGTGTTCCGAGCACGAATCCGATCCGACGGCGCTCTTCGGTGACCGAGATCACGCGCAGTTCGCCGTCGGCGCGCATGCCCTTGACCCTGCCGCGCAGGGTGAGAGTCATCCCGGGTGCGACGAACGGCGTGCCCTCGGCGTCGAAGCGCTGCTCGACCTGGTTGCGGTTCGGCGCGATCGGAGCACCTTCGGCATCAAAGCTGACCCCGGTGTAGGCCGTTCCCGCATCGGGACGCACGTCTTTCAGCTCGAGCCCTGCGGCGCGCTGCGCCGTCCACGACAGCAGCGCCTCACCGGCGCGGCGGAAGCGATCCTCACCGCTGCCGATGCGCCAGGAATCCTCGGCCGGGATGCTGTGCTCCGGCGGGTACTGCATGAGGTCGGGAGCATGGGTCGCCCCGACCGCGGCATAGTCGACCGTGCCTTCTCGGAATGTCCCGCGACGCATGTTTTCCAGCCTACTCAGCCGAAGCTGGACGGAGCCTTGTGACCCGCCGCCCAACGCCGGCGCCTACTTCTTGTCTTTGCCGTCGACGTCTCCGGAGAGTGCGGCGATGAACGCCTCCTGCGGCACCTCGACGCGCCCGACCATCTTCATGCGTTTCTTGCCCTCCTTCTGCTTCTCGAGCAGTTTGCGCTTGCGGCTGATGTCACCGCCGTAGCACTTGGCGAGCACGTCCTTGCGGAGGGCGCGGATGGTCTCACGAGCGATGATCCGGGCGCCGATGGCCGCCTGGATGGGCACCTCGAAGCCCTGTCTGGGAATGAGTTTGCGCAGCCGCTCGGTCATCAATACACCGTAGGCGTAGGCCTTGTCACGGTGCACGATCGCACTGAAGGCATCGACCTTGTCGCCCTGCAGCAGCACATCGACCTTCACCAGATCGGCGGTCTGCACTCCGGCGGGCTCGTAGTCGAGCGAGGCGTAGCCCTGGGTCTTGGATTTGAGATGGTCGAAGAAGTCGAACACGATCTCGCCGAGAGGCATCAGGTAGCGCAGCTCGACGCGCTCCTCGCTGAAGTACTCCATGCCCAGCAGCGCTCCACGTCGCGACTGGCACAGCTCCATAACCGCTCCGACGTAGTCCTTGGGCAGCAGGATCGCTGTCTTGACCATGGGCTCGGCAACCGACGCGACTCGTCCGTCGGGGTACTCGCTGGGGTTCGTGACGATCACCATCTCGCCGGTGTCTGTGGTGACTTCGTAGATCACACTCGGGGCCGTGGTGATCAGGTCGAGCCCGAACTCCCGCGAGAGCCGCTCGGTGATGATCTCCAGGTGCAGCAGGCCCAGGAACCCGCAGCGGAAGCCGAAGCCGAGGGCCACGGACGTCTCGGGCTCGTACTGCAGCGAGGCGTCCGAGAGCTTCAGCTTGTCGAGCGCTTCGCGCAATTCGGCATAGTCGCTGCCATCGATCGGGTAGACCCCGGAGAACACCATGGGCTTGGGGTCGGTGTAACCGGCCAGAGCTTCGGATGCCGATCCGCGCGCGGTCGTGACGGTGTCGCCGACCTTCGACTGGCGCACATCCTTCACACCGGTGATGAGATAGCCGACCTCGCCGACGCCGAGGCCGTCGGTGGGGATCGGCTCAGGGCTGGAGACGCCGATCTCGAGGAGGTCGTGCACAGCCCTGGTCGACATCATCTGGATGCGCTCACGGGGCGACAGCGTGCCGTCGACCATGCGGACGTAGGTGACAACGCCGCGGTACGTGTCGTACACCGAGTCGAAGATCATCGCTCGGGCGGGTGCTTCTGGATCGCCCTTCGGCGCCGGGATCTGCTCGACGATGCGGTCGAGCAGGTCTTCGACGCCCTCGCCTGTCTTGCCGGATACGCGCAGCACGTCCTCCGGCTTGCCGCCGATGAGCGAGGCGAGCTCCTTGGAGAACTTCTCGGGGTCGGCCGCGGGGAGATCGATCTTGTTCAGAACCGGAATGATATGAAGGTCGTTCTCGAGCGCGAGATAGAGGTTCGCGAGTGTCTGCGCCTCGATGCCCTGGGCAGCATCCACCAGCAGAATCGCTCCTTCGCACGCCGCGAGCGACCGGGAGACCTCGTAGGTGAAGTCGACGTGCCCCGGGGTGTCGATCATGTTCAGTGCGAAGGTTTCGGTCTCCGACTGCCACGGCATCCGCACCGCCTGGCTCTTGATCGTGATGCCGCGCTCGCGCTCGATGTCCATCCGGTCGAGATACTGGGCGCGCATGTCTCGATCCGACACGACTCCGGTGATCTGCAGCATCCGGTCGGCGAGGGTCGACTTGCCGTGGTCGATGTGAGCGATGATGCAGAAATTGCGGATCTGCGTGGCGGGAGTCGCGGCGGGCGACAAGGGAGTAACAGCGCGGGGTGACATATGGTCCTTGATGCGTCCGAAGGGGTTCCTAAGAGTCTACGTTCAGGCGACCCTAATCCCCCATTCCACTTCGCCGGTGATAGTCTCCCGAAGTTGCCCTGGCGGTTGTGAGACCGAATCCCATCGCCAACAACACTCCGTCACAGTCGCCAGCGCGGCCGGTGTGCGTTATCGACGGGATGATGCTTGAATTGCTTCCCGACCCAGCGTTGCGTCGGAAGATCCCGCGCATGGCTGTAAAAGAGAAAGAATCATCACCTTGATCAAGTATCTCGTGCGCCGGACACTCGGCTGGCTGCTCATGATCGTGGTCGCGACCAATGCCACATACTTCCTGGCCTGGGCCTTCCTCGATCCGCGCAGCAACTACGTCGGCCGAAGGCCCCCACTCAGTCCAGAGCAGATCGAAGGCCTTCTCGGGCCACGAAACCTAAGTGAGAACATGCCGCTCCTCGAGCGGTGGTGGAACTGGTTCACCGGCATCCTCCTGCGCTGGGACTGGGGAGTCAGCCCCACTGGCGGCTCGGTGAACAACGAGATCTCCTACCGGATGTGGGTCAGCGCCGAGCTCGTCCTCGGGGCGACGATCATCATGACCGTGGTCGGCATCTGGATCGGCGTCTACACGGCCTCCCGCCAGTACAAACTGGGCGACCGGATCTGGCAGGCCGTCTCGATCATCACGATGAACATCAACATCATCGTCGCCGCCTTGGCCGTCGTCATCCTCGCGATCAACTTCAACAACTGGGTCGGCACCAGGGTCTTCTACGTCACCGGCTCCTCGAGCGAGGGTGTGACCGGTTTCTTCCCTGTGCTGATAGATGCGCTGCAGCACCTGGTGCTGCCGACGATCGCTCTGGTCGTCACCGGGTACGCCGGCACGCACTTCCTGCAGCGATCGCTGCTGCTCGACAACATCGGCGCCGACTACGTGCGCACCGCCCGTGCAAAGGGGCTCACCAAGCCGCAGGCCATCCGCCGCCACGCGCTGCGCACCTCGCTGATCCCCGTGGCGACCCAGGTCGCCTTCACGATCCCGGCGATCTTCACCGGCGCGATCCTGACCGAGACGATCTTCGCGTGGCAGGGCATCGGTCGCTACTTCCTGACCACCATCAACGGAAACGACGTTCACGGTGTGGTCGCCGTCGCGGCATTCGGCGCGCTGCTGACCGCCATCGGCGCCCTGCTCGCTGACATCGCCGTCGTGGTCCTCGACCCGCGAGTGAGGGTGAGCTGATAATGAGCATCGAAATGGTCGACCCCGACGTGCAGCCCCCCGTGGGCCCCGACACGACTGCGGAGCGCATCCCGGCGAAGCACCTCTCGAAGTGGACGCTGTACACCCGCCGCTTCCTGCGCAACAAGCCAGCCGTCGCCGGCATCTTCGTCTTCATCCTGCTGGTCCTGTTCTCCGTGTTGATACCGCTGTTCTGGCCGGTCGGCGTCGCCGAAATGGACTTCCTGAATCTCGCCACGGGGCCCTCGTCCGAGCATTGGTTCGGCACGAACGCCTCCGGCCAGGACACCTTCATCCAGACCGCTGTCGGCCTGCAGCGCTCGCTGATGATCGCCGTCACCGTCTCGGTCGGCGTCACCATCATCTCCGCTCTCGTCGGCACGGCTGCCGCGTACTTCGGCGGCATGGTCGAACGCACAACGCTGCTGATCATCCACTTCCTCATGGTGGTGCCGACCTTCCTCATCCTCGCGCTGGTCTCGAACAACGCCGGTGGTGATTGGCGAGTGATCTCGCTCGCGCTGATCTTCGTCGGGTGGTTCTTCCCCGCCCGGGTGATCTGGACGATGGCGCTGTCGCTGCGCGAACGCGAGTACATCGATGCCGCACGCTATATGGGTGTCCCCGGCATGCGAATCGTGCTGCGCCACCTGCTGCCGAACATCGGCTCGCTGCTCGTGATCAACTTCACCCTCGGCGTCGTCGGCGCGGTGATGACCGAGACCGGGCTGTCGTTCATCGGCTTCGGCGTGAAGATCCCCGATGTGTCCCTCGGCTCGCTGATCGGTGAGGGCGCGAGCAGCATAACCAGCGCTCCCTGGCTGTTCTATTTCCCCGCGCTCGCGCTCACCCTGTTGACCGTGTCGATGGCACTCGTCGCCGATGGCCTGCGTGACGCACTCGATCCCACTTCTGCCGCGGGAGGCCGTGCATGAGCACCGTACTTTCAGTCCGTGACCTCAAGGTCAGCTTCGCTTCGGAAGCCGGCCGCGTCGACGCTGTCCGCGGAGTCTCCTTCGACGTCGAAGCCGGCCAGACTCTCGGCATCGTCGGAGAGTCCGGCTCCGGCAAGTCGGTCACGTCGCTGGCGATCATGGGCCTGCTCGACGAGAACGCCCGGGTCACCGGGTCGATTCAGTTCGAGGGCCAGGAGCTGCTCGGCAAGTCCGACAAGCAGATGTCCATGATCCGCGGCAACGGCATGGCGATGATCTTCCAGGACCCGCTCACCTCGCTCACCCCCGTCTTCACGATCGGCGACCAGCTGGTCGAGGCTCTGACTGCTCACCGCGGACTGTCGAAGCAGGAAGCGTGGGATCGGTCGCTGGAGCTGCTCACCCTGGTCGGCATCAGCGATCCCGAGAAGCGGATGAAGTCGTTCCCGCACGAGTACTCGGGTGGAATGCGCCAGCGCGTCGTCATCGCGATCGCCATGGCGAACAACCCTCGGCTGATCATCTGCGATGAGCCCACCACGGCTCTCGATGTGACCATCCAGGCGCAGATCCTCGATCTCATCGAAAAGGCGCAGGATGAATCCGGCGCCGCGGTGATCATGATCACCCACGACATGGGTGTGGTCGCGCGTACCGCTGATGACGTGATGGTGATGTATGCAGGCAAGCCCGTCGAGCACGCCCCCGCGCATGAGCTCTTCCACAAGACGCGGATGCCGTACTCGATCGGTCTGCTCGGCGCCATCCCGCGGGTCGACAAGGTCGATAAGGAGCCGCTGATCCCGATCAAGGGCAACCCGCCGCTGCTGATCGATCTCCCCGACGCATGTCCGTTCGCTCCGCGCTGCCCTATTGCGATCGCCGCGTGCGTGCAGCGCGAGCCGGATCTGGTGGAAGTGGCAACGGGTGGCGGCGAATCGCACCTCGCGGCCTGCATCCGTGCCGATGAGATCGACGATGCGGGGCGCATCGGCGGGTTGCCCGTCTACCCGGTCGAGAAGATCCAGGAGAGCCAGTTCTCCAGCGTGCCGCGCGAGAAGCGTCCGGTGACGCTCGAAGTGCGCAACATGGTGAAGACCTTCCCACTGCTCAAGGGCGCGTTCTTCAAGCGCAAGGTCGGCGAAGTGCACGCTGTCAAGGGCATCAGCTTCGACGTCCGCGAAGGCGAGACGATGGCGATCGTCGGCGAGTCGGGCTCAGGCAAGACGACGACTCTGCTGCAGATCATGGATTTCGAGAAGCAGGAGCACGGCGACATCATCATCGCCGGCACCAGCATCAACGGTCTCCGCGACCGCAAGCTCGAGCGCGAGCTTCGCCGCGACATTCAGATCGTGTTCCAGGATCCGATGGGCGCACTCGACCCGCGCATGACGGTGGCCGACATCATCTCGGAGCCGCTGTTCGCCATCGGCACCCCGAAGAAAGAGGTGCAGCGGCGCGTACAGGAGCTGATGGACCTCGTGGGCCTCAACCCCGCCCACCGCGACCGGTTCCCTGGCGCCTTCTCCGGTGGCCAGCGCCAACGCATCGGCATCGCGCGTGCGCTGTCGACGAACCCGAAGATCGTGGTTCTGGATGAGCCCGTCTCGGCGCTGGATGTCTCGATCCAGGCCGGCGTGATCAATCTGCTCGACGAGCTGAAGGCCAAGCTCGGCTTGTCGTACCTGTTCGTCGCGCATGATCTCTCAGTGATCCGTCACATCGCCGACCGCGTCGCCGTGATGTACCTGGGCGAGTTCGTGGAGCACGGCACGGTCGATGAGGTGTTCGACAACCCGCAGCACCCGTACACACAGGCCCTGCTGTCGGCCATCCCGGTTCCTGATCCCGACATCGAGCGCACCCGCACGCGTGTCGTCTTCGATCCGGAGACGATGTCGACGAAACCGGCAACGATCTGATCACAGATTCGGCGACGATCGTCGCTTCGGTCACTGTCGAATAACGCTCTGTCACCGTCCGATAACAGTTAGCCGAGATTCACTCGTGTGACCGGCGCATGCCCGGTCATGCGAACTATCCTCCCCTTATGACACGCCGAAAGGCGAAAGGAGCACCATGAAGCAGCAGAAGCTGATGGGGGCCCTCGCGATCAGCGGGACCCTCGCACTCGTCCTTGGCGGGTGCGCCTCCAACACCGGTGACAACGGTGGCGACAACGGTGGCGACAAGAAGCCCACCGAGACCAAGGCCGCGGACTACAACCCCCAGCCGCGGGAGAACCTGAAGGAAGGCGGCGTCGCCAACTTCGGGATCAACGAGATTCCCGAGCAGATGAACTCGTTCAACGCAGACACCAGCGCTGACTCGGCGCGACTCGCTGCCTGGTACATGCCGCAGATCCTGCTGATGAAGCCGGATGGCACCCCCTACAAGCACGATGCCTACCTCGACAAGTGGGAGACCGACACGGTCGACGGCAAGACTCAGATCACCTTCACCTTCACGAAGGAAGCCACCTGGAACGACGGCACGCCGATGGACTGGACCGCCATCGACGCCACGTGGAAGGCCAACCGCTCGACCGACGAGGGCTTCGTCCCGAACGCGACCGACGGATACAAGGAGATCGAGTCGGTCAAGCAGGGCGACACTCCCAAGACCGCCATCGTCACCTTCAAGGGCGAGTTCGCCTGGCCGCAGATGCCGTTCCTCACGGGCGTCATCCACCCGGCTCTCGCCGATCCGGACACCTTCAACAAGGCGATGATCGACAACCCTCACCCCGAGTGGGGCGCCGGTCCCTACACTGTCGACGAGTTCGACGCCAACAAGGACTTCATCTCCTTCAAGCCGAACGACAAGTGGTGGGGCGACAAGCCCATGCTCGACAAGGTCACCTTCCAGGGCATGGACGCACAGGCCTCGATCAACGCCTTCAAGAACGGCGAGATCGATCAGGTCGGCGTCGGCACGAAGGACCGCCTGGCGCAGGTCGCGGACATGAAGGACATCACGATCCACCGCGCCCAGCAGACCGCGAACACGCTGCTCGAGGTCGACGCGACGAAGCCGCAGTTCGAGGACGTCAAGGTCCGCCAGGCATTCTTCATGGCGGTCGACATCGATCAGCAGAAGAAGATCGCGTGGAACGGCCTGGACTACGAGGAGGAGCCAGCGGGCTCGCTGACTCTGTTCTCGTTCCAGCCCGGCTACAGCAACTCGCTTGAGAAGGCCGGGTTCAAGTACGACGCCGACGCGGCCAAGAAGCTGCTCGATGAGGCTGGCTGGACCGAAGGCGCCGATGGCATTCGCGAGAAGGACGGCGAGAAGCTCTCGGTGACGTACCCGATCTTCAGCGACGACCCGACCCAGAAGGCGCTTGCGCAGTCGCTGCAGGCCTCGGAGAAGGCCGTCGGCATCGACGTGAAGATCGATGTGCGGCCGTCGAACAAGTTCGCCGAGGACTACACCACCAAGAACTGGGATATCGCGAGCCTGCGCTTCACGTCCTCCGATCCCTTCGGTGCGGCCTGGTTCTGCCAGCTGTACTGCCAGGACATGGGCCTGAACCTCTCCGGCGTCCAGACGCCGGAGATGGACAAGCGTATCAAGGACGAGGTCGAATCGATCAGCGACCCGGTCAAGCAGACCGAAGCCGCGATGAAGCTCGAGGTAGAGATCTTCCAGGACTGGGGCCTGATCCCGCTGTACAACGGTCCGTCCCTCTCCGCCACGAAGAAGGGTCTGGCCAACCTGACCCCCGAGCCCTACGTGGGCCTGGACCTCTTCGCTGTGCAGCCGGTCGAGAACACCGGCTGGGAGAAGTAATCCCCTGCCGGGGCGCTGAGATCATCAAAGCGTCCTGGTGAGAGCGGGGTCGGTGGTTCGTCCACCGGCCCCGCTCTTTCTATGCTGGAGGGGTGAACCCTCAGGTCGTCCTCGTGCACGGCATCCGCACCTCCGCCACCATGTGGCGCGCGCAGGTGGAGTGGCTGGCGCAGCATGACATCCCGGTGACCGCCGTCGACCTGCCCGGTCACGGCACGCGAATGGCCGAGCCGTTCACCCTGGAAGACGCGATGCGCACGATCGACACCGCAGTGCGGGATGCTGCGCGGCACGGCCCGGTGATCCTCGTCGGCCATTCGATGGGCGGCCTCCTCAGCCTGCACTACACCGGGTCCGAGGTGAAGCCGCCAGTTGCCGCGCTGATCGCGGCATCCTGCACCGCTCTCCCCCGCGGCGCCGCGCTCGCGACCTACCGCACCCTCGCAGGAGCGCTCGACCGCCTGCCCGACCGCGGTCTCTGGCTGGCGGAGCAGGTGCTCTCAGCGACGATCCCGCCGGAGACCCGAGATGACTTCGCGGCGGGCGGCTACGCACTCGATGCGCAGGCGATCGCCCTGCGCAGCCTCTCTTCGCTGGATCTGGCGGCAGCCGTCGCTCGCATCCGGATTCCGCTCTGGTTCGTGAACGGCCAGTTCGATCAGCTGCGCAGCCATGAGACGCTTTTCCGGCGCCTCGCGCCGGATGCCGAGCTCATCGTCGTGCCTCGCACCTCGCACCTGGTCACTGCGATGCGACCGCGGGTGTTCAACGCGGTGCTGCAGCTGGCTCTGGCTGTCGTGCGACAGCGGTCATGAGACCGCCGACGATCGACAGCACGGTCGCCATCAGAAACACCAACCAGAATCCGCCGACCAGCGCGACCAGCGCCGCGCCCAGCATCGGGCCGATCAGCTGACCGAGTGCGGCAGTGACATTGACGATGCCGAGGTCTCGGGCGTGATCCTGCTCGTCCGGCAGCAGATCGGTCGCGAACGCGAGCCCGACGGTGGAGAACGCGCCGTAGCCGAGCCCCATGAGGGCTGCGGCGACCATCGTCGTCTCGAAGGTGGGCGCAATGACGACGATGACGCCGGAGAGCGCCTGCACGAAGGTGGCGGCCACGGTGAGCCGGCGCCGCTTGCCCGTGCGGTCGGAGAGGATGCCGGTGAACACCGAGGCGATCACCACGAACACCGTGTAGACGACGATGAGCAGCAGCAGATTGTCGGTGGCGACGGCGCTGGATTGACCGAGGCCGTGCATCAGGAAGAACAGGAAAAGCGCCGTGCCCAGCGCATTGCCGACGTTGGTGACGAGGCGGCCTCCCAGCATCCACGAGAAGTCGCGATCGCGCAGTGACGCCAGTCGCGGACGCTGCCGGGGCGGCCGGTCGGAGGGCGTTGCGGGCGGATCGGGCAGAAGCAGAGCGGACGCTGTGCCGATGACGGCGATGACGGCTGCGAGCAGCAGATACCCGGCCAGCACTCCGAGACCGAGCAGCACCACCAGTCCGACGCCGAGCACGATGCCGACCGCCTGGCTGGAGCCGACGGCGGATGAGGCGGCTCCGCGCTGCGCCGGAGGCAGCTGGTCGGCGATGAGCGCGGTGAATGCGGCGGAGGCGACCGAGATGCCGATCGACACGCCGAGCCAGCAGGCGCCGACCGCCCATGGACCTTCGGCCATGCCGGTGAGGATGAGGAACACCGCGGCCATCCACACGCCGCCCAGCGCCCATGGCCGGCGGCGACCACGCGTGCTGCGGGAGCGGTCCGAGATCGCACCGGCCGCCGGGCCTGCAACGATTCCGGCGAGTCCGCCGATGCCGAGCACGAGGCCTGAGGAGACGACGCCGCGGATCCAGTCATCCTCGGGGGTGTTCAGCTGCAGCGGCAGAAGCAGCTGCACCGGCGTGAGCTGGATGGTCCAGATGGCCAGCCACGCCAGCGTGAACAGCGTCATCCATCCGGCACCGACTCGCCTCCTGGCGCCGATCGAGTGCGCATCGCGGACAGGGGCGGGGTTGTGGGAACTCATCGTTCTCCTCTGACGTCGTCGTCGTTCGGGTATGTTGATTCTGCACCCAGTTCCACGTTCAGCGCGACTGAATGCCGCGGAGATCGGATCTTCGTCGGTCGTTTCGCGTGATCGGGTGCCGGGCTGGTAGGATCGTCTCTGGCTTGCGTGTGGGTTTGTCCCTCACGACCGCTGTACGGCGCCCCTCTCGTGTCTGCAGCATCCCGAATATCCTCCAGACAGAAAGCGTCCACACGTGGCAAATATCAAGTCGCAGATCAAGCGCAACAAGACGAACCTGAAGGCTCAGGAGCGCAACAAGGCCGTCAAGAGCGAGCTGAAGACCGTCATCCGCAAGACGCGTGAGGCTGTCGTCGCCGGTGACAAGGAAGCTGCTGAGGCCGCCCTCGCCGCAGCATCCGTCAAGCTCGACAAGGCCGTCAGCAAGGGCGTCGTGCACAAGAACCAGGCGAAGAACCGCAAGTCGGCCATCGCCACGCAGGTCGCCGGTCTCTGACCCGAACCTTTCGCAGAAGCCCGTCCCGTTCGCGGGGCGGGCTTTCTCTTGCCTGCGGTAGACAGTCTGGGGGCCGACAAGCCACATGACGGACCGGATGCTGAAGAACGTCCGACATCTGGCGTGTCGGCCCCCAGAGTGTGTCATTGTGACGGGGCGCGGGGAGCCCGCAGCTAGGCCGCAAGTCGACAGGACGCGCGGTGAGCAGGCAGGATGCCCGGGGGCAGAACGTCGGCTCAGGCGCCGAAGGGCTCGCGGGTGGCGATCACCGTCACCATGCGCTCGAGAGCGAAGATCGGGTCGCGAGAGCCGCCCTTGACCTCAGCATCCGCCCGCGCAGTCGCCTGAATGGCCATGCCGAGCGAGCGCTCATTCCAGCCGGTCAGGTCACGCCGGGCGCGATCGACCTGCCAGTCCTTCATACCCAGTCGCTGCGCGAGCTGCCGGCTGGGCTCTCGATTGCCGGCCACGCGCGCCATGCCGCGCAGCTTCATCGCGAATGCCGCCACCATCGGCACCGGATCGGCGCCGGATGCCAGGGCATGCCGCAGTGCGATCAGCGCCTCGCCGTAGCGGCCCGCGATCGCCGTGTCGGCGACCACGAACGCCGACACTTCCACCCGGCCCCCGTAGTATTTGGTGACGATGTCGTCGGTGATGTCGCCCTCGACGTCGTTCACCAGCTGCTGACAGGCGGCAGCCAATTCGGTCAGATCATCGGCGAAGGCGGAGACCAGAGCGCGCAGCGCCGTGGGGGCGATCCGCTTCTTGGCCGCGGCGAACTCCCCCGCCGCGAAGTCGACGCGATCACTGTCGCGCTTCACCGCGGTGCACGGGATCTCGATGCCGCCGCCTGTTCCGGCCCTGATGGCGTCCAGCAGCTTCTTGCCGCGGACGCTGGCTGCGGTGTGGCGGAGAATTACCGTGGCCCCCTCCTGCGGGTGCTCGATGTACTTCAGCGCCTCTTGCAGGAAAGCGTCGGTGCACTTCTCGACCCCGGCCACGCGCACGAGCCTCGGCTCGCCGAACAGCGAGGGCGAGGTGACCGACAGCAGCGAACCGGCCTCGTAGTCGTCTGCGCGGATATCGCTGACCTCGAGCGCGGCATCTTCGGCGCGCAGGTAGTCGCGCACGCCGGCGATTGCGCGCTCTGCGAGGACTTCCTCCGGCCCGGAGACGAGGACGATCGGCGCGGGCCGCGGCTCGCGCCACGGCACCTGAGCGATCTTCGTGCCCTTCGCGGTCGTGCCCCCGCGCGCGCTGGATCCACGTGCAGAAGAGCGAGGTGCGGCCATGTGTTCAGCCTACCGGCGCACGCCGACATCACGGGGGCGGCGCTCGCTCCAGCCACACCACGATCTCGTCGTCTCGTCGGCCCAGCAGAATCAAGCCGTCTTCATCGGTGCGATAGGTGCGCGCGCCGACGGCATCCAGCAGCGACAGCGTCTCGATGCGCGGGTGTCCGTAGTCGTTGCCGGCTCCGACGCCGATCAGCGCGATCTGCGCGCGAGCGGCCTCGTACAGCGCCGGCGCTTGATCTTTGCTGCCGTGGTGCGCGACCTTGACCACCGTGTAAGGGCCGCGCAGACGCCCGCTCGCCAGGAGCTGCCGCTGCGGCACAGCCGAAAGGTCGCCGAGCAGCAGCGTGCGAGGCACCCCGCTGCCCTGCACGTCGATCACCACGCTGGCATCGTTTCCCGAGGGGAAGGCCGCCGAATCCGGTTCCGGCCAGACGACCCGCCACTCAGCATCGCCCAGCTCGCCGTGCACGCCCACCTCCCCCTGCACGAGGCGCGCACCACCGGAGACCAGTCGCTCCAGCATCCGCCTCTCGTCGTCCGATGTCACGGGCCCGTGCAGCACCGTGCCGACGCGGCCCTCCACCGCCGACGTGCCGCCCACGTGATCCAGATCGAAATGCGTGAGGACCAGCAGGTCGATGTGCGATGTCGCCGTCGCGGCAAGGCACGTCTGCATCGCCTCGGGGTCGGGCCCAGTGTCGATCAGTGCCGTGCGTCCCGCTGAACGGATCAGCACGGCGTCGCCCTGTCCGATGTCGCACGCCGCGATGGTCCAGTCCTCCGGCGTCGTCATCGCAGCCAGCGGACCGGTGAGCAGCATCCGCCCGCCCGTGAGGCCGACGGCGACGATGATCACCAGCGCCGAGCCCGCTCGCAGCCACCGTGAGCGCGGACGCACCAGCAGCACGGTCGCGGCTGTGCTCAGCACACCGACCACGGCTGCGGCGACCGGCCCCGCCACCACGGCCACCGTTGCTCCGGGGAGTCCCGCGCTCATGGTCGCCGTCACCGATATCCATGCGGCAGGCAGCCAGGCAGCCGCGGCGAACAGATCTGCGAGCGCCGGAATCGGGGCTGCGAGGCACGCGAGCAGGCCGATGACCGTGGCGATCGGTGCGGCAGGAGCGGCGATCAGGTTCGCGACCACGCCGATGATCGACTGCTGGTCGGAGAACAGCGCGACGATCGGGCCGCATACGATCTGCGCGGCCAACGGCACCGACAGCGCGAGCGCGAGCGGCTCCGGCATCCACCGGCTGAGGCCCCGCAGCAGCGGACGCGACAGCACCAGCAGCGCGCCGGTGGCGGCCGCCGACAGCGCGAAACCCGGGGTGGCCGACAGCCAGGGGTCGATCACCAGCAGAGCGCACACCGTGACCGACAGCATCGCCAGCCCCGCACTCGGACGCCCCAGCAGAATGGTCAGCATCGCCAGAGCCGCCATCACCGCCGCACGGATGACGCTCGGTTCAGGCGTCACCAGTACGACGAAAGCACCGAGCGCCAGCAGCGACAGCACGATGCGCGTGGTGCGCCCGCCGCCGGCGAGGGCGACCAGCCAGAACACCGCGGCGACGACGATCGCGCAGTTCGCCCCGTCCAACTTGACGTCAAGGGGTGAGAAATCTCCCACGCCGGGTATGTGCCTTCCAGGATGCCTCCGGTGCCCCTGAAAGGACCCTACGATGCTGGACTCCGCGACGTACAACACGATGACCAACAACCGCCCGCTTCGTGTGCTGATCCTTGCTCGAGTGTCGCATGACAGCTCGGGCGTCGGGCGGTCGGTAAACGAGCAGGTCGACGCGGGCAAGGAGTGGGTGAAGCGCGAGGGCTGGGAGCTGAAGAAGGTCATCCGCGAGACCGGGTCCGCCAGCCGATACTCGACGCGCCGGCAGCGAGCTGAATGGAACGAAGCGCTCGCATGGATCGAGTCTGGTGAGATCGACGCCCTCCTCACATGGGAGAACAGCCGGGCGACACGAGATCTGTCGGGATACACCGAGCTACGTCAGGCCTGCGCGAAGAACAAGGTGAAGTGGGGGTACGGCGGGACCCTCTACGACCTCACCCAGAGAAGCGACCGTTTCCGCACCGGCTTGGACGCCCTACTCGCTGAAGACGAAGCCGACCGGACCAGCGAGCGAGTGAAACGAGCCCACTCGGCGAACGCCCGTGCAGGGCGTCCCCATGGCAAAGCCATCTTCGGCTACCGCCGCATCTACGACTCGCAGACGAAGGCATTGCTGCGCGTCGAGCTGGACCCTGCAGAGGCCGCGTTGATCCGAGAAGCCGCCCAAAGATACCTCGACGGCGAGACCCTGTATTCGATTGCGCAGGACTGGAATGATCGCGGAATCCCAGCCCGGCGCCCCCAGCGCAAACATCATCGAGGCGGCTGGGCGTGGCGCGGAGAGACGCTCAAGCAGATGCTGGAGATGCCTGCCTATGCCGGGCTTCGCCAGTACCGCGGTGAGATCATCGGGGAGGCGATGTGGGATGCCATCATTCAGCCCGAGGCATGGCACAAGCTACAGGCGCTCCTCCATGCACCAGAACGCAAGCGAGCCGATGTGTGGAAGATCCGCTACCTGCTAACGGGAGTCGCTCGATGCGGGTACGACGGATGCGTCGGCAATGTCCGGGTCTCACGAAACTCCTCAAAGACGGCCGCGGGCCTCACGCACTACCAGAACTACATCTGCGAGTACGGGCCTCACTGCTCGATGAACATGAAGTTCCTTGACGCAATCGTCACAGAGCACATACTCGAGCGCATGAGTCGCCCCGACTTCCTCGAATCGCTCCATCACGTTGAGGACGACCAGTCCGATCAACGACGCGACCTCATGCGCACGATTGCCGAGCATCGCGCGTGGCTGGACAGTGTCCGCGAACGCGCGGCACAGGAGCGCAACCTAGAGCTCCTCTTCGATCAGGAGCGCCGCGTCAAGCCGCTGATTGACGAAGCAACGAAGAAGCTCAATCGGCTGTCCACAGTTAGCCCGCACGTGACGACTCTTGCTCAGGCTCCTGACGTTCGCGAGGCATGGGAAGGGCTTGCGATCACCAGCAAGCGGGAGATCGTACGTTCCCTTCTGGAAGTTCAGATGTTCCCAGCTCCACGCCGCGGCGCCAAGGGCATCGGGCAGGCAATCGAGCGGACGAAGATCACCTGGAAGCACACTCTATGACGGACGCCTAGGATTGACGGACGCACTCGACGCGGGCGGATGGTGGAGTCATGGGCAAACACGGACTGCTGGCGAAAGAGATCGGCTCGGCGTTCGGGCTGAATCCGCGCCAGGCCAACTTCCTCCTTCAGCGCATGGGCATCCTTCAAGGCGAGCCGGGCGCCTGGTTTTTTACGGAGAAGGGCGCAGAGTACGCGACTGAGGTGACGCGCGACAACGGACATGGAGGCTGGGCGGAGAAGACGTGGCCCAACTTCTTTTACGACCCGCGCATCCTCGACGAGGTGACGCCCGACCTCATCGAAGAGGCGAGGGACGCAGAGGCCTCTCGTCGCGCGCAGCTGGCGCTCGAGCGCGCACAGAGCGAGGGGGCAGATGCGAGGCGTCATCCCTCCGAGGAGAAGCAGGCGAAACAGGATCCCGCGACTGAGTGGGCGAAGGTTTTCATCGGTGTCGGTGTTCTCGGCTACGTCGCGGGGGTGATCGTCGTGAACACGTGCCGCCCAGCATTCAAGCGCCTGGTGAACGGGGTGGCGGCGCCACGGATCGAGGCGGCGAGGAGCCGCCTCACGCGCTCGGCGAGGGGTCGCGAGAAAGCAGAGCGAGCAGGAGAACACGATCGACGAGATCGAGTAGCTCAAAGCTCAGGGCTGGAAGTCGTCGTGCAGGACGACCCGTGACAGCTCGATCGATCCGTTGGGGTGCTGCCAGTAGTGCAGGCGCCGCGCCGACGCGACGTTGATTTCGATGGATGCTCTCCAACATGTCGCGCCGTCCGCGCGACTCACGTAGGGCGAGTTACCGGCTTCTCCCGTACGCAAACGATGAAGTTGACGGCCGGTGATCTCGGAGGCACGTCCGGTGACGACGTCAACGATGGCGCGGAGCGCCTTCTCCAGCTGGCCGGCGTCGAGCGGAGTCAGACTCGGTACGAAGTCGGTTCCGATCGTGTACTCGCGCAGAGGGTGGTTGGTCTTGTCGGGTGCGGTCGACCGCCCGGCCCAGGTACTGAGTACCTCGAAGCGGAGCCAGGCGTCGCCGCTCGGCCATGATGCGCGATCAGTTCTCCGGCTTTCGGTCGGTGTCGCGCGCTGCGCACGGGCCTCGCGCAGCTCCACTCGGAGGCCGGCGATGATCGTGTCCCGTTCGCGTCGCACGTCGCGTTCCTGATGAAGCGCAGACGTGAGCCCGGCGACCTCGTCGCGGAGCCGGTCGATCGTCTCAAGATCGGTACCAGCTCGAAGTTCGCGACTCAGGCGCGCGAACGCGCCACGGAGCCCGCTCAGCTCGTCGCGGATGTCGTTGAGCGCGGCGGTCGGCGAAGGATGATCGTGCAACGTCGAGGGGGAACCCGCCGCCAGCGTCGATACGGGCGACGCGGGCA
This sequence comes from Microbacterium esteraromaticum, assembly GCF_900163815.1. Lineage (GTDB taxonomy): Bacteria > Actinomycetota > Actinomycetes > Actinomycetales > Microbacteriaceae > Microbacterium > Microbacterium esteraromaticum_B. The sequence continues at coordinate 182,324 of NZ_FUKO01000033.1, read as the reverse complement.
CGTCGATGGTGTATCCCGCAGGCGGGGCAGGCATGCTTTCAGCCGGCGTCGCCGGCACCCTTGTGAGAGCCGGGTCGGCGACCCCATCGACCCCCTCTCGCAACCAGGGTGAGCCACCGCTCAGGAGCGACAGAGGCGGCACCAGCGCAACCTCCGGGTCCACTCCGACGAGGGAGAGGCCCAGCGACCTGCCGGAGCGCGTCACACGAGCACGGACGGTCTGGCCGACTCGCACAATGTCGGAGACCTGTACGTCGGCATTCTCGCCATCGTCGATCCCGGGGATGACGTCACGTCGGCGCAGATCGATCCCCGAGGTGTCAGAGGGGTGCAGCACGAGCTTCGTTCGGGCGGGGGTGACCTTCACGACGCGCGCAAGCGTGACCGCACCATCGGCGAAGCGGGAGTAGTCGACCTCGCTCACTTCCGGTGCGAGATCCCGGTCGAGAAGCCACCCTTCGACGGGCTCACCGACAGCGAGCGCATCCGACAAAGACACGCTCGGAGGGAGATGATCGGCGACCACGCTCACGAGCTCACCGTTATCCAACTTGGCGATGTTCCCCGTGCCGCCGGAGACGCGCTCAACGATCGCGCGTACCCATTCCCGCCGGCTGACCGGCTGAGGGCTGGGAAAGAAAGTCACCTGGGCGAGGGCATCTTCGATGAGGTCGTCGCTTGTGTGCCGGTCGGGGAATCGGAGGATGGATCGCTGCCAGTCGGGGTCCGTGCCGAAGTCCACTGGGTATGAACGGGCGGCGCCAGAGTGCACACTGGTCTTCTCAGGGAGCGCGTCCTCGAGAGCGAATGTCACAAGCCCATGGGCGATCGTCACGACATCGGCATCGCTGCCCGCCTCGCGCTCAACGTGCGACGGATCGAAAAGGAACTTCCCTTGGGCGTCCGTGCTGATCAACACCAGCGGCTTCTTGCGGGGACCGAGGATCTCAGCCGCAATCGCTGTCGCCTCATCGATGGTGTCTACGTGTCGCATGTCTCACATTGTGCCCGGAGTGGCGGACACTTCCCGGCAGAAAGGCTCACAGTGCTTCGTGACACGGTCGTCGTCGACCAGACGGCCCGTCTAAGCGACGAACCACAGGCTTCAGCGCGTCGCGGGGCTGAATACCGGGCAGGGCAGTCGTCGTTGCTGGGAGCACAGCGTCGCGCGAGGTCGTTGGGCCTTTCTCGATCCACACCCTCTATGAAACGACCACTGGCTGATCCATGGACGGCACGCGCGAGGATCGGGACTATTTTCTAATATCACGACTCAGGCGCATACTGGACTATCGTTCCGATGTTCCAGCGAGAGGGGTCGACATGGCCACGATCGAACTGGTTCGCCGCGTCGACACATCCAAACCGATGCTCCTGCGCTCAGCGCCGATCGCCATCCCGGCCGGGTTTCCCTCACCCGCGCAGGACTACTACGAGGGTCCGATCGATCTGAACGCACAGCTGATCGACGACCCGGACGCCACGTTCATCGCGCGCGTGTCCGGGGACTCGATGATCGGCGTCGGCATCTTTGACGGAGACGAGGTGCTGGTCTCCCGGGCGAGGAAACCCAGAGACGGGGACATCGTGGTCGCGGTGATCGACGGTGAGTTGACACTGAAGAGGCTGCTCGTGACTCCGCGCGGCATCCATCTGCACTCGGAGAACCCGGCCTATCCCGACATCCTCGTGCCCGAACTGTCCGACTTCACCATCTGGGGGACGGCGACCGTCGGCTTCCGGCACCTGTTGTGAGTTCGTGTGCTGGCCCACGTCGATGTGAATTCAGCGTACGCAAGTTGGGAGCGTGTGTTCCGCCCCGATCTTGAGGGGGTACCTCTCGTCGTGCTGTCCAACAACGATGGCATGGTCGTCGCGGCGAGCCGCGAGGCGAAGGCACTCGGCCTCGACCTCGGGGAGCCGTGGTTCAAGCTGCGGCCGCACGCAGAGAGACTCGGCGTTCGCGCGGTGTCGAGCAACTATGAGCTGTACGGGGACATGTCCGCACGCACTATGCGAGTCCTGGAGCGGTTCGCGAGCGAGGTCGACATCTACAGCATCGATGAGGCCTTCCTCACGATCGACCGACGCACGTCGGCGGACTGCGAGGCGATGACCGACCTGGGGCGCACGGTCCGCTCGGAGGTCCGGCGACTCATCGGCGTGCCCGTTTGCGTCGGCATCGCCCCCAACCGCACGTTGAGCAAGCTGGCGAACCGCTGTGCCAAGAAGCTCGATGTGTTCGGCGGGGTCTGCGTCTGGCCAGCGACCAGACCCGAGTGGCGTGAGCAACTGATGCGCAGCCTCCCCGTCTCCGAAGTCTGGGGCATCGCGTCGCGCCTTGAGCGGCGACTGCGCGCCCTCGGGATCGAGACGATCTGGGACCTCGCGACGGCGGATCCGACGTTCATCCGGAAGCAGTTCAACGTCACCGTCATGCGAACGGCCCTGGAGCTGCGCGGCGTCGCGTGCATCGGCCCGGAGGAAGATCGGACAGGCAAGAAGGATCAGTTGATCGTCAGCCGTTCATTCAGTGAGAAGGTGACGACGGTGAACGGCATCCGCCAGGCACTCAGCATCTACGCCCAGCAGATGGCGTCGCGCCTTACCCGCCACCATCAGGTCGGCAAGACTCTTGTGGCCTTCGCCGGCACGGCTCACTTCGCGGAGCAGAAGCACTACCCGCAGGTGAAGGTCCGATTGCCCTTCCCGACAGCAGATCCCGTCGAGCTCACAAGGGCTGCTCACCAGCTACTCCCCCACATCCAGGACGGCAGCCGGTACGCCAGGGCGGGGCTCATGATGGCGGATCTCCTGCCTGCTGGCCTGCACCTGCCGCTGGAGCCCTTCCAAGCCCCGCACGAGGACGCCGGGATCGCCGGCATCATCGACAGCGTGCAGAAGAAGGCCGGCAAGGAGGCGCTCGGGCTCGGGTGGGGCGGGATGCGTCCGGGGCCGTCGTGGCAGATGAAGCGCGAGATGCTCACCAAGCGCGCGACCACCCACTGGGACGAACTCGTGACGGTGCGCGCCTGAGTATCAGGAGTCGAGACCGTGCCGCCCAGTTCAGGTGCCGCAAACTTCGATTCGACGTTCGAGGCAGTCTTCCGGATGTACGGGATCGTAAGCTGCCCGCGGCGCATCAGTCGTCGAGGTCTCCTTCTCCCATCTCGGTGTCGATGTCGTTCGGCAGGGCCGCGAACGAGGATGCCCCGCCTTGCGTCTGGAGCTTGTCCTTGATTCGAGCGATGAGCGCGTCGCGCCGCGCATCGTAGAAGGCGAGGAAGTCGTCGACGTCGTGCGGTAGAGCGTTCGGTAGCGCGTTGGATTTGAGGAATGCTGCGTATTCGTCGGCACCTGGATAGTGGCCGACGATCCATGTGTCCGGTGCGACATCGGACTTGCCGATGTTCTCCGGCCCGGGCAGCAGCTCCAGGTTCGGGAGAAGATCTCGTTTGCTGACGAGTTCGTCGATGGCGTCGTCGCTCAGTCGACGGGTTCCGTCCGAGTTCTTCAGCCCTCTCAGCGCCCGCTGATCGAGTTGAGCCTTCGGGAAGATGTGGTCGACATGGAATTGCATGCGTGTATCGACGTGGTCGAACAGCGTGGCCAAGACGGCCCATGTGCGGCCGCCGCCGTAGGCGAGTCCGAGGATGTCCTCGATGAGGGCGTCGTTGACGTCGAGCGACTTGCCTCGACGTGCCATCGTTCGCTCGATCGCAGCAAGAGGGAATGAGCTCTCGCCCTCCAGCCGGATGATCTCCCGCAGGTCGCGCAAGAGGGTGTCGAGGCCTGATCCCCATACTCCTCGGGCGATGAGAGAGCGCAGCACCCATGATCGCAGTGCAGCGCGGTCCTCGCGGTCGTGCTTCTTGTCTGACACGCGGTACGTCGGCGGGAGGCCGCGGCGATGCACGTAGTAGGCGACCGGGATGAGCACGCTGTCCGCCGTCAAGGTTCCGCCGGAGAGACCGAAGTCGGCGAGCAGCTCGGCGGCGATGCGCAGCGATGTGCTGATCTCGTCCCACTTGGACTCGAGCTTCGCCATGTTGACTGTCGTGAAGTTCTTGACCTTGAAGCCGACGTCTCCGACATCGGCGAGCACGAGGCCCGATTTCAGCACCGTGTCCTGAGAAAAGTCGAAACCTTGACCGGTGGTGTTCAACGCGTCAACCAGCTCGTGGACAGCAGCTCGCGCGTCTTTCTCCTTCCATTGCGCTGTTGCGATCGACATCAAGAGATCGCTGTAAGAGAGGACCGTGCCTCCCGAGTTGACGCGAACGAAGATGTCGAGGACCCGCTCGATGTCCTGGTCCGTCTCCTCATAGAAGTGGAGACTCTGGTTGTGGTGCACCTCCTGCCACAGGAGACTGATCATCTCCACGGCTTTGGCGTTGTTGCCGACTCCGTACTTGACAGGAATCTGCGCCATCTGGAACGCCTCGCCCGCGTCAAAGATGTCGCTGACCGGGAACCACTTCTTGGTATCGTCGTCGACGGCCTGGTCGAGCTGCTCCTTCGTGAGGAAAGCCAGGTGATACTTCAGCCCGGCCTCGTTCTCTGGCGCTTCACCCAGGAGGTTCAGGCACAGCCGCCTCTCGGGGTACGACCACGCCTTGTTCGCCCAAGCACGCGGGTTTCGGTACGCATAGGTTCCGCGAAGGCCGATGTTCAGCGAAGTGAGGCGCTGCTGGCCATCGAGCACCGCGGTCACCTCCCGGTCTGTCGGGATATCGACGACCGGGTTGTGCTTCTTGTCGTAGCCGCTGTAGTCCCTCATGAATCCGTAAAATTTGAAGGCGCCTACCGTCTCCGGGAGTACCTTCCACGAGAGGAAGCTCCCGACAGGGTAACCGCGAAGCACCGAATCGAAGATCTTGATCACCTGCGATGGCTTCCACACGTATTCACGCTGGATCGCGGGGAGGATCAGCTCGTTCTTCTGGATCAGCTTCAGCGCCGTCGCAATGGTCATCGGTTCTTTGTGGCCCACGCTTGAACCCTACCGACCTGTGACGACCCTCAACAGCATCCAGGGTGCCGAGCAAACAGGGCATGGCGGATCAGACCGAACCCGAGTGGGACATGTCCTAATGTGGGGCTATGAGCACAGGGTTCGCATTCCATGACGTTCAGCCCGTCATCGACGAGGACGCGGACGGTCTACCCATCGTGGCTGTCTACCCGGCTGGTGCGGCGTACCCGGTTACGAGTATCGATGGCGGATGGGTCACCGTACAGCTACCGTCTATCTCAGGGCACATGGAATCCGCGTTCCCCGAATCTGTCGGTACGCTCACCGATACCACATCTCCCGCGGCTGCGACGCTCGTACCCTATCGAGAGGCGGCAGAGCACTACCCCGATCTCATCGGCCCGGAAGACCTCGAAGACTACGAAGCGGCCGCAGCAGCGATCGCACAATGGCGATAGTCGAATCGGCTCTCGCGCTCGTTGAGCCCGCGGAAGCGATCTAACCCAGTCGGCCTCGGACTCGTGTTCGCCACGCAACGGGGGTCTCTTCGGAGTCAAAGCCCTCATGAAAACGCGTGATTTCACGACTTCAGGCTCTCCCCCAGCTGAGCCGGCCGGAGGGAACTCTAGGACCGCTTTGAGCGCGCCTGCTGTTCTGGGCCGTGCGGGCCAAAACATGCCTTCATCTCAACGATCACGCCCGAACATGTCGGAGACGACGCCGTCCAGCAACTCACCGGGATCGACTTTCAACGCCTCGGCAATGCGCACGAGGGATTGCAAGCTCATCAGAGCGCGACCTGACTCGTAACTGCGGATATTCGACGAATCGATGCGGCTCCCGACCGCGAGCTCATCGACGGTCATCGAAAGGGCGGTGCGGGCTGCTGTGATGCGCGAGCCGATGTGCGCGGCCGCGGCGGATGGGGTGCGTGGCATAGTCTCATGGTACTGGTACCAGGGCGATCGGAATGACGTCGTCCAATCATTCCTCAAACCCGAACGCGGCGGGGAACCCTTCGGTCGCCGCGACCCTCCCCCTCAAGTTGAGGCCGGTTAGTGAGCCATTCTCTGCGTTGTAGTGGATGAGGGCGATACCCGCCGTCTCAGCGAACTCGAGCCCTCCCTTAGAGACCACTCCGCTGGTGAACAGGACGGCGCCCTTCCCGCGATGCGTCGCGGTGCCGAAGAGATCGCGGATCTGTGCGACGGGCACCGCCGCTGCCGGGTGGAGGTTCTTCACTTGCGCGACAACATGTCTGCTGTCTACGTCGACTCCACCGTCTCCGCTGTACTGCGTGACGATCGCGTCCCTGACGCCGAGATGCCGCATCCAGTCCGCGGCCAGCCGTTCCGCCCCCTGATGATTCACTCCATACGGCTGCGACGCCGGCGCTGGCGGTCGCATCGCACGCATCTGCTCATGCTGGAGGATGAGCGCGCGCTCCCGCTGGCGATCCGCGGCCTTGAGCGCCTGGCGCCTGCGTCGGCGCTCACTGAACGTCAGAGTCTCCGAGTGCACTGTTCCGTCGTTCAGCTTTACCGAGGCGCTCCCGATAAGTGCAGGCGCGTACGCCTCCAAGTACTTCAGCACTGCAGGCTCAGCACGACGCTGAAGGTATCCGAGCCCCGGGTCGACTTCCCCACGGGCGATCGCCTGAACACGCCACCAGATCGCCCACTGCATCTCCCGCGACGCTGTCTGCATGAGCGCCAAAAGGTACGGTCCACCCGACGCTGCCTGCGCATCCGTCACCTCAACGCCCGCGGGCAGGCCAAGACGACGTTGCAGGTAAGCAATTGTGCGCTTGTTCAGGGCGTCGTTGATCGACTCCGCGAAAAGTGGCAGAACCTGTCGGATGTCACCATCCACGACCGGGTAAGAAGCGCCCCAGCGGGCCCCAGTTTCAATCGCCCACTGCTGGTCAGAAGGTTCGAGTTCAGTCACAGGATCAGTGTGGCAGGGAGCACCCACACGAACACCAGCCCGGATACCCAGGGCATGAGTCTCCCGCAAGCATCACGAGCGAGCTGTGACAGACAATTGGCCCTGACGCAGACCACATACCTCGAGCTCAGCGCTCGAGCGCAACCGATCCCGATCCCGATCCCGATCCATGAGAACAGGCGAGACGAGCAGCGATGCAAACGGCCCGGAGTCGGTGCTGGCAACGGCCACCTGTTCGGCTGCACAACGTCAGCACCGCGTCGGAGGCCATTCCGGAGGCTCGGCCGGGCGTACCTCAAGTGTTCAGTTGGATTCTGGTCAAGACTCCGCGTCCTGGCTCCCCTTCCAAACGGAGGTGCCTGTCTCCGCCCCGTAGCGCCCGTTTCAACGAGCGTTCGACCGTTTCCTGGGCCGAGCCCTCCGGTCGTAGTCGTCTCGTTCCTGGATCGCGCTTGTCTGCTCCTCGCGTGGGGAGCGCCGGCGGAGCGCGCGCACGGCGCAGAAGGCGAGGAAGACGACGGCCAACGCCCACCCCCACACCATGAGATAGGCCAGCAACCCGACCAGTGCCGTCAGGGAAGCAGCGAGCATGATCATCCAGGCGCCGAGTCCTGGACCGGTGTCGGAAGCGATGCCTTCCAGCCAGATCACTGTCGGCGCTGCGGCCATAGCGGTTGCGGGTGCCATTGCCGTGAAGATCGCGATCCCGGTGAGGACAGTCATCATCCGAGGGGTCAGGACTGGCAGCTTCATGCCGCGTGCTCCCGATGAGCGTGAAGACGGATCATCAGGATCGTCGCTTCCATGAACGAATCAGTGACCGGGGCGAGCCCGCGTGATTCTGCCCATGGCGATGGAAGCCCGATCTGCCATCGCTCGAGCTCTCCAGCCCACAGGTCCGCGTTACCGCCGGATTCGATGAACGCCGAAAGGATGCGGTTGTGAACCGGACACTCCGGATGCGGATAGGCGACGAGGTCACCTGGCTCACCGAGGTCGCTGCCGGTCAAGCACATGCCGTTGCAGTTCATGCTGGTCACATACCCGGCGCTCCCTGCAACCGGCGGTCGGACTTCAGGCGACGAGCACCCGGGTCAGCCACGTGCTGACGGCCAGGGTGACTCCCTCCGGATCCTCGTTGTATTCGCGCGTGTGCGGCGCGCGACGTGTCTCGTGCAGCTCGACGAGCGGTGCGCCTGCCTCGACGAACCTCCTCGTCGCGCTGATCGGGATCGTCAGATCGCCGACCGAGTGGATGACGAGCGTCGGGACGTGCACCCTCCGTGGCCTGGTCCAGTCCAGTTCGGCGAAGTCGACCGGCCGGCGCAGGCCGGTGAGCCATGACGTCAGCGGCGACCGCAGGACGCCCGCGATGAAAGCCGAGGCTGCGGCGGGAAGAGGGATGCCCATGCGTTCCGCACTGGTGCGCATGGTGGCGATCCAGTCAGTTGCGGGCGAGACGAAGACGTTGCCGATGATCAGGTCCCGGTACGCGCTGCGCTCCTCGATCAGGAGCGAGATGGCCGCTCCCATGGACCATCCGGCCATGATGATCCGCGTGGCGCCGTGCCGGGCAGCGTACGCCAGGGCGGCGTCGACGTCTTCCCATTCATCGAGGCCGAGGCGCGTCGTACCTGCCGGGGTGGCCGGCCCTTGCCCGTCGCCGCGGTATGAGACGACGAGATGCGTCGCTGCTCCCGCGGTCGGGAGCATCGCTTCGACCATCCTGAGGACGTTGTTACGGTCCGCTTGGAATCCGTGGACGTGCAGCACCCACAGGTCGTTGCCATCGGGTCCGAACTGCCACGCCGGAGCGGGTCCCGCCGGAGTCTCGATGATGACGTCGCTGTAGGGTCCGACCTCGTCGGGAATCGCGTGGATGTCGCCGTCGAAGGCTCCGGACACCGCGCTCCGTATGTCGCCGTGTTCAGCCTCTAGGGTCCGCACGACCGCACGTCCATCATCGCTGACGATGCCTCCGACGCGTGCGTGCCCCGTCGGTGTGCGAAGGCCGTACGTCCCGGGGTAGCGGGTGAGCGGAGTGGACTTGAGCGTGATCGTGTCGTCGGTGAATCCGAGGATCTTCGTGCTCTCGGGCCAGTTCCATGCGACGAGCATCCGCCCCATGTAGGACGCCGCTGCAGCGGTGAGGACGACGGCGCCGGCTGCGGCCGCACCGGCGACGATCAGAGCGTTGGTCAATGCAGTCCCTCTCAACTCGTGGTGATGTCGTGTACCTGCGGGAAGGTGCGCTCGACCCATCGTGCGACCTTGTCGAGCGTGCGTTGCTCCTCGACCGTCGGCCGAATGGCGCCGAGGATTCGTAGGTCCTCGATCTGGACCATGAGGTCGTACGCCACGAACGGCAGCGGGCGGTCATCCTCATCGATGGTGAAGGACCGGCTGGTGAGGATGTCCTGGAGCGCGGCGACGCGGCGTCGGAGGATGAGCTGTCGGATGGCGCGTTGAGCGGCGAATGCGACCAGCCCGAGGGCAAGTGCGACGACTCCGGGATAGAAGAGGATGTCGAAGCCGATGTACATCCAGACGATGGGTGTGCGACCTAGCGAGAGCGCATGGTCCAGGATGATCGCCGTACTCCAAAGGACGCAGCCAGCGATGACCAGTGCGGCTCCGATACGGAACACCCAGTGCGCCGGCGCATCGCGCCCGTGCAGGCGGATGAGGAGTCGGGCACAGATGCCGGCGACGGCGGCCATGTAGAGCACGCCGCAGACGATGGCGGCGAGGTCATCGACGTGCGCGTCGATGAAGAACAACTCAGTGCCTTCCCGATTCGGGATCAGGAAGAACGGGATGGTGAACGCGAGGCAGCTCAGCAGCGGGATCCAGAGTCGGAGTTTCGGCCGCTCGCTGCTGGTGATGTCGGTACCGGCGGCCTCTGCGAGCCCCCAGAATGCGAACACGACAAGCCAGGACTGCACGAGGAAGATGATGTTCTCCCCGCCCATCCACGCGTCGAGCGTCTGGATCGGAATGATCGGCCCGCGAGTCATGAAGGCCGGCACTGCGATGAGCGTTGCGAACCATGCGGGTCGTGCCGTCGGGACTCGAATCGCTGTGGGGATTCGGGCGATCACCGCGACGACGAGGATCAGCAGGATCGGGAGGTACAGTTGGTCCATCGTCATCCGAACACCTCTTCGTCTCCTTCGTAGCGCGGGCGGAGCAGCCGGCGGCCGATCAGCGAGGCGACGGCCTCCGCTTCGCTCTCGTGCACGTCGTTGCGGTACAGCGCTGGCAGGTTCGCCTCCGAGATCAGGACGCGCCCACGGACCTCTCCCCCGCCCGCGGCGTAGCGAGACATCTGCGGGTCGTTCGTCAGCGCCGTGCACGCCGGGTGCCCGAACACGATGTGCCCGAACTCGTGGAACAGGCCGCGTGCGCGATAGTAGGCAGGGTCGTGGCGGCGGAGAAGGATGAGCGAGCGGTCCTTGAACTCGATCCACAGCGCGGTGGTGGTCACGAGAACGGGGTCGTCGACTTCCTCGACGGTGATCGTCTTTCCTGTGGCCGCAGAGACCTTGCTGGTGAGCTCGGGGATCCCCCGGACGTCGGACAGGCCATAGTGCTCGAGGCGCTCCTGCGCGCGCGCCACGATCTCCGCATCAGTGCGCCACGGGCGCCGACCGTCCCATTCAGCCACCGGTACCGCCCGTCTCACCGTGCTGCCGGATGATGCGAGTGATCGCCTGGAGTTCCTCCGGCGAGAGCTGGCCCAGGGATCGTGCTGCGACGTTCAAGACGCCGCTTTCGGTCAAGGCGGTTCGCAGGTCGATCTGCGCTTCGATGCGCTCCGCCATCTCGAGGTCTCCAAGGTCAAGGAGGTAGCCCACAGGCGCCCCGAAATGTGCGGCTATCGCGTTCAGCGTCGCGGGGTCTGATTGGGCCTTGCCGCCGGCGAGCACCGACTTGAGCAGTTCTTCGACCTCTGTTCCCGTCTCGTTGATCGCATGCGACTGCAGAAACCGGATGCGCCGGGCGAACTCATCCGCTCCCCCATGCGCGGAGGCAAGTTGGCTCGACGCTTGTGTCGCGGCGGCAGGATCCTCGCCGAGCAGCTGCGAAACGCTGACGCCGAGAGCGGGCGCGACCAGCCTCAGATCTTCGATGTTCCACCGCCGGTGGTTGTTCATCTTCAGGCTGATGGTCGCTCGGTTGATCCCGGACTTCCTTGCGAGTTCGGCCAGGCTTCGCAACCGCGCGCGGACCATCAGCAGCTCGATTCGCTCGCTGATGGCTCGGTTCTCACCCAGGTCTTCTATCCCCATAGCCGCCATCATATCCGCAACGAAGCGCTACAAGCCGCAACGAATCGTTGCATTTTTCGATCGAGTCTGTTTACCGTAGTCGAGAGCAGTGACACGGAGGGGACGTTGATCGTGAACGTCAGGAACAATGACACCGCACCAGTTACGGAAGATGCCGACTCGCCAAGGGGCAGCTCGTCGGCTGGGCCGACGGAACCGACGGGGCAACCACGACAGACTCTCTGCGCGCAGATGGCAGAGCTCAGCAAGCGTCATCGACTCGCGCGGAAGACGCTGCTCGAGCTGAGATCCGCGGGGCACCCAGCGGGTACGAGGGATATCATCCGTGCGGTGTTCCGCGCGTGTGGCATCACGTTGAGCCGGATGGATGTCACGGGCGAACTCCTCACCCACCGTCCTCGACGTCAGGCAGCTCGCTCTGCGTCCTAGTCGGTCCGACCTACCAGGATCAACTGGTACCCGTGGCGGAAGCGGCCTTACTTGTCCACCGTGCACGTTTCAGGGCGAGCTATCGCCTCGAGAAACGTCCAAGTACCACAGCGTCATCACCGAGCGTAGAGGTCCACCTGAACTTAGCGGCGGATCGGCTTGTGCTGAAGCGGGCCCGGCCACGGGTCATCGTTAGTTCTTCGCCCCGCACAGGCGGCATGTGACGTAGCCCTCTTCGTTGTCGCCGTCCTCCCACGGCGATGTGTAGTCAGCGCCAGCGAGAGACGACGAGCATTTGCGGCAGCTCCCCGCGTCCCTGCTACGGCGTCTCCCACGGTGCATGGAGGCCACGAGCTCGCCATCCTCCATGAAGTAGACGTCGTTGCAGACGTCGCACTCAAACCGCTCTCCGTCGCTGCTCCGAAGCGTCGTCGCACACACCGGGCAATCGGCGGTATCACCGCCCAACATTCGAAAAGCGAAGTCTCCAAGGAATCCCATAACTCAGACAGTATCGCCTCGAGCTCCACCAGCAGCGCCCGAAATCGACCTACAACCCGTTCGGAACGGACGCCAGGATGGCGTCGATGCCCTCCCCGGTGACGACCCACCCCGTGGAGACTTGTGCTGCCGGTTCTGCTCTCAGCTCCTCCGCGTCATCTCCGGTGATGGTGAGTTCCTGGGGGTGGACTGGATGATGCCGATGAGCATGGCTTCCAACTGGGGTTGTGAGCTCACGATGCGTCGATGCCACACAGCCGGCATCGGCGCATCGTCCCGGGGCTGTTCCATTCACACTGATCGTGGTTGCAGATCGCCTGCACGAGGTGGCAGACGCTGCACGTCACGAGCACGATAGACCCCTCGGGAAGCACGAGTTCCCGCGGGTACGGGGTGAAGCTGCCATGCGACCGATGAAGGTCGAGCGTCGGTGCCGGGTCGGACATGATCATCCACCGTCGCGGTCGCCTTCGCCGATGTAGTCGCGGATGCCTTCCGCCACCCACTCGCATGTCTCGTAGGGCTTGTCCTGGTGCTCGTCGTTGTCGTACAGCTCGACGAGCCGTCGCAGCTCGTCCGTGGCCCTGATCGGGTCTCCGTCGAAGACGCATCCGTCGTTCACGTAGATGTGGGTTCGCTCCTGCGCATCAGCTGTCGTGTCGATCTGCACGACGGTGTAGCTGATGCCCGCTGTCGTCGTGTGCTGGTAAGCGTGGAGGTCCTCGAATGGCCCTGCACGACGCGCACGGTCCGTCTCGATCGACCGTGCGAGGAGTTCACGGACCTGATCGCGTGCGAGGCTCTCGCCCTGCACGCCGACCATCACTTCATTCGCGAACTTCTCTGCCGAGCTGATGTCATCCTGTGACGTCGGTGTCGTGGTGGTCATGGCTGTCACATACCCGGTCCCGCCGGTGTGGCGGGACCGGGTCATGCCAGTCCGATGGCAGCGAGGTCGGCGCCGGTCTGAGCGATCGCCAAGATCATGGTGTCGCGGCGTGTGACTTCACGAGGCGCGAAGCGGAGCACCATGCGTGCCTCTTCGGGTGTGCGGTCGGCCTTGACGTTGTTGCATCGGCTGCACGCCGCGACCGTGTTCAGCCACTCATCCCGTACACCGCGCGACCGGGGCATGACGTGGTCTACCGTCGTCGCGTGCCGGCCGCAATAGGCGCACTCGTGGTCGTCACGGCGCAGCAGGCCTGCACGCGACCAGGGGGACGGTGCCGTACCGGTAGGGCACGCGCACCATCTCTCGGAACTGCACGACGCGAGGCATCGGGAACTCGGCCTCGGCGGATCGGACGATCCTGCTCGGGACCGCGTCGACGATCGTGGCGCGCTCACGTATCAGGAAGATCAGCGCGCGGTGCAGCGGCACGATTCCGAGCGGTTCCATGGACGCGTTCAGCACGACGACGCCGCTGGCGATCCTCACCATGGCGCTTTCCTCTCTGCTGAACGGTCCTGGAGCTGGCTCTTTCCGGTCCTCGGAGTCCACAGCGGAACACGAAGTGCGCTCGACCGGATTCGAACCGGCGACCGTCCGTTAGCAGATCGGCGAAGAACTTCGAATTTGCGCGGTGCGATCCTCTCGCGTGTTCCCGCGCATTCTCGACGGGGTCAGCGGTCCGTCGATGCCAGGAGAACCGACGAGTGCTTGTTACGCGCTTGCTCCGGAGCCGTCGTCAGCCGCCTTCTTGGTGGCGCGCTTCTTTCTCTCGGCTGGGTCTTCTCCGACAGGCCAGCCGTGGAGCACCCGGGCGTGGCGATGCATGGTGATCGGCGTTGCACGCAGCACGTGCTCAACAGTCTGCTTGAGGAACGCGGCGGCCCCGAGCGAGGCAGGCACATCGCGGTGCTCGATGACGCTCACCGACGGAAGCTCGTTGATGATCTCGTCGATGCCGTCGAGGAGGACATCCTCGACGACCTCTTCGTCGAGGATGTCCTCCTCGTCCACCTCGATCTCCGTGGTGAGCTCTGTGGCTGCGACGTCGTCCTCGTCCTCGTGTCCGCCCTCAGACCCCTCCGGAGCTGCGCCCTCGTAGTGGAGCATCAGGAGGCACACCGCGTCATAGGCATCGTCCTCTTGCGCAAGCTTGCCAAGCAGGTCGATGAGCCAGCGAGCCTTGTCGGGCTCAGACTCGAGAATCGTCGACCGGAGGCCGTAGACGAACCCGTGTGCAGCAAGAGGGTGGCGCGAACGCAGGTTCTTCGCGTCGCCGTACGCCTCTTCGATGCGGTTGGCGGCGTTCTTGCCGAAGGATGAGTCCATGCGCTTGGTCGAGATGAGGACCTCCGGTCCCGTCTCCCACGCGCTCATCACGACGTCGACCTGCTTGATGTAGTGCCGCCCGAGCACCTTCGCGTCCGTCGCGACGACGCCTTTCATGGGTGTGAGCCGGGCCATCTGCGCGCCGACCTTACCTCGCAACTCCTTCGTGGTGCTCGCGAGGTAGTTCGCGACCGGCGCCGGCATGACACGCGGATGCGCCGCGCGTGGCCAAACTGCATCGGCAGCGAACCCCGCACGCCGGAGCTCGTACGCGACCCAGACATCGAGTGCCAGCGCCGGCACCCCACTCTGAGAGTTCGCGTTCAGGTACCGAGGCACACCGAGCAGCTTCTGAAGGGTGGCGATGTCGGGGATGTATTCATCGCCGTTCCACGGCCCCATCTCGAACAGCGGGGACGCCACCGCATCCGCCACGATGCGGTCGAATAGCGGCCATGCCCGCTGCTTGAGGCTCGGTTCAGCCACTCTTACCCCTTGTTACTCGGCGTTGCATGAAGGCGGAGGCGTCCTCGCGCACCGCGTGAAGCTGGGCTTCGCTCAGGCCGCCGAGGATGACCCCGTCGACGAGCGCGACGGCGCCCAGCAGATTCTTGGCCTGAAGCAGGCGCTGTACACGCGGCTTCAGTTCGACGAGCGCGTCACGGTGCTCGGTCATCGTCGCGGCACTCGGCATCCACCAACGGTCCGCCTCGCGCGGCTCAACCTTGAGGACACCACCCCCGTAGCTGCGACCGACGAGCTCGGCGCCGAGGAGCGTGAACGAATTGAGCGACGCCACCGGGAGCAATTCACAGGCGAGGTCACGGATGTCTTCTTTGAGGTAGACGCCATGGACGCTGTTGAGGTGACGGGCACCGGCAGCGTTGGTAACCACGCGTGCGGTGTCTGCGTTCATGTAGGTCAGGAGCAAGTCGGCGGGAGCGAGCACCGGCACGCGCCACCAGGGCTTCCGGACGCGGCATTTGTACGCGGTGTCAACACCCGTCGCGTGGCCGCTCTCGATATACGCGAGGGTCTCCGGCGCAGGGTTCTTACTCGGGTAGAGGAGCCAAGTGGCTTGATCGTCCTGGCCGAGACGGGTCATCGCCGAGTCCGTCAGCGCGAGCCCGCGAAGGTGGGAGGAGCCGGGAGGAGATACGCGCAGGAGGTCGCGCTGTGGGATGCCTAGTTCTCTCACGCGCTGTGGAGACAGCGTAAAGAAGCGATTCGCACCCGTGACCATGCCGAGCGTGGTGTCACCCAGTTCCTGCAAAGGCACGAAGGCGCCCGAAGGGATGAGCTCGGTGATGGCCTCGACCGTCGCGTCCTGGATGTGAAGAGGGGTCCATCGCGCTGCGAGGTCGGTGGTCGCCCAGGTTGTTCCCTCATGAAGTGAGCCGAGCGTGGTCGCATCGCGGGTCTGCCGAAGGGTCGCGACGCTAGCGGGTTCACCGAGCCAACCGCTCGCCTTCACCAGCACTGTGTCGGCCTCGGCATCCGGGAAGATCTGAGTCTCGAATGTCACTAGCTCCACCGATTCAAAGCGCGAGAGCAGGAACTGCCTCACCGGCGCCGCATAATTGGTCGAAAGGAGCTCCGCCGGCAGGACCATCCCAAGCCGGCCACCAGGGCGCAGGTGCGCGGCGGCATGCACGACGAACGCCGCCCACGACGACGCGAGCCCGGTGAGCGCGACCCCCTGCGCCTGTGCGGCGAACCGAGCCCGGTCGCGCGCCTCACCACTGAAGTCCTGGTACCGGATGAAGGGCGGATTTCCGATCACCGCCGCGTACGTGCCGCGCGGTTCGGTGAGGAAGAAGTCGCTCACACGGATGCGCGCGATGCCTCCTGCCTCAGCAACGACCTTGCGTGCGACGCGAGCACTCGCATGGTGGAGTTCGACGCCGTGCACGACGGGTTCCCTTGCACCCAGTTCACGGAGGCGTCCAACCGCCGCCACAAGGAAAGCGGCCTCCCCTGCAGAAGGCTCGAGAACGGTGTCATCGGCGCTCTGGATCGCCCACTCGGCCAGGTGTCGCGTGACCCCTTCGGGGGTGAAGAATGCGCCGCGGGCCTTGCGTGCGGAAGCGGTGTCAGGGATTGCAGTCGACATCATGCACTATGTTATGGGCGCCTACCGACTTCGACGGTAGGCGCCCCGCGCTGCCTCAAACCATGTCCTCATTCGCCGTCGCCCTGTCAGCGGCGCGGAGGGCTGAGTGGCGCGAGCCGAACGTTCTCAGCACGGGTGTCTGCGCGGGAACCTGCTCTTTCGCCCACGAGTACACGTCGAGGATGGTGGTCCGCTTCACGTCCGCGTTCAGCCGCTCGATCACTGCGCCCGTGAAGTCACTCGGGCCCTCGGCATCTGCTCGGGACTCCTCCGTTCTCCCGGATGACGCGAGGATGGTGATGCCTTCCCGCAGGGTTGTGAAACGGTGTTGCAGGGCCTCGTTCGCTGCCCGTGCCGTGTCTCCTGCTTCCCCTGAGAAGCAGCAGTCGAGGATTACCGTGATCTCGGTGTCGGCTGGGGCGGTATTGAATCGGTGAAGGAGGACATCGAAGTAGATGCCGGAATCGAGGTTGTGTTCCTTCTCCGGGGTCACCAGTTCCAGACCGAATTGAGTGACGTGCCCATGTCCGCTGAAGTAGAACAGGAAGTGCTTGGCATCCTCTAGTTCCAGATCGATCGCACTCAAGAGGTCGCCGACTTGCCACGTCTCACTTTCGTCGACGATCATCGGACGCACCTCGAAGTTGGGTGTTCCATCGCCATGGCTTTCGAGCGCCACCGTAAGTCCCATTACGTCGTCCCGCGCACAGGAAAGAGGCTCGAAGGACGCCGACGTGCTGGTCACTCCGAGGAGCACCGCACGTCGTTCATTCAGGCTCACGAGCTCGCGCTCCGCTGTGCGTTCCGGTACTCCTTTGACGTCTCCAGCGCGAGTTCGCCGAGGGTCCTCGTCTGTTTGAAGGCGACCTTGAACTCGTCTGGCAGTTGCTTCTCCGCGAGCGTCGCCGCTCGCTTGTGAAGCACCGAGCATGCAGCTTGCACGAACGGTGCGATATCAGCCTGAGCCTGCAGGGGGTCCTTGATCGCATCGCCCGGCTCCGACAGAGCCCGCGCTGCTCGCGGGTCATCCCTCATCGCTTCAGATGTCATGTTGACCAGGGTGAGCGCGGTGAGAGCCCATGCCTTCTGGTACTCCTCTGGCACCTCCGACTTGTGATTCTCCACCTCCTCGCGAATGAGGGTCGCAAAGATGACCCGGGTGGCATCTATATCCGAGGGGAATATCTCGCTGTAGGTCGGGTTCTCGAAGAGGACCTGGCGCTTCACCGCGATGGCGGGCTTCCGCACGTATATGGAGCACAGCAACTGTGCGACATCGTCGTTCCGGATGACTTGCCCAGCAGCCGGCTGGTCGCTCGGGCGCCTGGTATAGACATAACCGAGCTTCCCGAGATCAGCTTGTAGCCGTGCCTGCACCTCGTCGAGCGCTCGAAGGTTGCGTGAGGTGACGGGGTTCTGTGTGTTGCTCCTGATGGCGATGTTCTTCGCAAGCTCACTGTCGGGGTCAGCTTTGACCAGCTTGAACAGAACCCTGAGTCCCGGTGCGAGCTTCTCGCGATTCGCGTTGATCGCGACCACGGTCTGCGCGCCATTGACTACGGAAAGGCCAGCAATTCTGATTCCAGAGTCCGTCACATCAAAGTCCGAGCAGACTGCGGTGATGCCGTTGTGGTAGGCGATGAAGTGCTCTGCTGCCTCGGTGTCCTGCAACGCCTCATCTAGCGAACGACGCACGCGA
This sequence comes from Microbacterium esteraromaticum, assembly GCF_900163815.1. Classification (GTDB taxonomy): domain Bacteria; phylum Actinomycetota; class Actinomycetes; order Actinomycetales; family Microbacteriaceae; genus Microbacterium; species Microbacterium esteraromaticum_B. Next base: position 164,090 of record NZ_FUKO01000033.1, on the reverse strand, counting down.
TTGAGCCCCAGGCCGAAGCGAACGTTCAAGTCAAACAGGGTTCGGTCTGCGATGCCCGGCCACTCCGCCACCTGAGACGCGGGGACAGGTGCAATCAGAGCTTCGGTCCCGGGGACACCCAAGCCGAGGATCGCATCGCGGTCCACCGCGATGAGCACCTCAGGCATCGACGCCGTCGGCTTCGTGTCCGCTTCTGCAAGCGCCACAATGAAGTTCTCGTCAATGATGTCAACGTCCGCAATGCCAGAAGCAGAAGCAAGCATCTTCTTCTTCTCCGCCGCCCGCACGTTTGAGCGGCAGATGCCAAGGATGAGCCTTGAGACATCCGCCGTTATGCGACGGTCGGTAGCGGGCTCGAAGAGGGAGCGGAGCTGGGAGTTAGCCTTCGCAAGCCGTGCCTCGGGAGCCGTCTCTGCACGCAACGCATCGGCGAGAACCGCCACGCGGCGGCTGAGCTCGGAGTCATCCTCCGCAAAGAGAACGTAGACGGGTGTGATGATGTCGCGACGGGTGGTCACGAGAACGGCGTCAACTTCGGTGCCAGGGAAGAGCTCACGGTCGCTCAGGATGGAGGCGTAGCTGTCCGCGTCTCCGATTTCGTACCGCGATCGGATCAACCACAGCACGAGCTGTTCGCGGACAGTCTCGACGCCTTCGGCGTCAATGGGCGCCAGGATAGCGCGAAGCGCCGGTGCCAACGGTTCTCTTGTCACGCGTTTCAACCCTTCATGCCGCAGTCTGAGAGGAGCCTATCGGAGACGGAATACCGGCCCGGTGCGTAGCGCGGGATGATTCGAGCGCGTCCGACGTCATCGAGCACGGCCTGCCACCGGAGCGCGGCTGTCCGGTCTGCGGCGCTCCTCTCGAGCCCGGCTTCGGTCGAGAAAGATGGCTTCGCGCTCATATTTGGCTCTGTCCGAATCACCGGCCGTCTCGCACGCCGGCAGTCTCGGTGCTTGCGACCCCCGCCCGGACTCTAACCGGCGTCCTCCTCACTGAGACTTGGACGTCCTCGACCATCCAGACGAAAAGACCATCCGCTCCCCGAGGAGGAGTAGAACCTCCGGGGATCGGACGCGGGAACAGCTTCGTGTTGGGTCGTCACAGTTCGCTCGCCAGCGTTAGAACCTGGACGACCCGCTCCCGAGGTGTGCGTGCTGCAGTGGACACCATGGGCGATTACTCGGAGCCGGTCGCTTTGCGAAGCATCGCCGACCGCCGATACTGCCGCTCCCAAATTGAGCCGTCGGGATTCCTGAATCGGATGTCGACGACGCGGATGAAGTCAAAGTTGACCCCCGGTCGCGCCTCGAGCACTTCCGCTTCGACGTCCGGCCAGCCGTCATCGTCAGGAACTCCCTTGAAGAGGACCCTGTCTCCCACCGCGATGTCAGTCGCTCGAACCTCCACGGAGTCGTCGTCCGCGTCGAGCTCACCGGAGGGCTCGCTGCGTTGCCGGGCGGTGAACTGCCCACCACCTGGGCCTTTGCGCTGGTGTTCACGGCCCTGGGCGTCGAAGGTAGTCATGGGTTCTGCACGCCCGGCACGCCTGTCGTCGTGGCCCGAGCCGGATCTGGACCGACGATGCCCCGTGTATTGGTTGGCCCCTCTTCCGCTGAACCGCCGTGGCGCAGTGGCGAAGTGTTGTCGTGTCACCCGCGTGCTTACGATGGCAGGGTGAGCACTGACGAACCAGCCGACCTCGAGGATCTGCTCGTTGCCGGCGGCCAGGAACCCCGCTGCAGTCGATGTGGGGTACTGAAGCGGCCGGCATCCGCGGGATGGGTATGCCCCGAATGCGGTCATCTTGATCCGATCGACCACTGCATCGAGTGGCCTGGCGAAGGTGAGGGCATCGCCAGCGTGAACGGCGGTTAGTCGCTCCGCGGGGAAGGCATCGCTCGAACGCTCGTCTGCTACGGCACCAGAGTTTCGAGATGCTTGATGAGGTTGCAGTTCGCACAAAGCGTCTGATACCCCGGTGGCCAGCCCATCTTCTTCAGGTAGTGGTAGAACCTCCAGCCTGAGACGCTCTGTCCGCCGAGTGCCCGACGTTCCGCTGCCCCATCGTTGTTGATGTGGTCGATGCAGAGCGCGAGAGGATTGTCGTATCCGCAGTGCGCGCAGGTCGCGCCGTAGCGTTTGAGGGCTTCGTCTTTCAGAAGTTGGCGCGCTTCGCGCCCCTTCTGCCGGAGTGCGTCACGGTTGCGTTCTCGGTACTCAGCCTGCAGGCGGGCTTTCGTTTCGGGCAGATGTCTTCCCACGACGTTCCCTCTGATCATTCGATCGTCATGTCAGAGCCCGCGTGCCACCGCGGCGCCCATCGCCAGGCAAGCTCGCTGGGTCTCCGGCCGGAGTGCGTCGAACCGCAGGACGCCGTTCACGATCGCGGGATCGAACGGGATGTGGACGACCTCCCGGACCATGCCTGCGAACCCCTCCTTGATCTTCGTGATCTCTGCGGCCTTCGCGTGCGGGTCGGCCTGCGTGATGACGACGACGGCGTTCTCCGCGAGCTCCGCAGCCGCACCTCCTTGGTCCGTGAGCGCCTCCAGTAGGAGCGCTGCCGCCTCGGCGTGGTCTGCTCGCGTGGTCGTCGGGACGACGAGCTGGTCGGTGAGGTCGATCATGCGTCGCCACATCGGATCGGACTCGTCGTTGCCGCTGTCCATGATGATCATCCGGTAGTACTTCGAGAGCACCTGATGGATGTGGTCCACATCTCGCGGTTCCACGCGCTGGCGGTCGGCGAGGTCCGTGGGCTTGGACCGAAGGATGTCGTACTGGTCGTCGGGCTGATGATGGACGTAGTGGGCGAGATCGGCTGACCGCGCTTCCGTGGAGAGCAGATACGGCACCTGCGGGAGCAGGTCCAGGATCGTCGCGTCGTGCGGACCGGATGCGGTACGCCAGCCGAGGGTCCCGCGGAACTGGTTGTTGTCCCAGGCGACGATTCCAGCCCCGCCCCACTTCGCGAACACAGCGGCGAGGAGGATCGAGACTGGGGTCTTTCCAGCGCCTCCCTTGCCGTTCGCGACGGCAAGGGTGCGAGGACCCGGCCAGTGCTGCGAGACGCACTGCCGATCGACCCGCCTTGCGGTTTCCGCTTCCGATGGCTTCAGGCGGATTCCGAACCGGGCGAGGAACCCGCGCAGCCCTTCATCCGCCGGCGGCTGGACAGGGGGTGCGGCGATGAACGACTCCCGCCGTGTCCGCTGTTCACGGCGGGTCGTCGTCGCAGAGTCCACAGGTGCAGGGGCGACGGGAGCGGGCGCAGCGCGTGGGATCGGTGGGACTTGCTGACCATCGGATTCCCGGCGCCAGGTGCTTCGTGCTGGCGGCCGCTCGTGCAACGGTGCCCGGGCCGGGAGCTCGTAGATCGGAGCGATGCTCTCCGCCTGCGGCGCGGAGGTGGCCACTGCGACAGGCTCCTTCCTCGAGGGCTCAGGTGCCGTCGCGGCTTCGACGACCTCGACCGCACCGTTCGGCTGCACGACGAGCTCCCAAGTACCGTCTGGATCGGTGGACCGGAACGGAACCGGCGATCCCAGTTGGCGAGCGTGCTCGATCACGCGATCGACGATGACCTGACGCGCCGCGTCCGGATCGCCTTCACGGACCTGCGCCGGCACGCCGTCGATGACGTACCGCCCGGTGCCATCAGCCAGGATGACCGCCGTCGCTGTGCCTGCTTCGATGCTCATGTCGTCCACCCCTGCGAACAGCCCACGCGCTCGGTCACTGCCGCGGCTCGATCCTGTCGAATGTCGCAGCACCTGTAAGCGCCCAGTCCTGATGCCGGTCTTCGGCGTCAGGACCCTCGAAGACGTAGACGACCCCGTCGCTCTCGACGGGCACCTCGATCCGGTGCGTGTCCAACTCGCTCATACCCGTCCACCCCTGCGAACACGGCCGCACCTGGGGACCCCGTACAGGCATAGTCAGACACCCTCAGTCCGGCGTTTGCCCTACTCTCAACTGGTCTCCACTCCCCCGGACAGACGGTCAGACGTTTCCCGGGTGGATACATACAGACCTCGGGGCCACGATTTCTACGGCCCATCAACGAAGAGCTCTCCCCGAGAGGTAGTAGTAGCTCTCTAGACGAGTCGTTAACTCTCATCTCTCTCTGTACATTTTCGGCTCTGCCCAGTCGGGAGTAGCCCTGAACCCGGTCAGACCGACTCTGACCGGGCACCAACGGTTCACCCGTTCCGCCGGTCAGGAGTAGGCGGCGCACCGTACAGACTGGATTTCTGGGCAACTCTGTTCACTGACGGGCACGGGGACCCCCGTACCGTTACCGCGCGGGGCCGGGTATGTGGCCGTCATGAACACCACGCAGATGCCGGATCCGGTCCTGGAGACCACACTCCCCGTCGGATTCATCGAAACGTCGACGTTCGGAGACGAGCTCGCGGCGATCGCGGAGACGATCGCCGCCCGGAGCGGATACTGCAGCGATCGGGACGAACTGTTCGAGCGGATCCAGTCCGTCACCGAGTCGATCCCCGAATGGCAGGCCCCCGCGGTCCTCCGAGACGTCGTCGGCCGGCTGATCTCCGTTCACCTCGAGCTCATCGCGGAGCGAGAGGCGTCGATGCCGTGACCGACCACGCCGGCGTCCGCCTGACGAACTCGAACTGCACGCTGGCTCAGAGGCTGCACGTCCTCGACGAGCTGCGCAAGATCTGGTCGGACCCGACACAGCCGACGAACCGACGAAGGAAGGCGAAGAGCGCATGGTCCGATCTCTTCGTCGTTCCCGGGCCCGCGGTAGACCCCGCAGGGTCCCGGATCCCGCTCGACGTTCGATGAACGCTCTCGATCCTCTTCTCGTCGACTATGCCGCTGAACGCGTCGCGACGGCCCGCGAAGATATCGCCCTCGCCGGTCGCCTCCTCGCTGCCCCAGAGATGGACCTCGCTGAGGCACGCGCGATGCTGCTGAGGCTGACCGTCGAGCGCACGTTCCTCACCGCACATCTGTCGACGGTCGCCGATCAGATCGCGCGGATGCCGGCGTCCCAACAAGACGATGCCATCGCTCAGGAACTGCGGCCTCTGACGATGGCAGTGGAAGGCGCAGCACTCGCCCTGGCTCGTCTTCGGCGGGCCGTCACCGACATCGAGACAAGGATCGGAGCACTCCGATGAGCCAGGACACCGCATACGAGATCCATGCCCGGGCCGGATATGTCGCACTCCGCCTGCACGCAGGTCAGACGGAGATCAGAATCAGCCCGGCGGATGCAGCCCGGGTAGCCAAGGACATCGAGTCCCTCATCCCCCGCAACGGCGGCGCAGACATCGTCATCGCCCTGGATGAGGACCATGAGATCGTCGTCCCCGCCGCTCAGGCGCAGCGACTACGAATCGAACTGCTCGACGCCGCGGCATACACCCAAGCACGACACCGGTAACCGGGTATGTGGCGGTCATGAACGAGATCCTGAAGAGCTGCCCGAAGCGCGGATGCGGCTTCTCGACGACCGGTCGCACGGAGAAGCAGGCCCGCGCCAGGCTTCTCATGCACCTGCAGCGGGATGACCACGCCGCCCAGCTTCGGACCGCGGTCACCCGAGGCCTGTGAGCCGACGCCGGGACCACCTTGGCCGGGTATGTGCTCGGCATGGCCCACAACGACCAGATCAACGCCGTCTCCCTCGCTTGGACCCTCCCCGACGATCATGTCGTCACCGATTCTGAGCGCCGCACCTTGCAGGCGTTCACCGGATGGGGAGCTCTGGCGCCGGCGTTCGCTCAGCACCCCACGGCGGGCACCTGGGCGGACACCGCCGACCAGCTGGAGGGCGTCGTCCCAGGTGCAGCTCTTCGGGCCGCAGCAGAGCAGGTGGACACCTCGTTCTTCACGCCCCGGCCGGTCATCTCGGCCGTGTTCGCTCTGCTCTCGGCCACCGGCTTCACCGGAGGCCGCGTACTCGAGCCCGGGTGCGGAGCGGGCGCGTTCATGACAGCGACCCCCGCAGACCTCGACATCGAGTGGACCGGCGTCGAGGTCGACCCGACGTCCGCGAGAATCTGCGCCCTGCTGAACCCGAACGCCACAGTGCTGGTCGGGAAGCTCGAGAACACACCGCTGCGCGAAGGGCACTTCGACGCGGTGATCGGCAACGTGCCCTTCTCGTCCGCCCGCGTGTACGCTGCCGGGACCAGCGACGTGCTCCACAACTACTTCCTCCGACGCGCTGTCGAGGCAGTGCGACCAGGCGGATACGTCATCCTCGTCACCAGCCGGCACAGCATCGACAGCACCACAGGGTTCCTCGCCCGGATCCGGTCGGTGGAGGATGCCGCGTTCATCGGCGCCGTCCGGTTGCCGTCCGGGGCATTCGCCGAATCCGGCACTGAGGTCGTCACGGACATCGTCGTCATCCGACGGAACGACCCGACACTGATCCTGCCTGCCTACGACGGTCCCGCCGACGTCGAAGTCACACACGAGCTGGACTGGCGCGGATACCGAGTGGCGAAGGAGGTCGACCGCCGCACAGTCATCACGGAATCGGAGAGGCCAGGAGCAGACGTCGCCCAGCCCGCGGTCGTCTCCCGCTACTGGGAGGCGAACCCCGAACACGTCGCCGGCGAGATGCGCTCGACGAACTTCACCCGCAATCCCCTCGTCGTCCGTAGCGAGGATCCGGCCATCGACATCCCCCGTGCCGTTCATGCCCTCGCCACGAAGCTTCCGCCGATGTCCGCGCGAATCGACCCGACCGCCCCGGTCGACGACATCCCACTCGTCGACGCCGAGGGACGCAAAGAGGGCTCGTTCCACATGGTCGACGGGACACTGCACCGAGTGGAGAGCGGGAAGCTCTCACCCATCCGAGCGAACCGGGAGCTCAGCGCCCTCATCGAACTGCGGGACCTCGCACTGCTACTGCTGGAGCAGGAATCCGACGTGCACACTCCCGATGAGCAGATCGCACCGCTACGTCAGCGTACGCGCCAAGCGTACGAGTCGTACGTCCGCCGATTCGGGAACCTCAACAGGGGCACCCTCGTGGAGGGGAAGATCGACGAGGAGACCGGGCTGCCAGCTCTGTCCTGGCGCCGGCCCGCAATGGGCGGTTTCCGCAAGGACCCGGACGCCCCGCTCGTGATGGCACTGGAAGAGTTCGATCAGGAGACCGGCGTCGCCGGCCCCGCCCCGATCCTCCGCTATCGCGTGAACCAGGCGCCGCGCCGTGTCGAACGAACCGAAACTCCAGCGGAGGCAGTCGCGATCTCCCTGGGCGAGACCGGAAGCATTGACCTGGACCGAATCGCCGGGCTCCTCTCCCTCGACTCGGCCGATTCGGCGTTGACCGCACTGGGAGATCTGGTTCACGTTGTCGACGGCCGGGTGATCCCAGCAGCGGAGTACCTGTCCGGGAACGTTCGGCAGAAGCTCGCCGATGCTCGTCAGCGCCTGGATGCAGGCGATCAGCGGGCGGCACGCGACATCGCGGCGCTGGAGGAAGTCCTCCCCGCGGACCTCGGCCCTCTGGAGATCTCCGTGAACCTCGGTTCTCCGCTGGTCTCCACCGAAGACGTCAGCTCCTTCCTCCGCGAAGTTCTCGGAGTGCCCTGGCCCGACGTGCACCACGAGACCTCCCGCGGCGTCTGGGAGGTCTCCGAAGCGACGTCCTCCGCCGCGGCGCAGGCGCAGTATGCGACCCCGGACACCACACCGGCCTACCTCGTCGAATGCGCACTGAACGCCAGGCTCCCGGAGGTCACCGATCGCGTCTGGAATCCGGACCGGGGGCAGTACGTACAGGTCCGGAACCTGCAGAAGTCGGCTGCCGCGAACGAGAAGATGGAGCTCATCCGTGACCGGTTCTCGACCTGGGTGTGGGAGGACGAGGCGCGCTGCACCCGCATCTGTGAGGACTACAACCGACGGTTCAACAGCCACGTCCGTCGCACGCACACCGGCGTCGGCCTCACCTTCCCTGGCCTCAGCGGCGACGTCACCCCCTGGCCCCATCAGCGTGCGATCGTCGAGCGAGCTGTCAGCAGCGCCCGCATCATGATCGGCCACCCTGTCGGGTTCGGGAAGACGAAGTCGGCGGTCATGATCGCCCGGACGCTTCGGCAGTTCGGGCTTGCACGCAAGCCCGTGATCGTCGTCCCCAACCACCTCCTGGATCAGATCTCAAGGGAGGCGCAGCAGACGTTCCCGACAGGACGGTTCCTGATCGCGTCGAAGGATGATCTCGCCCGAGACAGCCGGCGCCTGTTCGCGGCACGATGCGCGACCGGCGAGTGGGACGCGGTGATCATGACCCACTCGTCCTTCACGATGATCCCGGTGCACCCGGACGCTGAGAAGTCGTGGCTCGATGACCAGAAGCTCGCCCTTGAATGGGCGATGCAAACGGCTCAGGGTGGGCGGAAGGACAAGGGCCCCAAGGCCATCGCCCGCGCGATTCGAGCCCTTGACGGTCGCGTTGCGAAGCTTCGAGACGGGATCTCGGACCGGGACGCGATCTGGTTCGACCAGCTCGGCATCGACTACATCATCTACGACGAGGCTCACCTTGCCCGACGGCTGGACACCGGTTCGACCGTCCGCGACAACGGGATGCCGTCCGGCTCCTCGAAGCGAGCGACCGACCTGCTCGTGAAGATCGAGACACTGGCTGACCGCCGCCCGGTCGGCGCACCGGTCTGCGCTCTCATGACCGGCACGCCATGGTCGAACACGCTCGCCGAGACGTGGGTGTGGCAGCGGTTCCTGCAGCCCGACCTCCTCGAAGAACTCGACGTCCGCGCGTTCGACGCCTGGGTCTCCCAGTTCGTGAAGTACGACACATCCATCGAAGTCGCACCCGATGGCGGCGGATTCCGGATGCAGCGCCGGCCGGTCGGGATCGTGAACGCCCCTGAGCTGAAGAGGCTGCTGGGCCAGGTCGCTGACATCCTCGACCCGGACGATCTCGACGTCGTACGCCCAGACCGCGTCTCGCAGACCATCGTGGTCCCGCCCACTCCCCTGCAGCGGGAGTACGTCCGTGACCTCGCCGAACGCGCGGACGCGATCCGCTCCAAGACCGCGGCAAAGCGCGCCGGAGCGAACGGCGGGGAAGTCGATGACTCGATGCTCCTCGTCTGCAACGACGGCCGGAAGGTCGCCCTCGACCCCCGGCTCGTCGGCATCGCCGAGCGATCCTCGAAGCTGGACCGGCTGGCGGAGCTGATCGCGGAAGCCCATCACGACAACGCGGACCGAACCTTCGGCGGTCACCCGACGCCCGGTGCTCTGCAGCTCGTCTTCCTGGACCTGGGCACACCGAAGCCCGATGACTCCGCCGCATACGGAAGACTCCGCCGAGCACTCGTCGACCGGGGTGTCCCCGCCGAGCGGGTGCGGTTCGTGCACGACGCCCGGACGGACAAGGCCCGCGCTGCGTTGTTCGCGTCGTGCCGGGATGGCTCCGTGTCGGTTCTCGTCGGGTCCACCTCCAAGGTCGGCATGGGCACGAACGTCCAGACCCGGCTCACGCACCTGTGGCACGCGGATGCTCCCTGGCTGCCGTCGGACGTGGTGCAACGAGACGGGCGCGCGATCCGCCCCGGCAACCTCTCGGGCACCGTCACCGTCACTCGCGTTGTCACCGAGGGGACATTCGACGCATTCATCTGGCAGGCACTGGAGCGAAAGAGCCGCTCCTTCGACGCGCTCACGGCATCCGGTTCGACCGCCCGTGAGATTGAGGACGTCTCCGCCGCCACGGTCGACTACGGCGCCATCAAGGCCCTCGCCTCCGGAAACCCGCTGCTCCTGGACCAGGGGAAGGCACGCGCCGAGGTGAAGCGGCTACAGCTCATGCGCTCCGTGCACTTCCAGTCGGCGCGGAAGGCCGAGCAGGCAGCAAAGCAGCTTGATGAGAGGGCGGGGCTCCTCCGTCGCCGAGCAGAGTCCGCGACCCTCGCACTCCCCCAGGTCTCGCCTTCGGCGTCAGACACAGACCGCCAGATGCTCGAGAACGCCGCGCGCGATTGGCTGGACAAGGACAAGCCGGCATGGTCACGACGTGCCACGGCCCCGTTCCGAGGCATCGAGATCACCGCCAGGTTCGAGGGTTCGCAGTTCCACTCGGTCGACATCGACTACCGGTACCGCACGCTGTTCTCGATCCCGGTGTCAGGCAAGCTCATCCGGCGCGGAGCCGTTGCCCTGTCCGCTGCCATTGCTCGAGAGGCGGACACGCTCATCGACAGCATCGAGCAGCGCATCGCCGATTGGGAGCGCAACGCCGACGAGCTCACCCGCGCGGCAGAGGAGTCACGAGCCGTCGCCGCAGCGGACGTCTTCCCGGACGAGGCGCGACTGCAGCAGGCAATCGCGCGCCTCGCCGAGATCGACGTGCTGATCGACGCTGCCGCACAGCCAGAGGCCGCGGCCGCCTGACGACACGCCCCCAGCTCGGGTCGTCGGGACGCTCCCGCGCCCGGGCTGGGATGGAGATCTCGCCAGCATCGGAGCCGCGCCGTGCGTATACAGGTCATGAGCATCACCATCGACGAACAGGGAAACCACCACCGCGGCAAGGGGGCCGGCGGCGGCCAGTTCGCTGCACACGGCCGCACCGACCCTGAGGGCTCCCTCGCAACCCCCGGGGCGGACCTGTCGGACGCGGATCCCGTCGACGTAGATACAGCACTCGCTGGCATCTTCGAGCGCGCGTGGAAGCAGGGATCGAAGGTCGAGATGATCGACGCCCAGATCACCAAGATCCTGCAGCGTCAGCGTGCGGGCCGCAGCTACCACGATGACACCGAGCGACTCGCGATGCTCCGGACCCAGCTCGACATTGAGCAGGCCACATTGGACGCCATCCACAGCGAGGCTGCCCCATTCGAGATCGAGTTCCAGGCCCGCGGCGGCTGGCCCCGCGCGTTCCTCGTGACCGGTGGTCACCTTCACCGCTCGATGGACTGCTCCACATGCAACCGCGACGGCAAGCGCACCCGGTTCCACTGGCTGCCTGAGTACTCCGGTCAGGACGAGGGAGAGATCGTCGCCGCCGCCGGGTCGCGCGTCTGCACGGTCTGCTACCCGTCGGCACCGGTCGACGTGCTCCGCCGGCCGAGCTCGATGCTGACCCCGGACGAGAAAGCCGAGCAGGGAGCTCGTGAGCGACGGGCACGCGAGAAGGCTCAGCGGGACGCTGCCCGAATCGAGAAGGCGCTGCTCCCAGACGGAGGTGAGCTGCGCGAGCCCGATGGGTACCGCGTTGTGAAGACGCTGGTGTCGGCTCGCCGGGAACTGACGGATGCGATCATCGACAGCCACGTGGCTGTCCCCGACGAGCAGTTCGCCGCGGGCAAGCAGCGATGGCGGGACATGCTCATCGACGCGATCGCCGCGAAGACATCTCAGCCGGCGGATGACGTGCGCGCCGAAGCCTACGAGAAGGCACGGGCGAAGATGAAGCGCGAGTACGGACAGGTCCCGACATGGTGAACTCGGACCGCCCGGCACCCGCGGCACCGGGTATGTGGCGCACATGGACACCACTTCTCCCGCCCCCCAGGTCGCCGTCACCACACCGCCGTGCATGAACTGCGGTTCCCGATCAACCGTGATCGTCGACGCTGACCGGCTCGCGTCCTGGCAGGCTGGCGCGCTGACGCAGCTCGCCTTCGACAACCTCGATGCAGCGACGCGGGAGCTGCTGATCTCGGGCATCCACCCCGATTGCTGGCAGCAGATGCTCGGCAACTCCGAGGAGTGAGTGGGGCCAGCCGCAGGGTATGTGGCGGGCATGGGCACCAAGATCGCTGAGACCTACCTCATCAACGTCGACTCGGGCGCGAACGCCAACAAGTTCTACCGCGCGGAACTTCACGACGACGGCACGGTCGTGAAGAACTGGGGGCGGGTCGGGGCCACCGGGCAGACGAAGGTCGAGAAGGGCGGGCGCTACGCCTACGAAGACGTCGTCGCGCGGAAGAAGCGTCGTGGGTACACCGTCGTCGACGTCATCGGCGCCACGGCATCCACCAAGGCTGCTCCATCGGCCACGCTCAAGCGCGCGGCTACCGCACAGCTGACCGGCGGCCGCGCCGACCCTGTTCTCGCTGACCTCATCGACCGGCTTGTGTCCGTGAACAAGCATCAGTTGCTGGAAGCTTCCGGCGGCCTGATCTCCGTTAACCTGGCCGGTCAGGTCACCACGCCGCTCGGCGCGATCAGCGCCCGTTCGATCCGGGATGCCCGAGCGCTCCTCGACAAGATGAGCGGCATGACTCGCGGCGCTGACCGTGGGCGTCTCACGGAACAGTACCTGCGACTGATCCCTCAGGCGGTGCCGGTCTCCGCTGGACGTGGCTGGTCGGAAGGATGGCTCGACGCTCACACGAGCGCGCGCAGACAGTCGGAGCTTCTGGACTCCCTCGAGGCGTCCGTCCGGTACGCGGACGCCTCGCAGGCCACCGCTGATGAGAGCGGGCGCGTGCCCGCTGACCTTTTCCGCTATCGGGTCCGTGTCCTCGATCCCACGGATGTCGACTTCCGGGCGGTGATCGATCGATACAACGACACGAAGCAGGACGCGCACGCCTGGTCGAAGACCCTCAAGCCCGTCCGCATGTACGCCCTCGAGGATGGTCGTCATGGCGACGAGATCGCCCAGACCGCGAGGCGTGTGCGGAACGTGCGCCGCCTCTGGCACGGCACGGGCGCGGCCAACGTTCTCTCCATCCTCGCCAAGGGCCTGTTCATCCCGCCGACTACCGGGTCTGGCATTCACATCGCCGGACGCATGTTCGGGGACGGCATCTACCTCTCCCGGTCCGCCAGCAAGAGCGCCGGGTACTCGGTCGGCTACTGGGGCGGAGGGAAGTCTCAGTCCGTGTTCATGTTCCTCACCGAGACAGCGATGGGATCGGAGTACCGGCCCACCGGTTCCGCGTACGACTCCTCGATCCCGCGGCGAGCCAGGACCGAGAAGAACAAGAGCGGCAGACCCTACGACTCGATCAACGTCAACCCGGGAATGGGCGGCGTCCGCAACCACGAGGCGGTCGTCTGGGACCCGATGCAGGTGAACCTCCGCTGGCTCGTGGAGTTCGAGGCGTGATCCATGAGCACACGGCTCGACCGAGCATGTGGCGGCCATGAGTAGGCGCACCCGCACGATAGCTGGGGTGAGTAAGGCAATATCGGTCGCTCTGGGCGGTGATGCGCGGGCGGGGGCGGGCCATCATCTGAGGTGCCGCTCACGAGCTGGCCGCTAGATTGTCGAGATGAGCGAAGCGCTGACGAGCGACGACTGGAAGACAGTCCTGTCACAGAGCCGCCACCTGGCGGGGTCCCTTGTCCCCGCCCAGATTCCCCGCGGTCCGGGTGTCTATGCCTGGTTCCGCGAAGGGGGCTGCGTGTACCTCGGGAAGGCATCGAACCTGCGGTCTCGACTCTCCACGCATCTCGCAACGTCGCTTGATCTCAGCCGAAGCACCCTACGCTCGTGGGTCGCCGTGCGGGAACTCGGACTTGAGCGCGCGTACACCCGACGGCGCCCGTCAGCCATGACGCCAGATCAGGTGAGAGTCGTGACAGCGTGGATCCACAGCTGCGAGCTCGCATGGGTGGAAACCGAGTCCGCAGCCAGTGCGGCCGCACTCGAATCCGCGCTGCTCAACCACTGGCGCCCACCCATCAACGCGAAGTGAGTGCGTTCACGGTCTGAGCTGCGCGCGGCCCCGGGCTGGGTATGTGGGCACTATGGAAACCATGACCTTCGACTATCCCGCCGCCATCGCCCGCGCTCAGGAGGCCGCGCTCGCCTACTACAACGGCGACGAGCCGACGATGACCGACGCCGAGTACGACCAGCTCCTGGCCGAGATCATGCAGCACGAGGTCGACTACCCCAACGAGAAGGTCGACCATGGCCTGTTCACCGCGGTTGCTGCGGGCTCCGCCGTCGCTGCCGACGTGCCTCACCCGTCGCCGATGCTGTCGCTCGACAAGGTGACCGACGAGAGCGACATCCTGAAGTTCCTCGCCCGCATCGCCGAGGCAGCACCGGATGCCGCCGACTCTCGTGTATCCGTCCAGCCGAAGCTCGACGGGATGGCGATCCGCGCCCGGTACGAGGACGCCAAGCTCGTCCAGGTCGTCACGCGTGGTGACGGTCGCTCTGGCGAGGACGTCACCGCCCGGGTGCTCCGCGACAACATCGAGATCGCGCATCTTCCGCGTTACCTGCCGACCAGCGCACCAGTCTCCTTCGAGGTCCGCGGTGAGCTGCTTATGAGCCACGATGACTTCCTTGCCAGCAACGCCAACCGCGTCGCTGCTGGCAAGGCTTCCTTCGCGAACCCGCGGAATGCGACCGCCGGGACCGTCCGCGCCGACAAGCTCGAATACGACGTGCAGCTCACGTTCGTCACCTACGAGCATGACGGAATCCCTGCCGACGCCGAGAGCCAGTTCCTGTTCGCTGACGATCTTCTGAACTACGGAGGTGGCGCGCACGCGACCGGCACTGCGGCGCCCGCGCTGGTTCTCGAAGCCATCGACCTGTTCGGCTCAGACAGAGCCACCTTCGACTACCCGACCGACGGCGTGGTCCTGAAGGCGACGTCACCGCGGGTGCGAAACGTGCTCGGCGAGACGTCCCGTGCGCCTCGTTGGGCCGTGGCCTACAAGTACGAAGCGCAGACCGGGGAGACCACCATCCGCGACATCCTCGTGGAGGTCGGCCGGACTGGGAACCTCTCCTTCACTGCGGTGTTCGATCCCGTTCTCGTCGACGGCTCCACGATCAGTCGCGCGTCGCTGCACAACGTCGATCTGATCGCCGACAAGGACATCCGGATCGGCTCGAAGGCGATCGTCTACAAGGCGAACGACATCATCCCGCAGGTGCTGTCCGTGACGAACGGTCCTGACACAACCCCGTGGGTTCCGCCGACGGAGGACGCGGACGGATTCCCGTACGAGTACGCCGGGAAGTTCCTCCGCTCGACCAACCCGGCAGATTCCGTCGCGGCCCTCATCACCTATGCGGCTTCCCGTGACGTGCTCGACATCGACACGCTCGGTCGGTCGGTTGCGGATGCGATGGTCGAGTCCGGCCTCGTGTCCGACCTCGCTGACCTGTTCGAGGTGTCCTTCAACCAGCTCGAGTCGCTGCCGTTCGGCGACGGGGTGTTCGGGGAGACCCGGGCGTCGAAGCTCTACTGGAACATCGCGGCCGCCAAGGAGCAGCCCCTGAACCGGGTCATCACTGCCCTCGGCATCCGCAAGACGGGGCGCACGTTCGGGCGACGACTCGCTGCGCACTTCCGCTCCCTCGACGCGCTGCTGGAGGCCATGCCGGAAGACCTCCAGCAGGTCGAAGGCATCGCCGCCGGACGCGCCGAGGTGATCTACTCCGGCGTGCAGCACAACCGCCAGGTCATCCGCCGGCTGATCGAGCTCGGAGTCACCTCCACGGCTGATGAGGCCGTGTCCGCGGGCGCACCGCTCGCTGGGATGACGGTCGTCGTCACCGGCTCGACCAAGGGCACGAAGCTGGAGGCGTACGGGCGGAACGAGATGAATGAGCTCATCGAGAAGAACGGCGGGAAGTCCTCCGGCTCCGTGTCGAAGAACACATCCCTTCTCGTCGCGGGAGAAGGCGCCGGCTCGAAGCTCACGAAGGCCGAACAGCTCGGCGTCGAGACGATCAGCCCCGACGAGTTCGCGGAGCGCCTCGGACTCTGACCGAACACAACGGCGCCGGGTATGTGGTCAGCATGACCGACAAGATGACCGCATACCTGATCGCCGGCGCACGCCTCACCGGATGCAAGGTGTCCCGCAACCTCTGGGGCGGCTACACCGTGTCCGTCGGAAGCGTCGACTACATGACCTCGAAGGACGATACGCGTGACAACCCCGTCATCCGAAACGAGTGGTCGACGGAACGGCTCGGACCGAAGCGCACTCGCCCGGAGATCGAGGGCATGACCCTCGACGACGTCCTCCGCCGCAACCAGCCGGATCTCACGTCGAGCGCCAGCGTGCAGCACTACATCGACACCGGCTGCTACCTCCCCGTCGTCCGCGACGGGGTCCCAGCGTAAGAGCCCGAACGGAGACCAGGAGAATGCCCGAGCTGCCTGACCTGGCGCCGTTGTACGCCAGACATGACGAATCAGATCGCGCATGGCGCGAAGAGCGCCGCCTGTCTGACCCTTCGATCTCGTGGGAGCTGATCGCGGCGGAGCGGGAGCACTACCTCGCCCAGGAACCCGTGGAGTTCTCCGGCGACTCACGACCGGCGCCAGGCAACATCGTCCTGGACCGCGACGGCGACGGATGGGAGTTCGGGAGAACGCGCTGGACACAGCTCAGCGGCAACGACGCGAAGTACCTCCGAGCCCCCGGACTCATGCCCCCGCGAAAGCATGGACCCTACCGGCTCATCGGGCCATCTCACACCGGTGATCGTGCCACCGAATGGACCTACCGCACCATCCGACCCCGCCAGCATCGCTGAACGCCCGGAGGATGACGAAGCGGCCGAGAGGGTCTCTCTGAGCGCAGGGTATGTGGTACCCATGGACATCCCGCAGACCGCCGCATACGCCGCACGGACAACTCGCCTCCGCGCACCACGCGACATCGCCTCCGACGTCGCCGCCGAGCAAGGTCTCGGCGGCGGATCTGCCGACACCTTCCGTCTGATGCAGCTCGCCATCGAGGCGGACCGGGCAGATCTTCTAACGCAACAGTAGAGAGGAACCTCCCACCGAGCAAGGGAAGCCCGCCACCAATCGAAAGAACGTCGTGCCCCGCTCCCGCTTTGGACGTGACATCTGCTGCGGTAAAGCCCGCTTAGCCTCGATCTGCAAGACGTGTGGCGGCTCGCCGGTGAAGGATCACTCTTCAGCCGAGACGCTCGGGGCTCCTGCGTGATCAGCCTGGCGGGAAACCCATCCGGTCCGCGACTGTTCAGACGACGAGAGGCTCGACTGAGGATCTGCGAGGAAAGAGCTAGCACTGCGGGGGCTGCCAACTCAGCCGACCCGGGCGGCGCGCGAGACCGTCTCCTCGATAGGGGCGGCGATCAGCGATTCCAGCGGCATGATCGCCGCACCCAGTGCGACGGCGTCACCGCCGTAGGTGCAGCTGCGCAGTTCGAACTGGCCGGCGGGCCTGGCCAGCGCCGCATGATGGATCGCCTCGTCGATTCGCGATGAGAACCGCTCCATCAGCCGCATGCCCACCCAGCCGCCGATGATCACGCGCTGCGGGTTGAACAGGTTCACCAGGCCGCCCAGGGCGCTGCCGAGCACGTCGATCGTCTCATCGAGCAGCGCGCTCGCGATCGGGTCTCCGGCCTCGGTCGCGTCGAGCAGCTCGCCCATCGCGTTCCAGCCGCTTCCCTCGAAGCGGCCGCCCGCGGACGCCCATCGGTCCAGGATCCCCTGGGCGCCGAGGAACGCCTCCACGCAGCCGCGCCGGCCGCATCGGCACACCGGGCCGCTGCGGTCGAGGCAGACGTGCCCCCATTCGGTGGCCGCGCTGGCCGATCCTCTGACGAGCTCGCCGCCCGAGATCACGCCGAGGCCGACGCCGCGCCCGAGGAGGGCGACGACCGCGTGGTCCACGCCGCGGGCGGCGCCGAACCAGCGTTCCGCCTTCGCGAGGGTCTTCGCGCCGTTCTCCCCGAAGAGCGGGAGGTCGTGTCCGAGCATGGGCCGCACCGCGACCGGCTCCCAGCCGAGGCTCTCGGCATAGAGCGTCTGCCCGCCGTCGGCGTCCGTCTCGACGATGCCAGGGAGCCCCAGTCCGACTCCGACGACCCGCGACCAGCGACCACCGTTGCGCTGACGCAGCGCTTCGACGGCGTCGGTGAGATCGCGGCCGATGGCGTCCGGCGATTCCTCGGTGTCACCGCCGCGGAACTCGCGGTCGATCCTGGTCATGCTGAGGTCGAACATCTCCACGGCGACGCCGCGCTCTCCGACGTCGGCGCCGATGAAGTAGGCGCCGTCGGCGACCGGCTCGAGGACCGACGAGGGCCGTCCGCCCTGGGAGGCGAGGACGCCGGTCTCCGCGATGAGGCCCTCGGCCATCAGGTCACCGGTGATGTTGGTCGCCGAGGCGGACGACAGCCCTGCCGCGGCGGCGATCTCGGCCCTGGTCGCGCGGCCGGCGGTGATCAGATGCGTGAGCGCCGCCGAGCGGTTCTGCGCACGCAGAGAGCGGATGGTGGGCGACCGCCGTGCCGCCCAGGGACCGCTCTCATCCTTGCCCATGACCAGCCAAGGCTACCAACGGATGCCCGCTGTCCTCGCGCACGAGACCGGCCAGTGCGAGCGGGGCGACCGCCATCACCCGCAGGCCCCGTGCGGTGCGGTCGACGAGGGCGGGAACCGCGTTCCCGGCGGGGCCGATCGCGGTGTAGTCGGCGGCGACCGTCTCGTCGGACACCTCGAACTCGAGCCATTCCCCCGGTTCCAGATCCGCCACGATGAGCTCATCGGGCGCGAATGGCGTTCCCGGCCGGAACTCGAACGGGTTGGCCGGGTGCTCCCCGTCGTGCGCGAACCGCAGGGCGACGGCATCCGCCGCCCGCAGGCCGGGCACCGAGGAGGAGCCGGAAGCCTCGTACGACTCCCCTGCGCCGCGGAACCCGTATCCCCAGGCGGGGATCACGGCCGGACGGTCGGCGAGCACGGCGGTGAGCACGTCGTCGCGGCGTTCGCACCGGTCGATGGCGATCGCGTCGACGAGGTCGTCGAGGACGCGTTGCGCGACGGCGGCATCCACCAGATCGCCGTCGATGGCGGCGATGACGTCGTCCCAGCCGGCCGGCGGGACGACGGATACCGGAGACGTCCTGGTGTCGATCTTCTTCCACGGCCAGAGGTTCCAGCCGATGCCGTGCGATTCGTACAGCCGGAAGGCGGCATACAGCCACTCCGGATTGTGCTCGCCGCCCTCGCCCATGTAGATCGGCAACCGCAGCCGCTCCCGCGTCTCCAGGAACGCGGCGATGCTCGCCTCGTCGGCCGGCGACCAGTACTTGTGGAACTGCAGGGCGGAGTTCTCGTCCCAGACCTCCGTGAACAGCGCCCAGTTGGTCGCCCAGTGCGAGCCCTCGTACATGATCAGGTGGTTCTGATCGATCTCGCGGATGCTGCGCGTGAGGTCCTTGTAGAGATCGACGAGTTCGTCCTGGAAGCGGTACTGCCACTCGTTCGGGATCGGCTCGTTGAGCAGGTCGTAGCCGAGCACGACGGTCTCGTCGCGGTAGCGGCGGGCGAGTTCCTGCCAGACCTCGATGGTCCGCTCGCGGTACTCCTTGACCATGAACAGCTCGGGCTTGTTGTTCGGGGAGTCGTCGATGTTCGTGCCGGTCTGCCCGCCGGGAGCGCCGTGCAGATCCAGCAGCACCCGGAGCCGGTGTTCGCGGCACCATTCGATGAGCCGGTCGATGAGCCGGTAGCCCGCCTCGATGGGCGCTCCGCTCCTGTCCTGGATGATGCGGGCGTTGATCGGCAGGCGCACGTGGTCGAAACCGGCCGCAGCGATCTCGGCGATGTCGCGCTCGGTGATGAACTCCTCCCGGAACCGGCGCCAGAACCCGGCTGCCGCTTCCGGACCAGCTAGCCCTACGAACAGCGCCTCGATCTCGCGGGGTGATGCCGCGCCGTCGCCGAACTTCCACATGTAGCCCTCGGGCAGCATCCAGTTGCCGAGCCCGACGCCGCGCAGCAGCAGGATGCTGCCACTGCCGTCGACGAGCTCGGTGCCCTGTCGGCGGACGAAGCCGTCGAACGAGGCGGGCCTGATCGGAAAGGTCCGTCGCGGGCTGGTCTGAGCGAGAGTCACGCTGCTCCTTGTGATTGTCGAGACCAGGTCACTTGAGGCCGGACAGGGCGAAGCCCTGCACGACGTAGCGCTGGAAGATGATGAAGACGATGAGGATGGGCACGACCATCACGGATGCCGCTGCCATCTGCAGCGACGGGTTCACGGCGATCTGCTGGTTGAGCAGCGAGAGCCCGACGGAGAGCGTGTAGAGCTTCTGATCGCTGGCAATGATGAGCGGCCAGAGGAAGCTGTTCCACCCGCCGATGAAGGCGAGCACCGCCTGGACGGCCAGGATCGGCTTGGAGATCGGCAGCACGATCATCATGAAGATGCGGGCCTCGCTCGCCCCGTCGAGACGCGCCGCCTCCAGCAGCTCGGAGGGGATGGTCGACATGAACTGCCGGAACAGGAAGATGCCGAAACCGGAGACGAGCGTCGGCAGGGCGATGCCGATCAGGGTGTTCGTCAACTTCATCCCGTTGAGGATCAGGTACGTCGGGATCATGGTGACCTGGACGGGGATCATCATGGTGGCCAGCACCAGGAAGAACATCCAGCCCTTGCCGCGGAACTCGAACTTCGCGAAGGCGTAGCCGGCCATCGCCATGAACAGCAGACCGACGATCCCGATGAGCACGACGATGAGGGTGTTCGTCAGATACCGGCCGAAGTCCAGC
Organism: Microbacterium esteraromaticum; assembly: GCF_900163815.1. Lineage (GTDB taxonomy): Bacteria > Actinomycetota > Actinomycetes > Actinomycetales > Microbacteriaceae > Microbacterium > Microbacterium esteraromaticum_B. Next base: position 143,580 of record NZ_FUKO01000033.1, on the reverse strand, counting down.
TCGGTGAACAGGCGAACGTAGTACTCGAACGTGGGCGCCTGCGGAAGGAGCGTCGGCGGGAAGTCGATCGACTCGCGCTGTGGCTTGGTCGACGAGAGCAGCATCCACGCGAACGGGAACGCGGTGATGAGTGCGCCGACGGCGAGCACGGCGCCGATGAGGACCGTCAGGCCGGAGGTGCGACGGCTCTGCGCCTGCGGCGTCAGCGAGCGCTGCAGCGGCCGCGGCATCCGTTCTGCGGCTTCGCCCTGCACGGGCGTGCGCGTCTCAGTAATCGACATCATCTCTCCTCGAGCGCATCTGCAGGACCGTGATCAGCGCGATCACGATGAAGAGGATGACGGAACCGGCGCTGGCGTAGCCGAACTGGTTGAGCCGGAAGCCCTCCTTGTAGAGGAAGATCGACATCGACGTGGTCGCCCCGAGCGGACCGCCGTCGGTGAGCACGAACGGCTCGTCGAAGAACTGCATCCACGCGATCATGGTGGTGATCGCCACGAACAGGATCGCGAACCGCAGCAGCGGGATGACGATCGACCAGGTGGTGCGCCAGGAGCCGGCGCCATCGAGCGCGGCGGCTTCGCGATACTCCTTCGGAACGCCCTGGATCGCGGCGAGGAAGATGATGATGTTCAGGCCGGTGCCGCGCCAGATGGCGACGAAGGCGACCGAGAACTTCGCGAGGAGCGGGTCCGAGAGCCACTGCACCGGCGGCACGCCGACCACCGAGAGCAGCCAGTTGAACAGGCCGAACTGCGTGTTGTACAGATACCCCCAGACCAGGGCGATCGCGACGATGCCGGTGATCGCGGGGATGAAGTAGAAGGAACGCAGCGCGCGGAAGAAGCGGCTGTTGCTGCGCGCGAGCAGCAGGGCGACGGCGAGCGAGACGATGACGACGGCCGGTACGCCGATCGCCGCGAAGACGACGGTGTTGCCGAAGGCCTGCCAGAAGTCGGGGTCGGCGAAGAGTCGCTCGTAGTTCGCGATGCCGGCGAACTCGATGTTGCTCCGGTCGGCGAGGCCGGAGATGTCCATGTCGGTGACGCTGACCACCAGGGCGACCAGGAGCGGCAGCACGCCGAAGGCGACGAGCAGCAGCAGTGCGGGGCCGATGAACGCGTACGGTGTCGCCTTTGCAGACATCCTTGCGATGCTCATGCGACTCCTCTCGGGTATGGAATGGCGGTGGGGCCGGAGATCGGGTCCGCGGCCCCACCGCCACGCGGGTGCGTCAGTCGACGGAGATGCCCTCGGTCTGCGAGATGAGGGTCTGGATCGCCTGATCGCGGTCGGCGCCGGTCAGCACGATCGAGTTGAGCGCGGTGAGCAGGTCGGTGCCCACGCCGCCGTCCCAGTTCGGCACGAGCGGCAGGATGCGGGCGTCGGCGAGCTGCTCGGAGTAGACCTGCACGAGCGGGTTCGCAAGCAGCGTCTCGTCGGCGAGCGCGTCGACGTTCGCCGGCAGTTCTCCGTTGATGTCGAACCACTCCAGCTGCGTCGCGGGCTCGGACAGGTACTCGACGAGGTCGAGGGACTGCTCGACCTGGTCGGTGTTGTGCCAGACGGCGAGGTTGGATCCGGCGAACACCGAGGTGGCGGAATCGGAGCCGGCGGGCACGGCCGACACGGTCCACTGCCCCTCGAGCTCGGGCGCGGAGCCGGCGATCGTCGCCGCGAGGTACGGGCCGCTGATCAGCATCGGGGCGACGCCGGAGATGAAGCCCTGCGCCTGGTCGAAGTCGGCGTTCGTCGGGACGCTGCCGTCCGCGTACAGCCCGGTGTAGGTGTCGACGGCGGCCGCGAACTCGGGGGTGTCGAAGTCGACGTTGCCGTCGGCGTCGATGATGTCGCCGCCGTTCGACCACGTCATGAAGACGGGCAGCGGGCTGTCCCACTGCGGGATGTAGTAGCCGTACTGGCCGTCGCCGCGGCCGGCGAGCGTTTTGGCGTCGGCGCGCAGGTCCTCCCAGGTGGTGGGCGGCGAGTCGATGCCGTTCTCGGCGAGGATGTCGGTGCGGGTGAACAGCACGCGGGTGTCGCTCACCCACGGGATGCTGACGGTCTCGCCGCCGACTGCGGATGCGTCGCCGGCGATGCCGTCGGGGAAGTTCTCGGGCGCGAGACCGGGGTGGTCCTCCAGGTGGTCGTCAAGCGGCATCAGCGCGCCGGCGTCGGCGAAGGTGCGGAGCTTGGACAGGCCGACCTGGAGCACGTCGGGGCCGGAGCCGGATGCGACGGCGGTGGTGAGGCGCTCATCGATGCCGTCCCACGGGACCGCGACGACCTCGACCTCGGTGCCGGACTCCTCGGCCCACGGGGCGACGAGCTCTTCGAAGTTCGCGCCGGAGTCGCCCATGATCCAGACCGTCAGGGGACCTTCGGCTTCGCCGCCTTCCGCGGGGCTGTCGGACGTGCAGCCGGCCAGTGCGCCGACAGCGATGGCTGCGGTCACGGCGACCGCGATCTTGCTGATGCTCTTCATTGAGGTGATCTTTCTCTCTGGTGAGGAAGTGTGAAGGGGGGTTTTCTTACGCTTTAGCCTAAGTCGCGATCTGCGGGTCTGGCAAGGACGAGGGCGGATTGTTTCACGTGCCTCTGGACCGGACTGCCATCTCCTCTCGAAAGCGCATCCTCACTCTCGGCGCGCTGACGGTCACGGGAGCCAGCGCACGCGAACAGCCCCTCCGACGGCAGATGCCGCGGGAGGGGCTGTGCGTGCGCGACTCAGCTCTCGACGACGAACCGGGCCGCGAGCAACACCTCGTCGCGCGAGGACGGCCCGACGAGCAGCTCGAACTCCCCCGCCTCCACGACACGGTGCCCTGCAGCATCCACGATCGTGCAGTCGGCGACCGGCAGCTCCAGCCGCACCCGCGCGGATTCGCCGGGCGCGAGCTGCACCTGCTGATAGGCCTTGAGCTCCTTGTCGGTCCAGCTCACCGAGGTCACGGCATCCCGCACGTACACCTGCACGGTCTCCCGCACCGGGCGCGCGCCCGTGTTCAAGACCGTGACGTGCGCGACGATCGTGTCGGATGCGGCGAGCGCCGTCTCCTCGATCTCGAGGTCGCCGTACTCCACGGTCGTGTAGCTGCGGCCCTCGCCGAACGCCCACGCCGGCGACTGGGTGAGGTCGGCGTAGCGGTCGCCGTGCTGGCCGCGGAGCTGGTTGTAGTACGTGGGCTGCTGCCCGACGTGCCGCGCGAACGAGATCGGCAGGCGGCCGGACGGCTCCACTGCGCCGGAGATGATCTCGGCCAGCGCGCGCCCGCCCTGCATGCCCGGGTTGGCGGCCCAGATCACCGCGGCGGCCTTGTCGACGGATGCCGGAAGCACGAGCGGCTTCGAGGCGAGCAGCACCACCACGACCGGCTTGCCGGTGGCGATCAGGGCGTCGATCAGGGCGTTCTGCCCTCCGACGAGCTCGAGGGTCGCGGTCGAACGGCCCTCGCCGACGAGTTCGATCCGGTCGCCGACGACGGCGACGACGACATCGGCCTGCTCGGCATCCGCCACAGCCGCGGCGATGAGCTGCTCGTCGGCCGCGGCGGCCACGATGACCGGCGGTCGGGGCTGCCCGTCCGGGAAGTGACTGCCCTCGGGGTTCGGCGCCTGGGTGAGGATCTCGGCACCCTGCGCGTGCGTGACCGTCCAGTCTCCGCCCGCCACCTGGCGGATGCCGTCCAGGATCGTGGTGATCATCTCGCGGGGCTGGCCGTCGAGCCAGCCGGCCTGGCCTGACCCGCCGGCCCAGTCGCCGAGCTGCGTCTGGGCGTCATCCGCGAGTGGGCCGACCACGGTGACCCTGGTCGGATGAGTCGCGGACAGCGGCAGCACTCCGTCGTTCTCCAGCAGCACGATCGAACGCCGGGCCGCCTCGAGGTTGAGTTCCGCGTGCGCGGCGGTTCCGACAAGCGTGTCGAGCTCGGCGCTCGGCAGCCGCGGGTCCTCGAACAGGCCGAGCTCGAACTTCAGGGTGAGAATCCGGGCGACAGCGGCGTCGAACGCGCCTTCGTCGAGGAGGCCGCGCTGCACGGCATCCAGCGCGCCCTCGAAGAACCCGGGCGTCGTCATCACCATGTCGTTGCCGGCCTTCACGGCCGCCGCAGCAGCATGGGTGTGGTCGGGCTGCACCTTCTGCTCCCACACCATCCTGCCGACGTTGTCCCAATCGGTGATGAGAGTGCCGGTGTAGCCCCACTCGCCGCGCAGCACCTCGCTGAGCAGCCAGTCGTTGACCGTGATCGGCACCCCGTCCATCGACTGGTAGCCGAGCATGAACGTGCGGCATCCCTCGCGCGCGACCCGCTCGAACGGCGGCAGGAACCAGGAGCGGAGCTTCCGCCGCGAGATGTCGGCCTCTGAGGCATCCCGGCCGCCCTGCGTCTCGGAGTAGCCGGCGAAGTGCTTCGCCGTCGCCAGGATCGCGGTCGGATCGGTGAGACCCTTGCCCTGATAGCCGCGCACCATCGCCGAAGCCAGCTCGCCGATGAGGAACGGATCCTCGCCGAACGTCTCGTTCACGCGCCCCCAGCGCAGGTCGCGAGCGATGCACAGCACCGGCGAGAACGTCCAGTGCACCCCGGTGGCCGACACCTCGACCGCGGTCGCCCTGGCGACACGCTCCAGCAGGTCCGCATCCCACGACGCCGCCATCCCGAGCTGCGTCGGATAGATGGTCGCGCCCTCCCAGAACGAGTGGCCGTGGATGCAGTCCTCGGCCACCAGCAGCGGGATCCGCAACCGGGTCTGCGCGGTGAGCTCGTTCGCGCGCACGATGCGCTCGGGAGCGGTGTGCAGGATGGAGCCGACGTGCTTGCCGAGCACGTGGTCGTCGAGGTCCTCCCGCGCGTCGAGCTGGAGCATCTGCCCGACCTTCTCCTCGATGGTCATCCGGCCGAGGAGGTCGGCGACCCGCTCAGGGATCGGAAGAGCGGCGTCCTGGTACGGGAGGATCTCGGTCAGCGTCTCGACGTTCGTCATTTCTCAGTTTCTGTCAGGGTGCGGACGGCATTGCCAGTCGAACAAGTATCGGACCGACGCAGGTTCCAGCAGCTCACGCTCGGCGCACCTGGAAGAGATTCAACCCGGATTCGATTCGGGGCAGGAGTGCACAGCCTCGATCTACCGGTACACCGCGAGTCCTGCCCGCCGCCTTGATCTCGACGATCGGGGTGTCCGCGAATCTGAGTTCCACATCGGCGACTGACGAGTGACGATCCCATGCCACCAGGTAAAGGACCTCATCACCCTCAGGGGAGCGATGGATCCGAGCCAGGATGCCAGAGCGCGATGCTGTCACGAGCGCTTCCAGCGATTCGAGCTCTAGGTGTGGGCGAGGTCTCGGAGACCTCGCCCACACCTCTCGACTAGTTGTACGGGATGAACCGGAACTGCTGGTTGGTGTTCCCCGAGACCGGCGTCCACTGTTGGATCGAGGCGCCGTCGGTCACCGAACCGCTCGCCACATCGACTGCATCGCCACTCGTGCGGTTCACGATCGTGTACCACCCATCGCCGACGTGCTGGATGCTCCACTGCTGGTTCCAGTTGCCGGAGCCCGAGATGCTCCACTGCTGCAGCTGCGTTCCGTCCGTCGTCGTCCCGCCCGGGACGTCCATCGCCTTGCCGCTGCCGACGTTCACGAGGTTCAGGTACCCGTTGCCGGCGTCGGCGAGGGTCCATCGCTGATCGGCGTCGCCATCGTCACTCCACTGGAAGAGACATGCACCGTCATTCGTCGCGCCTGCACAGACCCCGATCGGCTTGCCGCTAGCGCGGGACACGATGCGATAGGTCTTGCCCGCCGTCGGAGACGCGTTCAGCGGCGCTGCGGCCGGAACATCGCCGACGAAGGTGACGACGCTGCGAGAGGGCAAGGTGTAGGAGAACGAGCCGTGACGGTTCCATCTGACATTGAACGTCACAGGGTTCTCGGTCACGTTCGTCGCGACCAGAACTTCGCTCTCATCAGGGTTGGCGAACGCGGCGGTGACGATGCCGTGCGCGTCGACAGTCGAATCGATGCGCACTGCGCCAGGCTTCACGAACCGCGAGATCTGGGCAAGGCTCGACAGGTTCGGGTGAAGTTCCCAGTCGGTCACGCCCTCGTTCGTCTCCACCGTCGCCACCGGGACGCAGCCCACGCAGCCGCCATTGTGCGGGCCGCCCGTGCTGTCGAGTGCGAGGTTCCAGAGGATCGCACCCTGCGCGTAGTTCTGGAACGATTCGAGCGCCATCTCGGCCGTGCTGAACCGGATGATGTCCGTCGGCAGCGTATTCGACGAGCACTCCGTCTCGACGACGATCCGACTGGGATCCATGTTGCGCAGCTTTGTCATGAACGCCGGGTCCGCGTTGTTGTCATAGCAGTGCCATGCCAGGCCGTCCATGACCGTGCTGGTGGTACCGGCCACCATCGCCTCAGCGAACGAGGAGTACGTGAAGTTGTGGTCGAAGCCGAGGATCTTCGGATCGAGGTTCGCCTGCTGCAGCGCCGGGTAGAGGTCGTTGTTCACCCAGTCGAGCATCTGCGTCTCGGACCAGCTCATGCCCGTATAGGTTTCGGGGCAGTATTTCGGCTCGTTCTGCGGGGTGATGGCCCAGATCGGAACGCCTTCCGCCTGATACGCGTCGATCCATCGCACGAAGTAGTCGGCCCACGCGTCGTAGTAGGCCGGGAGCAGCTCGCTGTCCTGACTGTTCGTGTTGCACAGCAGTGAGTTGTTCGTCTTCATCCATGCCGGCGCTGTCCACGGGCTAGCGATGATCTTGAGGTCGGGGTTGATCGCAAGAGCATCTTGAATCACGGGGATGATGTGATCGGTGTCATGATCGGTGAGGCCGAAGTTCGCGAGCGGGTCGCCGGAGGGGCCCTGCGTATCGGCGTTCGTCCAGTGCGTCGCGGCCTCGGTGAAGTCGGATGCCCCCATCGGGACGCGCCACATGGCCATCCCTTCGCCTTCGGTCGTCGAGAAAACACGTGTCATCAGTTCGTCGTAGCGTGTAGGGTTGCTCGTCTTCAGGTCCATCAGCAGGCTCGCCGACGAGTCCGAGAACGATGCGCCGACCCCGAGGTAGGGCTGGTACTCGAGGCTGTCGTCGACTCTGACGTTGATCGCACCATCACTCACGCTCCCGAGCGTCACATCGCTCTGCGCCTGCACATCCTGCGTGCCGGACGAGTTCGACTGCCAGACATCGAGTGTGACCGGCTCGTCCGCTTGCGCTGTGCCGACACCGGCTGCGAGCCCCATGCCGGTGATGAGGGTGCCGACGACCGCCATTGATCGTATGCTCCTGCGTCTCATGGTGTTCCTCTCTTTCATGCCGCCGCACCGTTGCGGCGCACAGTTTCATCGATGCTGGTGGACCCGCGCGCGATGTGCGCGCGATAGGCTTCGGCGCTCGCCTTCGGCATGAGCGTGCCGGTCGGGTAGTCCGTGTAGAAGAGTCCGTACCGCAGCTGATAGCCGAACGGCCACTCGAAGTTGTCCATCAGCGCCCAGAAGTAGTACGCCTCGACTTTGGCGCCGCCGGCGATCGCCGTCTCCAGCGCGTCGAGATACCTCTCGATGAACGCGACGCGCTCCACATCGTCGCAGGTGCCGTCCGGACCGACGTAGTCCCAGAGCCCGATGCCGTTCTCGGTCACCCAGATGGGAAGATCGGGAGTCAGCGCAGCGACCCGCAGGAGCACGCGGGTGAAGCCGTCCGGGCGCACGGCGACACCGTTCGCACTCCGCGGTTCGGGCACCGGCAACTTCTCGATCCCCCGCACGACGAGGTCGGTGCCCAGCTCGGCGGCACGGACCACGTTGTGCTCGTAGTAGTTGATGCCGATGAAATCCATCGGCTCCGCGATACGGGCGACGTCGATGCCGTCGACCGCAGCGTCGACCGCATCCGCACCGAAATAGTCGACCGTCCCGTCCGGGAGCCGCCCCTGCAGCAGGGTGTGCAGGAAGAGCCGGTTCTCGACCAGGTCCGCACGGTCCGCCGCCGCGATGTCTGCGGGCGAATCCGATGCCGGCTCGAGGTCTGAGAGGTTCATCGCGAGACCGACACGGAACCCGGCATCCACGGCACGCAGAGCGCGCACGGCCTCGCCATGCGCGTGCAGCTGCATGAGCGCGGCGCGCAGAGCTGTTGCCTCGTCGCGGATACCTGGCGCGTGCAGACCGCTCAGATGCCCATGGAACGCGGCGCAGAACGGCTCGTTCACGGTGATCCAGTCGTCGACGAGGTCACCGAGCTCCGCGGCGGCGACCCTGACGAAGTGCACGAAGGCGTCTGCGGTCGCAAGACTCGCCCAGCCGCCGCGCTCCTGAAGCCATTGCGGGAGATCCCAGTGATAGAGGGTCACGACCGGCGCGACGCCACGGTCGCGGAGTTCCTGAAGGATCCTCCGGTAGTAGGCGACCCCTTCCGGATTCACCTCTCCGCCCGGGCCCGTGATGATTCGGCTCCAGGCGACTGAGAAGCGGTACGTCTCGAGCCCCAGCCATTCGATCGCCTCGAGCATGGCCTCGGGCTTCTCGTAGGCCTGGCACGCGATCGCGCCGGTGTCACCCCGGGTCGTGTTGCCGGGCACTGCGGTGAAGACGTCCCAGATCGTGGGGACCCGTCCACCGAGGTCGACCGCTCCTTCGATCTGGTAGGCCGCCGTGGCGCTGCCCCAGCGGACTCCATCGAGATTGCTCATCATTCTTGTCTTTCTTTGTCCGGGCGCGTCGATGCGCGCGAGTCGTGAGGCCACGGGTCAGAACCCGCTGCGCAGTCCGCGGAGCAGATAGCGCTGCAGGGCGAAGCAGAGGACGACGGCGGGCAGCGTGAGCACGATCCCGCCCGCCATCAGTTCGCCCCAGTAGATCTTGTAGCCGGTCTGCATCTGCAGCAGGCTCGAGGTCAGCGGCATGATCTCCGTGTCGGTGATGAAAGTCATCGGGAAGAGCAGATCCGTCCATCCGGCGAGGAAGCTGTAGAGCACGGCCGTCATGATTCCGGGGAGCGCGAGCGGGATCACGATGCGGAAGAAGACCGCGAACGGTGACAAGCCGTCGAGCTCTGCGGCTTCCTCCACCTCCTTGGGAACCGTCTCGAAGAACGGCTTCAGTATCCAGACGACGAACGGAAGATTCAGGACCGTGACGCCGACGATGACGCCGCTGACGGAGTTCAGCAGTCCGACCGACTGCATGATGACGTACAGCGGGACGACGAGCGCGGCCGGGGTGACCATCCGCGCGACCATAAGGAACGCGAGCGCGACTCCGCTGCCCCGCCAGGGGTAGCGCGCGAATCCGTAGGCGGCGAGCCCGCCGATACCGACGCTGAGCACGACGGTCGCCACCGCGATCAGCGTCGAGTTGAGAAAGGAGGAGCCGAAGTGGAACCGCGTGAAGAGGTTGTCGTAGTGCTCAAGGGTGAACGCTTCGGGGATGCGCAGCGGCGTCGTGGTGAAGATGTCGGCGTCGAGCTTGAACGACGTGAACGCCATCCAGGCCATCGGCACGAGCATGAGCACGGCGACGACCGTGAGCACAGCACCGGATGCCGTGACACCGAGTCGCTTGCGGGCATGATACGAGATCGTCATCGGGCGTTCCTCCGCTGGGAGACGAGCAGCGCGATGCCGAAGACAAGCGAGATCGCGAGAGCTGCGAGCGCCTGCGCGGATGCGGCGCCGAAATCGAGGTGGGTGAATGCGGTGCGCCAGATCAGGAGTGGAAAGACTCGCGTGTCATCGCCGGGTCCGCCGCCTGTCGTCGCAAAAACCGTGTCGAAGACCTTCGTGAACGCGTCGACCGCGCGGAAAGCGGCGGTGATCACCATGATCGGGAGGATCGAGGGCAGCGTGATGGTGAGCAGCTGACGGAGTGCGCCGGCCCCGTCGAGGGCGGCCGCCTCGTACTGCGTCGGTTCGATGGACATGACCGCTGCGAGCATCACGAAGATGACGAACGGCATCATCTTCCACGCGTCGATGACGATGATGGCCAGGAGCGGATGCTCCACGAGCCACGGCGTGCTGGTTCCGAGCGCAGCGTTCACCGGCCCGAACTGGGCGTCCAACAGCATCCGCCAGGCGTATGCGCCGGCGATCGCCGGCACCGCGAACGGGATGATGTATGCCGAGCCGAGCAGCCGGGAGTACAGCCTGCCCCCGCGGCTGCGGGACCCGAGCATCACGGTGGCGAGCAGGACGGCGCAGAGCGTACCGATGACGACTTCGAGCAGGACCGACGCGACGGTGAACTGCAGTGTCACCGCCAGGGAGTTCGCGACCGCGGAATCGGTGAACAGGGCGATGAAGTTCGACAGCCCGGCCGGCGTCACCTCCGCGGACCTCAGCGGGCGATAAGTGTGGAACGCCAGGAAGACGAGATAGAAGAGCGGATACGCCATCACGATGCCGACGAACACGAGGGACGGGACGGTGAAGGCGAGCCCGATCCGGCGACGACGCCGCAACGGGTCACGCGGCGTCATCGGCGGTGGCGGAGCGACGGTGCGGTCCCGCCGCGAGGAAGGCGCGAAGCCTTCCTCGCGGCGGGCGGTGGCGATGCTCATCACTCGATGGCCTTGCGCCCGGCGAACTTCTCGTTCTGCAGCCAGCTCGCGGCTTCCTCGGCCGTCATCTCGCCGGCGTTGACCTTCGCGATCGCCTCCGAGACGCCGGAGCCGAGCTCTCCCGACCAGGTCGAGTGCAGGTAGGTGAGCCGACCGGCGACCGACTTGAGCAACTCGAGTTCCGGGAGCGCCGCGGCGAACTCGTCCGAGTCCTGCTGCGTCTGAAGAACCGGGAGGTTGCCGGTCTGCTCGGTCTGCGCCAACTGGAAGTCGTCGGAGAGCATCCACTTGATGAACTCACCGGCTCCGTCCGGGTTCGGCGCCGCCTCCGGAATAGTCGCCAGCATGGCACCGAGGTGGGTCTGCTCACCGGCGGGCGGTGCGATGCCGAGTTTGTCGCCCATATCGCCGCCGACGGCGTTCCATGCGTACAGCCAGTTCTGGTAGAGAGCGACCGAACCTGCCTTCATCTGGTTGTCGCAGTCGAAGAAGCTCAGCGACTCCCAGCCGGGGGCGCTCAGCGCGGTGAGCTGCTTGATGTAGTTCAGCGAGGCCACCTGCTCAGGGGTGTCGAGCGTGAGCTCGCCGGTCTCGAGGTCGCCGAAGTTTGCACCCTGCCCGTAGGTGAAGTAGGTGTCATCGAGGAAGACCGACCAGTCGACGCCGCCGAGGCAGGTTCCATAGAGGCCTTCATCGGGCCGGTTGAAGAACGTCGCGATCTCGATGAACTCGTCGAAGGTCGTCGGCGCCGCGAGTTCGCGACCGTACTCGGCCTTGAAGGCCGCCTGCTCCTTCGGGTCCTCGAAGAGGTCCGCCCGGTAGAGCGTCACTGGGAAGTTGTAGTACTGCGGGGCTCCGACAAACGCGCCGTCCTCGGTGGTGAAGAGTTCGTGGTTCACCACATCGGCGAGCGCGTCCTCGCCGATGTACGGCGTCAGATCCTGCACGTGCGCGTGCTTCAGCATCCAGACGGCATCGTCACCGCCCCCGAGGAACACGACGTCGTAGGTGCCGGCATCCTGCGTGAGCTCGGCGACCTTGCGCTGACCCCAGATGTCACGGGCTACCTTATCGATCTTCACGTCGATGCCGGATTCGCTGCTGAACGTCGCGGCTTCTGCTTCGAGCGCGTCGGTCTCAGGGCCCTCGACGGCGAGGATGCGGATCGATCCCGCAGCGGCCTCGCCGCCGGATTCACCGGGCTCGTCGGCAGCGCAGCCGACGAGCAGCCCAGCGGATACCACGGCGATGAGTGCCCCAGACATGACGGTGCGGGTGGTTAGGTGGCGCTTCATTGCATCTCCTTCAGTAGTTCTCGGATTCGGGTTGACGTGATGGTAGTGAGCGTTCAGATGTCAGACGTGCGAGTGCACCAACCCGGTTTCGATGAACCGGTCGATGGGCAGGGTGGCTGCTCCCAGAGAGACGGCATCCACGCCGAGCTGGGATCGCTCGACAGTGACCTGCTCCCCGGGCTGCTTGAGCGAGAAGCGACGCACTGCGGCGCGCAGCTCTTCGAGATGGTCACGGATGATCAAGTCGCCAAACCAGCCGCCGACGATGATCTTCTCGGGGTTGTACAGGTTGACGAGATTCGAGAGTGCCAGGCCTAGGTGCTCGATCAGGTCCTTCATCACAACCACAGCATCGACGTCGCCGGTCCGACTTGCGATGAGAAGTGCATTCACACCCTGCGTCTCACGGCCGGCGAACTCGTCCCCGCCGGTCCAGGCGCGAAGCACGGCCGACGCGCCGACGATAGATTCCACGCAGCCGACGGATCCACAGCGGCAAAGTGGTCCGTCGAGGCTGATCTTGGTGTGGCCCCATTCGCCGGCACTGCTGCTCGCGCCGCGGTACAGTCGCCCATTCGTGATGATGCCAGCACCGGCGCCATCTCCGAGCAGGGCAACGACTGCATGCTGCGTGTCGCGCGCGGATCCGTACCATGCCTCGGCCTGAGTCGTGGTCTTCGCCCCGTTGTCGATGAGGAGAGGGAAACCAAGCTCTGCCTCCAGCCAATCGAACGTCGCACTCTCCCAACCGATGACCTCGGCGTGGACGACCGCGTCGAGAGCGATCGGATGTTCGACGACACCGGGAACGCCGAGGCCGAGTCCGATGACGCGGCTTCTCGGCGTTCCGGTCTCGGCGAGCAGCTCTTCGACATGCCGGGCGATGACCTGCCCCACTTCTGCGGGTTCGATCCGACGACCCGAAAATTCCGTCGTACGCGTGGCGAGCCGCTCCAGGGTGAGCCCGAAGATCGCCGTCGTGATGTAAGCCTCACCCACGTCAGCACCGAAGACGAACGCGGAATGCGGATCCGCGTGGAGCAGCACCCTCCGCCGCCCTCCGGATGAATCGAGGAAACCCGTCTCCTGGATCGTCCCGTCCTCGATGAGTTCGGAGACCAGGTTGGTGACGGTCGCTGGCGACAGGCCGCTGGCAGCACCAAGCTCACTCCGCGAGGTTTCCCCGTCGCGCAGGAGCTGTCGGAGAAGCAAAGCTCGATTGTTACGTCTCACGTCGCGCACGGATGCCTTCTGTCCCACATCAACTCCTTTGTTTCGTTATCAATTTATATTGAAAATTAAGATACATGTCAAGCGCTCATCGCGAAGCACGTGCACGTCGGTCGAAGTCCGAGGTGGCAATTTCGAACCGCCGCGTTCGAGCCCTGATGGGCGGAGTCGGGTCTGCTGCACGTGTAGGTGACATCTGAGTTGGCTTGCCCGGGAGGGTGGGCTGGAAGGATGTCATTGTGCCGAAGCCCTATCCCCGAGAGTTCCGTGACGACGTTGTGCGTGTTGCGATGAGTCGTGAACCAGGTGTGACGATCGAGCAGATTGCGAAAGATTTCGGCGTTCACCCGATGACCCTGCAGAAATGGTTGCAGCGCGCCGCGGTGGAGGACGGTGACCGGCCAGGGCAGACCCGAGCCGAGGGGGTTGAGTTGCGGGAGGCGCGCAAGCGCATTCGGCTTTGGAGCAGGAGAACGAGGTGCTGCGGCGGGCGGCGGCGTATCTGTCGCAGGCGAACCTGCCGGGAAAAGGCTCTACCCGCTCGTGACTGAGCTCGCCGCTGACGGGGTTCCCGTCGCGGTGACGTGTCGGGTGCTCAAGCTCGCTCGCCAGCCCTACTACCGGTGGTTGGCGAACCCCGTCACCAACACCGAGGTGGTCGAGGCGTATCGCGCGAACGCGCTGTTCGATGCGCACCGGGACGACCCCGAGTTCGGGCACCGGCTCCTGGCCGACGAGGCGCGCGACGTCGGGGAGTCGATGGCGGACCGGACCGCATGGCGGATCGCCTCCGACAACGGCTGGTGGTCCGCGTTCGGGAAGAAGCGGGGCAAGAACGGCAAGAAGGTCGGCCCGCCGGTCCATGACGATCTCGTGGGCCGCGAGTTCACCTCCGACGCTCCGAACCGGCTGTGGCTGACGGATATCACCGAGCATCGAACCGCGGAGGGCAAGCTTTACCTCTGCGCGATCAAAGACGTGTTCTCGAACAAGATCGTCGGGTACTCCATCGACTCGCGGATGAAGTCGAGCCTGGCCGTCCGGGCGCTTGAGAACGCCGTCGCGATGCGCGGCGATGTCGCCGGCTGCGTGATCCATTCGGATCGCGGATCGCAATTTCGAAGCAGGAAATTCCTGCGCGCAATCACCCGTCACCGCATGGTCGGATCGATGGGCAAAGTCGGCGCTGCCGGCGATAACGCGGCCATGGAATCGTTCTTCAGCCTGCTCCAGAAGAACGTCCTCGACCGCCGCACTTGGACCCGCCGAGAAGAGCTGCGCAGCGCGATCGTGATCTGGATCGAACGGACCTGCCATCGGCGCCGTCGCCAACCCCGCCTCGGACGTTTGACCCCGATCGAGTTCGAGGCCATCATGAACACGCCAGCCGCACTGGCTGCGTGACTAGAACCTGTCACCTATCCGTGCAGCAGACCCATGCGCATGAGCACCACAGTCTTCGCGGACATCATCACCCGCCACCTGGACGCGTTCAAATTCGTCACCGCCGACGAAAGAGCGCTCGTGCATCGGGCGTTCGAACTCGCACCGTCCGAACCCCTTCCTGGGGAGGCCTTCGCTGCGTACCTCGGCACTGCTGCCGCCGCAGCATGGGAGGCGATCCGCTATCTCCCGCTCAGCGAACCGAACCGTCGCGGATACACGCTCACTCTCGACGAGCTCGCGGGCGGTGAGTGCGCACCGACGCAACGAGAGCTGCTCGTCGTGCTCGGCCGTGCCGCCGACATCATGGAAGGCATCTGACCATGGCTGACGCTTCTTTCTCGCGAGAGCGCACGTGGGTTGCGTTCCACTCCGACGGCGGACAGTGCGCGCTGGCGACGACCACGCACGATTGCCCGCACTCGCACCGATACGAGCAAGCCACGCACGAGGATGCCACCGAGGTCACGATGAGCACCCCCACCGAAGCGGGCCAGGCAGTGCGCGACCCTCGCGGACGCATCGGAATCACGACCGATGCACCTCGCGCCAAGAGTTCGCGCATCGGCGTCATGTTCATTGACGCCAACTACTCCGTGCTCGCACAGGTCGACGAGCTCACCGTCATCCAGATCGTGGATGCAACATCATGACTCTGTTCAGCAGCCGACCGCCGTTCAACAACGACCCGCAGCCGTGGCGAGCACAGGACTTCACCGGTCGCACATACGACCATCGCGTCGCCGACGAGAACGGAGCCCCGGCATCCGCGGCGAGGCTGCGCATGGGATACATTCACGACCCGCGCCCGGAGTACGCGCGCACGCAGCACAACCCGTCGAACCCGATCCTCGTGCAGACCCGCTCTGACATCTCGCTCGCACCTGGAGCCGCGCACGAGATCATCGCCGCCCAGCTTGACCTGCTGAACGCCGGCGACGACTACTGGAACCTCGACGTCGTCACCGGCGAGCACATCGAGCACGCGCGCCGGGTGCTGATCCGACTCATCACCGACGACGACCCGGACGACGCCTGCCGCGAATGCGGTGAGGAGATCGACTACCTCGACATGCACGCCGGCTACGGCATGTGCGGTTCCTGCGTGCACAACGCCGTCCGGTCAGGTTGGGACCCCAGCGAACCGGAAGCCGCCTGACCGCGGACGCTCGAATCGGTCAGACCAGACTGATCCGGTAGGTCATCATCATCGAGCCGTCACCACGTGCGCCACGCTCACGCTGCGCACGCTCCGCGAGCTCGTTCGCAAGATCCGCCGCGGCCTCCGCAGCATCCGCGATCGGGAACCATCGGGACGCGCTCTCCCAGCTCATCGTGCGCCCCGTCTCATCCGACACGGAGACCGGTTCGAACACCCGCTCCCCCGGGACCTCCGGCGCCGCCTTCCTGCGTTCGACATCCATCCACGCACTCGGCAGCTCCGGCACGGACAGCACCGAATAGAGCGCGTCGCGGACATCGTCATCCGACACCCACAGACCGGCGTTCACCTGCTCGACCACATGATCCGTCACCGCCGCCCATGCCGGCTCGTCAACCTGCACTCGGAGGAGTACGGGACCGGGCCCGCGCAGCATCCCGGGCACGCGCTCCGCCTCCGGAACCTCGCCCGGATCGACGCCCTCCAGTACCTCCGGGTACATCAACCGCAACGCGCTCTCATCAACAGGCCGTGGCAATAGCGCTGTCAGCGTCGCAAGCTTCGATGGTGGGATCTCGACGGCACCACCCTCATCGTCCTCAAGGCCGACAACACCGCAAGACATGTGACTACGAGTCCACGCAACAAGAATCACCGAGGCGGTCGGCGCATCCATCCGTACCGCTGCTCGTAGATCATCAAACGCAGATATCGCCAGACGCGTCGTCAACGTCACAGGAGACCTCCCAATCGCACCGGCCAAGCGTACCGAGGTCGCTCGGGTGCGACTAGGTGGGAACCGCCGATGATGCTCGTACCAGCATGCGTCATCGGATCACGCGGAATCCACCCGCTTTACGAACACGACAAACCGTGCAAGCACATCTCGGCCCAGGATGTGCGAGAGGCGATAGCCGAGCACGGATCGCGCGAGGCAGACCGAGCGCCGGCAGGCGATAGCCCGACACAGCCGACCAGCGCAGAACCCATCCGATCCCCCGCATACATAAGAGCTCGCGGCCTCCTTCGTCGGCCGCTCGCGCGTGGCGCGGCTTGCCGCTGCCGTTCTGTTGCCGTGGTGTCGCGTGGGGCGTTCCGCCGTCGTGGTGCTGTCGTGTTGGTGACGTTGCGCTGGGTCGTTTCGCTGCCGTTGTTGCGGGCTGTTCGTGCGTTTCGGGGTGCCGGGTTCGTGGTGCTGCGCACGCTGTGCCTGGGTGCGGTTCCCTGTCGTCCTTTCCGTCGTGTGGTGTCGCGTCCTGTGCCGTCTCGTGCGTTCCGTTTCGTTCCGTGTCGTTCCGTCGACGTGACGCTGCCCGGCTGTGCCGGTGCTGACCTTGTCAAGGCGACCATGACGCCCGAAGGGCACAAATTGTCTGCGCTGCGCGCGCCCTCCCGGACAAGGCAGGTCCACCCTCGTGAGCATGCCGGGCGTGTACCCGGTGAAGCAGCAGCAGAGCGCACCAGCGGTGCGCAGCGGATCGTCGTCGATCCGCCCGGATGGTGCAGAGGCAGAAGCCAGCTTCAGACACCCAACCATCCCGCGCGAAGCGCAGACGCGAAGCGTCTCCGTCGAGCCTTCAATGGTGAGACAAGACCCCGCCCCGGCGGCACGTCCCTGTGCCCAGGGAACTGCGGGGTCGAGCGGCGGGGGCCGTGTATGTGGTGGCGCTGGGCGAATTACGTCGCCACATACACGGCGAGATGTCGATTTCCCGGCCGTATTTCTCCCAGGGCTCGGGGTCGCTGTTCGCAGGGGTGGACGATATGACGTCTCGACACTCAGCGCGCGCGTTCCGCTTCACGAAGGCCGGCGCGATGCACACCTCCGCCACCGATCTCGGCAACGTCGCCTCCAGCGCGATCGTCGCCCTCCCTGCTGGTGCGACGTTCCTCACGACGCGCACTGACACCGGCCTGGAGCATGTGCTCGTCACCCCTGATTTCTCTGACGCCGAGTCCGTCGCATTCGCGATCGCGCGGAGCATGAACGCCCGCAGTGACGAGGTCGATGAGGTCCCGGATCTGACCCGCACTGCACACGTCGCCCGGCTACGCCTCGACCGCGGATCGACCCCACGCCCGGACACGCAAGCGGGCGCAGACTTCACGGTGCTGTCGCGCGTCATCGGAGACATGTTGAAGCCTGGCGAGTGGGTGGCGATGGCGGTTCGTAAGCCGTCCAAGTCGGAGAGCCGGCACAACAAGATCTGGCTCGAGCACTTCGGTGTTCGCACCCACCATTCACTCGCTCCGAACGCGGTCGTGATGCAACTGCTCGCCGGCGGGACGGACGCCCGGCGCGCGATGGACCTGACCGTGCGAACCGCCAGCGCGATCCCCGGGTTCGGTCTCAACGTGACCGGCGAGAAGGTGTCCCCCGCGAAGCTGGTGACGTCGTTCATCGTGCTCGCCGTGCTCCTGGCCGGCGCCGGGATCGCATCCATGCTGATCCCGCAGATCGCGTGGCCGTGGTGGTGGACTTCGATCCCGGCGGCTGTGGCATCCGCTGCCGTCGCGGTGCTCTTTGGCCGCCAGGTTCTTCCGTCATTCGCTCGGACGGTGCGGCGCCTTCTGCCGTGGGGGCAAGTGCCGGTCCCGTCTCGCCGGTTCGGCCGCTGGCAACCGCCGAAGCCCGCACGCACAGTGCAGAACAAGGAGACCGGTGCGCTCACCGAAGTACCCGCGCAAGACGGCGACTACCCGCTTCAGGAGAACGCGTTCCTCGTCGGCCCGCACCTTCCTCTGGCGTTCGTCTCCCCGCACACTGGCGCCGGGTCCGGTTCCGCATCCACGGCGACACGTTCCGTCCCCGGCGAGCTTCGCGCGAAGGTCGGACCGCGCGCAGGTGTCGTCGACGACAGCCCCGTCCATCTGTCGTACGCCGACATGTGGGAGGGCCTCGCCGCCATCGGACAGCCGGGCTCCGGAAAGACAGCGCTGCTCGAACATCTGTGGGGTTCGCTCGCGTGCGATCGGAAGCACCCCGGCGCCGCGTTCGGACTGCCCGCACGCAACGCGATGGTCGCGTTCGACACGAAGGGAGATGGGAAAGCCACCGAGCAGTACGCGAAGTGGATGGAGTTCGCCGGCGACGAGACAGATGTCTTCCACGTGGCCGACCCGACCGCGCTCGAAGGGATCGAGCTGTTCCCGGATCTGCCGGGTCAGACGGCCCACGAATGGGCACGCGACGTCGTCAGCGCCATGCAGTACATCTGGGGTGAGGAGTCGATCGGTGCGCGCTCGTTCGACACGCTCACCAACGTCATGCAGGCGTCGAAGCTAATCGCCCGTCACGGCATCGCGCAGCGGGTGGTACTGCGCACGCTCCCCACCGATGCGTCGCCATGGTTCTATGCGAATCTGCTCCTCACCAACGAGGGAGATGAGATCGGCTCCGAGCTGTTCGCCGCCCTCGCCGATGCCGCCGTTCAGCCGGACGCACCGGAGGAGATGGCGCAGGCCGTCGCGACGCTGTCGCCGATCTACGGGACCGGGGTGACGCAGGCACAACGACGTCAGCTGGTGGAAGCGCCGCGCACAAAGATCTCCGCGCTCGTGTCCGCTGAGCACTGGTGGTCGCGACCGTCCACACGCACATGGGATGAGCTGCTCGACCAGGACCGAGCGGTCGTCATCAACACCGGCATCAGCCCGTGGGGACACGTGCTCGATGAGAAGCTCCGGACGGACCTGTCGAGCCTGATGCTGTTCACCTTGCGAAGCGCGATTCGTCGGACGTGCGTCGGCTGGTTCGAGAGCGGTCGCGCCGTCTGGGTGTTCGCCGATGAGGTGAAGCACATCGCGAACGTCTCCGCCGAAGTGATCTCCTGGATGCGCAACGACGCGCGAGCGTACGGACTCCGCTGCATGTTCGCCACGCAGACACCGGACACGCTGATCCCCGAGCTGCGGCGCATCCTCCTCGGATTCGGGACGCTTGCGCTCTTCAAGCAGAAGGAAGGCACGACGGTCCGGGAGATCGTCGCCACGCTCACGCTCTCCGGAACCACGTGGGACACACCCGACCTGGTGAACCTTCGGCGGTACGAAGCGATCATCTCGACGATCTACGACGGCAGCGAGCTCGAACCGTTCAACGCGGTCATGCCGGACTACCGAGGCGAGCGAGACGCCGGCACCTGGGCGGCATGATGCGGTTCGATCAGATTCCCTCCGCGACACCGGATGCATCCAACCGGACCGCTCTTCGGCTGGACCCATACTGGGACGGTCTGTGGCAGTTCGGGTCCGCCGGACAGTGGGTCAAGCGCGAGCACGCCCAGCGGCTTCGCGCCGCGGGAGTGATCGGTCAGCTGCCGGGCCGGCTGCGCACAGACCCCGCCGAAGCTCTCGCCCGAATCGATGCTGACTGGGAACGCAAGCTCGACATCCTCGGCGCCCTCGCCGGGTGGCGAACACTCACCGCAGAGCAGCAGGCCGCGTTCGCCGGCACGGTCGCCGCGGGCACACGTGACCGCGTCATCGGCGACCTCTTCGCGCTCGGGCTGATCGACTCCGGCACCATCTGGGCCCCCACCTCCGAGACGGCCGGCGCTGACCGTGCAGCCCTGTGGCGGCCCGCAACCACGGAGGTCTTCGACAAGCTCCTCGCCCCGCTGCTGACGTACGCCGAGACCGTGTCCGTCACCGGCGGGGAGTCGTGGACAAGCGGCAGCCAGTTCGACCGGCACAACATCCTCACCGCGGAGCTGTGCCTCCGGCTCGCAGAATTCGCTCGGATCGGCACGGTCCTCGGCGAGCGGCTCTCGCGTGTGCGCGCTCTCGCGTACTCCGGCGCCGGCGCACCAGAGCCGCCGGGCGTCAGCAATCAGACCGCCGACGCCGTCATCGTCCGACGCGATGGGCTGCGCATCGCCATCGAGACGACAGCGCATACCGGCGGGATGCACCGGTTCGTGAAGAAGGTGAAGAGTTGGTGCGACGTATTCGCCCGCCGACCTCTGGAGACCAACGGCTTGGTCGTCTGCTTCGTCGGCGTCGACCGCGTCGATGTGCGCGCCGAGAAGTCTGTCCACTATGCAGCCCGGAAGGCGATTGCTCGAGCCACACGTGATGTGCCCGGCATCGCCAGCAATCGCACCGCGGACCGCATCTTCTACGCCGACTGGACGGACCTGTTCCCCGCGCCCCGGGAGGCATCCGCGGACCTGTTCACGTTCCGCGCGCAACGACCGAACGGACCATCGGGAGGATGGGTCGACGCTCACCTCCTCGATGAGGAATCCGTGCCCTTCGATCCGTCCCGGATGCCAATCGAGCCCACGGCAGTGATCGCGAACGCATCCGGCATTCGCGCCACACCGCACTGGCTGCGCGACCCCGTCGACGCCCGGCCGCAGCTGCACATGCTTTCGCTCCGCGAAGCCGGCCTGGACCCGATACCGCACCCGGCACGCAACCGCCGCACCGGCATCCGACTCCAAGACCTCGAGAGCAAGAACAGGGAGATCGGCGGAGCGATTCAACCGCCCGCGCGCCTGCGCTTCTAGTGCACGACCGGTGCTCGTGTTCGCAGGGCTGGACGACATACGGCAACACGACGACATACGGCAACACATGGAGGCAGAGCAATCATGGGCAGGATCAAGGACCTCACCATTCGGTTCACGGAGCGTGTCAACGAGGACGCTGACGACATCGGGGCATACTTCCACTCCCGCAAGGGAATGTGGTTCAGCATCGTCGCCGTCGTCGGCATCAGTGGCGCCATGCTCTTCGCCCTCGGTGTCAACATCGTCGGGATGGTGCAGGGATCATGACCGGCATTCCAGGTACGGTCATCGGCCGCCCCGGCGGCTCCCTCGTCGACGCTGGCTGGGCGAAGAACGCCGCAGTCGCCGACATCGGACGCGCCGGCGAGCAGCGCACCGCCGCGGTACTCAACGACCTCGCCCGTCTGCCCAGCGGGCCGACGGTCCTGCACGACCTTCGCATCCCGATCCCCGGGTTCACCGCGAACATCGACCACGTCGTCGTCGCCGGGTCCCGGGTCACGATCATCGACTCGAAGGTCTGGCGCCACGGCATCTACTGGACCGCCGCCGGGCGGACCCGCCGAGGCTTGGAGAAGATCGACTTCGCGGACAAGAAAACGCTACCGACGGCGCAAGCAGCGCTGCGGCGTCACCTCGACTCTCGCATGACCCGAGACACAGTGTTCGGGCCGAACATCCTTGCCGTCTGGCCTGCGGGCGACGGCGCACTCCTGACCTTCGCCTACCGCCCCCAGGATGCTGTCGTGGTTCACGGTAGGACCCTGCGCCGGCGACTTCCCCGGCTCACCGGCGCGGCTCCCGCGGACCCGGTGATCGTGCAGATCCTGTCACAACTCGTCAACGGGACTGACGCATGATGGCGGCACCACGAAGCGTCGCCCCGCAGCCGAACCTCGCACCGCTTGTCGGCGCGAGTGCTGTCGTCCTGTGCGTCGCAGCGTCGATCTTCCGCCTGCCGGGTTTCGTCATCCTCCTGCTCGGCCTCATCGTCGCCGGCATGATGAGCTCGTCCCCGCCGCTGACGGGCAAGAAGGACGCTGCTGGGTACCCGACGATCGGCAACCCCGGAGAGCATGCCGCGGTCCTCCGCCATCGCCGGTGGTCAGCGCTCCGCTGGCGTCTGCTCGTGCCGAACCGCGACTGGCTGCTCAACGACCCGTCGGAGGTGAAGCCGCACATCGAGCGCGCGAACCAGTTCGCGAAGGGGCCGCTCAAGAACATCGCACGAGTCCTGCAAGCGGCGATCGTCATCTTCTGGCTGGTCGTGCCGATGTCGTTCACGTCGATCGGGGCGCTCGGACTCTCCGCTACTGTCTTCACCTTCCCTGTCGACGCGATGGCGCTGTGGGGGTGGATGCCTGACTCGGGCGCCTGGCTTATGTGGCCGAACACCATCTGCGCATACATCACCACCGTCGAGTTCTTCGCGACCCGCCGTCGATACGCCGCAATGGAGGACCCCGCTCCGCCCGTCACGATCGGTGATCTCCTCTCGAAGTTCCTCGAGGCGTCCCGCGTGAAACTCCTCGCCGCTCTGCTTCTCCCCGCGGCGGCCGGGACCGCGGCAGCGATCGGCGTATGGTTCCTCACTGCACACCTCGGCGTGACCTGGCTGTTCGTCCCGTTCCCCCTGCTGCTGGCCGGAATCGCGACCGTGTTCGCCGCAGTGCTCTGGCGAGTTCTCACACTTCCGGACGCCCTGAGCGACTGGCGGAACACCGTCCAGACGCGCGAGGTCTGGCAGCAACGCTGGGAGCCGTTGAAGATGGACCCCCGCCCGTACCTCATCTCACACTCCCGGCACGGTGATCCCGCAGCGCCTCTGATCCTTGACACGTTCGATGCGCCGCCGACTCAGGGGGCATCCGGGATGCTGGGCATGGGCTCGAGGATCCACCCGCTCATCGGAGCTGGTCAGGCAATCGCCGTACTCAACGAGCCTGACGTCGACAGCTCGGGCCAGCCGATCCCAGGCAGCCGGCACCCTTCCCGTTTCAGCGTGGCCACATGGCCTGTCGACCAGCCCATCGATGTCTCAGATCCGACCGTCGACCGCGGTCTCCTGCGCGAGCGCGTCCGCTCAGCCCTGGCGATCGCCGGCAGCAGCTATCCGCAGTTGATGGTGTCCGCCCTCGACCCGATGTGGGACACCGCCGACACGGACAGCACCGCGGCGTGGTCTGTGCAGTGCGAAGCCACGGATGCCCCGGTCGCCAGCATCCTCCCTGCCATCGCCGCAGAAGTGGGAGCTGCCCTTCGAACCGATGGGGTCTACGACAAGAAGACCGGGCTGCTATACGTCGGCGCCCTGACTGCGGACAGTACGCACTATGTCGACGAACGCCAGGCCCACCGATTCGTGGAGCTCGCACGCGAGGCGCGCTGGAACCAGCGATGGAGCGACGTGCTGAAGATGGGCGAAGCACGACCCCGCACCGAATCCGACGTGTACAAGACAGCGCAGCTTCCGACTGGCCAGACGATCGAGTGCCAGCCTTTCATGACCCCGCAGGGCATCAACGGCTCGTATTTCCTGACGCAGCAGAAGGAGAAAGCGCTGGCGAACGCGTTGGGCAACGCCCCGTGGGTGTCTGTTATCGGGTGGGAAGGCCGCGGCGACAAAGCCGGCGAACGGCACCCCGGCGCGTTCCGTGTCCTCTGGTCGGCGCAGCCCATCCCGCTCGACCCGGCACGCCTGGAGCCTCCGGGCCGCGGCAGGCCGGGCGATGCACTCCGGTGGGCCATCTCCGCCGCCGTCAACAGCGGATTCGATGCGGCCAAGCTCGCCCGTCCCGAAGTCGTCGCGGTCACCTCCCTCACCACAGCTGACTCCCGTGGGCACATTTGGGATGTCCGTCTGCGTCTCTACGACGGCGTCGTCCTCTCCGAGGTCAAGCAGAAGGCCGAGAAGATTCGCGGCGGTATGGGCGGCACCCCTTGGCTGAGGGTGACCGACAGCGGCGAGCACGTCCGTGTCGTCGTCGGCGCCGTGCCGGAATCCCGAGGTGTCGAATTCGCCCGCCCCGAGGCGAAGAAGCTCACCCTGGCTTTGGATTGGGAGCAGCGCTTCACGGACGCCAACCTCGCCTCGCCGGTCGACGGCGTCGCCCCGCGGCTCATTGCTGCTGAGCCCCTGGAGACCAACGAGCAGGTGGACGTCCTCGAGTTCACCCTCCCCCGCTCCCTGGCGATCACCGACTTCCAGGAGCAGAAGACGGTCGACAAGCTCCGCGCAGCATCCGGGAAGACGTTCATCAACGTCCGGCACAACGCCGACCCCTCCCGTTTCACGATGCTGGTCTGCGACGTCGATCCGATGCCGAGCCCGGCACCGTTCATGTGGGACCGAATGGGGGTGGTCGCACCCCGGTCGACGACCTTCGGCACGCGCGTGGAAGGCGCGCCGGTCACCTGGCACCTCGACAACGACAGCCACCTCATGGTTCTCGGTCAGAACGGCTCCGGCAAGGGCATCGGCATGTCCGCGATGGCTGCGGACAACATCATGTCGTTCTGGGACGTGTACGCGGCCGACCCGATCAAGGGGTTCAACGACTTCCTCTTCGCGGATCCGTGGCTGCGCGCTCGGGCGACCACCTGGACCCAGACCGTCGCGGTCGTCCGCCACCTGTTGCGCCTCCTCGACGAGCACAAGAAGCTGAACGAGCACTACGGCGTCTCGAACATCCGCGATCTCCCTGACGATGTCCGCCCTCGGCTGTCCTGTCTGTACCTCGACGAGTTCACATCACTGGTGATCCCTGATGCCTTAGTGAAGCTCCGCGACAACGCCGATGAAGCGGAGCGGAAGGAGTACGCCGCCACCGTCGCGATCAACAACTACAAGCTCCTCATCGGCTCCGCGATCGGGCGCATCCTCCGTGAAGGACGAGCCCTGGGCCTCGTGCTCGTGCTCGCCGGTCAGAAACTCACCCGCGAGGAGCTGAAGTACATCCCCGGTGGGGCGACCATCAAGTCGCAGATGTCCCGCCTTGCGATGGGCAAGATGAGCTTCGGTGACATGATGAGCGCGTTCGCCGACGCCAGCAGCGCCCTAGGGCTGCTCGGCCCGTCCGTCCCCCGCGGCCGCGGAGTCTTCGAGTCCACGTCGGAATCCGCCTTCGCGGTGCAGACCTGGTGGGCCGGTGGATCACAGGCTGACCACTTCCGCATCCTCGCGGAGAAGATCGCCGAGATCCGCCCGCCGCTGACCGCCGGCGAGAAGCTTGACCTGTCGATCTCCGATTCGCAGGCAGATCAGAGCGTGGAGGTGTTCGGCGAAGAGATCACCTCATCGAACGACACGCTCGATGAGGCGCATGAGGAGATCGTCGACGTCGTGCTCAACCTCGACGACGATCTTGAGTTCACATTCGAACCGGACCCGGATCCGGTCCCCGACTTGCCACCGGATGCTTCTGTCGCCGATGCCCCCGGCGAGTTCTCCGCTCCGCCGACGTCGGACGCCGATGAGATGATCCCGGATGAGCTGTTCGATGACGCACCCCGGACAGCACCTGCGGACGACCTCTTCGATGACGTCTCCTCGCCCTCACCCGCACCACCCCAGGTCGAGGACCTGTTCACCTGACTACCGAGCTGCTGACCACCCACGGGCCGCAGCGGAGAGGACGATCCTGTGTCCACGAATGAAGAGACAATCCGCATCCGGGCGGGTCAGCCATGATGGGTGTCAACCACGCGGCAACGGGTGCGGCCGCCTGGGTGGCCGTGACGTCCACCGCGATCCCGGCGTTCGGATGGTATCCGCTCCCCGCGGAGGCAGTCCTCCTCGGGGCTGCAGTCGCTGGGGGTGCGGCGCTGCTCCCTGACGCCGACCATCACAACGCCACGATCGCTCATTCAGTGCCCGTCCTCGGAGGCGTTGCCGCGGGAGCTGTGGGACTCGTGACCGGCGGACACCGAAAGGGCATGCACTCCCTCCTCGCCATCGCCGGTGTCGTGGTCGGCACGTACTTCCTCGGGCAGCTCCAGTGGCAGCCGCAGGGATGGCAGTTCCCGATCCAGATCGGCTCGGCGGCTGCCGTCGCCGCCACGACTGCCTTCGCGTTCAAAGTCCTTGGCGGGAGGCGCTGGCTGACCGCATGGGTGCTCGGCGCTCTTCTCGCTGGGCTGGTGGCCCTGCTGATGCCGTCACAGTTTGCCTGGCTGCCCGTCTGCATCGGCATCGGCTACGCCGCTCATATCGCCGGCGACCTGCTCACCTTCGGCGGAGTCCCTCTCCTTTGGCCGCTCCAACCCGCGCCGCCCGGACCGATCCGACAGGCATTCCTTTTGAAGTCGATGTGGAAGCCGTCGGGGCGCTTCGCGGTCCCTCTTCTCGGCTCGACCGGGAAGGACCCGCAGGAGCACGTTCTCGGCACGCTGGCCGGTCTGTACGCCGCGTGGGGAGCCATCGGGGCGGTGATTGTCCTATGGCCATGGAAGTGACACCGGAGCAACTACGTGCAGGCCTACGCGCCTGGGCGCACGGTTCCCGCACCACCGAGGCTGCGGTCGAGCTGCTCATCCGGCATCAGCGAGCAATCCACGCCCGCGCCCCGTGGCTCAACGTCACGGAAGACGGGGTGTGCTCCATCGACGTGGATGCCCTGCGGTGGCATTCCGGAGCCTGGTCCGGGGGCGAACAGCGGGTCGTGCGCATCGCCTGTTCGCTTCTCGGCGGCGATCCCGTACGGCTCGACGACGACATCAGTGCTCTGGGCCGTCCCGAGATGGACCTTGTACTCGCTGCGCTGTCCCATGCAGCCGGCGCCGACCAGAGCGTCGATATCCGTCTGGACGAGGACGGTCGCCCCCATCTGCACGTCCTCGATCTCGGCCCTCTGCATCCGTGGCCGGAACATACCGAAGGCCAGTCGTAACGACCGGCCTTCGGTAGAGGTGTCAGGCGACGTTGTGCAACTGAGGCAGCCGCTTCAGTCGCGGCACAATGGACACCCGATCCGGGGTCTTGCGCGAGTTCCAGTCGATCATCGACGCGCCCTGCTGAAGGGTGAAATCCGCGGGGAAGTCCGGGTCGGGTCCGCGGTCCTCGAGGGCCACGAGCACACGCTGGCTCTCCCCTCCGACCTTCTCACCACGCTTGGTGACGAGGACCTTGTGGCCGATCAGGCTCTCGGCCTGTCGGGTGAGCTGCTTGGCGCGCTCTCCGTCTCGGGAGTCGATGCGATCGAGGCGGATGTGCTCGATGCCGTCGGAGTAGTACTTCGAGACGCCCGTCCGGATGAACACGATGGGGCGGTTCGTGGGCTGCTTGCCGTCGACCCCGTTCCCTTCGAGGTCGACGTAAACGATCGTGCCGACGAAGTGACCCACCCCAGTCGAGTTCTCGGCCTTCTTCTCGGCGTGGTCGAAGATGCGCAGCTGCGGTGAACCGTCCGAGAGCATGTCGACGATGCGGCTGATCTGACCGTTGACCTGATCGTCGGTCGCCCCGGGGCCGGCAGACGTCACTGCGGAGAGCAGGATCTGCGCCTTCAGGGAGTCGGTGATTTCGATGGACATGTCGTTCCTTCCGTCACGGCTGCGCGGCGGCAGCGAAGTAGTTGTGGGAGTCGTTCTGCAGCAGGTCGCGGCCGTGAAGGTCGATCAGTTCCGTCATGCCGACGATGAGGAACTTCTCCGTGTCCGCCATCCACTTCTCGATCTCTCCGACGGGACGCCCGAACGGGAACGGGCGTCGCTCCAGACGTGCGGCGAGAAGGCCCCGAATCCGCGTCTGAGCGCCCGCCTGCCAGGTGGCCTGGCCGGTCAGCTGAGCCTGCGCCCGGAGCACGATGCCGCCGAGGACGTTGTTGAAATGCGCCCATGCCTCACGGCTGACCGGGATGTTCTGCTCGTCCATGTGCTTGAACGACTGGGAGACGATGCCGGCGAGAGCGATCGCGGACCACGAGTTGAGGTTCAGATCGAAACCGATCAGTTCCTGCTGCGGTGCGGCCTCTGCTCGCACTCGAATGTTCTGCTCGGTCACGCTTCCTCCTTGGTTCGGTTCCCGTGCTGTCTCAGCACACATACCCGGCGCGGGCGGCACCTCGTCGCCCGGTGCGCTCACGACCGGCATGACAGCATCCGGTGTCGCCGCCGTCGCGGACGAGCCCCCGAGGGTGATCGGGAACAGGTCATCGCCCTGTGCCGGGATCGGTTCGGTCAGTTGTTCGGGGGCCGACGTCTCAGCGGTGGCAGTCGCGGATTCGGGCTCGGCGGCGTTGGCAAAGACCATCGGAGTGTCGACGTCGACGCTGGGCTCTCGCTGAGGCGCGCTCGTTCGCGCTTCGGCGGCCGCGGCACCTGGACGAAGAGTTGGGATGCCCAGCTCCACGGCGCCGTACTGCCGACGGGCCGTGAGCTGAAAGCGGTCCATCCGCTCCTCCGGTGTGCCCGGAGCGGCCCTGGTTGCCGGGTGCGCTGACGGGCAGGAGTTCACCAGCTCACACCATGCGCAGACCTTCGACGGACGTGTCTCGAACTTCGCTCGATCCGCGGAGTCATTCATGAGCTTCCACGCGCCGCTGTAGCCGAGCAGCATCTTGTCCATCTCCGGTGCGGAAAGGTTGATGTCGCGAACCTTCCCGAGGGCAGGGAAATAGAGCGTGGCCATGGCTGGGCGAATCCCCGTATATGCCTCAACCCCGAATGCATATAGGCGCTGCTGATCCCCGTAGTCGTCGGAGTACATCGGATTGGGGGTCTTCAGCTTCTTCGCGTCGTTCGACTTCTTGTAGTCGCGGATCGCGATCTTGCCCGAGTGCTCGCCGGACGCCTCGACGGCCGCGATCGTCTTTTCGAACCAGTCCCTCCGGTCCTCCAGGTTCCTCTTTGCCTTCCAGGCCTCCTTGTCGCCGTCCGCGACCTCGGGGAGATCGTCGATCTCGGTGACGAGGAGGGAATGCTGGCTGCGCAGCTGCTCGATGGTGACGGCCCCGACGGCATCCGGGGCGCACGGCACCCAGTCGATCCGGTCGATCTTGCAGATGGAGGGGATGTCGCGAACCGTGACGAACAGCGTCGCCTCGATGCCGATGACGATCACAGAACGAGGATCCTCGATCTCGAAGATGCCATGGCAGAGGGCGGAGATCTGCTCGATCCAGTTCCGTCGGTTCGCGTCGTTCGCTCTGAGCGCGTCCTTCGTCTGCTTTTCCAGCTTCTCGAGGGCCCATTTCTGCGACGCCGCGGCGTTGACGAGCTCATCGATCTTCTCGTGGGTGCGCTCCGGTGCTGGCAGCGCGTACAGGTCTTCGAAGACGGCGTGCATCGCAGTGCCGATCTCTGCGTCCGAGAACGGGTCCTCGTTCCGAGGGAGCAGGCGTGATGCGGCCATCGCCGCTGGGCACTTCAGCGTGCTGGCAGCCACCGAGGCTGAGAGGACCTTTCGGCGCACCTTGTCGACCGCTTCCGGGTCGCCGAGGAGCAGATGGCCTCCGGACCAGGCGGTATCGGGCAGCAGAGTCTGGGTCATGGGCTGCACATACCCGGTCTGCAGATTGGAGCTTCGCGTCGGGCGCACCAATCACCCCTTCGGAGTTCTTCGTCTCAGAAGAATCCACGGGCGGGCTGTTTGCCGCTCCTGGTCACCTGCTGCGGTCGGATCGCGGTCGTCTGGCCCTCGCCTCGGAAGGGGTGTCGCGCCTGCCAGGCTATGCCCGAAGGCCGGTAATTCAGTTCGCCGAGAACCAATCACGGCGTGTTGTCCAGGGTGGCCAGATCCTCCGCCTGGCCACCGTGTTCCTTTGAGCCAGCTGGCATCGGACCGAGCCAAAGCGAGACCCGGACAGAGCCTGTCTGTCCGGGTCTCGCCCTACTCCCTTCTGGTCAGTGCCGGACCCGACCAGAGAGAGAAGAGAGTTAACGACTCGTCTAGAGAACTACTACTACTACTTCCCGACTCCTGTCCCTCACTCTCTCATCTCATGTGTGGCCTCGGGGTCTCTGTATGTATCCGTCCGCAGATGTCTGTCCGTCTGACCAGCGCTGCCGTTCCCAGTCGGGAGTAGGGAATGGCCCGGTCTCGCCCGCTCTGACCGCATCTGGCCGGACAGAGCAAACGTGCTCATCAGCAAATCGGCGGATCCGCTTGTCGCTGTTCGCAGGGGTGGACGGATGTAGGGATTCACACGGCAGGAGGACCCATGTCCGGATTCGCAATCGACGAGCACTCGACCGACACCGTCAGCGACGACATCGACGTCATCGAGCAGGACGGGGAGGACGAGACCGAAGAGGTCGACGTTCCCCGGGGCGAGGCAGGCGGTCCGAAGCGCAGTAGCGCGCGGAACGCTCGCACGGGTTCGCGAGCCCGTCAACCCATCACACGGGCAGGTGCCGCACGTGCCATCGCCAAGTACGTCCAGCTCACCGAGGCCCGCGAGGACCTGGTCGCGATCCTCGCGGTCAGCCTCGGGGCACCTGAATACGATCTCGCTTCGCTCGCGGCCACCGTCGTCGCAGGCAAGGGCACACCAGCGATCTCCTTGGTGACGGATCTTGCCGATGCCGCCGGGCGCTCCCCCCACGAGGCGACTGTTCATGCCATGCAGCTCAGCCGGGAGGACGCGAAGCAGGCGTGGGCGTTGCTCGTCGCGGCAGGAGTCGTCACGGGGCCGATCCCCGCGAAGGACGGCGCCGCCGCAGTCGCCCTCGCCCAGGCTGTGGAACAGATCGGCGACGACGAGCGAGCTGCGTTCGAACAGGTCTCCGAACTGGCTGGGCGCTGATCATGGCCGGCCGTCAGCCCCGGAGCGTCTGGGAGGATCCCGGCACCCGTTACAACGCCGAGGCTCCGAACGTTCAGAAGGAGAAACGCCGAGGGAAGATCCTGCGCGTCGGCGTCTGGATCATGGCCTTCGGCGCCTTCCCGCTTGCCGTGCTGCTCGGCTTCGTATCCATCGGCCTCATCCAGGGTATGAACGCCGAGAAACCTGCCCAGCTGGGATCGTTCGACACGAACGGTTCGGCAGGAAAGCCAGCGGCGACACGCGCTCTGATCGATTGGCTGACCGCCGATCCCTCGCCACTGCCGAACGGCAAGTTGATCTCCTGGGACGGATTCGAGGTCAAGGAGCCTCCGGCACCTGTCGATGACACCGAGAAGCCGGTGAGCTACCACTTCGAGCTCCACCGCTTCACCCTGGAACGGAATGACTCGCTGTACAGCGCTTCCGTCCAGGTCGTCGTCGACGGCGCCGGCGTCAGTGTGATGGGGACTCCCACCCTCTTGCCGATCCTCGATGCCCCTGCGACAGCATCGTCGCCTTGGTTCGGGCTCGGGACCGCGACTCCGTCGGAAGCCGTGCAGAGCGCGGTCGAAGAGTGGGCCAGCGCATTCACCGGCGGCGACCCGACCGCGCTCCGACGAGTCACGCGTGATCAGGATGCCAGCAGCACCTACGTTCCGCTGGTGGGGATCGAGACTCTGCAGTCCGCGAAGATCACGACCGCGAGTTACAAAGTCGTCCCTGCCGCGGATGGGAAGACCAAGGACGACAAGACCAGGATGATCGTCCAGGTCACGCTCGAGCTCTGGTGGGACGGCCAGACCCCGACCGAGGAGGAGCTCCTCGGTCCGAAGCCACCGACAGCGCAGAAGATCACTTACGACCTCCTCGTGCTGCAAGCCAACACTGACGCCGCCTATGTCGTTGCCTGGGGTGAGCCCGGGACCGGACCCGACCTCAAGCCCGAGGCGAATGCCATCGCCGGCGTCGACACCCGCAACCTCGAGCCGGGAGAGGGTTCGCAGACCCCAGACCCGAGCGAGTCCCCTGACCCGAACGACACTCCTGCTCCGGAAGGGACGCCGGCACCATGATGGCGAAGAAGCCCGCGAACAGCGCATTGACCATCCCGATCCTTCCTCAGTTCGAGACGCGTGCGCGCCGCCCGCTCTTCGATGGCTTGTGGCCCGGGATCGACGGATCCATGTGGCTGTGGCGGTCCGTGCCGATGGGCTCGGTGCCGGATGCGCGCACAGAGGAGGGCGCCGTCGCCGTCGGTCATGGTCTGGCCAACGCGTACGAAGCTCTCGCCGCATTCGCGGGCAGCGGCGCGCACCGCAGCCAGGTCAAGTCCACCTACCGTGACACGCATGCGCTGCTCTTGAACGTCCCGACGACCTTCAAGGCGAACCCGAAGTCGCCGATCGCTGACGAGCTCAACCGTGAGTACGGCGATCGTCCGACCATCCAGCGTGTGCTGCTATTCGGCGTGCGACTCAAGGCGACAACCGGCAACGGGACCCTCAAGAGCGCCGTCGACTCCGTGTGGGAAACGCTCCGCTACGGCGGATCGCCCCTCTCCGACTACGAGAAGGACCACCGCGATATGGCGATGGTGTTCTCGCGAGCCGGCTTCTCCGTGCCCAGCCTCCAGGAGCTGCATCTCGCGGACAGCTGGTGGAACTACGGGCTCGCAAAGGGTGTGCCCGTCCTCCTACACGACGAGCACATCCACTTCTTCCACTCCGCTGCCGAGGCCCGCGCAGCCGTCGACATCAACCGGCTCGACTGCCGCGACTGGCCGGAGGCGATCGGGGAGCACGCGATCAGCTTCGCGGCCGTCGAGTCCTTCGACCTGGATTTCACTCCCGCCACGGACACCAAAGCTCGATGGGTGATCCCGCTGCTGGAGAACGGTGCGCGGGTCATCTCCATCCGCGCGAAGGTCGAGCCTTCCAAGGTGACCCGGAACGAGCTACGCGGGCAGCAGCGTCGGTATCGTGCCGATCTGAGCGAGCTGCAGGCCCAGGGAAAGATGGATCGTGCCGAGCTGGAGGAGCGCGAGACCCAACTGACGTCCATCGAGCGCGCCTACGCGAATGGTGGTCCGGCGACTCTCATGGACACGTCCGTGATCGTCGGGTTCAGCGGAGTGATCGACGACATCGACAAGTTCTCGCCTCCCGGCGCCGAGCTGTCCCCCATGCTGAACCGCCAAGGAACCGCATGGCACGAGACGATGGCGAACTCCGCTGTCCGGGCGAACCCGCTGCAGCACGATCTCCCTCAGACCACGATCAGCTACAGCGCCCTGCCGACGCTCACGCGGATCGGTGACGCTGACGGCGCGATGATCGGGATGACCGAGGACGACCGCCAGCCTGCGTACCTCTCTCCCGTCGCCGCGGCCGATGAGGACACGCTCCCGTTCCTGTATGTCCTCGCCGCCACCCGTGCGGGAAAGACGATGCTGCTGCAGAACATCGCTCACCAGTTCAACCGGCTGCTGCACCCGCAGGTCATCATCGACTTCAAGAAGAACAGCGACCTCTCGGACATGGTGCGCTACTCCGGCGGGCAGACGATCAGCCTCGACGACATGGTGTCCGCGGACGGCCCTCTCGACCCGGTCCGGATCTTCCCTGACCGTGCGGACGCGATCGCGAAGGCGACGAGCATGATCCACCGCGTCAATCCGTACCACGACTCGCGCGTGGATGCTTACGCCAACGACATCTCGTTCGCGATCAGCTGGGGCATCGAGAATGGGGCGAAGGCCACTGGCCAGGCGCTGATTATGGCAGCCAAGGCGGGCCTCATCGAGCAGAAGATCATCGACCCCATCTTCAAGCACGCCCAGGTGTACCCGATGTTCCGTGCGACCTTCGGCATCGAACCACACACCCAGGCACTGAACCTTGCCGACGGCCTCACCCTGGTGCGGTCCGGGGCAACCCAGGTCGAGCTTCCGCCGATGGGCATGGACCCGGCGGACCTCCCGCGCGCTGAGCCGGCAGTGCGCAACTCGCTGAACGTCATCCGCATGCTCGTCTGGGGCAGCCTGGCGTCCCTGTCGAGCCGCCGCGGCGTCCTGCACTTCGACGAGTCCTGGATGCTCGAGAAGGCGAGCCCCTCGGATCTCGACGAGGTTGGACGTCTGTGCGGCCAGTGGGGCGTGTTCCCGATCTTCTACAACCAGCGTCCCTCCGGACCGCTGAAGATCGGCCTGAAGGGATACATCAGCCGCTTCCTGATCGGCCACATCAAGGACGAGGAAGAGGCATCCGCCGCACTGCAGCTGGCGAACATCGACAACCCCCGCGCGCTGGAGCGGATCACCGCCGAGCGATACCACGGCGATGGCGGCGGCCTGAACTGGGACTCGCTGCAGCACCTCCCCGATGGGAACGGTGGTGTCGCGCGTGGAAGCGTCTTCTACTACGCGGACCTCCGGAACCGTCTCGCGACCGTCGAGCACCGCCCCAGCGACGAGTTCCTACGACTCGGAGATCAGTCGCCGGAGGGCATCAGCCGCCGACAGCGAGAGAAGGAGGAAACCCTGCTCGCACTGCGCTGACCAGAGACCCCGGGCGCCTTCCCCCTGCTCTGCGCCCGGTCCCGACCCGGCGCCGCACCTTGCCGTGGGTGCGACGCCGGGTCCTTTCCTGTTCGCAGGGCTGGACGGTATGAGGCGCACGCAGATCAAGGTCGGCCCGCAGTTCAACCCGAACAGCACGCGCCATGTCGACGAGCTCCTGGAGCGGATCGAGAAGCGCGGCGGAGGGAAGGGCTGGAAGGTCGTCGACTTCGACGGCACGCACGTCACACTCATCAACCGCGGCGTGATGCACAGCGTCGAAAGTGCGACCAAGCGCACCAAGATCATCAACCTGGGCGGCGAGATGCGTGCCTCGGATGGCGAGAAGACCGCGGCGATGCTCGAATCGAACCCGAAGTACGAGGGCTGGTTCCTGACCCGGTTCGAGCCGCACATCAACCGGGCGGTGCTGTCACAGCTCACCGACGGGGAACGACGTTGCAGGAGCGCAGTCGCGAACGCGTTGCGGGTCAAGCCCTGGGACGTTCAGATCAGCCCTCGGAAGGGCGGAGGGTTCCTACTCGAACTGCCAGACTCGTACACCCCGAGCGCTCACGACGCCAAACTTCAGGAGGTCGCGGAGACAGCCGTCGGGCAAGTCGGTTGGTACTTCACTGGTGACGCCAAGACACTCCGCGGGGAGATCGTCCCGTCGGTGCCCCCGACCTTCGCCGACGTCATCCGATATCGAGCCGAACTGCTACCTCATCCATCTGGGGGTGGGATCTCGCCGATCCCGCTCGGTGAGCGGCTCTCCGAGCGGGGCGATGTCCCCAACGATGTGCTGACTCTCGATTTCAACGCGGCACCGCACATGCAGCTCGGCGGGGTTACTGGTGGCGGCAAGTCCGTCACAGTGAACGTCATCATCGCCGGCGCCCTCGCCGCCCAAGCGGAGCTGGTGATCATCGACGTTCCGCAGAAGGCTGTGGACTTCGAATCCTGGAGGCCGTTCGTGCGTCCCGGAGGGTGGGGCTGCGAGTCATTCCAGGAGAACGCGGTCGCCCTCGAAGAGTTGTACAAGGAGGGCGAACGCCGAGCCGCGACCCTGAAGCGCTACGGAGTCAAGAAGATGTCACAACTGCCGGCTGACATCCGCGCGACCATGCACGACGTCCTCATTGTCGTGGACGAGCTCACCGGCCTGTTCACCATGGATTCCGTCCCCAGACGGCTCGCGGCAGACGACCCATTGCGCATCGAGGCGGAGTCGAAGAACTACGCCCGAGAGCTGATCCGGACCTTCATCGAGAAGATCGCGGCGGAGCAACGCTTCGTCGGCTTTCACCTCGTCGTGTCATCGCAGGTAGCAACCGTCGACACCGGAGCAAGCGTCGCACTGCGGACGAACTTGCCGCACAAGGCACTGCTCGGATCGAATGCCTCTGACCGAAACCGCAGGAACATCCACTCCGATATCAGCGCGATCCCCGTCGTTCCGGCTCACATCAAGAACGATCCCAAGGTGTCGCAAGGTGTCGGCACAGCCGAGTTCGCCGGCCAGGCGGCGTGCGTCTTCAAGTCGTTCTACGCGGAAGAGGACGAGCTCATCGAGTTGCTGCACACCCGCGGCGTGAAGAGCCTCCCTCCCACACAACTCAACCAGACCCGGCCGGATCCCATGATCGTGCAGAAGCGATTCCCCGAACTCGCCGAGATCGCCCAGCATGCCCGCGAGCTGGAGGCCACGGACTACGCCGCGGCAGACGCGAATCGCCCACTGGAAGCTTGGGAGATCGACCCGGAGACAGGTAAGCCACTTACCGGCTTCGCCCGAGCAAACGCTGCGCGTGCTGAAGTGACTCGAGTGGCCAAGCAGGCCGAACCGGCACCGGGTATGTGATCGGCATGATCAGTACCGTCAGCTCCGAAAAGGCGTCGCCGTCCGTCGATACCGAGATCGGTTCCGTCGTCATCGACGCCATCGACGCCGGCGCGGATGTCCACGTCATCGCTCCCAATGCCCGTGGAAGCTACGCCTGGGCAGAGCCCTGGCTGCGGTCGTTGAGCACGGACGCTGCTGCAGCGAGTCGGGTGCTCGCCGAAGTGACCGACCTGATGGATGCGCGGACGCTGATCCTCCCTCCGGGTGCGCCCGTCGCCCCCGTCATGGTCCTGATCCACGACATCCCTGTCGCCAAGGTCTGGTCCGATGCGATTCACCACCTGAGGCGGATCGCAGACGGCGGCCGTTCGGCAGGCGTCCTGCTCGTTCGAATCTCCGGACCGCAGACGGCCATCCCCAGTAAATCCACGACGGCCGAGTGGGCGGAACGCGCACTTGAGCTGTTCGGACCAGGAAGGGAGAATCTCCCGTGAACACCCAGAACCACGGAGTCGGCCTCGCCGGGCGTACCCCACACATGTCATACACCTTCGCAATCGCAGACCTCCCGCATGTACGGCCGGGGGCCGCTGCCCTTCGACCGAACTTCGATCGGCTCCTTCGATCCCTGAACCGCTTCGATGGCTGGGCCGTCACCATTCGCGCGGACAACGTCCCTCGCATGGTCGGCGCAGCCGACATCGTTGCGTGGAGCAGACGGGAACGAGTGCAGCTCGGCGCGAAGGCCGTCCGCGGTGAAGAGCTCGTCGCCATCAAGCGTCCCGATGGCAGGGAAGCCCTGGATGGGGCGCTCCGCTCGATCCGAACGAACGATGTGGTGATGAGCGACTTCGTGCTGCGCCCGGCGTGGTGGACCCGCTGGGTGACCGCGCACCTCGGCTATCAGGCCGGCGTCGATTCCTTGCAGGTCACAGTCGGGAGCATGGATCTCCTGTCTCCCTGCGACGGCATGCTGCAGTTCGAGCTGGAGGCCGCGTGATGGACGGAC
The DNA here is from genome assembly GCF_900163815.1 of Microbacterium esteraromaticum. GTDB lineage: Bacteria > Actinomycetota > Actinomycetes > Actinomycetales > Microbacteriaceae > Microbacterium > Microbacterium esteraromaticum_B. Next base: position 106,184 of record NZ_FUKO01000033.1, on the reverse strand, counting down.
ATGCCCTGCTGGACAACACCAGCGCCAGCATTACCGAGGCACAGACCGCGTCGGAACTCGTCGATGGAGTGATCGACGGACATGCGGATGCCGACGACGACCAGCGGCTGGTGCTCCGTGCGCGTTTCCTCGCCGACCACGCGAACGCCGTGCAGGCCACGATCCTCGCCGACGTCGCCCACCACTACGACCTCGACGAGGACGCTCTCACGGTGCTCCTTCACGACCGTGTGCGAGAGGCCGTTGCCTTCGACCGCTGGGACTCCGACATACCGCTGATCCTGATCTCGACCGGGTACACGCCGTTCACCGATCGTCCTCAGCCCGTCGGCGATTCGATCGTCTGGCTCGACCCCTCGACAGAGACTTCGTTCCTGCGATCGATCAGCTGCGTCGGCCCCGTGACGTGGTTTGTCGCGGACGCCGCGTAATACCGAAGGGGCCCACGTCTATGCCGGCCCGTCGTGATCTCCTCGCGCCGTCGTCCGCCATCGCCCTGCCTTCGGCTTAACCATCTTCGCTCATGTTCGCCGGTCTCCACCAGCACGCGGCGAAGACGCCGGCTGGAGCGGTGACGATGCACTCCGGCGAACGTCTGCCGAACGTCGACCCACCGCTTTCCTGTCGTTCACCAGCGAACTAACTCAGGGAACGGTGCCGATGCCGGTCTGGTTCGCGTCAGGCTGCCTGCTTCAACCGAAGCTCCGACCCATCCGAGCGCACCATCTCGAGGGCGCCGAAGAACCAGTCGCTGACGTCAGCGATCGTCTGCACGTGCCGCCCCAGCGGCTGTCCTTTGAACGAGAGAACAGCCATCGCCGACTCTTCCCAGTGCCCAGCCGCCGCGGCGCGGATGCGTTCTGCCTGAGACTCGTTGAGTGGGCTCCTGTTGTCGCGCGCACTCCGGGAGGCGAAATGCTCCGCCACCCACGCGGCCTCCGTCTGCTGCATCAGGCTGGACCACCCACGCGCGGACGATAGGCCCTTCGCGGCGCGCCGCAGCTCACGGCGCTGGGCTTCGCTCGGCCGGGAGGGCATCACGACGGTTCCTCGGACGATCGCGGCGATCACCAGGGGCCCTTCCTCGAGAAGAGCTCTTGCGTCATCGACGGTGTAATCGACCCAGAGGTCCAAGAGGTCATGATCTGGGCCCTCGCCTGCAGGGACTACACGGCCTTCGATGATCGCGAGCATGTGGAGCAGCGAACGCGCGAGCATCCCAGGCGCATCCTCGCGATCGAGCAGGGAGGAGATCCTCCGCCGCGCTCGTGTATCCGCGGTGAATGGCTTCGGCAAGCCATGCAGCCGAAGCAACTCGGCGGCGGTCTCCTGCTCGATCTCGTGAGGGAGCATCTTCTTGCGGTCCCACCCTTCGATACGGTCAGCGATCTCCGTGATGACCGCGTTCTCACAGGATTCGAGGTAAGCCTCCTCGGCACTGGGGATCGGTGGCATCCACCCGTTCGACGGTGACGCCGGCGCCGCGCTACGCGCTCGCGCGCGCCTGATCTCCGTGACACCACCGGGGACGCAGGAGCGGGCGTACTTGGATGCCCACGCGATTGGCGCTCGTGAGATTGAAGCGAGTTCCACACGTCGACGTTCCCCGACCTCGCGAGGCCCGCCCGTGCCGAGGATCACCCGTTCGAGAGATCGCACAACGTAGTCCTGGACCCGGTCCCGCTCGATCTGCGTGAATGTGCCGTATGAGCGGACGGCGCTGGAGACGATTTCGAGGTCCGGATCGAGCAGTACGCCCATGATGCGCAGCCGCTCCGCATGCTCGACAGATGGGTCCGAGGCTGCCCGGGATGCGGCCGCGCGGATCTCGTCAGCTGCGGTCTTCCTGCGTTGTGTTGCCTCGCGGGTCGTCTCCATGCCCGGCACATACCCGGTGCCACGAGGGCCACGTCGCCGGGCGTACGAAGGTCATGGGACGAATCGATGAGCAGGGCAACAGTCACGACAGCACAGGCCGGTTCGACGGACGAATCAGGATCGATCCCGAACGCTCTCTATCCGAGGAGCTCCTCGCCCAGTACCCGGATGCTGAGCTCGTCCCCGTTCCGCCAACGCTTGGCGCGCTTGACCCGTTCCAGGCCGCTCACGGGAATCGGGGAAAGCTGACGTGGGTGGTGCAGGGGGATGATCACGAGACGCGTCTGGTCGAGGCAGAGTCAGCAGACGCTGCTGCCGAGTATGCCGCGGCGGAGTTCTCCGATCAGTACGACGAAGAGATCGGCGCGGATTCGATGAGTGTGCTCGGTGCATTCCGCGGATCCCCAGAAGAGGCCGACGCCGAGAACTTCGTCGAGATGGACGGCATGGACCGTTCCGTCGCCGTCCGCGCCCTCCGGCAAGCTGACTGAATCCATCACCGGGTATGTGCACTGCATGGCACATACCGCTATCGCGACGGACGCTCCCCCGGTTCCCCAGGACGAGGGCGAGGACCTCGACCTGCTCATCGAGGCTGTGCGAAGCGCGACAGGTCTCCCCCACGCGCGGCCCCGCGAAGGCCAGCAAGCGCTCTACCTGGATGCCATCTCAGCCCTCGAGCACGACCGCGATGTCATCGCGTTGGCTCCCACCGGGTCCGGCAAGTCGTTCATCACCCTCTCGATCGCGTTCCGGGCCGCTGTGCGATCCGGTCATCGGACGCTGCTGTCCACGCACTCCCTGTCGTTGATGGGGCAGATGGAGGACAAGGACGTGCCGACCATGCATGTCGCTCTCGCCGAGACGCATCCCGAAGCGACCGTGCGTGTGGCGTTTCTCCGCGGTGCGAACAACTACGCGGATCCCGCGAAGGCGATCGCGACTGCCCAGGTTCTTCTCGCAACCGACGATCACGACCTCGTCCGTCTCGCCAGCGGACTCGACACCCTGATCCCGAACAGGGCGGACCTCGTAGAGCTCGGTGACGTCGGCGATCCCGGCGAGTTCGCTCAGCTGGTGAGGTGGGCACTCCGCGTACACCTCACCGATCGGGAGCCAGGTGACCGCCACACCTGCCCGATGCCGCACACGGAGGATGGCTGGCGTGCTGTCTCGGCGTCGTCGAGCGAGGCGGACGACGGCAGCCGCTTCGGGGTGACGAGCCGGCTCGAGCTCGCCAAGGACCGAGCATCCCGCGCTGACATCGTCATCACGAACCATTCGATGCTTGCTGTCCAAGCGGCAAAGCGCCTTCGAATCGTCACCGGCGGCAAACGCCTCGGATCGTTCGACCTCGTGATCGTCGACGAAGCACATGAGCTGCCGGCAGCGGTACGCAGCCAAGGCGAGGCAAAGCTCTCGGGCGGAATCCTGCTCACGGCGGCCGCTCGTGCGTATCGGGCCGCGGGCTCCCCGTCGACTCTTCGATCGTGGATGGACGAAGCGGAGGTGATCGCCGGCGAGATCGACGATCAGCTACGGCGGTTCGCCCCGCACAGGCATCAACCGGATGAGATCCGACGCCTACGACCAGACGATGCTCCGCTCGCAGATCAGGACATCCGTGTGAAGGTCTGGGCCGAGCGCGGAATGGCCGCTCTCGAATCCATGACGCACAGCCGGGACGTCACGAAGCAGATTCGTGCCGCGTCAGCTTCGGACAGGCTCGCTCAGATGCCGGCCCTGGTGAAGGAGATCGGACGGCATCGAAGCGGGTGGGCCCGGTGGGTCGAACACTCCGAGCCGAACGAGAACCGACGTGCGTGGCTCGTCGGCTGCGTGAAGCCGGTCTCCGTCGGCTGGATCCTCCAGGACAACCTCTGGACCGTGCTGGAGGAAGACGGAGAGTCCCGGCGCCTGCCGGTCTTCGCACTGAGCGCCACCATCCCCGCCGGATTCGCACAGCAGGCCGGGCTCAACGCCCAAGCAACCGCCTACCCGACCCCCTTCGCTCGCGCATATGAGCGCAGCGCGCTGTTCATCCCCCACCTGACCGGCCGGGATCTCTCCCAGGTCACCCGCGAGGGCCGGTACGGCAAGCCGCAGTTCGACGTCGGCAGGCATGCGGAATGGTGCACCGATCAGATCGTCGACCTCGTTCGAGGGAACGCGGGTCGTGCACTGGTCCTGTCCGCCACTTCCGCCAGCGGTCGACGCTACGCCGACGCCCTCCGCGCGCGCCTTCCCCGCGACATCCGTGTGCACACCCAGTGGGACGCGAAGACAACGGGAACCGTGACCGCAGAATGGCGCGCCGATGTCGGCAGCGTCCTGGTGGGAACGAAGTCCCTGATGACCGGGGTCGATGCCCCCGGCGAGACATGCTCGCTCGTGATCATCGACCGGGTGCCGCGTAGCCCGAAGAACCCGTCCGACGAAGCCCGCGTCGACGACCTGGTGGAGCGACTTCAGTTGGACCGCTTCTCCTCGTCTCATCTCATCTACGCCGCCGATGCCGCGCTCCTGCTTGCTCAGGCCGCCGGCCGGTTGATCCGCTCCGAATCCGACACCGGCATGGTCGCGTGCCTGGACCTGAGGTTGCTGAAGACGCAGCTCGCCTACCCGGAGATCACGCGGTCGCTGTACATGGGCGCCTTCAGCGCGCTCGGCAATCGGTTCACTTCCACCGACTCTGCAGTCGAGTGGCTCGTCTCGAGGGGAGTCTGATCATGCACGAACACAACGGCCTCGGCACCGTCCTCGCTTCGAGGACCGGGGCTGCTCCTCCGCCGGCGTGGAGTGACAGCCCGGCGCTCATCGAGCCCCAGCCGTGGACCCAAGAAGCGCTGTGCGCTGAGACGGACCCCGATCTTTTCTTCCCGGAGAAGAACTCCGGGAACACCGCCCAGCGGGCGAAGGAGGTCTGCGATCGGTGCGAGGTACGCGAGGACTGCCTCCTGTACGCCCTCACTGCCGGCGAGACGTTCGGCATCTGGGGCGGCACGACGGAGTCCGAGAGACGGAAGATGCGGAAGGCGTCAGGCGTGACGGCGCGGCGCTCGCGGCGACTCGCCGAAACGTGTGGCCGCGGCCACGAGCTCACATCCGAGAACGTCTACGTCAACAAGCGCGGAGTGAGAGAGTGCCGCACCTGCGCACGCGACCGGCGGGCAGCTGCCTGACTCACCGGGTATGTGGTGAGCATGAAGATCACGGCACCATCTCCAGGGACTGCACGGTACTACCGGCTTCGCCGGACGGTCCGGTGGGTGTTCTGGGGCCCGATCACGACCGCCGTCGCTTCTTGGAACCTCGCGATGGTCGCGAGCATCCTCGACGCACACTGACGCCTGGGAGAGGAGGTGAGGATATGACCACGTTGCTGGACACCTTCGAACAGGGGCCGCGACCGACAAGTGAGCAACGGCTCGAGGCGCTCGTCACAGATCTCGAAGCAGTATGCGCACGGTGGGGCTCGACTTCCACACTCGCGCAGATGGTCGTCACCGAAGTCCGCGAAGCCATCGCCGACAACGCTCCTGCCCAGTCGCATCACCACCGCGGCCACTGATCTACCCGGGATAACCTGGCTCGGGATAAGTGAGATTACCCCGGATTGAAGACGGAGCCCGGTTTCCTTGCGCGGTCTCTGAACGGCCGTTGAGGGGCAGCGACGACCGGGTATGTGGTCGGTATGGATGAGATTCCCGAAGCCGACGACGAGTTCGATCGGATCGTCACGCACCAGGTGGACGACGAGCACTCGGTGGTCGAGCTCGAGCTGACCACCGTTGAGGCGGTGATCGATGCCGCTGTTGGCCATGTTCTCGCATCCGCACGGGCCGAGCGCCGCGGCCGACTCGATGAGGCCGATGCTGCCGAAAACCGGCTCTACGCGATCCTGCCGACCGAAAGGGATGATCTCGACGAGGCACTGAACGCGGCGATCGGCATGCTCGCCGCCGAACGTCGCCTGCACCACCGCTACCGTGTCAAGGTCCGGCTGACGGTCGCTGCCGGATGCCTTGGTCTCATCCTCCCCGCCGCCCTGGTGTCCGCGGTCTCGTTCCTCGCCTCCCTCGGCCAGTGACCGCCGAGAATCCGCCCCGGCGCCTATCCTGCGATCATGACCACGAACCCCTTGGCCCCTCTGCAGTCTGTCGATGCGAGCATCGTCCAGACGGCGATGGATCTCGCGGACGAGGCGGTGTCCGCCAACACCCGGCGGACATATGACCGAGCTTGGCGTTCGTGGGCGGGCTGGGCGCTGGCGCACGACCTCGAGGCTCTGTGCCCTGAAGAATCTGGCCCCGAACGCGACCGTTGGGTCGCTGGCCTGATCCTTCATCTCGCGGATCGCGTCGAGTCTGGCGTGAAACCGTCGACGGCCGCTCAGGCGATCCACGCGATCCGCTGGCGTGCGATGCGGTCCAACGACCTCTCTACCATCACAGCCCTCGCCCATCCTCAGATCACACTCCGCCTCCATGGCATGGCCAGGCGAGAAGCCGACCTTCCCGTACGTCAGGCAGATCCCCTCACATTGGATCTGCTCGGCAGCCTCTACGAGCACGCCGGGAACACGTCGGCCCGAGACCTGCGGGACCGTGCCCTGATCGCCACTGCAACGGCCGCGGCACTCCGAGCGAGCAGCGTCGCATTGCTGACGCTTCGAGATCTCCGACCGGCGGCGACGATCGACGGGCTCGTCCTGCATCTGCGGAAGTCGAAGACAGACCAGACCGGAGTCGGAGCAGACATCCCGATCAAACGAGCGACTGTTGCCGGTGCCCGAGCCCTCGACCCGGTCTCCAAGATCAACGCGTGGACGCGGTTCTACCGTGCAAGTGGTGCCACACCGGACTCGCCCCTCTTCCCACGGCTGCGCGGGTCGAACGGCATCACCTTTGAGGCATTGCGCAACCCCGATGAGGTCATCACTGCGATGCTTCGGAAGCGCCTGATCGGCATCGGGCTGGATGAGCACGAAGCAAACCGGTTCTCATCGCACTCGTTCCGGGCGACGTTCGTGACTCTCTCCGCGGCTGCCGGCGTCGCCGAGGGCGACATCGCCGAAGTCACGCGTCACCGTTCTCTCGCCTCCGTTGGCATCTATCGCCGCGTGTCCGCGGAGAAGGTCGCGCAGGCGGCGTACCTCGGTGAGCACTGATCCGACACACCGGGTATGTGGTGGGCATGGACACCTCGCTCGCCACCGCCCCGAACCGCATCCTCGACGCCTTCGTCGCCCAGCCCTTCACAGCCGCGGAGTTCGCTGCGCAGCTCCGTATGGCCTGCAACGATGGTCGGATCCCCGTCGACCTCGAAGACGAAGTGGATGCAGCGCTGATCGTTCTCGACGTGATCCCCGCATGACCCACTCGCCCGTGTCATCGCGACTGCGGGCGCGTTCAGACTGGGATCACGTCGAACTCGACGAGGTCGGGGCCCCTCAGCCCCCGCGAGTCGGGTTCTAGGAGTCGAGCCTGGATCCGTTCGACGATCTCAGCGTTTCGATCGAGGATCCGCTCCGCTTCCTTCGAGGCAGCCGTCAAGATGCCCTCCACGGTGAGCTCGCCCATCGGGTACGTCTGCGGACGGCTGCCGACGCAGATGATCTTCATCGCGTAGAGCATGGCGTTCCGAATATCGTCGTCAGGACCGGTGTCGTGGACCCCATCGACATGTTCAACCACCATCCCGGCGAGGCCGATCACGATCCTCGCCCACATGCCGTCGACCGGCTCACAATGCCGTGAGTCAGGAGCAGACCAGTGGACCTGACCGCCGGAGTTGTTCCTCACAAGGATGTCTACGCGGTGGACCGTCATTCCGAAGGCGAGTGCGACCACCGCGTGAGCAGCTTCATGCCTGGCTCGGATCGGCCTCGTCTCGAGGTCCCCGCGATCGGCCACCGCCGCCACCCCTGCTCCCATCGCGCCCAGGGCAACCGCCCCTGACCGCGAGAAGGCAGTCCCCGCATCCCTCCGTCGGAAGACCCAGAGGACCGCGCGGAAGACCGCGCAGATGGTGAGCACGAAGCCGCTCAGTTGCACAGTCGTCCGTGCATCAAGCGCGAGCATCTGGCTGAGAGGGAGGAGAACGATCTCGGGGGCGATGATCGCGATGAATCCGATGACGAGGAGAAGGATGCCGGTTCCCATGGGGTTCACATACCCTGCCTGGCCCGGGTTCACAGTTCGATCGGGATGATGAAGCGCCCCTCGTCGTCAAGGAAGAACCGCGACCGTGCCTCGTCGTAGTCGTCGAACAGGTCCAGTTCAGTGTCCAGGGTGATGTCGAGGGGCTCGCCTTCGGCATCGTAGATCTCATCGGGGAATCCGAGGCGCTCGTCGTCACGCCAGGCGAAGCGCATCTGCACCGCCTTCGGGTTCAGCATCACGGCCTCAGCGCGGGCGAGGTCGAGCTGCGCGTCTTGAGCGCGGCTCCTGGCTTCGAGCATCGCCGGGAGCTGCTGCTCCCAGAACCCCTCTGCCGCCTGTCGATACCGCACCCCGGCAGGTGATTCTGCGGTTGTCACCAGCCCCGCTTCTGGGGCGCTGCGGTCATGGCCGGCGAACTTGCCGACGACGTCGTGGATGTTCCCGTTGGCGTCGGTGCTCATCGTCCGCTCACCCCTCGATCATGCCAGCGCACTGTGGGCAGTACGGCTGCTCATCATCCCGCTCGCGGAACCAGTAGCCACCACATCGCGCGCAGTCCTCCGGTGAGTGTGCTGTGAAGACGACGGCGAGCTTACTGTCTCCCGCGAGCCGCCATTCCTCCATCTTCTGCAGCGGGGTCAGCGCATCGAATCGGTCGAGCGCATCGACCATCATGCTCGCCTGCTTCTTCGGCGACGCGTCGCGGAATGTCTCGAGCGGCGTGGGCGGTGCGGGTGCCAGGGTCCCGTCGGCTTCGGTCCGGTGATGCGCGGTGAACTCCCCGCCGTGCGACGAGACTCCGCGCGGAACGCGCGTTGTGATGGTCATGAGAGTCCCTTCTTGGGGAAGTCCGGATGGTCAGGTGAGATCCCTGCAGCGACGACCGCTGCGTCGAGTCCGTCGGCCGGTCGTGTGCGGATGCCGTAGTCCTTGCGGAGTTCGATGAGCACGGACCGTTCTGTGCGTTCCTGCCCACGGAACTTGACGGTGACGACAGGGAGCACGGTGCCGGCTGCGACGAGCACTGTCTTCGCGCGATCCTTGAAAGTGATCTCGGTCATTCCGTCGCCCGCGCTGCAGGACCGTGTGACGGTCGCATAGTTGGTGCGAGCCCATTCCGCGAACTCTTCGTCGTACTGCTCCTCAGTGATGATCCGGGAGAGGTCGACGCGATCGCCGTCCCAGAGGTAGTCCGCTGCGGTGAGCTTTCCTGGTTGCCCATCCGCGAGGGCCTCAGAGACTTCTCGTGCGGCGTCCACTGCCTCTTCCGAGTCGTACGCCCACTCGGTCCCCTCGTATGTTCCCGACCAGGCCCCGAAGCGCTCGACTTCGACTGCTCGCCCCTCGGAGAGAAACTCCCGCATCTGCGTGCGAGTGGGTTCCTCCCCCGGCGGGATCTCCAGATCGCTGAGCCAGGTGTCGACGAGACCATTCGTCGTGCGGCTGAGCGTTCTCCTGGGCGCCGTCGCGGCCAGGCCGTCTTCGTCCGGCTGCGATCGGACATGCCCGGAGAACCGCCCCCGAGTGTCGTGGATCGCACCGTTCCCATCGATCATCGTCATGGTGTTCACATCCCTGGTATCTGAGTCATCCGAGCGGGATCGCGTGTGCCGGCATCTCGCCGCCACGGCCTCGCTCACCTCGCGTGAGGAAGGGGTCTTTGTGGTCCTCCCGTTCGGCGAGGAACCACGCGATCGCCTCGTTACGGTCAGCAGCAGCTCCGAGCTCAGCCGCTTGGCTGGCGATGACCGGGGCGATTCGTTCCAGATCGACGGTGGCCGGCGTCCGTGTCAGGACATGCCCCTCTTCAACCCACGCCTCGGCTCCGTCCTGTGCGCTGAGCTCTTCGTCAAGGGCGAGCACGACGATGCGGATTCGTCCCGTGCGCGGGTCTCGTTCGTACACGACCTGCACACCTGAAGCCGACGCCCGCGCAATGGTGTCCAGCGTCGGCTCTCCGAGGCTGCCGAGAGGGTCGCTACGGTGGTGCGGTGCGAACTCACCGCCGTGGCCACCCGGCGCGCCCCGTTGCTGGCGGATGATCATGCCGACTCCTCCGGTCGTGGATCTGTGCTGCACACCTCCTGCACGCCCGGCGATCGCCCCGCACCGGCCTTGATCTCCGCGACATCGGTTCGTCTCGACAAGAACGACAAGGCGCCGCCGTACCCTGTAGGGAGATCACCCGGGAGGTGCGATGGCGAAGACGGTGACGTTCCTGACGCAGTTTCAGACGACCGATGACGTCAGCGGGCTGCGCGCGACCGCTCAGATCGCCGTCGGTGGCACAGGAACCTTCACCCTCGAGTCGCCGGATGGCTCGACGTTCACCGCGGATGCCGCAGACATCCCCGGTCTCGCGCGCCTTCTCGCCGAGTGCGATCAGTTCTGGATCGAATCGCAGCCCGGGCATCCAGAGCTTGATCCTGCGGAGGCTCCGGCCCTGTAGCCCACCGGGTATGTGGGGGTCATGACCCCGCTCGTCGAACCTGACCTCCAGTTCACAGTTCGTGGCCTTCCTGCGCCTCAGGGCTCGAAGGAGGTCAAGCGCTACGTTCAGGGTCGCGCGATTCTCGGTGAGTCCTCGTCGAAAGTGCGACCGTGGCGCCAAGACGTCGTCGCTGCCGCGGTGGAAGCGATCCGCAGATCTCCGGGTTTCCGGCCAATCGACGGGCCGGTGTTCCTGACTGTCGAGTTCTACGTTCCGCGTCCGAAAGGGCACCCGAAATCGCGGCGGACAGTGCCGACGACGACACCCGACCTCGACAAGCTGCTCCGAAGCACCGATGACGCGCTGACGACCGCCGGTGTGATCACCGATGACAGCGTCGTCGTCGATATCTGGGCAAGGGACCGGTACGCTGTGCCCACCCCCGAGGTCGGCTGCGACTGGGAGTTGCCGGCACCAGGTGCGGTGGTCAGCGTCTTCAGGATCGAGGCCGAGTCGACATGGGCGGATGAGCCGCTGTCCGTCCTCGCGGGTAGGCATCTCCCCCTACGTGCCATTCCCGCCCCCGTCGCTGCTGCGATCGCGCTGAGCACAGAGGAGTTCGATCCCGAGCGAGCAGGATTCGTCGTAGAGTCGGAAGCTCGTGACGGCGAACTGGTGGCAACAGTCGCTCGAGCGGTGAAGCGCACGCAGCGCCGTCCCGAGGAGACGGTACTGCTCGTGATCGAGGACGGGGCCCGGCGGCTGAGCAGTTTCCCGAGGCAGCCCTTCACCTCTGCACAGCAGGCGATCGCCGATCTCGGGTCCCTCACATCGGTGAACGTCGTTCTCGCACGCCGGCTCGCTGCAGAGGAGCCGTCGATCCCCCTTGATGCACCAGCTGAGTCTCCCGTCGCGGATCTGTTCGACTGAACGCTCTCACTCCCGCGCGTTCTGCCAGGGAAGCTCCATGGTCCGCTTGAACGCCTTGGAGAGCCTCTCCCCGACGGAGCGGATCGCGTCCGGCTCGAAGGCCTGCCACCCGGCGACGTACTCGCTGGCTGTGCGCTGGTGCGCCTGCATCCCGTTCATGCGGCACAGAACGTAGGCGAAGCTCTCCGCCTCCACTTCCATCTCACCCCGTTTGCCGCCGTGATCGGTCGAGTAGTTGCGAGTCTCTTCCTCCCCTGTGTGACCGCACATGATGTGTCCGAGCTCGTGCGCGAGGGTCCTCGCGCGCTCCCCTGGCGCGAGAGTCGAGTCGATCACGACACGGTGAGGCGCACTCATCGTCGTGTACCCCTGCTTGCCCCCGCTCAGTTCCTCGTACGAGATCGTGTAGCCCTGTGCAGCGATTGCCGATTCGAGATCATCGGTGAATCCGGGAGGGGGCTCTTCGCTGAACGAGTGATACCCCTCCGGGAGCGGCTCACCCTCGGTCTGCGAGATGTCGAAGACCGTCGCGGATGTGAACCCGACGACCTTCTTGCGTGTCTTGCCGTTCGAATCGAGATCCACGTTGCCATCGTCGTCCTTGGCGTTCACCACCTTCGGGGCGAGGATCGCGATGCCTTTCTCGCCCTTGCGGACACTTCGACCGAGGCTCTTCCAGGTCTGGAATCCCGCGACGCGGGTGGCTCCAGGACGCTGGATCATGATGAGCACCTGGTTCTGGAAGCTGTAGCGGTGGAACTTCCCCATGGTGTCGAGGAACCTGTTCCACTCCTCGTCGTCACTGAGTCGGTCGACGGCGTCCGCGAGTTCAGCCCGCATCGCTTCGACCTTCTCCTGGACGCTGGCATATCCCGTGAACGTGGGACGCTCAAGTGTCCCGAGCGCGCCCTCGGGCTCGGTGCGGACATGTCCGTCGAACCGGCCGGCCCTGTCGTGGATGTTCCCCTGCTCGTCGATCGTCGCCATGGTGGGTACACGCCCGGCCTGAGCGCAGCGGTGGCCAGCGCTGGCACCGAGCCGGGCGTTCACCGAACATGGGAACCAGAGACGCTCACGGCAACATCCACGATTCCAGTGGTCGCTTCGATGGCCATGTCCGCAGCGAACCAGAGGAGGCCCTGGGGCATCGCCCGCTTCCGACCGAGATCGCCGGCGAGGCACATGGCATGGGCGGGGATGAGATCCGTTCACTGGATACGAGTCAGCTGCGCGCGGCGTTCGAGATCGCGGTGCAGGGTGCCTATCGGATGCAGGAGGCGTTGCGGGAACGTGGCGAACTCGACAACTATCCGACGCAGGTTGTCGATTACAGGGACTACACAGAGCGCGACTTCGACCTCGCCGTCGATGCTGCCCGTGCGCGGCTGGGGCTTGCCGGCGTCGTTCGTGACCGTGGAGCGTTCCGGCAGTCGGTCGACGACGGTTTCGATGTCGAGACGGTCATCGGCGCCGAACGCGAAGCGCAGCTCACGGACGCGCAGCGTGACGAGCTCGGGGAGCGAGCGTGGGAGGTTTACCTCAAGTACGAGAAGGACGCTTACGAGAACGACGAGAGCTGGAGCGAGCCCGAGTACTGGGCTCACCATGAAGCGGTGCAGCGGGCCTACCGCCGTGCGTACACCGCGTGGGCCGAGGAGAACGGCATCCCGGTGCTCACCGAGGAGTAATGAGCCTCCAACGGCGTCATGTCCTGACCGGCGTGCGGATCGCTTCCTCGATGACCATGATGGCGATCTCCATCAGCCCGACCATGTCCTCTTCAGGCATCGTGTTCACCGAGTCGTTGTCGCCGAGTGCCGCGAGAACCTTCGACTTCCGAGCTAGCACCCGCTGCACGGCTTCATCGAGAGTCCCCAGCGCGACCAGGGTCGTGTACGAGGACGCCTGTGTTGCTCCGATGCGGTTCGTGCGATCCTCCGCCTGCACGATCAGAGCCGGCGTCCAGTCCGTCTCGACGAAGATGGAGTCTGAGCTACGTGTGAGCGTCAAGCCGACGCCTGCCTTTGTGATCGCGGCCACGAGTACTGGGATCTGACCGTCCTGGAAACGGTCGACGATGCTGTCCCGGCCGGCGTCACTTGTCGATCCGATGATCGCTTCCGCCTGCGGCAAGGCGTCCAGCAGCGCGGCGGCAACATCGAGGTGATGAGTCCAGACGATCAGCGGGCGATTCCACCGGCGGACACCGCCGGACTCCTCTGAACCTGTTGCGTCGACGTGAGCCTGGATGAGCTCCTTCGCCGCGTCGATCTTTGCGAGCCCCGCCGCGCGTCGAAGCTGGCTGACAATCTCGAAGGATGCGGTCTTCGCGTACTCCTCGATCTCGGGCTTCTCCGGGTCGCGGCCATTTTCGTTGCGGAACCAGGTCACCCACGACTGCACGCGCGCGATGACGTCCTTGTGCGCCTTCCGGTAGCCGGTGAGCTGAACGTCGAGCGGGAGGTTGGTCCGCTGCTTCAGTGGGAGCTGCGGGAGGGCTTCCCTCTTCCGCCGGCGCACCCACACGTAGTGCTCGAGGAGTGCTTTCAGCCGCGGCAGCGCGGACTTCCGGGCGTGCCAGCCGTTGAATCGGTCCTGGGTGCAGAAGTCCTCGAGGAACGGCCCGCGGCCGCCGAAGACGGGCGCAAGCATTCGCGTGAGCTCGAGCACGGGAACCAACTCGTGCGGTGCTGCGAAGATCGGGGTGCCGGTGAGCGCGATTGGCGCGTTCCGCACTCGGGTCGCGACGTTCAGCACTGCCTCCGAGCGCTTCGATCCGATGGTCTTCAGTCGGTGCGCTTCGTCGACGATCATCTCGTCCGGCGCCCAAGCCCGAAGCCGGTCGGCTGTTGCGGGTCGAGCCGCGAGCATGCTGTCGGCGATGATGACGACGCCCTCATCGGGGAGCGTTGGCTCCTTCCGTCCAGCGCGGAACACCGCAACCGAACCGAAACCGGTCATGTCCGCCTCCCGAGCCCAGTTCGTGGTCAGGAGAGGCGGGCAGACGATGATCGTCCGCCGCGCGTCACGCATCCGGACGGCGAGCAGCGCCTGCAGGCTCTTGCCGAGGCCAGGCTCATCGAAGAGGCAGGATCGTCCGGCGGCGACGGCGAGGGCGCCCGCCTTCTGATAGTCGTAAGGCTCGCGACCGGTGACGGGGAGACCCGCAGGGGCGATGCTCCGAATCTGGTCACCAGGGATGTCGTTGATGTGGAGCGCTGCGGAGAGGTGTCGCGCGAGCGGGGCGATGGGTTCTAGAACGCTCGACAGCGTCCTCACCTGATAGGCGGCCGCGATTGCGTCCTCGGGCCACAGGACTCCGGGCCGGATGTCGCCGTTCTTGTCGAGGACGTCAGCGACGTAGGTCCAGAACAGCTCCCGCTCCTTGTCCCAGACCGCGCCTGCACCGAGGAGCTCTTTCGTGAGGTCATACCCAGCGAGTCGGTGGCGGACCATCACCAGGCGCCCATTGCCGTGGAGCTTCGCGAGCGGCATCGCGAGGGCGTTCAGCGACGGTGCGTCCCGGAGCGGCTCGGGGCAGCTGGACCAGTCGACGGTGATCCCGGCTTCAGCGAGGGTCTGCTCGGGGGTGAGTGATCCGAGCCCATGGATCCTCCAGGATTGCTCCGCGGCGACCCAGCGGGCGTTACAGCGCAGCTTGACCCAGTCGATCATCAGCAAGCTCGGCTCCTGCGGATGCGGGAGCCGAGGGTGGATGCGGGCGAGGATCGCGGGTTCGGTGATCGTGCCGTCGACTGTCGCGAGGCCCGTCGTCCCGGCAAGGATCTGTGCAGGCATGACCTGCACATACCCGGCCGTGGATGCCTTACAGGGAGATGCGTTCCAGGGCGGGGCCGACGAACTGGTTGATGACTCCGGTCACGCTTCCGATCGTGAACGTGACCATCGTCAGGAACCCCATGGTGTCTCGGAGCCCGCCGGCGATGGCGCGTCCCATTCGGGAACGAGTGAACGAGCCTGCCGCTGAGCCGTACGCTGCCACGGAGGCGAACGCGAGTGCGACGGCCGTGATCTCGGGAGGAAGCATCCATCCGATGGCCTGGAACGTATGCAGCTCCTGAGCCACCCAGGCCATCACGCCCGAAACGTAGAGCCACCCGCCGATCGCGAGTCCCGGGAGAGTGATCATCAGGTCAAGCGTGGTCACGCCGGGTCGCAGCCGCAGATCATGAAGGCGCTCAGCGCCGTGCAGGCGGTAGAACGTCGCGATCTGCGCTGCGTTGGCGGCCTGCGGGCGTCGCTCGAGCTCTTCGGGATCCTCCGGAACGTCGTTCCCGCTTTGGAGCTTCCCGCGGTCTGCAGTTCCTGTTGGACGCGCATGATCGAAGGAACGGCGGTCTACCGCGGCGTGCGTGTTCAACGCAACAACAGCTGGTGCGGTGACTGCGCCGGGGAGGGATTCGATGAGTCGTGTGCTGGCTTCCACCACGTCGCCGCAGGCGTCGAGGTAGCGCTGGTCCTCGTCGGCTGGGGCGCCGCTGAGCTCCGCGAACTGGTCCTCCCATTCGCCGAATCCGCCGTGTTCTTCGCTCACCCCGCGGAACCGTTCCACGGCCTCGAACATCCCCAGCAGCGGCTGACGACGCTGGGCGTCCCTGGTTGAGATCCATTGGTCGGTGCGGCGTGCGGCACGGCTCAGGATGGCGCCTTGCTCACGCAGATACCGGCGCACGAGCCCTGGTGCCGCGGCGACCGCCGCAGCCGCTGTGCGGCCGTCCGGTAGTTCGGAGGTGAAGAGGCGATGGTGATGACCGGGGCCCCGCAGAGCGTCATCGAGCGGCTCCGTGACCATGTTCCTCTTCGTCCAGGATGCGAACCGCATCTCTGCCGCGAAGACGGCGGAGCCTAGCGCGGCCGCGGCACCGAGTGGAACGGCGGCAAGGTACTCGGGAAGCCCGAGTCCAATCACAAGGCCCAGGGCAGACGCGGTGGCCACGGTCACCGCCGCGATGGTCGCCACCGGGCGCGTGTGAGTCCACGGCCGGTGATCCTCGAAGGTGAGGGGATCGCCCTCCCAGAGGACCCATCCGTGCCGCCACCAGATCCGGTGGAGGCTGATCTTCACTTCGGATGCGCTCGCGTTCACGTTGGCACTCCCCCGGGTCTCAACTGCAGGAAGCGATGGTCGCCGCCAACGACTGGCGATCGTCTTCACTGATCTGGAGTTCGTAGGTCGCGGCAACGGTGACGAACTTCGTCGCGTAGACGCACCGATACGACTCGTTCGGCGGCATCCAACGAGCGGGGCCCTTGTCGCCCTTGCCGTTGTTCGTCGGACCGTCGACGGCGAGGAGGTTGGCCGGGTCGTTGGCGAACGCGAGCCTCGCGGAGTCATCCCACGACCAGGCTCCGTGCTTCCAAGCGTAGGAAAGGGGGATGATGTGGTCGATCTGAACTGCTTGAGAGGACTGCTCGCCTCGCACGAAGCTGATCACCCTCCCCGTGTACGGATCGTCGAGGACGCCCGACATCACCTTGCACTGGTCGGCGGCGAGGCGAGTATCTCGCATGTCGCGCTGCAGGACGTCGTTGCGGGTGTCGCAGAGATTGCCGTCGACATCGAACCAGCTCGTACCGAAGAGGTCTCGATCGTAGTCGGGGGTCCTCGAAGTGCTCTGCGGCTGCAGGGAGTCGAGTATGCCGTCCAGCCCCGGGACGTCGACAGGGAGGATGTCGCCCTGCTGCGCCTTCTCCCAAGCGGCGTGTATCGCCTGAGATGCCTCCTCGACCGTCGGAACGTTCTCAGGAACCGTCGCGTCAGGGAGCGGAACATTCCAGCCATCGCCGGGCACCTGCTCGGCGATCTCAGAGGTCGTGATCCCCAGGAGCTGGGCTACCGCCGGCCACCACCTGGGCGATTGAACGGCGACGACGATCACGACCGCGACGACGGCCGCGAAAGCAACCAGCCTCGTCACGATCTGTTCAATGGAGATGCTGCGCTTCGGTCCTCTCATGCTCGCCACATACCCGGTCCTCGCAACTGCGTGGTCATGCGGCGTCCTTCACTGTGGCCGCGGCGGTGGACCGCGCCCGAACGAGTTTCCCATCGCATCGGTGCGTGAAGTAGCACCTCGTGGGCAAACTCCCGGGTCCGGTGAATCCATACCGTCCGCACGCGGCGCATGCGGCTACCGTGATGGTCGGCTTCACTCTCAGGAACGGCAGGATGAAAGAGTACCGGTCGAGCAGGGCCTGTTGTTCCGGTGTGAGGCGCACGAGCAACCGGATGTCCTCTCGGGTCGCGAGCTCCACGACCTGACCCCACGTACCCACCTTCAGCCGCCGCATGACGAGCTGCGCGACTTGAGCCGCCTGGCAGGGC
The DNA here is from genome assembly GCF_900163815.1 of Microbacterium esteraromaticum. GTDB lineage: Bacteria > Actinomycetota > Actinomycetes > Actinomycetales > Microbacteriaceae > Microbacterium > Microbacterium esteraromaticum_B. The sequence goes on along the minus strand of NZ_FUKO01000033.1, from coordinate 88,435 downwards.
TCTGGTGCGTCGACGCTGTGCTGAAACGTCTTCGGGGGTACGGGCTTGCGAGGTGCCATGCCGGTCACATACCCGGCGCGGCCTCTATTCGCCGTCGGGACGTTCGGGACGCTTGTCTGTCACCACGAGGGTGTTCGATCCGCTCCCCCATGTCCCGACGACCGCGTCCGGCCTGCTGTCGGTGATGATGGACGTCACCCATTCGCTGCGGTTGAACGTCGCGGGGCTCGCTGCGACGTATACGCATAGCTGGACGGTCTCGTTCGTCTCCAGCCCGTGCTCAGCGAACGGCGTCGCCAGGGCCGAGCACCCGAACTGTCCGTCTCCGGGGTAGGCCTCGACGGTCTCGCCTGCGAAGTTCAGGAACTTCATCGACTGGAGCGGTTCGAAGGCCGTGATGTCCCCCGTCCCGCTCCGTGCGAACTCGCGAATGCGGAGCACGACCTTCTGGATGGCGTAGACATCCGGGGCGGCGGCTGGGGCACCAGGTTCCGCGCCCGTCCACGCGGTCACCAGATCTCTTTCGGGACCAGACGGGAGGTTCTCGCTGATCCTGTCGATCGACACGGCGACGGAGGGGAAGACGTCCGGCGAGGAATGGTTGGCCATCGTCACCATGAACGTCTCGGCCATCTCGGGCTGATCGGGCTGCAGCCATTCTGGGTCGATGGGCCCTGTCAGCAACCCGTGAGGGATGTCTGGAGGCAGTGCGAGAGGCGCGAAGTCTCCGGCAGCGACGCCGGCCGGATCGAACGGTGCTTCCGTCTTCCCCGGCGCGGGTTCTGGCCTTGGCTCGGCCGTCACGGTGGGAGCTGGTGTCTCGGTGCGCTCGGGTGCCGGCGAGAAGCAGCTCGTGAGCGCCATGGTGGCGCCGAGTGCCACTGTCGCCGCGAGGATATTCCTGACGACTCGTTTGCTGACCATGGTCATCCCTCCGGCTTTGCTGGGGTGTCGCCGAGCGTGGTGCTGCTCAGCCCGATCTCGATGTGCAGGTGGTGGCATGCGTCCTTGAACTCGCGCATCGTCGTGATCTTCTGCCACCCGCGGCAGTCGAGCTGGCCGACGCCGGAGTCCCTGGGCGCGACCTTGTCGAACGCGAGAATGAAGCGGATGCTCTCGGGGTCAGCGCCAGTGACTTGGATGCCGTTGAAGTGCCCGAAGTCGATCGCTTTCCCCTTCCAGTGGTAGCTCGCGGTGCCTGTACCGGCGTGATCGTCCACGCAGCGGCGGTTGAGTGAGTTGATGGAGAACACGTCGTACATTCGTGTGGCCATGACGAGCGCCTGCAGCACACCGGTGTCGAGGGTGCATGCAGGGGAGATCTTCTCGCCATTCGCGTACGCGCCGATCTGGTCTCGAGCGGCTGGCTCCCACCAGAGCACTTTCCCGGCGGCGGCCGCGGCCATGATCTCTTGAGCGAGCTCCTGATCGGTTCCGGTGGGCACGGTGCCGTCACCGGTTCCCCCGCGGCAGCCAGCTGGCTTGTCGCTGATCTCCGGCGACCCGATACCGCCGATTCCATCCGGCAGGGCAAGAGCCGGGGTGTCGGCGCCGAACTGCTGCCAGATTGCCTTGGCGAGCTCGATCTGCTTCTCGTACTTGTCTGGGAACGCTGAGACCTGGACGTCCTGGGCGACGTCACCTGGTGGCTTCGTGTCCCATCCAGAGATCTTGCCCATCGCCTCGTAGAACCGCGCGATCGAGAACGCTGGGTTCATCAGGCGCTTGATCACGCCTTCGATATCGGTCTTCCAGTCGGAGTCACCGACCGTACCCCAGGATCCGCCGATCACCTGCTGCTGGACGATCCCGACGCTGGAGTGGTCCGTGCCGACAGCGTCGTGAGGCAGGGTGAGCGAGTACTCGAGCTCGCTGTAGTGCTCCAGCTGACTGGCGGGCGTGTTCGAGCGGTCCAGGTCTGTGACGACGCCGTCATTGGCGTAGTTCTGGAATCTGCTCTCAACCCTGGCGGTGATCAGCCCGATGATCGCCGCCTCTTCCTCCTTGCCAGGCTGCATCGTCTTGGCGATCCCGATGATCGTCCGCATGATCGCGACCTGCTCCTTCGTGTAGGTCTCCCCGCCATAGACCCACTCGTCACCCACGATCTGACCGGAGTCACCTCCTCCGCTGGTGCACTGGTCCTCGCCGAGAGCCCACGAGAGGGCACGGTTGTAGATCTGTCCGGCCTCCCCCTCTGTGAAGCCAGCTCCCTGAAGCGCCTGAAGGTGCACCTCCCGGACCTGTTCGGCCGCCTGATGACGAGGGTCTGTGTCCGCGGACGGGATCACGAGGTAGCTCTTGTCCGAGTATGCGAGTCCCCCCGTACGAAGGTCCCGATGTCGCCTCTCCTTGTCGACCTTGTCCAGCTCACGAGCGACTGCGGCCGACCACTCGTCGGTGGGCTTCCCTTCCTTCTTCTGCGCCTGGATGCTGGCAACCAGGTACCAGGGAAGCTGATGCTCGTCGCCGATCTGGCGCGCTTCGCCTGGCCGGACGTTCTCATCTTCAGACTGCTCCACTGAACGGGTTGTGCCTTGCTCTTGCGATCCGCCAAGTGCGGAAACCAACGCACCGCCGAGCATCATCGGAAGGGTCAGCACTCCAACCATGACCGCAACGATGACCAGGACGAGACCGACGATCACCCGTCGGGTCGTCCGGTTGCGTACCGCACTGACAGCGGCTCCCTTGGCGGCTCCTGCAGCTGCACCGGCCACGCCACCCGCTGCGCCATGCAGTGCTCCCTGAGCGGCTCCGGCAGCAACATCCTTGAGCGCCTGCTTGCCCTCCGAACCGGCATCACCGCCGGAAGACTTCGCGCCCTTCGCGCCGCCGATCTTGCTGATGGCCGCACCGCCGACGTTCTTCGCCAGGCCGGCGCCGAGTTTGCTCGCCGTTCCGGTAGCCTTTGCACCGCCGGCTGGCACCGCGCTGCCGGCTCCTGACCCCGCACGCCCGAATCGTCCAGGACCGGAGCTCGCGCCCTCGGATGCACCTCCGGGCGCTTTCGAAGAGGACGACCGTGACTGCTCTCGCCGTCGCCTCATCTGCTCGTCTGCGTGCTTCCGCGCTGCTGACCCGCTGCTTGCTCCGCGCGTCCTCGCTCGCTCTTCACGACCTGGCTTCGAGGTGCCCATGGAGGGATTGCCCGGGGAAGCGCCGATCGCAGACGATTCGTCGTCCGTCCCGCTGCTCTTCGAGCTTCCGCTGCTCGCGTTGCTCCCCGTGCTCTCGCTCATGCCCTCACCCACTCACCGACCCCGACGGGTGTGCCCGCCGGGAAGTACTTCCGCCGTCTGCGCTCGATTCTGAGCCGTTGCGTCGCTGTCGGAACCCTCGCGCCCTTGCTGGTGTTGCAACGCCCACAGGCCGCGACGAAGTTGCGCATGCTCGTCGCGCCTCCTCTGGACCAGGGATAGAAGTGGTCGCCATGCTGCGCCGTTCGGGTGCACCGCCAGAGCAACCAGCGGTCGTACTCACACTGTTGGGATGCCCGCCCGAACCCCTGTGCGCGCTCCATCGAGGTGTACATGCGCCGTTCGTCACGTGCTCCAGGTCGTCGACGACTGACGAGGAGAACGACGATCAGGACCGCAAGCGCCGCGACGGCGGCGAGGATCCACGGGTCGACCGGCAACATACTGTCCAGCCCTGCGAACACCCCGCGTCAGATCGCGATGGGCTCTCCGCGTACCCACGTCTCCTCGACGCCGTCATCGTGGATCACGGCGGGTCCGTCTTCGCGGTGCAGAACGCCGTCCTGCCACCACTGCTGCTCACCATCGATGCCCTCGTAGGCGGGACCGTTCTCACGGTGCTTCTGCCCGTTGTGCAGGTAGATGCGTCCCGTCGGCGCGTCGAGTGCGACATCGAACCCACCCTCTGGGTCACGACGCTCGAGAATAGCGATGCTCAGGGGCCGGCGACGCACATGCTCTGCGGCTACCCCCAGCGTGCCTTCGGCTTCCGCGCGCTCTCGTCCAGCGAACTGCCCACCCCCGGGTCCCTCGCCGCGATGCTGGTTTCCGTGTCGATCGGTCGTCATGTACCGCACACGCCCGGCGCGCCCGTGTATGTGGACTTGACGCGACGAAGCCCCGGAACCGTCGGGGGTTCCGGGGCTTCGTCAACCGGTCAGAACAGATCGTCCGACATCGCCTCGACACCGCCGGCGGGTACCGCCTGCGGGACCGGGGCGCCCTGGGGCACCGGAGCCGCCTGGGGAACGTACTGCTGCTGCGGAACGGCCTGAGGCTGCGTCGCCACGACGGGAGCCGTCAGCGCAGGTGCCGCCGCCTGGACCGGCTGAGCCACACCAGCAGGCGGCTGAGTTGCCTGCTGCCCCCTCGGCGCGCTTTTGGTGAAGACCGTGGTGCCGAACTGCAGGCTGGGACCGATCGCCGTCGGCTCGATCTCCAGCGAGTACGCCGTCTGACCTTCCCGCGTCTGGTACGGCTTGTGCTTGAGCTTGCCGTACACGAGGACCTGCTGCCCCTTGGCCAGCGAGTTGGCGACGTGCTCACCGAGCTCGCGCCATGCGGCGATGCGGTAGAAGATCGTGTCGCCGTCCTTCATCGCGTTCGCCTCGCGGTCGAACACCCTCTCCGTCGAGGCGACGGTGAAGTTCGCCACGGGGATGCCGTTCTGCGTGTAGCGCAGCTCCGGATCCGCCGTCACATTCCCCACGACCGCCACGTTCGTCTCGTTCATCTCTAGTTCCGTTCTGGAAACCCGTGGGTTCCCTTTCTTCTTGCGACCACCCATCCACTCGGTTTGTGGAGGGTCAGACGCCGCGGGGATGCGGCCTCTGCGATGCACATACCCGGTCTGGCCGGGAATGCTTCACGCGGGGATCCTGCGAAGCAGATCCCACGCAGTGCGGGCGATTCCGAGGTCCTCCTCGATATCCGCGAGTGCTCGGTGCGCCTTCGCCCCGCCGTTGTGGACCTTGCTCATCGCGGTCGAGCCCGTGGCGTCCTTGAAGGCCTGGGCGACGATCGAGATGTCCAGCGGCCGGTAGTGCAGCAGCGCGGCAACCTGCGGGAGGTGGATCTTCGTCCACGGCCAGTCGAAGTTCGCCACTCCACCGCCCGCCATCCTCAGCGTCTCGCCGGGACTGGCCAGTTCGGACAGCCATTCGCTGGTGCCCAGGTCGACCGATTCGAGTCTGGGCGCGTCCCACCCCTTGAGAGCGAGTTCGGACCAGAGCCCGCTCTCGTGGTGCATGCGCTTGACGTACTCGTTCGCGTTCAACAGCTCCCAGGTGTCATCCGTGACCTGGATCAGGGATGAACGGCGGTCGATCTCGCGGAGCTCCTTGTCGGTGACGATGAACGCCACCTCCAGCAAGTGATCATGCCTCTCGTCGAGCCCGGTGGTCTCGTAGTCCGTCCAGACGTACGCTGCGGGCCCATGCTTGTGATCAGTCATGGGCCTCAAATACCCGGTGCCGTCATGACCGAGTGTTGTAGAGCTCGCGTGCGGAGAGCAGCTCGTCGAAGGATGCTTCGCCCGCTTCAACAGCCACGTGCGCGCGGACCAGAGCGTCGTACGGGGTCACCACCGCGGTGGGTGCCGTGTGCCGTCGGCACTGGTGCCCGCGGTCGGCGTTGAACCACCGTCGACAGTCACCGCATTGCTCGACGGGCACGCGCGCCGCATTGTGCTTGACGAGCGCGTTGTACTGCCCGCCGACCGACGACGACTCGCGGACGGCACGGTAGATCGACTCATCGACCCGGTATCCGTAGGTGCGATCGCCGAGCCGGATGATCATCTCCTCGGACGCCCGGTTGTATCCGACACCGCGGACCCACGAGGAGTTCAACCGGTCGGTCTCCATCGCTGCACCTGCCTTCGCCAGACGCAGCTTGTGTCGCTCGAGGAGATCTCCGGCGTCCCGTAGCGCATGGGCGGGACGCCGGGACTCGAGGATGCTGGTGACAGCTTCCGATGCCCGCCAAGACACGTTCGCCGGGAAGCCCAGAGGCTCGACAGACCACTGGCCAGGACCGTTCTTCGTCACGCGCACGTGCCCGATGATGGAGTTCCCCGCCTGCCCCTCGAGCTCGATGGGCATCTCGAAGGTGCCGGCGTTCTCGGCGGCGAACTGCCGGACCGTGTTCACGTCGTACATGCGGAGTGCGAGCCCGCCGCCTTCGTACAGTCGCCGCGGGACCCGAAGGTTCCCTCCGACCGACCGCCCGCGAGCCTTCCCCTGCTGCCCCGGCAGGTAGTCATCTGGCATAAGCGGATACCCGGAGCCGACGCTGGCGTTCCGCCTCGCCTGCTCGTGCCACTCCTCGATGCCGTCCGCCGATCGTGCGCTCGTCGACGTCGACCATGTGGCGACCGCCGGCAGATACCCACGGTCCTGCAGCTGTCGACGCCGATCCAGCAGGAGTTGGATATCGGCGCGGTCAGCATCGGACAGTGATCCCGCCGGCCCGGTGCGGATGTGTCCTGCGTACTGGCCGCGGCCGTCGTGGATGTCGCCGTTCGCATCGATCGAAACCATGCTCAGAGCACGCCCGGCTACACCCGGAACTCGGACTTCCCGGAGACCGGGTATGCGAGGGTCATGGCGAACAAGAAGAAGGTCAGCCGTTGGACGCCGGAGGACTATGCCTCCCTGAAGGTGTTCGGATCCGGTGCCATCAAGCTGGCGGACTCCCAGGTCGCCCCTTTGGTCGCGCAGTCCCGCGGATACACCACGGTCGAGGACGCGGAAGGGGCGAAGAGCATCGCGTCACTCGCATACGCCGAGGAAGCACAGAAGCGGGCCCTCACCCGACGGCTGACAACGATGACCCAGGATGCGAACGACTTCCTCGTGCTGCCCTGGTACTCCCTCGCTGCCGTCGCATCACGGCAGACGACTGCTGACAGCGCCTGCACCCAGGTCCGTCCTGCTCGCCCGCTCATGAACGCGAAGACGAAGAAGGCGCCGAAGTACGAGCTCCTCGCCGGCCACGACTCCGTGCTCGACGTCAACCCCGCCACACCACTCGAGTGGTTGACCGAGTCCCCGACGGTGTTGATCACCGAGGGCTGCATGAAAGGGGACGCGGCGCTCAGCGCGAAGCTCCTCGACGCTGGAGTCGACCGGGATGCCCTGAACGCGATCTCTGAGGGCACTCAGCACGAGGCCCGCCTCGCCCTGCAGGCGCTGATGACCTCCCTCCCCCGGCGTGAATGGGTCACCGTCATGTCCCTTGTCGGCGTCGGGAACTGGCACAAGCAGCCGGAATGGAACTCGGTGCGGCTCACGAATCGCGATGTCTGGCTCGCCTTCGACGGCGACCTGCGAACGAATCGTGCCGTCTGGGATCAGACGGAGCGCATGTGGGAGTTCATCCTCACCCGAAAGGGCGCGCCCAAGCTGCTGGACCTCGGCGGAGCATCCGCCGAGAAGGACGCACTCACGTCCGGGTACGACGGCAAGGTCGGCATCGACGACTACCTGTCGCACGTCGGCACATGGAAAGACCTCGAGCAGCTGCTCGAGTCCGGCCTACCGGTAGCACCTGAGCGCACCAAGGGTGCCGGCGGATACCGGCCTGGCGACTTCCGTGTCACCGATGACGGGCTGGCCGTCGAGGAGTGCGTCAAGCGCACCGACGCGACCGGCGATACCGCGGTCATCTGGGAGCCGCGGCTGCCGTATGGCGGTCGCGTCAAGCGCATCAGCTCGCTGCACGCCATCAGCGAGATCACCCCGACGACGGGCAAGGCGACGCCCCAGAACGTCATCCGCTCGGCGAAGAAGGGTCAGTGCGTCATCGAGATCAACTGGCGCGACGCCGATGGGGTCGAGCGCTCCGCGGAGATCACCGGAACCAGCGATCTCCTTCTGACGAGCCCCACGGACTGGAACCGCGCAAACGCGCACATCCCCGACGATGTCGCGGCTCTGCCTCGGTTCCCTCCTCGCAAGGGCGCCGAAGCAGACGGGTTCCGTGAGGCCATCAAGGCCTTCCGCGCTGACGAAACCGAACGTGCGGACACGTGGGATGTCATGGGTTACGTACCGACGAGTAGCGGCTGGCCGGTGTACATCATCGGCAACCAGGTGCTCGGCCGCACGCGCAGCGACGAGGCGAGCAACTTCCCCGGCGTGACCAACGAGGTCCTCGACGGCGCCTCTCGCTTCGGTGTTGTCGACACGTACTGGGACCACTTGGAGGCGGAGGATCTGGACGGTTGGAAGGCTCAGATCCGCGCAGACATCGAGACCGTCGTCCGCGCCTTCGTCGTCGAAACTCCGTGGAAGGACCCCACGATCGGGCCAATCGCAGTCGCCGTCGGACTACGCGCGACAGCACCGGCTCAGAACGTCTGCAACCTGTACGTCTCCGGAGGCTCAGGCGCCGGCAAGAGCTACCTGGCTGCGTTCATCGCCAACTTCGTCGCGGCCCCCGGTCGGGTCTTCACCGAGAACAGCCTCCCCGGCAGCGGTAACGACACCTTCGCGGCGCTGGAGCACAGCGTTAGCCGCACCCCGATCTTCTTCATCGACGACATCGCCCCGACAGCGAGCCGTCGTGAGCAGGAGAATCAGGCGAAGGCGATCGAGAACATCATCCGCGCGAAGACCAACGGAGGCGGCCGCCGTCGAGGAACCGCCGACGGCGATCAGAGGGCCGTACAGCTGCCTCGGGCCGTCCAGGTGTTCACAGCGGAGAACGGTCAGACCACCCCGTCGATCCGGCAGCGGTTGATCAACATCAACCTCGTCGCCGGGGACACCGACTCTGCACGCGCGAAGCACCTGGAGAAGCTGACGCGCAGCGATGACCAGCCGCTCTCCCGGCTCACCGCCGCCATGATCCGATTCTGGCTCAACGTCGACATCAATGAGACGGACCTCGCCCTCAGGGACGACATCCCCGTCGAAGGTCTCCGCTCGTGGGCGGACCTGCACGAGCTCGCCCACAACAGCATCGAGGAGGTCGCTGAAGATCTTGAGCGGCGTTTCGAAGAGGAAGGCGCTCCGGGCGGTGTCGCCTCCCGGCAGGCGCGCACCTGGGCCGACATCCTATTCACGCTCGATGTCCTTCTCGCTCTTGGGAAGTGGGCAGGAATGAAGCACGACGACCCCGTCCTGCAGCCGTTCAGCGACACGAAGCGGCTCCGGACATCGATCGTCCGCCGCGCACGGATAGATGTCAGCAACGCCCGGGCGGACACCATCGTCCACCGGCTCATGGCGGCACTGCGCGACCTTCTGGAATCCGGGAAGGCGCACCTCGCACACCCGACGATTTCCGGCGCGCGCCCGGTGGAGTCCGGAGAGAACGCCGACTGGCTCAACCGCTCCGTCGGCTGGCGGATGAACCCGCGGATCGACTCCTGGGAGCCGCAGGGTGAGCAGATCGGATACCTCGGCCGGGCGAAGGACGGCGACGAGCTGATCGCCCTGTTCTCCTCTCAGACCGCGTTCAACCTCGCCGCCCGACACTTCCCGGATCTGATCCCACAGGGGCAGCGTGCCACTGACACGTGGCGGCAGGTGTGGACCGAGGACGGCGGGGCGTTCGTCTCGAAGGAGTGGAAGCAGAACGGATCCCGAGACATCCAGGCCCGCGCCCGACTGCGTGGTTCCGGTGAAGACCAGGCGACCATGCGCGCTCTGGGGGTGCCCGTCCTGCTGAGCAAACTGCTGTCCATGGAGGACCCCGAAGCCACCGGAGAATGACGACGATGACCGCCTGAGGACACGACGCGTCCAGCACCGGGTATGCGCTCTGTGAACGCATCTTCCGGAAGGAGACGCCGTGGCTTTCGCCCATCTGCACGTCCACACCGAGTACAGCGCCCTCGACGGCCTGACCAGGATCAGCGACCTGTTCCCGCACATCGCATTGCTCGGTCAGACCGCGGTGGCGACGACCGACCATGGGAACCTCGCCGCCTGCTGGGCCGCCCAGCAGCGCGCGGACGCCACCGGGGTGAAGTACATCGCCGGGTGCGAGTTCTATCTGGCCATCGGCAGCAGGTTCGAAAGGAACGTGCTGTGGGTCGATTCGGATGACAACAGCGCCGACGAGGACGAGGCTCGGCCCGACGAGGACACTGCGACAGATGACGAAGAGCGCGGCGAGGTGCAGCGTAGCGCAACGGACGGCCGGAAGGCACGGCGGTACATGCACCTCACCGTGCTCGCCGCGACGCCCGCCGGCTGGACGAACCTCGTCCGTCTGAACAACCTCGCCCAGGAGTCCATCTGGCAGAAGCCCCGTATCGATTTCGAGCTGCTCGCCCAGCATGCCGAGGGACTGATCGTCCTCACCGGATGCCTCGGTGGTCCGATTCTCGGGCCCCTCAGCCGGCAGCGCGCGGCAGTTGACCGGATGAGGGAGCTCGAGGCGCAGCTCCAGGACGATGACGCGAAGCAGGGCAGCGACGCGGCTCTGTCAGACGACGAGCGAACGCAGCTGACGAATCAGCTGCTCGATGCTTCCGCGGACGCCCACGCTGCCCGCGAGAACCTCGAAGCTCTCATCGATGCCGTCGGGCGAGAGAACGTCTACGTCGAGCTCATGGAGCACGGGATCCCGGCCGAGTCCGAGATCCTCGTCGACGCCGTCGCACTCGCGCGCGACCACGGGGTCGGCATCGTCGCCACCAACGACTCTCACCACACGCATGCTGAGGACGCCGACGCCCACGCCGCGTGGCTGCTCGTGCAGTCGAAGAGCACGCTCGACGACCCGAAATACGCGTTCCATGGGGAGGGCTACTGGCTGAGGAGCGAGGAGGAGATGCGCGCTCTCCGCCCCGAGGACTGGTGGCAGGAGGCCTGCGACACCACCCAGACGATCGCGGATCGCTGCGCGCTGAGGACTCTTCCGACCTGGCGGAACCTCATGCCGTCGTTCGAGACTCCTCCCGGTCACGACAGCAACCTGTCGTACCTGTTCCACATGCTCCGCGCCGGTGCGCACCGTCGCTACGGCGGGATCGATGCGGACACCCAGGCCCGTGTCCGCAGCGAAGTCGACGTCATCGCCGGCGCCGGCATGGTCGACTACTTCTTGATCGTCGAAGATCTCATCTCCTGGGCACGTTCCACCCGTCCCGTCGCCCCAGGCGGTGAGCCGAAGAAGCCCATCCTCGTGGGACCCGGTCGCGGCTCCGGCGGCGGTTCGGAGGTCGCGTACCTGCTGAACCTCACCCAGGTCCCGCCCCGACCGAACGGCCTGCTGTTCGAGAGGTTCTACGAGCTCGGACGCAGCGAGCCGCCAGACTTCGACATCGACTTCCCGGAATCACGTCGCGACGAGGTGATCGAGTACCTCGGCCACCGCTACGGGCGCGCGAACGTCGCGTTCCTCGGAACCTTCATGGTCGACCGGACCAAGGCCGCGATCAAGCATGCAGCGCGCATCCTCTCCCTCGATGCCCTCGGCGCGAAGATGACCGATCTGGTCCCTTTGGTCAGCGCGAAGCCGATGGCGCCCGAGGCGATGATGGACCCCGAGCAGCCAGCAGCAGCGGAGTACCGCCGGATAGTCGAGAACGACTCGAACGCCCGCCGGATCCATGAGTACGCTGCTCGGTTCCACGACGTCATCGCCGGGTACGGCATCCACGCCTCTGGCATCATCGTGTCGGCTGTCCCGCTCGCCGACCTCGTGCCGCTGCGCCGCTCGAAGCGGGGCTGGGTGATTCAGTGGTCCGGCACCGACGCCGAGCAGCTCGGCTTGCTCAAGGTCGACGTGCTCGGACTTCGTTCCCTGGATGTCGTCGACAAGGCTGTGGAGTACATCCGTGAGTCCACAGGCGAGGACCTGGACTGGATGTCGTTGCCGGACCCAGCCGCGGCGCACACCGGGGCTGAGGCATCTCGGGTGGCGGCCGCCTGGAAGGTCATGGCTGAGGGCCGCACTGCTGGCATCTTCCAGCTCGAATCTCCGGCGATGACGGAGCTGGCCATGAGCGTCGCCCCGAACAGCCTGAACGACGTCTCCGCACTCGTCGCGCTCTTCCGGCCCGGTCCGATGGCTGCCGGGATGCATGAGACGTATGCCCGTCGCAAGCGCGGCGAGGAGCCCGTGGACTACCGGGTATTCACCGCGGACCCAGCCGAGCAGGCGCAGATCGCGACAGTCCTCGGGGAGACCTACGGGGTGATCTGCTACCAGGAGCAGATCATGCAGCTCGGCACCGTCGTTGCGGGAATGGATGCCTCGGAGCGCTCGAAGCTCCGCAAGGCCGTCTCGAAGAAGAAGAAGGACATGATGGATGCGACCCGCGAGCGGTTCGTATCCGGCGCCGTCGAAGAGATCCGGGATGCGTCGGGCACCGTCATCAAGATGGCGTTCGCGGAGACCACGGCGGTCACGCTGTGGGACATGATCGTGGGCTTCGCCGAGTATGCATTCAACCGCGCGCACTCGGCTACCTACGGGCTGCTCTCATACGTCACCGCCTACCTGAAGGGCAACTGGCCAACGGACTTCGCGGCCGCGACCCTCGCCGTGACCGACGGCGACCAGAAGCGGATCCAGATCCTCCGCTCGCTGCGGGAGGAAGGCGTCGAGGTCCTCCCGCCGGATGTGAACCGTTCCCGGGCTGAGACGTTCCCCGAGCGTACTGGTGCGATCCGGTTCGGGCTGTCAGAGATCAAGGGTCTGAACAAGGCGCTCGGTGGGCTGATCGTCACGGAGCGAGAGCGTTCCGGGAAGTTCGAGTCCCTCCACGACATCATCCGGCTCGTGAACGTCCCACGTGCTGACGGGGACAAGACGACAGCGGCGGCAGTGAAGTCGAACGATATCCGGAATCTGATTGACTCCGGTGCGGTGGACGCTTTCGGTCCTCGACTCGGACAGACCCTCACTGCGGCGGCCGAAGGGCTCGAAGCTTTCCCTCCTCCGCCGATGGAGTGGGGCGTCCTCGAGCGGGCCACGCGCCAGCGCGATCGCCTGCTGGTCTCCCTGGGCGAGCATCCGCTGCTGGCGCTGTCCGACCAGGTCGACACGGTGACGATCCGAGCATCGGGTGCTTCTCAGTTCGATCGCAAGCCTGTCCGGGTCGAGCAGGTTCCGGACCGCCCCGGGGAGATCGTCCACGTGCTGGCCGTGCTGGGAGCGTGGTTGGAGCGTGCGTACTCGAAGGGCCGTATGGCGAACCTCCGTATCGACGGAATCGATCAGTCCATCCCGGGGACGATGTGGGACTCAGAGCTCGCTGAGCACAATCGCTCACCTCTGACGCGCCCGCTCGTCGGTGACATCGTCACCGTGCACGGCAAGGTCCGGTACCGGGAGATTCTCACCGATCCGCGCGACCCCGACTCCGAGACGGTGAGCGTCAAGGAGATGCAGGTCTACAGCGTCCGGAAGGTCGACGTCACGGATCCGGCCACGGGATCGTTCCCGCCGTCCCCGTACCCCCGGATCGATTTCACCGCGCCGCCGGAGGCTGTGCGGGAGCCGGTGGTCTATTCACCGCCGCTGTTCGTCGACGACGAACCGGTGGCACCTGCGGAACCCCAGCTTCCTGCGCGGAGCACGGCCGAGGTCCACGTGCCGGTTGCCAAGCAGTCGGCCGCCGTGGCGGTCCTCGACGCGCCGACGACGACGGGCGTATGGAGCATCGCACCAGGGATGACACCCGGCGTGCCGGTCTCCGCAGGGTGGGCGCCGTCTGCGGCGATCGCGAACGCTGGGGCCCTCATCGACCGGGCCTCTCAGCGAGAGCTGCTGGCCGCGCTGAAGGCGGCCCACGCCGCACACCAGGCCACCACGTACACAGCTTCCCGGGGCGGCGATGCCGTGCTGGTGCTGCAGCTGGAGTGACGCATTTTGTCGACCGATGCCCGAGCTGATGCCTCTTATCAGGTAGCGGCGGCTTATCAGGAGGAACACCGCATGAGCATGCGAGACCCGTACACGCGACCAGCGTCAACGGACGACACCACGGTGTCCGCTGACGTCATCCCGGATGAACCCGCGCGCGTCACTTCGCCGTACGCTCGCCCCGCGGCGACCGACCAGCCAGCGGATCGAAGCGACCCGGAGTCTTCGCCATCCGATGAGTCGGTGATCCGTCTCGACCACCGGCTCGGCTCCGGCATCACCGATCCGGCAGACGCTGCCATGTACCGGCGCCCGGGAACCTCGGTCGCTGTCGAACGTCGCGGCAACCGCCGCTCGAGGGCAGAGCGCGGCGAGCTCGTGATCGTGAGCTCCGGACGCGGTGGCGGCGGCAAGTCGACAACCGCTCTCGGCCTCGCCGACAAGGCGGCGAAAGCAGAGCTGTCCTGCATCGTCATTGACGCGAACCGCGGCCAGCCGGATGTCCGCATCTACATGGCCATCCCCCGGTCAGCCCCGGTCCCGACGATCTACGACGCGCACGCCACGCAGGACGTGACCGCGGCATTCATGTTCCCGGGCGACTACGCGACATACCGGTCGACTCAGGGCCTGAACACCCCCGACTTCGGGCTCGTGCTCGGTCCCCGCAGTGCTCAGCAGGCAGATCAGAAGTACTCCTCGCCCCGGATCTACGGCGACGTGATCGATCACGCGCGGACGCTCGCAGACGTGGTCATCGTCGACACGCAGATGATGGAGCAGGAGCCCAGCGACCTCTGGCGCCACCTGTTCATCCCCCTGCTGCGTGCCGACGCATGGCTCGTCGCCGTCACGGACGATTCCCCTCCCGGCCGCTCGAACCTCGAAGAGCGCCTGCGCGGACTCCGTGAGGACGGCGTCGAGTCCGGGCGGACGATGGTCCTCGCCAGCCACTACGCCGCGTACACGGACCGAGACGAGGCGCAGCTGAACCAGATCTACAGCGGACTCGGATCCGTGATCGGGCACACCGATTACGACGAAAAGTACCGGCAGATGACCCACGACGGCCACCTGGATTCGAGTAACCCCGCCGTCTCTCCGGCACTGAACGCCATCCTGTCCCGGGTCACCGGCCGCATCGACCTGTTCACCGAGCCCGACCGCAGCCGGAACGGACTCCTCGGCCGGATCCGCCGCGGAAAGGGCCGCTCGTGATTCTGCACCTCAGCGACCACGATCGCGGGCTGTTCCCCACCAGCGACACTCTCGCGCAGACCCTCACGCACGTCGCGAACGGTCATGCCGCATCCCGCCTGCTGGAGTCCGAGCACCCGACGATCGGGCTGGTGGTCTCACTCCCCCAGTTCGCGAGGGCCGACTGGGCAGGGAAGACGAGCATCAACCGGGTGCAGTGGGAGTCCGACCCCGAGGGGGCCACAGGCACCGTCATCATCGTCCCCATCGAGACGTCGACCAACTACGAGTGGGTCATCGACGACACTTCGGCGGGGCGATCCACTGGCTCCGTGACCATCTCCGCGGACGGCATCTCAGGACATCTTCCGCCCCAGGCCGGCGACGCCCCACTTGCCGTCGTGCACAACGGCATCAACGTCGATCGGGCGCTGCGGGACATCATCGAGCTCGGCTCGAAGGCACAGTTCGATCTCCTCTACAAACTCGGGCCCTACTCGAGGTCGGCGATCGCGACCGCGTCCCGACGCATCTACCGCGACATCAACGACTCTGCGCCTGACGAAAGCGGCGACGTCATCGACCGCGCAGACGCGGAGCAGGTCCTGTCCCGGCTCATGTACGGCTTGGACGGCGAGACCAGCAGCGTCGTGATGCGGATGATCACTCGCGTTGCGACGACGGGGGCGGCGATCCGCACATCCACGATGAAGTACATGGCCACCGCGATCTGGTCCGCGGCGGAGAGCATGGTGCGCTCGCACATCGGAGACCCGCCCATGGGACGGCAGCTGCGGCGAATCGCCCGCGAGCTGAAGACCATCGACCCGCATCGGGTCCTGGAGACATACCGGGCGAATCACCCGAAGGCGCTGATCAGCGTGAACCGCGTCCAGGCAGCACTCACCGCCGGCGCCACGATCGGCACGCACAGCCTCGAACTTGACCAGCCGCGACCGGACGACAGCTGGTGACGCGCAGCGTCGCGCCCAGCGGAGAACCTCATGACGATGCCGAGCCTGAACTCAGCGAACCTCAGCCGTGCTGAAGCCGACCGGATGAGGGCGGAATGGCTCGTTCGTCTGCACGCGGGTGAGACGAACGTGCCCGAGCTGATTCGCCGGGCCTGCGCACCCGGATATCAGCCGCTCCTGAGGATCCCCCTGGTCCGCCTGCTCGCCGACCAGGACGGGTGGGGACGAGCTCGAGCGTTCCGAGTGATCAACCGTTCTCTGGTTCTGCTTGGCAAGCCGCCGATCAGCAGAGCGGAGGCATCACGCCTGCCGCTACAGTGGCTACTCGACGCCCGCTCAGGCGGACGTCGGTGCATGGCGCTGAGCGAAGCAGCACGGCAGCAGACACGGGAATCCCGCCCTTGGACGGGGTGGCCATATCTGCCGGAACCAGCGATCATGCACGAAGGGGAATGACAATGGCGACGGAACAGAACGACACGGAGCTGCGGGCCCTCCTCCAGGGCATCGCATCCAGCGCCGAGCCAGCACGCACCGTTCGCGTCAACGAGCTGATCGAACGTCTCGCCGCCGACCAGACGCTGGAAGTCTGGGGCCGGGCGATCGCCCGTCGCTACGCTTCCTCCGGCATCGACTGGGAAGACGCTACGAGCACGCTCACGATCGGGCTGATCCGCAAGCTGCACGATCTGACTCCCGAGACGTTCAACGCCATCCGGATGCCGGTCTTGTCGCGCCTGTACTACTGGGCGAAGGATGCCGTCAGCGACTGGGCCGATTCGTCGGCTGTCACCCTGGCTCAGGGGATGGTCGGCATCAGCCGCCGGCACCGTTCGGCGCAGAAGAAGCGGCAGGAGATGGTCGCCGCGCTCGGCCGCGAGGTCACGCCTGCGGAGGTCGTCGAGGCGTACAACTCCGATGTGCTCGCGCACCGGACGAATGCGGCGAAGCAGGGCGAAATCATCGATGTGGGCGACGTGACTGGCGTGTACCTGCGCCGGGGCACGCTCGTTGACCAGCGTCCCGATGACCCGTATGCCGACGGTGACTGGTTCGTCTCCGAGGCCGACACCGGCGAGGAGGACCTTGAGATGGCGAGTGAGGTCGCTTCGACGATGCAGTTGCTTGAGCGGGACGCTCGCTGCCAGTTCGACCCTCCTCGCTCCGAGACTGTGGTGCAGACGCTGCAGGTGTGGTCTCAGATCGTCCTCGCCGGCGAGACTCCGTCCGCGAGGGCTGTGGCGAAGGTCATGCACGTCAGCCGCGACCGCGCTGGAGATCTGCTCCGTGATGTGAACGGGCTGCTCGAGGCGTTCCGCGAGCGAGGCGCGGTCGACGCCTGACGATCAGCGACGGTCGAACCAGTAACGGCCGTCGATGCAGATGAGCGCCGAGGTGCTCGCGATGGCACCGTCGGGGATGAACGACGTGATCCCCGGAATGTCGGCACCGGCGGCCGTCCAGTCGAGGTGCTTCTTGAACGGCCACCGGTCGAGGAATGCTCCTGCATCGTCCGGGGTGATCTGCTCGGTGATCGCACGGGCCACGTCCGCGAGCTCGGTGAACTCTCCGAGGAACGCCTGCTCTGCCCGGGCGAGCACGTTCCGGTCCACGGACACCCCCGGGTAGACCGCATTGAGGTACGTGACGAGAGCCGCGCGGGGGACCTTGTACTGCCGCCCGTTGAGATCAAGCTCCGTCAACGCGAGGGTGATCTCCTGCTCAGAAGTGCTCGTCATCTCGGAGCTCCTTTCCGTTCTCTGCGAGGAATGCTCCGCCGACGACGACGGGCACTTCTGATGTCAGCTGGCCTGCCGGTTCGCCGGCGGACTCCTCGATGGTGGCGAGCACGTGTCGCCAGTCTTCTTCCGGGGCCTCAGACAGGGTTTCGTGCGTCGCCTCCGCCTCGTCATCAGCTTCCTCCGACGGCCCCTCGCTCTTCTGAGCCTCGGCGTTCACGAACGCGAGGTGCATGACCTCCTCAGCAGCACCGAGTGCCGCCAGCGGGGCGAGGACGGCGATCAGAACGCCGAACCATGCCTCCATGCGGGAGAAGTCCCAGTCCCAGAAGGCAGCTGCGTGGGCGGCGTTGAGGACCACGGACGCGAGCGTATATGCCCAGAGCCGACGCCGTGTCCGACGGCGGACCTTGCGATCTTCGCCGCGGGACTCGTAGATGGCCAGGGCGAGGGTGTAGGTGACGATCGCCCCGTCGATGAAGAGCGGAGCGAGAGCCTGCACCCATCCGACCGCTCCAGCCCACCGGCCCGAGTCCATGATGGCGACGTACGAGAACACGAAGCTGGCGACCATGATGACCGTGACGAGCACGATGGCAAGGATCGCGACCCAGAACCGGTCGGGGCTGACGCGCGCGGTGCGATGTGGCCTGGTCTCAGACATCGGTCACCGCCGCAGCGATCTCCCCGAGGTGCTGAGCGAGGGCTCGCCGCGCACGGTACTTCGTGGCTTTCTGAAGCCTGCTGGCCGGATAGGAGACCTTCGGCGCGGGTGCGTCGCCGAGGGAGACCCAGTCGACGAGCTCGCCCGTCGTTGCGGTGACGAACTCGCCGTCCCCGATGTCGGCGAGATCCTTGATCAGCGCGGCCTTGTACTCCGGGTCGACTTCCTCAACCGTGCGCACTCGCTCGGGAGCGTGCTCCTTCACCCAGGCGAGCAGCGCCTCCTGGTTGATGACACGCGGGCGCGAGCCGATCGTCAGGGTCACGTTGCCGTACTGGGACGGGATTGGGGTGGTCTCGGTGGCGCCGGCGAGCTGTTCGATGATCGCCTGCTTCTCCCAGTTCGCGCGCTCCTCGATGGCGTCGAGCAATGCGGTCAGCATCGCGACCCTCTCGGCGCCGGTCATCGCCTGGAACCCTTCGGCTCCGACGAGCGCGGGCGGCTCGGTGAGCTCCTTGAACTTGGTCATGATGCCTCCTTCATCTCCGCATACCCGGCCGAGGGCTCGGCGACCGTGCCACCGGCTTCAAGGAACCGCGGGAACCACTCGAGACCGCGAGGGTCCAGGAACCGCTTCGCGCGAGTGGCGGCCACGTAGGCGAGCCGGGCCTCCTCAGCACGCATCGGCTGCTGGATGCCCTTCTTCCTCGGAGGCTCGCGGAAGTCCTCGGCGATGTGCACCTGCGCCCATTCGAGGCCCTTGGCCACGTGGGCGGTCGACACGGTCGTCCGCGCTTGATCGACAGGCACACAGGCGTCGATGGCCGCGACAACCTGGTCGGCGCCGACGCGGTCGACGAGGTCGACCAGGGGCTTCATATCCGCACCGTCGTCGCTGTCGGCGTGGGCGCGGACGTCGGCCCACGTGTTGAACACGCTCAGCTCCGGGTGGCTGGTCCAGCCACGCTGCTTCAGATCAAGAGCTGCCTGAGCGAGGCTCCGCAGTTCCTGGGACTTCTTCTCCCCCGCGATGCCGGTGTCCACACCTTGCTCCTGGGCGGTCACGATCTCTTCGATCGCCGCGGCGTTCGTCCTGGTGAGAACCGCATCCGGCTGTCGACCAGAACCTGGGGTGCGACGCCGGACGGTGGCCAGTTTGTCGGACCCGACGAGTCGCATGTCGTCCGGGGCGCCGAGGGCCTCCAGCCACATGTTCGCGTACTCGGCGATCGCGGGGCCGAAGCGGAAGCTGCGACGCAGCATGGTGCGCTCACCGCCGAATGCGTCCATGGCGTTGACGGCGCCGCGCCACTCGTAGATCTGCTGGCGGCGATCACCGACCGCGATCACCTGGGCGTCCTGAGCGAGCAGCACCGCGGTGATCAGCCCGTCCGCGTCCTGCGCCTCGTCGAAGAGGATGTAGTCGAAGGGGAGGATCGGGGCGCTGAGCGCCCAGCACTTCAGGTACGCCTCGGGCGTGTACTTCATCCTGCCACTCGGGTTCTGCAGGTCCTTCCAGTACTCCTGGGCGAAATCAGCGATCGTGGTGCGCAGCCGCGACGCCGCTGAGTCCTTGAGCTTCGGTTCGATCGTCGGCGGGATGTACGCATGCTCCGCCGTGACGACCGGGTCCATTGTCCGCATGAAGTCCATGACCGTCTTCGTCGCGTACGACACCAGCTGCTGCCGGCTGAGGGCCCCGGGCAGGCCGTCGCCGTCGGCGGAGGTCAGCACGTACTTGTCGTTGATCCCGAGGATCTGCGCCTTCTCGGTGGGCTTCAGCGGCGGCTGCTTCCCGAGGCGATGCCTCATCGGCGCACCGTACTCGGCGTAGGCGAGAGAGTGCATCGTCCGCGCCGTCACCGGGGTCCCAGCGAATCGCCGGGTTGCTTCGAGCTGGATGCCCTTGTTGAAGGCGGCGTACAGCCCCCTGCGGTTGGGTGCGGTGTCGGCCATGAACCGGAGGGCCGCGGTCTTGCCGGTGCCGGCGAGGGCTTCGACGACGACGTTCCCGCCTGCGGTGAACAAGTCGACGGCGGCCTGCTGCTCTTCTGTCGGACGCACGGTGCCGTTACCTCCCAGATTGTGCTCGTCAGCGGCATCTGCCGCGCTTTGGACACATACCCGGTTCGAAGACGCATGAGGAAGGAGCAGGGATTGGCGTTGTTCCTTAGGCCCTATCATCAGAACCACGTTCCAAGACTGGGGTATGAGCATGGGAAAGCACGGCCTATCGGCGACCGAGATCGGCGCACCGTACGGACTGAACGGGCGAGTGACGAATCGGCTGCTGGAAGCGATGGGAGTGATCGAAGAAAGCGAGTACGGCGGATGGAAGTTCACTGCGCTCGGTGAGAAGTACGGGAAGGTCATCGACCGCGACAACGGCTACGGCGGTTATGCTCGCCGCGATTGGCCGACGACGTATTACGACGAGTCGATCCTCGACGAGCTGAAGATCACGCCTGACCTCATCGCCCAGGCTCGGGCGGTTGACGTCGCCCGCCGTACAGAGCAGGCGCTCAAAAACGCGGTCGATAAGGAAGAGGCCGAGGCGGCGTTCAGAGCCTTCCAGGACCAGCTCGCTGCCGAGAATCAGGCCCAGAACGGCCAGATCGACTGGGTGAAGGTGGCGGCCATCCTCGGTGGCATCATCGTGGTCGTCGGCGGCGTGGTCGTCGTGAACAAGTTCGGCCCTGACATCAAGAGGAAATGGACCGAGGTGGCTGCGCCTCGCATCGCAGCGGCAAAGCGACGTCTCACAAGATTCGCTCAAGTCAACTCGGATGCGCCGCTCGAGCAAGAAGATGACGCGCCACCGGAGACACGCAGCTGACAAGACGCATGGCCTGTAGGGCGAAAACGCCCTACCATGGATGCATGCTCACCGAACAGCTCTCGCGGCTCCGCCGTCGTCGGGGACTCCCCGCGACGGCCCTTGGCGCGCGCACGGGCATCGACACGAGCGCCATCTACGCCTTCGAGCATGGCCGGCGGGATCCTCGGGCATCGACGGCGCAGACGTGGGCACGAGGGCTCGGCGCCCGGCTTCTCGTCGTCGACACGCATGGTCGAGCGAGCGCCGCGGAGACGGCTTCGCTCATCCGGAACGCTCTCGTCCACGCCGACAGGAACGCGGCCGTGCAGGCACTCCTTCAGTTCGTGAACAACCTCCGCGCCAGCGACATCCTCGCCGTGGCCGCGCTGACTGTCGATGAGCCCGAGCCGTACACGGAAGGATGGTCGTGGGCCATCGCGGGCATCGTCGAGCAGGAGACTGCCGCACGAGACATCCCCACCCCTCCGTGGGCGTCGGAGACGGTCGGGGACCCTGACTCGCGGTGGAGCCCGTGGGCTCCGGAGCTCGCAGACTTGGTCGACGTAGACCAGGTGCCAGAGCCGTTGCGCCGCCGTGGCGTCTACATCGAAGCCGGTGAGCTGGTCTCCGCATGAACACCTGGCGGCCCGAGGACCATCCGCGCGGTGGCGCGGACAACGCCGGGCAGTTCGTCGGCAGACACCGGACGGAACCGGAGACACGGTTGCAGACCCCAGCGGCTCGGCTCACCAGGGACGAGCTCGAATTCGGGCTGAAGGAGATCGTCCAGCGCCTCGAGGAACGGGGCGAGCCCGCAGAGCTCCGCATCGTCGGTGGTGCGGCGATATCCCTCTGGCACAACGCCGCTCGTGGGGCGACGCAGGACATCGACGCCGCGCTCTCCCCCGCTGACGCGGTCCTGGATGTCGCCAAGGAGGTCGCCGTCGAGCAGGGCTGGCCGGACGACTGGGTGAACGACAAGGCGCAGATCTTCCTCCCGAGCGGCATGGGCGCCCGAGGCGAGGAATGGGAGACCGTGTACGCGAGCGGGACGGTCACCGTGAAGGTCGCTTCCCTGGACATGCTGATCGCGATGAAGCTATACGCTGCCCAGCGGCGCGCCCGACGCGAGTACGAGGATCTCCGCGTCCTCCTTGCCGAACGCGGAATCAGCTCGATGGCGGAAGCGGAAGCGCTCTTCGAGGACTTCTACCCCGGCGACGACCTCAACGACACCGCATACCGGATCCTCGGGATCGCCCTGGAGAATCCCGAACGCCCTGCGGTGCACGCTCCAGAGTTCGGGTGAACTTCCCTGTCGGAGGCCACGACTACGCTGGCCCAGTGTGCCTCTTACGGTCTTGATCCCCGCGTTCACAGCTCCGACTACCAGGATGTCGTCGACCATGCCGTGATCGATGCCCTCCGCACCTGGTCGGCGTCGAACGACGGGAAGACTCTGCTTCCCACCGGCATCAAGGCGCGAAACCTCAACCCCATCTTCACCGGCCTTTCCACGCTGACGTTGGGCTGGTGGGGCTACCTCGTCGACGGCGCGAAAGCCCGTTTCCCTTCGATCAACACCAAGTCGGAGCGCCTGGCGGCTGGCAAGGGACCGATCGGTTCCCGGGCGATCGTGCCGGCGAGCTACTGGCGAGAGTTCCAGAAGCCGAACAAGGCCCTCCACCACCTCTCCCTGCCGGGAAACGATCTCCTCGGACTCGCCGCCGTCACCAGGCGCGGCCGCACCGCGGACGGCCAGGAGTACACCTGCTACTCCCTGGTCATGCAACCCGCAGCAGACCACATCTCCGGCATCCACGACCGGATGCCGCTTCTCATCCCCGCCGGTTTCGCCGAGGAATGGCTGACCAGCATGGCTCCCGCCGGGCAGCTCATCGACGCCGCCCGCGGCGCATCGCAGCCGCTCGCGACTGAGATCATCGGCACGGGGCAGGGAGCGGCAGCGGAGCCTCTCTTCTAGCCGACACACCGGGTATGTGATCCCCACGGAGGATCACAGATGCCGCTCTCATACCCGCCCCTGAAGGCCGTGGATGTCGATGGGGTCAAGAAGTGGACCGCTGTCTGCCGCGCCTGTGGGCAGGACGTCGTCCAGGTTCCGCAACTGGTGAAGGCCGCGGTCGAGCAAGCCCGCAGGGCGCACGGCCATGAGGCTGAATGCACGCGAGCACAGCCATGACCGACTGCACGGCTGATGACTGCGAGAAACCGGTCTGCGCCAGAGGGCTCTGCCGGATGCACTATCTGCAGGCGTGGCGCGACCAGACCCTGACCGAACACGGGTCATCACGCACGCCCCTCCCTGAGTGCCCGCCAGGGCCCGACCATACGCACACCGTCGACGGATGCTGGACCCAGCACGGATGCCGCTGCTCCCCCTGTAGGCACTCGCGCAAGATGGAGCGTCAACGCAGACGCTCGCGGCTCCGTGCGTACGGACGCGAGGATCAGATCCGCCCGCGACGCGTGGATGCCGCACCTGCACGCGCAGTCCTTCAGCGCCTGCTGGATTCGGGATTCGCGCTCGAGCGGATAGCCGTCGCCGCCGGCGTGCCCCATTCGACGCTCACCACTCTCCGTTTCGGGCGTCGTGGCGCCCACGCCGGCGTTCATCTGAAGACGATCGAGGCTGTCGTCGCCGAAGCGCTACTCCGTCTGGAGCCGCAGATCATCTCGACGAGCACGGTGCCCGCGACGGGGACGACGCGGCGGCTGCAGGCGCTCGTGGCGACCGGGCAGACCCAGAGCGCGATCGCCGAGCTCCTCGGCCGCGGCGTCGGCAACCTGTCACCCCTCGTCCATGGCAAGCGGCAGATCGTCACTGCTGCGACCCACGATGCCGTCAAGGCTCTCTTCGACGCGCTGTGGGACCAACGCCCTGAGGGCCCAAAGCACGATGCAGCCCGGCGGCTCGCGGAACGCCATGGATGGCTGCCGCCTCTCGCGTGGGACGATCCGGACACAGACCCCGAGCCTCCCGCTGTGGACCGCGACCCGGACCTGGTCGACGACATCGCCGTCGCACTGGCACTCCAAGGAGACGGACCACGCCTGACTCCTGCGGAGCGCCGCATCTGCGTGAGGACCCTGTGGGCGCGGAAGTACTCGGACATCCTCATCGCGGCCACGATCCGCTGTGACGCGAAGACGGTCGGGCGCATCCGCGAAGAACTGGATCTGCCCGCGTTCGATCAGATTGAGCTCATCCAGCACCGGGCCGCGTGATGATGGCCGATTCATCCTGGCGCTGCAGCGGGGCAATATCCTGACGGGATGACCGATGCTGAACTTCCGATCCGTGGCACCATCTCGGCGTTCGGTCTGGGCCAGTCACACAAGGGCGAGGTCTGGCACTATACGGATTCCTCGGGGCTCGTAGGGATCCTGACGAGCCGGACGCCGACGCCTTCATCGGAGCTGGTGCCCGGGTCGCCGCCTGTGCAGATCTACCCGAACGGGACGCTCCGGTCCACGGCCGCTACGCAGCTCAACGACTTCTCCGAGCTGCAGTATGGCGCTCAGCGCATCATCGACTGGTACGAGGCTGAGGGTAACGCGACGTCCGGCACGATCCGTGAGCATGTCCCGATCCGCATCGTGCTCGGAGACCTGCTGAAGCAATTGGCGGACAACCCTGCATACGTCTGCTGCGCCTCCACCACCCGCGACTCCCTGGAGCATTGGCGTGGCTATGCCGGCGAAGGTGGGTATGCACTGAAGCTCGACGCCTTCGAGACCTACACGCTCATCGGGCGGCCGTCCGTGGACACCGGGTTCATGGTCTCGCCCGAGTGGGTGAAGGTCCGGTACCTGCCCGATGAGCAGGATGAGCTCATCCACTCAGTCTTCACGCAGCTCCTGGATCCCACCAGGCAGATGGGGCAGATCGTCAACTCCGGTGATCAGCGAGCAGCCGTCATCGTGGTCCAGGCCCACCTGGCCGGTCTTGCAGCTGCGCTGAAGCATCCGTCGTTCGAGAAGGAAGACGAAGTGCGCCTGATTGTGCAGCGGCCCGATGGCGTCACACCAGATTTCCGCCCATCGCGGCGCGGGCCAGTGCCCTATCTGACGCTGGGTCGAGCTCCTCTGGGCAACGCGCAGTCCCCGACGGTGTTCACACCACTCCCGGTCAGCGAAGTCCTGGTCGGGCCGCCGTCGGGAGACGCGATGGAGCAGCGTGTCCGCGGCACTCGGACGCTGCTCGACGCGATGGGCCGCACCGGAGTTCCTGTGAACAAGTCGGAGCTCCCGTACCTTCCGTGATGCGGGTGCTCAGCACCCGTCGGCAGATCAGACCCGACGCTACGAGGGTGCGCCAACGATCGTGACCGCATCGGTCACGTCCTCGGCACGAATCTCGTGCACAGTCGCCTGCCAATACGACCGCCGATCGAATCGCCGCCGGTCGAAGATGTATTCCCAGGAGCGCTCGGCCTCTGCCCGAAGATCCGCCGGCCACTCAGAGATCGGTGAGTTCCTCACGTTGGCGGCCTCGAGACGAGCGAGGAATGCATCCGTGATCTCGCTGTACCGGGATTCGAACGACTCATCGGTCTCGCCCGGGCCCATCGTCACCGCCAGAGCCGAGTTCAGTGCTGAGTGCCATTCGTCGAACTGGGACAACAGAACTCGCTCGCGGGGTATCCGGCAGGTCAGCAGCACCTGGGGATCGCTGGAGCGTGATGCCCGTCTGCAGTTGCTGACCAGGTCGTATCGACGGATTCGGGCCCAGAGCCACAAGGCCGCGTCCCCGGTCGTCGGCAACCGGTCCGCCATCATCCGGTTCATCCACGCGTAGGCATCGGGCCATTCCGTGGCCGCAAGCTCGGGTGACGGTCGGAGGACCCCGTCTGAGAGGAGGCGCTCGTACGCGACTCCCGTCTGGATCGTGTGAAGCAGCAGGATCGGGGCATCCAGGTCGTACCCGATGCGGCCGGGCGGGATCGCCTGCTCGGGCGGTGCGGACCGGACCAGGATCTGGCGCATGGTCGTATCCTCTCGCCGGCTGGACGGCCCGATGCTACCGTTGTTGGCGGGCGACCGATGGCGCCTCACTCTGAGCTGGCGATGCACCCGTGCTGCAGCTGGCATTGAAGACAATCTCCTGAGGGATGACATCGGATGCTGCATCTGCCCTGACGGACCAGCGGCGAGCACGGGTGGAGCCGCATGTCTTCCGGAGCATCTGCCATGGTCAGCACGAACCGCAAACCCTTGATCCGCGCGTACATGCGCGACCACGGTGTGAAGTACACCGAGGCGCTCAGAGCACTCGGCTTGCCCTCTCCGCCATCGTCAGGAGGGCGCACCGAGTACAGGATCCTGAGCTGGGAGCAGCACGACTACTCCACTATCTCCGACGGCCCCAGCTTCCTGACTCTGAAGGAAGCAAAGGCCGCCGCAGGCGAGGATGGCGACGTCATCGTCGGTGGATTCTTCGCACCGGATGTACCCGGAGGGCCGGTGCTATGGCACAGCAATCCGCACGGCAACGGGTCCCAGCGCCACATCGATCCCGTCCTCGGAGGGCTGTGGGGAGATCCGGTGCGCTGGAACGACGCCCCGCGTGTGCCGAACGGCTGGTCGAGATCGTGGTTCCAGAGGTTCCCGACCCCGGCGGATGCCGCAGCGGCTCCAGGCCTGGACCGCGGCGATCTCACGGACGGTGTGAACGGCGACATGTTCCGATTCGTGAGGGCGGACGGTGCGCTTGTCACCCGCGCGCTGCCGACGATCAGTCTCGAGGCGGCTTTCTCGCAGCTGAGCGGCGATCGTAGAGCTGTCTATGCCGAGATGGCGAGCATTACGGGGAGGCTTGATCCACGCCTTGGGATCGCTCTCCGTGAGACCACCTCACCTCTCGGGCCCGTGAGCTATTGGGAGTTCGTGACACCGGATCTTGCGAGCTTCGTCAGCTGGAGCAGCGTTGACCGGCACGTCGGTTCGCACCTTGATGCACTCGATGCGTGGACGAACGACGAGTACCCGCACTCGAGCAGCATCAACATGCTGCCGTTCGCCGTCCCCGAGACCTGTGGATTCTGCGACAACGAACCGATCACTCGCCTCCATCCTCTTGTACCCGGCCACATGATCGGGACCATGTGCGACTCTGAATCCGTCGTCCAGATCAGCGCGCCGTTCGAGTCTGGTGGCCCACGAACCTGGGAAGACCTCGTGCTCATGCACGTCTACGGCGGGATGCAGTTCGTCAGCCACGATAGTTGCGCCGAGTACTGGTCGGAATGAGCCAGAGCCTACGGCCGCCCGTAGGTGTCGTCGAACCACCGCACGAACGCCAGCGTGCTCCCCCACTGCTTGCTGATCCTGTCGTGCACGGCCCGCTGATCGTGGCCGGGAAGGAAGGTGACGGTCCCGGCGACGCTGGCTCCGCAGCCGCAAGCGCACACGCGGTCACCCTGCTCTTGGTAGGTGACGGGGTTCCGGAAAGCGTCGACGGCGGTTCCGATGAGAGCGTCGTAGTCGGGGTCTCCCGCCGACAGCACCCGACCGATGATGGCCTGCTTGCCGCCCGGCACGTCTTCGAAGTCTTCGATCGCGACGACGACCTTGACGCGGCCCTGGTTCGAGAACGTCGCCAGACGCTCGTTCCTCGAACGCCTCCCGAGCAGCCAGACGCCGCGGTTCTGCTCGTACACTTCCTCGTCGCTGAGGTTCTCTGCCCAGCCGATCCAGGTTCGCCCCCATGGATCGTCAGCTGAGTCGACGTCGCGGCGGTCATCGAGCTTGAAGTTGATGGACATGTGCACCCTCCCGATAGATTGAATCCTTGAGAGCAAGGTATCAGCCCTATAACTCTAAGGCAAGACTTAGTAGTTATCTGCCCAGGTTGGTCAACCGCCGGGTATGTGGCTGGCATGACCGATCAGCTTGCTTCCAGCACGAATGACCTCGACGCTGCCCGCGCGCAGATCATCGCTCACGCTCGAGCTGAGCGGACCCGCGAGATCATCGGATTCGTCCAGGACTTCGACCACCTCACCGCGGTGCGGATCGACAGCGAGATGGCTGCGCGCCATCCGGAGGAGGTCGAGCAGCCGCACCGGATGATGATCGTTGACGGCGAGATCGAGGTGTGCGACACCTGCGTGAACTCCGAGGGCAACCCCGTCGCATGGGATCAAGCTCACACCGCCGACATCCCGGCCGGCGCTCTGACCTTCGAACAGCAGATCGAGGCCGTCGACCGTGCCGACTGGCGCTCCCAGTACCGGACCCGCCCCTACCCGGGTGTCACCGGCGGTATCCCGGACCGGCAATGGCTCACGGGCCTGCACGCCGAGGGCTACGAGATCGTGAAGCGAGTGCCCTCCGATGC
Source organism: Microbacterium esteraromaticum (assembly GCF_900163815.1). Taxonomy (GTDB): domain Bacteria; phylum Actinomycetota; class Actinomycetes; order Actinomycetales; family Microbacteriaceae; genus Microbacterium; species Microbacterium esteraromaticum_B. The sequence continues at coordinate 59,872 of NZ_FUKO01000033.1, read as the reverse complement.
CTAGGACATCGGTGCGCTGGGCGCTCTGGGGCTTCCACCCGGCATATCGAGGTAAGGACGGCTTCCCGTACCCGCTGAAGCTCGCGATCGGTTCCGAGCGTGCGTGCAACGGCGAACGAGCTCGCCGTGAGAAGCAGGGCGGCTGGACGCTGGGACGGTACCGCCAGGGCGTCCCGCCGACGGGCGTGCGCCTCCAGTGCGATGAGCTGTATCCGGAGCGCTCGCGCCTCGGCGAGGCTCAGGACGGGCAGCAGCGATGAGCCTGCAGGACCTCACCGATCTCCGGGAGCTGGCTGCCGAAGCCCGAGCTCACGGGCATCGCGTCGCGATCTCACCCGACGCCGCCGACCGCATCGCTGATGAGCTCTCCCGGGCTGACCGGACCGACCCGGACCCGCACGCTTCTGCCGAATGGGCAGAGCTCGTGGAGGCAACGCACGCCTTCGGGTTCGCCATCGGCCGCCTCGATGCCGCACGAACCGCCTATGCGCGTAGGTTCCCCGTGAGCCGAAAGGGCGCGGACAATCAGCCAGGGAGTCGCGATGCTTGACCGCTACGTCCGCGAGAACATCATCGCGCTGGAGGTGTTCTCCGACGATGGACAGAGCGAGTTCAACGGCGTCGACGGGCGCACTCTCCACGCCTTCGCACGCCGCGGTCTCGTCTGGTTCGAAGCGGTTGACCCCTTCGCCAAGAGCAAGCGGTACCGCGGCGGGCTGACGGACAAGGGACGGGCAGTCCTTGCCGAGCATGAGGCTGCTGAGAAGGCTGCTAGCCAGTTCGACTCGAGGTCGGCAGTGGGTGCTGCGCAGTTCACCGAAGCGGACGTGATTGCTGCGGCGGCCGTCCACGCCGAGCACGTCACCGGCTACTCGATGCGCGACGGAGGCTACACCTACCGTTGCGGCCGATGCACCTGGGCGGCGAGCGGTCCTGATGCAGCGGTTGAAGCTCAGCGGCACCGCATGCGCGAGGCACTGGCGGCGATCACCAGCCTGCCGAACGGGGGCAGTCGATGACGATGACTGTGAGCATCACGTGCGACGAATGCGGTACGTCCGCAGAGACCAGCACGAGCTACGACGCCGGCGCCAACGAGATCGACGGCGTCCTCGACGACGGCTGGGCTCACGACGGCGAACAGGACCTGTGCCCTTCGTGCGCAGGTCAAGAGGAAAGGAACGAACGATGAAGATGCAGGTAGTCACCACCATCACATCGCTGATCGACATCGACACCTTCGAGACGACTCACGACGCGCAGGTCGAGGGCGAGGCGGGTGTTCCCGAGTCCATCGCACGCGCAGCGGCGATCGGCGGATGCCGAGCGATCCTGAACAACTTCGGATACGACAGCGTCGAACGCGCGTCCAACCCGGAGGAAGGAGACCCCGATGCCAGTCCTGCTCCGTGAGAAGACCATCGTCGCCCGCAAGGCCCATCACTGCGACACCTGCGAGGCCACGGCGATCAGCGCCGGCGAGAGCTACTCCCGGCAGACGTACGTGTACGACGGCCGGGTCTACGACTGGATCCAGTGCGACAGCTGCCGCGCCATCGCCGCGCTCGTCTTCACATGGATGGAGGACTGGTACGACGAGGGCATCTCACGCGACGACTACATGGAATGGGCTCGCGAGCACCGGGACCACCCGCTACACGGCGAAGCCGCACGTGCATACCTCGCCAGAGCGAGCGGAGAGAGCCAGTGACCAGGCTGAAGCCCGGAGAGTCGATCATCGTCGTCCAGTTCGGGCTCGAGTGGCGTGACGCGAACGGCTCGTGGCATCACGAGTTCTTCCCCTACCCCAGCGAGCGGAGGAAGAAGCGCGACGCCGTGGAAGCGCTCGGCGCCACCGACATCTCAGAGCACATGCGCGACCGGCGGGTTGAGCACTCGCCGTGGATACGCACCGACCGGCAAACCAGATCCGCGGATGAGCGTTGAGGCAGGGTATGTGAACAGCATGACCGACGATCGCATCAACCAATCGGCCAACGGAGCGCAGCCCCAAGGCCTTCAGACAGCGTCGATCGAGACCGCGCAGTGGCTGAGTAACCTCAGCTACGCCGCGACCGCTCTGGAAGGCTCGGCCGACAACGGCGACCGCTACTGCGCACGCTTGATCCGCGAGCACCTGGCGGCCGTCGCCGCCCACCGCTCCGAGATACCAGATCCGAGCGCCGACGAGAAGGACGCGGGTCTGTCCGACGCCCACTCCGAGTCCTACCGGCAGGGATGGCGTGCAGGTCGAGCATCCGCACATGCAGAGCCGCAGAGCGAACCGTCCGAGGAGCACATCCGTCTCGCAACGCTCGCGGCCGTGAAGAAGGGCGCCAAGAGCGACGCGGAAGCGGTCCGCAACTACCGGGAGGCGGAACGAGTCATCCGGGCCGCGATCCCGCATCTCGGCAACTCCGACGAGTGCGAGCCGTTCGACGGACCACTCCCCTTGTGCGGCTATTGCGGCGATCGCCCAGGTGCGCCGGGATGCCCGGCGCATGGCGCGCCACAGGGCCGGCCGTCCGACGACGACCGGATCGACGCTGCGGCACGCGCGCTGAATCCCCAAGCGTGGGAGGTATACGACAAGGCCTCGCCAGGCATCGATCGGGATCTCATCGTCGACGGATCACGCGCCCAAGCCCGAGCAGCCCTGCGAGCGGCCGGCGCCGTCGTTAACCCTTGACGTAGCCGTTGGCGCCATTGATGCTCAGCGACGAGACACAGACGGTGTCCTTGTCCTTCGTGGTCGTGACGTCGAATTCGACGTCTTCTCCGAGGCTTCCGAGGACCTTGCCATCCTCAGATTCGTCGCGGATGGAGTACTCGAGTCCGGAAAAGTCCCAGCGGTCTGGCGCGGCGATGCCCAGCTCGTAGCTGTCAGGATCGTTCTTCGCCCAGGCTCCCTCGCACAACAACTGGTTCGCTCGATCCACATCAGCAGCGATGAAGGCCTCCGCCAGCTCTGCGGCGACGTCGGCAGGTGTGGATGGGGGCGCGGGCGCACACGCCGTGGCGAGCCCCCCGATGCTGATAACGGCAGCAACGACGGCAATACCGCGAGCCGTTGTCGTCGTCATGGTGGGGCCTCCTCAGGATCAAGACGCCGAGTATGTGGCGTCTTACTCGATGAGACCCTATACCCGGTCTGCAACAAATCGTTGCGGACCGGCCTCAGTACGGCGAAACGAGGGGCTCTCCTGTTTCGTAGCCGTCCCGCTGATCGTTGGCCTGCGCGAGGTACCGAAGGCTGTCAACCACGGGCAGATCCGCCTCAGTGAGCGCACGGTCGGCCCACTCGATCGGGTTGTAGCGTTCGACGATGTCGTCGAGGGACATCGTGCGGCCGTCCATCTGCACCGTGTACTGCAAGACGCGCTGCTGGCCAGCGGGATCCTCGATCGAACCACCGTAGCTGGCAATGGAGTGAGCACGAAGCACCTGACGCATGTGCCGCGGCGAGACCTCAGCAGGGTACTTCTGCCGAAACTCGTCGATCAATTTCTGGCGTGACACGACATTGAGCTCCTGAGCGTTGGCCCCCAGTTTGCGCTGGAGCATCTTCTCCGTCTTCTGGTTGTCCTCGTCGAAGCGGTGCCAGTTCGCGCGCACGTAGGCATCCTCGGCGCTCTGAAGCCACGACCGATACGCATGCGACGCGTTCGAGAGCACTCGGTCGGAGATGGGCGCCGATTCCCAGAACTCGATGTATTCCTCGTAGGAGGCAAAGCTGTCCGGCGGGTATAGAAAGCTCCCAGTCGTCTCCTCGACCAAATTCCCCTCCGGATCCGTCAGTCGGCGGGGAGAGAACTCGCCGCCGCGACCCTGTGGCGCACCCGCCGGGTGACGGCTGGCCTCGATTGCAGTGCTCATGCTAGCCCTCCTACTTCTTCATCCGGTTCGAGTACCCAGACGCGCCGCGCATGCCGGACGCGAACGCCGCGCCCATGCGCTCCTGCTGAGCAGCCATGGCGGCTTCCTGCCTTGCACGCTGAGCTTCCTCTGCTGCAGCCGTGCGTGCCGCGGCTGCCTGCTCTGCCGCCCCCGCCTGTGCGGCGCGGTACTCGGCGACCAGGCGGTTGTTCTGTGTCCGCTGCGTGAGCAGCTGGTGTGCTGAGCGAGAGCCGCGTGCGACGAACTGCGCGCCACGGGCTGCTGCCTGAACGCCGCGGGACTGCGCGAAGACCTTGGCCTCGGAACGGATCGCGCCTGCGGCGACGGCGCCGGAGATCCCTGCGACCGGCGTGTTCCACGCGGTCGCAGCAGCCGAGCGGACTCCGAGCGCTGCACGGTTCGCGGCGGCCGCGGGAAGGTCGCGAACCGCAGCGAAGGCTCGGGCGCCACTGGAAACGTTCTGGCGTCGCATCTGCTCGCGGTACGCGTAGAGCCCCTCGGTATTCAGCTGCTTCTCGCGCAGCTTCCCGGCGAGCTCCTCGTCGCCGTTCTTACGGGCCTGCTTGATCTGCTGGCGGAAGTCGGTGCGCAGCTCGCGGAGCCCCTTCCGAGAGTCCTTTCGGGCGAGCCGCTCACGGTAGGCAGCGGTGTCACCGGCGGCAGTCGCGCCCGTAGCCTCACGCTTCCAGTCCCTCGCAGCGCGGAGCTCCTCCTGGCTCGCCTTCACGCGCTCACGCTGCTGCTGTGTTGCCTTGGCCTTGTCAGCTGCCAACTTCTGCTTGTCGGTCATGCCGGCGGAACGTGCGTCCATGGCGCTGCGGCGTCCGGTCCCACCTGTGCCGCCTCGTCCGCGTCCCGTGGCGTTTCGGACCATGTTGGCTCCGCGCCGGAAGCTGTTCATCGCCGATCGCACGCCGGCGAACGAGCCGAGGCCGGAGCCGATTCCCGCCATCGCGCCAGCCCCGATCGCGCCGCTTGCGCCCGCCTTGCCCCATGCGGTCGCACCGCCGACGGAGACCGGCGAGGGGAGTTTCAGCACCTTCTTGAAGAAGAAGTGCACGCCGACCAGGGCGATCACCGGCGCGATTCCGGTCCAGATCATCTGGAAGAACGAGCCGCGGCCGAACATCGTGTCGCCGATGAGGATCAGCAGGCGAGTCACGGTGACGACGAGCCCGATGATGACCGTGATCATCGACGCGAAGATCGCAAGGCCGAGAACCTGGTTCAGAGCCTTACCGATCCGCTCTTTGAACGGGGACTCGGACATCAGCGCCGAGATCAGCACGAACCAGAGGAGGAAAATGAATCCGGCGAGAGCCAGGTTCGCGAGGAACGAGATCAGGTCGACGTACCCGAACGAGGCGAGACCGAAGATCGATCCGGCGACGTACGCTTGGGCTCCGCCGACGTTGCCTGCCGCCCCGACGCCGGTCAACGCGCGGAGGTAGTCGGAGACGGCCGCCGGGTTCTGTGTCTTGGATGCCGCATCGCTGATCCAGCCGCTGTCCCCGGAGACGTCGAAGATGTCTTCCAGGTTGCCGCTGCTGCCACCCTTCTGCCAGGTCCACCAGTTGTTGCACTTCTCCTGTGCGTTCTCAGCGGTGAGCTTCATGTTGTCGTGCTCGTAGCCCTCCCATCCGTCCCGGAGCGCCCATGTCACGTCGGAACCGTTAACGGCCGTGGCCTTACATGCTGCCCAGGCAACCATCGAGGCAGCGGTGTCGTTGTCCGATGAAGGGTTGAACGGTGCGGCGATTGAGACGTCGCTGGATCGTTCGGCGAAGTTTCCAGCGTAGGTCAGATAGCTGGAGCCACCAGTTTTCATCGTGACCTGCGTGCGAAGAGCGTAGAAGGCTCCCCAAGGCGTCGCTTTCGTCGAGCGGATGTCGAGAAGGTGGCAGTAGGTCGCGTCGGCGTAGGGGTTGTTGTGCCCGAGCTGCGATCGCTTCCAGGTCTCCAGGCCGGTGGTGGCCCACATGGCGTCCATGACCCGGGCGATGGTCTTCGCTTGAGCTCCGTCCAGCCTGGCGTTCCATGTTGCCATCGTCTCGAGGCGAGACCAGAGAGAGTCGTTGATGCCGCGGCAGTCGAACAGCCCCTGGGTGTCACGATCGTTTGGCTGCAGTTGCCCGCCGATACCTTCGATGCCGGTGACGAGGGCAGTCGCGACGGAGTCGGACAGGTACGAGATGGTGTCGTTCATCGTCTTCACAACCCAGCCCGGGGTGAGCGGCGATGGTCGGTAGGAGCCCGTCTTCTGGTCGACGACCGTGCCTGCAGCGTTGAGCGTCATTCCGAACAGGATGCCGAGGATGATGAAGATCGACCCCACGCGTCGGAAGATCAAGCCCGCTCCCCTGCCGATGGAGCGGACAATCGTCACGACGATGAGGACGAGCACCAACACGATGATGATCAGGACGGCCGGGTTCGAGGTGGGGTTGCCGTCCATGCGGAACAGGGTGTTGACGAACGTGCCGCCGGCGATGTCCATGTACCCGCCGAACGAGGAGATCGCGTCGAAGCTCACGGCGTTCCTGGTCAGCATTCCCGTGAAGCCCCAGATCGAGTGCCCGGTGCTGAGGTACGGGGATTCGACGAGATTCCGTGATGCGGAGTCGACGGCGTTCGGGATGGAGAAGCCGTCGAACTTCGTGTAGAAGCCGCTTGCGCCGTCGCTCCACCGAGGGAAGATCCGATACGCGTTGTCGTCGAACGTGGCGAATGGATACGCCCAGGAGTTCTCGAGGCCGTACTCCCTCTTCCACTCTTCGACATCGGGGTCATTGAGTTCAGGTGCGGCCGGGACGATGCGCGTCGACTCGGGGCTCGACGCAACGGAGGCAGTCGCTGTGGATGCCGGGAGGGCGCTTCCGGTCAACGGCAGCACAGCCGCGATGGCGAGGATCATGGCGCCGAAGGCGCGGCGGAGCCCTGTGCGGGACGTCTTCGGCGCGGTCATGCGGGTCCTCCAGGTCACGTGCGGTATCGGGGTCGAGCGGCGTCGGGGGCGTTGATGTCGATCGGCGCCTCGAGCGGGATGACCGTCGGTTGATGCATGACGAGCACCGGATCACCCATGACCTCGCCTGCGGCGAAGAGGGTGCCGTTGCTGGCGTTGCGCTTATCGAGGATCGCCTGCCAGTTCCGCAGCTTCATGCCCCGGCGCTGTCGCCCCTCCCAGAGCGCGAGGCCGACGGTTACGGCGATGACCGGTGTGATCAGCGCGAACGGGCCGAGGAACGGCAGGAGCAGGAGGGTGGGGAACGCCGAGAGGACCAGCGACATGCCGATGACGACAGCGGTCCGCCTGCGCACTTCGAACGTCATGACCACCCAGCGGCGCTCGTCGTTCTTGCGTCGTCCGGTGAGGTGAGTGAGGTCGTAGACGTACGGCACAGACATCGGCGGCCCCCGCTATCCGCCGAGGAAGCCGGCAGCCCAGGTGACGATCGCAGACAGCACGGTGAGAAGCGCCGTGGCGACCAGCAGGATCACCGGGACGATCAGCTCTGGGCCGGCCATCAGCCCGCCGAGGACGACGAGGACAGTGGGGAACCCGCCGGGAGCCCCGTTGCCCTTGCGCTTCTTGTACAGCCAGACAGCGATGGAGACGATGATGATCAGGACGCCACCGGCGGCGAGCAGGATCCGCCAGCCTGCTGGCACCTGCCCCCACAGCGTCGCCCATCCGGACAGCAAGTTCATGAGGTCCTCCTAGTTCGAGCTCTCTATCCGTCCACCCCTGCGAACAGGGATGTGGGGTCGATGCGATTTCAGCTCGCGGCGACGGCGACGGCTTCGGCGTGCAGACGGTCAGCTCGCGGCGACGGCGACGGCTTCGGCGTGCAGGCGGTCGGCGAGGGCAGGGTGGCGTCGGAGGGTGGAGGCGACCTTCTCGTAGCCGCGCATGTCGATGTCGTCCCCGAACGGGGCGAAGAGAGCGCGCTCCTCGTCGGTGGTGGCCTCTCCGGACTCCCAGCGGTCGAGGAGCCCGAGGACACCGCCGGGAGCGTTCGCGACGGTCTGCTTGAACTTGCGTGCCTGCCCGGTGGTGAGGACGCCTTCCTGGACCTGCGGTGCTCCGTCGCGGATCGAGACGAGCCGCCAGGACTGCCGGCGAGCGTTCGCCTTCGTGGTCATCCCGTTATCGATCTCGTGACCGATGCGGGCAGCGAAGTCGTCGACGGCATCGTGACGAGGCTCCCCGTCTGGTGCCTCGATGAGGTCACCCAGGGTCGTCGAGCCGTCCGCGTTCACGGGAGCGTCGAGGCTGAGGGTCGACCGCGAGCGATGGAAGTCGTCCTTCGGGCGCTGCCCCGGCTTGAAAGACATCAGGATGCGGTGAGCCTCTTCGTCGCGCTCGTTCTTGGTCATCCGCCGGCCGTTGGCGGCTTCGAACTCGGCTTCGGCAGCGGCGAGCTGGCGGGCCGCTGCGATGTCCTCGCTGCGGCGGCCGTTCTGGTAGGCGGCGCTGAACTTCGTCGCCCGGTTCCGTGCGGCCTGCTTGAAGTACGAGTCCTTCTGCGCGAGCTGGTCGTCGATGTCGCGCTGGGACTCCAGCATCTTCTTGATCGTGTCCTGTGCGATGTCCTCGGCGTTCGTCGGGTCGATCCGCCATTCGCGGGTGATTGCTCCGGAGGTCTTCCCGAGGACGTCGACCACGTGTTCCCAGCGCTCCCGATGTGCTGCACGCTCGGCGCGCTCCTCGGCGGCCTGGTCGATCTCTTCGATGGTGAGGGCGAGCGCCCCCTCGGGCTCGGTGCGGATGTGCCCGTCGAACCGTCCTGCAGTGTTGTGGATGTTGCCGTGTGCGTCGATGCTCATGAACGGCGCACGCCCGGCAGTGGCTGGAAAGTGGCCTTCAGGTCATCCGAGGCGCCTCAGCAGACGCCGCAGCCCTCGCAGGCTGCGACATGCGACGCGAGCGACACGTCGGGCGGAGCGGAGTCCTCGCCGCGCTGGCTTCGGATCTGGTTGCAGGACTGTGATCCCGGGCTGGGATAGTTCGCCGATCTCGAGTGGTGTGGTCCTGGGCCGCGGCATGGTGCGGTGATCCCGGGCGAGGAACCTCCCGATCCGCTCAGCGTCCACGGACTCCGCTCGGAGGCTCTCCTCCGCGTCGGTGCGCGAGCGTTCCTCGAATCGTCCTCGCAGATCGTGGTGGTTGCCGTGACGATCCCTGTTCCCCATGGAGGCGGAGCGCCCGGCTGTGGATGGCCGGTGGCCGGATGCCACTGTCCGGTCAGAGCCGACCAGAGAGGCCCAGACCGGGTTTCGTATTACTCCCGACTGGGATCGACGGCCCTGGTCAGACGGTCAGACATCGGCGGAGGAGACACATACAGAACACCCCGGCAACACATAGAGGGAATCCGCAGCGAGAACGGTGCGGGATGAAGTAGTAGCTCTCTAGACGAGTCGTTAACTCTCTTCTCTCTCTGTTCGTCCCCCTTCCTGACCAGCGGAGACTAGGGCAGGACCCGGACAGACGGCTTCTGACCAGGGTCTGATCGCACCCAACCTGATGCCTACAGCCGCAAGGGATCACGCCGTCCAGGCGAACTCTCTGGCCGAGCCTGGTCGCCGAATCGCTTTCCATCCACGATTGACAATGCTTTCCAATTCGTTAGTTCCCAAACCAACGCATTCGAAAGCCTGATCGATACGGAAGGTAAGTCTCATGGGTCTGTTCTCCCGCAAGAAGGTCGCGAAAGCGCTGGATCTCACGCCCGCTCGTGTCTCACAGATGGCAAACAGCGGAGCTCTCATCCCTCCGGTCGAGGACGCAGATGGCACCGAGCGGGGCTGGCCGGCGACCTACGTCGAGGAGGTCGCCGCCACCCGACAGGGCAGGAAGACATCCCGCAGCATCTACGGGTACCCTCCACAGGCCGCCCCGTTCACACGTGTGGATGATGCGCTGATCCAGGTCAAAGACGGTGGGCAGCGGGCGTTCGTGCAGCTGGTCAAGGTCGATGCCGGGCTCGTCGGCCTCATCACCCTGCTGCGGAGCACGATCGTCAACGAGAGCCCGTACGTGAACGGCCTCGGTGACCGCGGCCCCCTCTACAGCATCCACGGCACAGATCTCCTTCCCTACATTCACGCCGCCGCAGACCAGCTGGGCGTCGACGAGTACGACGTCGCCTGGGTGCGGCTGGAGGAGATGCAGGCAAGCGAGGTCGTGGTCGTTACGGAGCCCATCCACCACGGTGGGGACACCTGGCATTCCCCGTCGGCTTTCCGCCGCGGGTATGAGGAGGACGGCAAGCAGGAACCCATCACCTGGGGTACCCTTCATGCCAAGCTTGGCGCTCCCGTCCCGATCCTGGAGATCGCCTCCGCTGAGGCTGTCGATGCGTGGCAGCGCGCCGGACGTACGCGCACCACGGTGACCCTCGACGTCGACAACTACTACAACCGGGCGATGGCCGCTTCCCTGCTCGCACAGCTGGCCTCCCGTGACGAAGCAGCTAACGGGCGCGCTTGGAGCGCGCGATCCGATGCACTCCGTCTGGCCATCTCGCGTCTCAACAAGGAGATCAAGTGGGAGACCTCCGGAGCCGCGTACCAGTCGTACCTCGTCCGGCAGGAGGATGCCCGCGATCACGTCGCGCCGATCGTGGGTGTCGAGTACCCTGACATGTCGCTCCTGCGCCCGGTGCTGGAGGATGCCCTGATCGACGGCGACCTCAACGTTTCCCGTACCGTCCGGCAGAACGCTGCCGACACCCTCGGTAACCTCATCTACGAGGTCTACGGCCCGTTCGGTGCAACGCCGACACCTTCGCTCGTCTACGCCCTCGAATGCGGCGTCGGCGCCGTCGTCCACAGGTCGATCCAAGAGCTGAGTGCAGCGACCTTCGGCGACGATGCGGAGTGGCCGAAGTTCTATGAGTTGCGCACCTTCGAGCGGAGGGCATATGCAGCATCGTGGAACACCTACCTCGACTCGCTCGAGGAGGCGCGCAGCCGCACATCTCCGGACTACCGTCTGCTCGAATCGAAGCAGCACGACCTGTACTCCTCCGAACGGGGAGGGAAGCGGCCGTCGATCCTCGTCGACGGTGACGACAACCACGTCCTCGTCCAGGAGATCATCGGCTACGAGGACAAGCGATTCACCCGCGGTACGGTCGTCGTCCCGATCGCTCGTCTCGCCGGCCGCGACCTCGAACACCTCAAGGCGTTCGACGAGATCATCGTCGAACCGAACACGCAGGAGGGCCCGATCCTGCTCAGCGTCGACGGCAAGATGCACATCATGCCGTTCGGCGCCCCGCACCCGGGAGGATTCACCCACGGGTACGGCGGACATGGCCCGTCGAACACCTGGACGGCCATCAAGCACTTCCTCGAGTGGGCCACGGGGACCAAGATGACCACCACCGGTGATGAGACGCTGCGAGGGCTCGTGGTCGGCGCCGACCAGGACCGCTCCTTGATCATCGGCAGGGGGCAGATCGTCAAGCCGGGGATGTTCGAGTCGATCACCGCCGCGACCGGGACGGACTGAGTCGTCGTCGATGCGGTGATCAGGAGCCCGCCAGGGTGAGGTGTTCGCAGGGGTGGACGGTATGAGCACCGCCCAGACGCAGACGCTTCGCCGGGACCGATCCCGAGGAGCCAGTGCGCCGGCACGAAAGGACCCGCACGTGAACCCCGGCACCGTCTCCCGGATCCCCTTCCTGACCGGTCCGGAGGACCGTCTGCTCCTGAACGAGGACCCGATCACCTTCCTCGAACGCTTCGACGCGTTCGCCGAGGCCTCGGCCCTCGACCCTGACCTGCTGCTGGCTTCCCCGGTGGTGAAGTCCCCGCTGCCGGTGTCTGTGAAGTCGCAGGCGTGGCGGGAGCGCTTCGCGTCCGTCAAGCCCGAGTTCCTGTGGCATCCGATGATGTGGCTTCCGGAGCACCTCGCGTTCCGGATCCGGTACCAGTTCGACGACAGCTCCGAGCCTGAGCTGGAGTCCGACGACGTCTGGGCGATTCGCGTCGGACTGGAGCTCACCGCGAACGGCGTCTACGACCCCGACTCCGGCACATGGCTGGATGTGCTCGCCTACCACGGCCTCGACAAGGACTCCCCCGTCGACCGGGCACGCATCGCCGCGTGGATCGCCGGGGCGGCGGACCCCGTACTCGACAGCATCGACCTGACCGCCCTCACCCTGAACCGCGATGACCCGCAGTGGTCGCTGCGGATCGCGCTTCAACTCGCCGACGACCTCGTCCCCGCGCAGTGGGCGATGACCGCCACGAGCATCATCGAGACGATCGAGACGATGCTGTTGCAGCCGGACACCGACGACGCCCTGAAACGGCGTCTGCTCGAGGTGATGTCGCAGGTCGCCGCCGTCATGCTCAAGAGCGTTCCCGCGGACCCGGAGACAGGACTCGACGCCGTGGACACCCTGACGATCCTCGCAGACGAGGCCGCCCACGATGACGCCGACGTCGACGCGCTGCTCGACTCGTTCTGCGACATGCTCGCCGTCATCGCCGCCGACTACTCCGTGCACGTGCAGGCTCTCGCCGAGCCGGCCGACGGCTGACCCGCCATCCCGACAGCCCCGCCGGGCGTACTTCTCCCATGGCGACCACTGACGCTCTCGGGAACATCCACGACACACTCGGCCGGTTCGACGGTCACATCCGTACCGAACAGGAAGGGGCGCTGACCGCACCCGCCGCTCCGCCCATCGGCGAGACGTTGGAGAAGATCAGCGCGGCGGAAGCGCGACGACTGCTCTCCGAAGGCCAGCGCGTCCAGGTCCTCTACGTCCAGCGAGGGAAGCTCACCGACGGCGGAGACCCAATCCTGCGCACGATCGCCAAGCAGTCCCCTCATCAGATGGTCCACATCTCCGACACGGATGATCGCGGCAGCCACCTGCGCTGGGAGGGCATGACAGCGTCTCTCGATGAGTCGACCGGCGCCGTGGTCATCAACGACGACGAAGGGGTGCCGATGGTCGCCTACCTGCCACTCGCCAGCCACGCCGACGCCATCGACGATCCCCGGATCGCACTTCGCGTCCTCAACGATAAGGAGACAGCGAAGGCCACAGATCGCCCCGCCGTCCTCGACGAGCTCGCCGGCTCAGAGGTCCCCGGCATCCGCCGTGCGGTCGCCGCAAACCCGCACACAACGGCCGCTACGCTCACCTACCTCGCAGAGCACGCCCGCGACGAGAAGACCCAGGAGCTGATCGTCCGTCACCCGAACCTAGACCGGCCGGCGCTCGATCATCTCAGTGCCAGCGAGCACAAGCCCGTCCGCTATCAGGTCGCCTGCCATCCCGCCGCTGACGCACACGTTCTCGCTCCCCTCGCTCTGGACAAGGAGGGCTCGGTTCGCTCCGCGGCCGCTCGGAATGCGAACGCTTCGCCCGCCATGCTCGAGCGGCTCTCCGGTGACAACGACCCCGACGTCCGGGCAGCGGTGGCAGGCAACTTGAAGACCCGTCCGGAGCTGCTCGACAAGCTCTCCCGTGGACACGGGATGGTCATGGCTCAGGTAGCGAAGAACCCGTCGACTCCCGCTGAGACGCTGCATCGGCTCTTCCAGGACACCTCCACCGGGAATCAGATGCGCGCGATCGTGGCGGGCAACGCCTCCACGCCAGCGGACATCCGGTCGGCAGCCGTGAACGATGCCGACGACTGGGTTCGGGAGCATGCTGCTGGGAATGCTGCCCTGACGGAGAAGGAACTGCCGCAGCTTGCTTCGGACTCATCACAACGGGTGCGTCGTGCACTGGCCAGGAACCGTGCGGCGGGAGCGGTGCTCCCCGAGCTCGGGCGCGACCCTGACGACTTCGTACGTTCGACCGCGGCGAAGAACCCCGCGGCTTCGCCCGAGCTGCTGCGGTCACTGGCAGCGGACGAGTTCCACGCCGTTCGAGCCGGGGTGGCATCGAATCCGAACACCCCGCGCGACGTGCTGGAGCTGCTCGTCGATGATCTCAACCACATCGGCATGGCGGCACGCTCCGCGCTGAACTCCCGGCCTCAGGCGGAAGGATGATCATGGCGACGATCGATCAGGTGGGGAATCTTCACGACCATCAGGGCCGGTTCGACGGCCACCTGCGCTCGGAAGCAGAATCGGCGCTGGCAGACGAGCCATCCGCCGCGATGTACGAGCCAATCGTGTACCGGATCCCGACGTCGCGGCTGGTTGCCCTTCAGGCGAAGCTCGACAAGCTGAACCGTCGTCTCGCGAAGGCCGGCATCGAAGAGCGATTCGCGTACGACGCGCGACCGCGGATCGTGCACGACGAGCGCACAGGAGCAAGCCACGAGACGAACGACGTCACAATCAACACCCCAAGGATCAGCCTCGGCGACTGGCGCTTCGACTCCATGCACGAGAAAGCCGCGAACGGGAAGGTGATCTCCCACTTCGCCGGCGACGCCGACCCACATGTCGCCGACGAGACCATGCGGTGCGACTACTGCGGGCACAACCGCGCCCGCGCGAAGGTATACATGGTCACATCCCCGAGCACCGGCGAGACCAAGCAGATCGGCTCCAACTGCCTGGAGCTGTTCCTCGGCGTGAAACCCGCCGGGCTGTGGGCCCTCGACGAGGACTTCGATGCATCCGAGTTCGACGTCGACGACGATGACCTCGGCGCTCTCTTCGGGCAGGACACCAGGATCACCCTGGGCGACAACGTCATGCTGCTCACCATGTGGCAGATCGAGCAAGACGGCGGGGTCTTCCTCTCACGCAGCCGCGCAACCATCTACGACACCCCCACGGCGGACAAAGTGCTCGACTCGATCGAGCTCGGAGCTGGCAGCGGGCACCTGGAGGCATCCGCCGCGGAAGCTGACGAGCTCCGGAGACTTTTCGCCTGGGTCGACGGGCTCGCGGGCGAATCCGAATACGAGCGGAACCTGCAAGCGGCCCTCGCGCCGACGGAAGAGGTCGGCGGTGAGAGGTGGGTCGCCACCAAGCACGTCCCGCTGGTCGCGTCGGCCGTCTCGTCGTTCCGGCACCACGAGCAGCGTGAGCGCGAACGTGCCGCACGTGAGGAGCTCAAGGCCCGGGAGGCGGCCATGAAGAAGCAGGAGTTCCTCGCCCCCGCGGGCACGAAGCTGAAGGGGATGGATGTCACGGCGACGATCCTCTCCGCCCGGCTAGGACAGGACTACGGGTACGGCGCGCCACTGCATGTGAAGATGATCGATGACGACGGCCATGTCCTGTACTGGCGGTCGAGCAGCGGTATCGGCGACTGGATCCAGACCGGCGAAGACGTTTCCGAAGGCGTGTACTGGTCCCCGGACGCCGGCAGCCGGGTGCTCATCGCCTCCGGCACGGTGAAGGAGAACCGGGTCTCCGACTACGACGGCGACTGGGAGACCATTCTGACGCGCGCGAAGCTTCAGCCAACTCCGGAGGCTCGTGAGGCTCTCGCACGTGAGGCACGCGAGGCACGCGAGGCACGTAACCGTCGGCCTCCCGACCAGGCGGTCAACACCCGAGTTGAACGGCGGCTCTCTCAGGGCTGAGCCCGCACGAGCCGCTGTGTCGTCTGGTCGTACACATATTCGGTGATCTCTCCGGACATGATCATGGCGACTGCCTGATTGATGACGTCGCGAGGTACGACGAACCACTCCGACGGGTCATAGTCGCGACCATTTCGGTCGACCTGGGTCAGGTCGAGTCGGACGTCGGCGAATACCCGGTGCAACAAGTTCTCCAGTGCCGACGCCTTGACGTTATAGACACGGTAGTCAGCGACGATCTTCACCGGAGCCATCAGGTACGTCGGAGACGTCGACGCTCCCTTGACCCGCTGCTCGACACTTGTCGTCGAGAAGCCGATCTTATGCAGGTCCTTGATGTTCGCGATCAGTGGGTCCGCGCTCATGGACTGCAGTACGTAGATGTGACCGCTCTCGATGTCCGCGTCCAGGATGTCGCTCGCATCGTGCCCCGTACGCGCCAGCACCTGCCCCTGGGCCTCGTACATACGTGTCATCAGGCTCTGCTTGTACATGCCCGACTCGGTGCCGTTCTCGAACACCACGCGCAAACGCTGCTTCTGCGTGCGCTTGCCGCCCACGACGAGGTCGACGTCGTCTCCGACCTCGGCGACGAAGCACATGACGCCGTTGAGCACGAAGAACACCCCCTCACGGATCAGATCCATGCCCGTAAACGGCTTCAACGAGTAGGTGCCATTCTGCAGCTCGGCGTGCTTGGCCTTGAACAGCGGCTCGAACTGCTCGAAGTCGTTCGCCTTCACCCGCTGAGCGATCGAGTCGGCCGACTCCGGGCGCTTGATCACCGGCAGGTCGGACACATCGAGGATCCCGGAGTCATCGTCAAGCAGGTCTTCGAGGTCGTCGCCCTCCAGCAGGTCGTCAATCGACGCCGGCGCTTCGGGGGGGGCGAGCAGGCCGAACTCATCGAGGTGCTTCACTGCCTCGGCTTTCGCCTCGTCGGCCAGGAACCCGTCCAGCCGCGCGCCGAGCTTGCGTTCGGCGATCTCGCGCGTCTGCGAACTGGGTAGCCGCCCCTCGGTACGCCGGAACTCGACGATCTCCAGGAACGCGCGCTCGAGGCGGTCCGACGACGTGATCTTCTTCGCCTTCTCAGGCGCGATCAGCAGCTCGTCATCGAGGATGTCGTCGAGGCTCAGCGGCGCCTCAGGCTCGACGGTTTCGTTTTCGCTCATTCGACAACCGTTTCCGTCGCGGCCTTCTCCGCCTTGCGCTGCGCCGCGAGCTTCTGCAAGAACAGCAGTGCCGCGGCCAGCCGCTTCTCCGCGGGATCCTCGGACCGGATGTCCGGGTTCTTGCCGTGGACTTGCTTCCAGGTCTTGATCTTCGGGAACAGGGCCAGCGCTTCCTCCTCGGAGAACTCGATCTTCGTCGACGTGATCGTGTCCTGGATCAGGCGTAGCACCGAGGGCGTGACCGACTTCGACAGCACCTCGAACGCCCGCTGGAACGGATTCACCGAGTCGATGAGATTGATGTTCAACTCGTCAATGTTCACGAACTTCTCGGCCATCTTGATCAGGCGTCGGTCACCGGCTGGACGAACCTCGCTGTTCTTGATCACCGAGTCCACCACGACCTGCTGGCGGACCTCTTCGACCTGTTCCTCGGTGAGATCGGGGTACTTCTCCCGGATGATCTTCGGGATCAGGACCTTGTTGGTCGTCTCTGCGTCGACGGAGCCCGCGGCGGCCCGGGCGAAGGTGTCGTCCTGCAGGATCGTCGCCTTCAGATCGTTCAGGTCCGTCGCGACGATCTGCTTCACACGGTCGCTGGACGGCTCCTTGAAGCCCTTGATCTTGAGCTCGCCCTTCTTCGCCGGCTCGTCATCGTCGAACTTCTTCGTCTTGAAGTTGAAGTTCGGCGCAAGCACCTGCTCCATGAGCAGCGAGGCCGTGATCGCCTTCAGCATGTTGTTCACCGACACCTTGACCTCGCCCTGCGAAGCATCCGGCTCGGCGATGAGGTTCGTGAACTGCGCGTGCGTTTTGCCGGGGCTGTCACGGGTCACGCGCCCGATGATCTGGATCACCTCGGTGAGAGATGACCGGTAGCCGACGGTCAGCGCGTGCTCCGCGAAGGGCCAGTCGAAGCCCTCCTTCGCCATGCCGAGGGCGACGATGATGTCGACGCCATCGCGCTCCTTCGACGCCGTGTGGGACAGGTAGTGCAGCGTGTCTCCACGCTTCTTCTGGTCGGTATCGTCGACGAGGTCCGCGACCCTCACGATCTCGCCGGTGTCCTCGCGACGCACGCTGATGATCCCGGTGTCGGGATCGGTCGACTCGACATGCCCGATCGCGTCGATGATCCGGCCGACCTCCTCGATCTTGTCCTTCGTGGACTCGCCGGAGTTCACGCTCGGGATGTGCACGATCGTCTTCTTGTCGAGGTCGAGCACCTCGTGGATCGCGTCGGTGTACCGGCCCTGGTAGAAGTGGTGCCCGATGCCCAGGGAGCGCAGGTGCTCGTAGCCGTTGAGCTGGTCGTAGTAGTTGAATGTCACCGGTGTGAACTTCGCCTCATCCTCAGGCGACAGCACGGGCACCGAGTCCCCACGGAAGTACGACCCCGTCATGGCCACGATGTGCACGTCCGATCCGTTCATCACGTCGCGCAGCAAAGCGCCCAGGCGCGACGACTCCGTGTCGGCTGAGACGTGGTGGAACTCGTCGATCGCCAGCACCGTGCCGTTGAACGACTCAGGAGCCAGCTTCTCGAACGCGAAGCGCAGCGTCGCGTGCGTGCACACCAGCACCGCGTCGGGCCCCTCGAGGAACTTGATGAACGCGTCGACCTTGCCGGCAGAGGAGCCTGCGTCGCACAGGTTGTGCTCGTCCTTGATCTCCCAGTCCGCCCAGAAGCCGTGCTTCGTGAGGTTGGTCGAGGCGAACGAAGCCCCGATCGAGCGCTCCGGCACGGCGACGATGACCTTCTTGCGGCCCTGGTTGTAGAGCTTGTCCAGCGCCACGAACATCAGGGCGCGGGACTTGCCCGACGCCGGCGGGGCCTTCACCAGCAGGTGCTGCGCGTCGCGCTGCTCGAACACCCGCTGCTGCATCTCACGCATGCCCAGGGCGTCGGTGTTCACCGAGGCCTTCGTCTGCGCGTACGTGACATTGACGATGTTCACGGGCTTGTTGATCGCATTCACTTCGCAGTCCTCCGGGTCTTCTTCGCCGGGGCCTTCGCGGCTTCCTCGGCAGTCATGCGCTCGTACATGGCGAACAGGTCGGAGAGACGCTGCTCATCGGTCTCATAAGGCTTCTTCGAGTAGATCGAGTCGACCAGCGCGTCAATCTCCGCGTGCGCGTCACGCAGATCCTGCGGCATCTTGTCCGGGTCGTAGAGCTCTGCCAGCGTCTGCTCGCAGTGGTATTCGCGCACGTCGAGGACTCGCAGCGCTGCAACCGTGAGCTTCTCCTTCACAGCATCAGACAGAAGTGGAACGGGGAAATTGTTGTAGACGATCGTGTTGGAGTAGCGGTAGTCAGTCTTTATCTGCCCCCCAACGGCCGCCGCCCAGATAGTGTGCGATCTCGAGGAAATAAGGGCGAAGAGCCAAGGATCCGCGTCATACACAGCGAAGGCCGCATTAGAAATCACCGCATCTGGGCCAAGGTACCCGATGGGAATATGTGATCGGCGTGAAGAAGAATGACTTGGAACGATTATGGAGTTGGTCGGCTTGTATCGAATTTCAGTAAAGCGGTGCGGGGTTTCAGCGAACTTTCGCGTTGCTTCCTTCTTGCTTGCTCTACGCATAATGGCTGTCTGCGCCAGCCGTGAACGCACCTGAGGAATGGAGTTCGCGAGTTCAAGTTGCTCGTCAGCTATCCACAAGCAATATCTTTCCTTGCCATCGATAAACTCATCCGCACCTAGGAACTCCTTGATTAGCGGCGTTGCGCGCGGATCGGTGGCGAGCAGTTCCGCACGGGCAGCGGAATCTAGCACCAGGTTTCCACCATCTGTGGGCTGTGAACCCTTGGCCATGGGTGCGAGACCGATCGCTAGAGCACTGCGCCTGGCAGAAACATAGTTCACGGAACCGTCCGCGAGGTACCCATTGATGTTGTCTGCATTGAGGCGAAGACCGCCAGTAAAGAGGTACTTGGGATCGGCGCTCCTGTTTCTCAAACTCACAACGACTACGGTCACACCTGCATTGTGTTTCGCATTGTTTTGCCATTTGAAGGATGTGTACGCATATCCGATCTCAAGCGGCTCATTCAAAATATACGGCGACAGTAGTTCCACTTGCTGCCCCTGCGTGATGGAGTTGGTGGAAACAAACGCCAGCTTTGCGGAGGAATCCCGAATATAGTCTGCGCCTTTTTTGAACCAGAGGGCGATGTAGTCGAGACTCTTTGGGAAACCTTGATTCTCAAAGACGAATGGGAAATCCCGCTTCATGTCATCTGTCTGATCGTTTGCACCCTTGTATGGCGGGTTTCCGATGAGATAGATCTCTGCATGATTGTCATTCGGGCAGACTGTGTTCCAGTCCACCCGAGTCGCGTTGCCAGCTTTGATCTGACCTGTCTCCTTCAGCGGGATCAGCGGGATCTCGACACGGAACTTCTCGCGGAACTCTCTGTTCATCTGGTGCTTCGCGATCCAGAGAGAGAGGATCGCGACCTCGACCGCGAAGTCGTCGATCTCGATCCCGTAAAAGTTCTCGATGTTGATCCTCGAGTCCGCCCAGAGCATCTGGTGTGACGGGCTCAGCTCGGCCAGCCGCTCGAGAATCGCGTGCTCGAGCTTGCGCAGCTCCTTATACGCGATGACGAGGAAGTTGCCCGATCCACAGGCGGGGTCGAACACCTTGATTGCCGCGATCCGGTCCAGCAGACGGACCATGCGGCGCTCGCTGTCCTGCGACTCGTTGATCTCCTCTTTCAGATCGTCGAGGAACAGCGGCTCGATCGTCTTCAGGATATTCGGCACGGACGTGTAGTGCTGCCCCAGATCACTGCGCTTGCCCGGCGTGACGATCGCCTGAAACATCGAACCGAAGATGTCAGGGTTGATGTCGCGCCAGATGAGCTTCCCCGAGGAGATGAGTTCCTCGCGCGCCTGCTTCGTGAAGCGAGGCACGGTCTGCTCGTCGGTGACCGTGAACAGCCGACCATTGACGTATGGGAATTCCGCGAGGTGCTTCGGCTTGTCGGCTGGATACTCGGTGTCCAACGCCTTGAACAGATCCGTGAGGAACTCCGCCAAGTCCGAGCCGTCCGGCTGTGTCTGCGAACCGATCGCGTTCGTGAACTGGTTGTCCCCGAAGATGCCCGTGTCCTCGGCGAAGAAGCAGAACAGCAGGCGCGTGAAGAAGATATTCAGCGAGTGTCGACCGCGCTCATCCTCGAAGATCCCTGGGTTGGCGTGCAGCAGCTCGTCGAAGAGTTTGCCCATGCGCTCGGCAGCTTTGACGTCCGCATGCGACTCTGCGACGTACTGCGCCTTCTCCATACCGGCCCATGGGAGAAAGAAGGTGAAGTGCTGATCGATCTCCTGGATTGGGAAGCCGATCGTCTCATTCGTCTTCGTGTCGTGCGCAATGAGGTCGACATAGTCCGTGACGATGACGAAGCGCGTGCTGAAGCGGACGACGGCCGGCGTTGTCTTGAGCTCCTCGATGACCTCCAGCGGATCGTTGGCCGTCTCCTTGAAGTACACGACGTTCTTTTGCGCGACCTCAGTCGTCGTGTCTACGGCGACGTTCAGGGAACCGTTCCGCAGGCGGGTGACGTTCCCCTGCGGTTTCCCGAAGGCGATCAGCAGATCGAAGATGAACTCTCGGTCATAGCTCTCACGCGCAGCCAGGGGCGCGACGCGCTCCTCGACGGCTTTGAGGCTGAGTCTCGCCATATGGAATGTCCTACTCTCACGCGCGTGCTGAGTCGATGAGAAACAGCGCTTCCCTGCGGGCATTTTGCCTCTCCCCTGAGGCAGGGCGTCGCATCGTGATCATCCTATCGGCGGGGTCATACAAGCCAGATCCAGAGCCTTCGCCACGGGCTTGTTGGATGATGAGAGGGTGTTCACACCACGAGAGTCACCTGGGTCGGTAGACACATGCGATCCGGAGTCACCGGTCTTCACCCGCCCGCCGGGTGATGACGATTTCGGCGTCGAGTCCGAGGACGGCGCCGATCGCGGCGATCTCCCACAACGCCGCGTGGGCTGTTCCGCGCTCGATGCGGCTGATTCGTCCCTGCGGGACGGTCGTCGCAGCTTCCATCTGACGCTGGGTGATGCCCTGTGCTTGTCGTTCAGCAGCCAGCGCTCTCCCGAGACCCGTTCGGTCCGGGGCTGGGAGCCGTAGCGCGTCGGTGATAGGCGAGGTGATCTCAGACATCGGCCTTCCGGTTCCAGTCGGGGAGCAGCTTGTCGAGGAGCTCGCAGCGCTCGGGGGTGAGGGCGACGTTCCCTTTGCCGTCGGCTGCGCGGCGGAGATGGTTGAGGATTCGATAGAGCCGGGGTTCGGCCTCGTCTATCACAGCGCGGTTGTGCGGGTACTGCTTGTGCCTCTTGACGAACGCGGCGATCTCGCGAATCTGCTCGTCGACGTCGCGTCGCGCGCCGCGGCCACGCCACCCCGGAAGCACCTCGTCGAGCACGGCGATGCGGTCAGGACTCAAGATGATGTCCTTCGTCGTACCGCGGTCGGCCTGGCGGATGCGCTGGAGGAAGAGTCCGAGGGAGCGGTCGCCCGCGTCCGGCGTGTGCCGTGTCGGCATCTTGCCGTGCCGCGCGACGTACCGAGCGCACTCCGCCACGGTCAGCTCGAATCGGTCATCGGTCGTCGACATGCCCACCACATACCCGGTCCCGCCCGAACTGGCGAGTCGCCCTCGGGCGACATCCACAGCCCGGGGGCGACTCTCTGTTGGTCACCACATACCCGGTCTCACCCTGCGGCATCCATCCGACGTGGTTTCTCCTCGCTCGCATCGCCAGTGGACAGCATCTTGAGCAGGCGGTTGGAAGTCACCTCTCCGACCGGTGGGGCCTCGTCTGCGGACTGCTTTGCGCATGCTTGGATCGCTGCGATCTGCTCCTGGGTGAACCCCATCAGATGTGCTCCCCTCAGTTCTGTCGAAGATCCGCTTTCTGGGTTCGTGGTATCCATGCCGGCCACATACCCGGTCAGTGTGTTCGGCGGGACCCCTTGAAATCACTAGGCTTTCTCTCACCCCCTTACCGACAGTTGGGCCCGGAGACCGCAGTGAGGTGGCTGAGTCCGGAGGCGAGCATCGCCGCGTTCAGCTCTGCGGAGACCGCACGGGTGTCCCCCACCGCGAGACCGGGAAGCAGCCCCGCACCCGGCTCGGGCAGTCGCGTGGCGCGAGTGATGAAATCGGCGCGAGTAGTGGCGGCGATCGCGAAGATGCCGGAGGCGGGTGCCACGATCTCTGCCTGAGTGCCGAACACGACCAGGGCGGCACGCTCACCGGCATCCACGCTCTTCGCCTGTCCTGCCACCCGCACGCGCGCACCGAGGTCCGCGCCATCGATCGGCTCGATGCCGACTCGCACGGGTGCGGAGACCGCAGACAGCTGGCCCGGTGGCCCCACCCGGAGGGTCTGCGCATCGAACCAGAGGCGGCCGTCAGACCCGACGGATGCGGATGATGCGACCTCCACGATCATCTCGACCGCCCGACCATCGGAGTCGGCGAGCACATCGCGCTGTGGCTGCGCTGCGGCGACGGTCGCACCGATCGCGGCGCAGCACAGCAGCGTGAGCACGATCAGTCCGGCGCCGCGGGTCCGACGGCGCATTGTCATCAGCGCCACGGCCGCCACGGCCGCAAGACTCGCGCACGCGCACGCAGCCGCCAGTGCGATCTCGGGAAGAAAGATGACCGCGAGCGCCACCGCCCACAGCACCAGCGCGAGCAGGCTCGTGCGCAGGTCTTTCATACCCGCACTTTCTCGCGGATGCCGGCAAGCAGCTTCTCACCGATGCCCGGCACGGCCAGCAGGTCGTCCACGGACCGGAACCGGCCGTTCTCCTCACGCCAGTCGAGAATGCGCTGCGCCAGCGCAGGACCGATGCGCGGCAGCGTCTCCAGCGCCGTCTGATCTGCGGAATTGAGATCGATCTTTCCATCCGCCCCCACTGCACCACCGGTGCCATCGCCCCCTTCGGGCTCTGTTCCCTGCGCGGGCACGATGATCTGCTCACCATCGCTCAGCGGTCGCGCCAGGTTCACCGCCCGCAGCTCAGCGGTGTCGAGCGTGCCGCCCGCGGCCGCCAGCGCGTCGACCAGTCGCGCGTCGGGATCGAGGATGTACAGGCCGGGATGGGTCACTTCGCCGAGGACGTGCACGTACAGCCCTGCGGTCTCGGAGACGCTGACCTCGCCGGTGCCGTCATCGATCGGGATGCTGTCGATCGGCGGCGCCTGGCCGCGCAGGATGCCCCACCCCACCGCGGCAGACAGCACCACGAGCCCCAGGGTCACCGCGGCGCCGATGCCCAGCTTCAGGCTCGGACGCCGCTGAGGGTCCTCACCTGCAGATTCCGAACGGGGCACTCCGCCACGCTAGGCAAGCGCGAACCCCGGTCTGAGCGAAGATCACGGCGACTGTGCAGAACTCATCCCGCCGTGCCGCTGTGCAGAGCGATCAGCCCTTGACGGCGAAGTTCACGATCTTCGGGGCGCGCACGATCACCCGCACGATCTCTTTGCCCTCCAGCGCCCGCTGCACACGCTCATCCGAGCGTGCGGCAGCCTCCAGGTCTGCCTCGGAGAGGCCGGCCGACACTTCGATCGTCGCGCGCACCTTGCCGCCGACCTGCACGGCGCAGATGACTGTGTCTTCGACGAGCAGAGCGGGGTCGGCATCCGGCCATGGCACGGCGCTGACCGATGCCTCGTTGCCGAGACGCTCCCACAACTCCTCCGCGGTGTGCGGACTGATGGGCTCCAGCATCAGGGCGACGGTCTCAGCGGCTTCGCGCACGGCGGGGTCAGCCGCACCGGCGCCGGAATCGATCGTCTTGCGGATGCCGTTGACCAGCTCCATCAGTCGAGCGACCAGCACGTTGAATTTGGTCTGCTCGAGCAGACCCGGTGCGTCAGCCAGCAGGCGGTGGGTGATGCGGCGCAGCCCGATGTCCCCCGCCGACGCATCCGCACCAACCGGACTCGACGTCTCGTCGCCGACCCGCAGCACCCGGGAGAGGAACTTGTGCGCGCCCGAGATCGAGACGCCGTTCCACTCCTTGTCGTCCTCCACCGGGCCGGCGAAGGCCAGCCCCAGACGCAGAGCGTCAGCACCGTACTGTCCGAGCAGGTCGGAGAGCTCGACCAGGTTGCCCTTGCTCTTGGACATCTTCGCGCCATCCATGATGACCATGCCCTGGTTGACCAGGTTCGTGAACGGCTCGTCGAAGTCGATCAGGCCCATGTCGTGCAGCACCTTGGTGATGAAGCGCGCGTACAGCAGGTGCAGAATGGCGTGCTCGACACCGCCGAAGTAGCCGTCCACCGGCGCCCAGCGCTTGGCCTCTTCGGGGTCGAACGCGAACTGGTCGCTGTTCGGCGAGAGGAAGCGCAGGAAGTACCACGAGCTGTCGACGAACGTGTCCATGGTGTCGGTGTCTCGCAGTGCCGGCTCACCGGACGTGGAATCCACCGTGCGCACCCAGGACTCGGCGGCTCCCAGCGGCGAGGTGCCCTTGGGGCGCAGGTCCAATCCCTCCACGCTCGGCAGCGTGACCGGCAGCCGATCCTCGGGGACCGGCACGACCGTGCCGTCCTGCAGATGCAGCATCGGGATCGGGGTGCCCCAGAACCGCTGACGAGAGATCAGCCAGTCGCGCAGACGGAAATTCTTCGCCGAGCGTCCGGTGCCTGATGCCTCCATGCGCTCGATGGTCGAGGCGATGGCAGCGCTCTTATCGAGCCCGTCCAGCTCGCCCGATCCGGTCATGCTGCCGGTGCCGACCAGTGCCTTGCCGGTCGCGACAGGATCGAGCTCCGCCAGATCCTCACCCGCGTTCGCGCCGCCATCGACCGTGGTGTCTACGACGATCCTGACGGGCAGCTCGAACGTCCGCGCGAAGTCGAGGTCGCGCTGGTCGTGCGCGGGCACGGCCATGACGGCGCCGTGGCCGTAGTCGGCGAGCACGTAGTCGGCGGCCCAGATGGGCAGCCGCTCGCCGTTGACGGGGTTGATCGCGTAGCGCTCCAGGAACACACCGGTCTTGGGACGATCGGTGGACTGCCGCTCGATCTCGGTCTGCTTCTGCACCGTTGCGAGGTAGTCCTCGAATCGCGCGCGCACCTCGGCAGATGCCCCGGATACCAACTCGGCGGCCAGGTCGGCGTCGGGCGCGACGACGAAGAACGTCGCTCCGTGCAGCGTGTCCGGGCGAGTCGAGAAGACCGTCACCGGCTCTTCGCGCCCCTCGATGCGGAAGTCCACGTCGGCGCCAGTCGAGCGGCCGATCCAGTTGCGCTGCATCTGCAGCACCTTGTGCGGCCAGTGCCCCTCGAGCCCGTCCAGGTCGTCCAGCAGCCGGTCGGCGTAGTCGGTGATCTTGAAGTACCACTGGGTGAGCTTCTTCTTCACGACCTCGGCGCCGCAGCGCTCGCAGCGGCCGTCGACGACCTGCTCGTTGGCCAGCACGGTCTGGTCGTTCGGGCACCAGTTCACCGAGCTCTTCCTGCGGTACGCGAGCCCCCGCTCGTGCAGTTGCAGGAACAGCCACTGGTTCCAGCGGTAGTACTCCGGGTCAGAGGTGTGCAGCACCCGCGACCAGTCATACGACATGCCGTAGCCGCGGAAGCCGGCCTTGTGCTGGTCGATGTTCTTGTACGTCCACTCACGCGGGTCAGCACCGCGTTTGATCGCGGCGTTCTCGGCAGGCAGACCGAACGAGTCCCAGCCGATCGGGTTGAGCACGTTATGACCGCGGTGCCGCCAGTACCGGGCGACGATGTCGGGGTACAGGTAGTTGATCGCGTGCCCCATGTGCAAGTCTCCCGAGGGATACGGGAACATGCCGAGGATGTACTTGCGCGGGCGATCGTCTTCCGCACCGCCGGCAAGGAACGTCTCGTTCTCAGCCCAGTACTTCTGCCACTTGTGCTGGATGTCGTGCGCGGACATCGTCTCAGTGGACTCGGCGTGTGATTCGGACGAATGCTCGGACAAAGAACGGCCAATCTGCAGATGCGGAACGGCCCGGAAATCGGGCGCTTCCAGGTTATCGCGATCTGCGCATTTCCCCGACTCCTCCGAGATTCACTCGGCCAGCAGCGCCGCCCACTGCGGCGGCAGATCCGCACCCAGCGCTGCCAGCGGCGCCCGCGCCTTGGTGGCGACCTCCGCGGCCTCCGCCTTCGGCCGGGAGAGCCAGGTGATGCCGCCACCGGCGCCGACGTAGGCACCACCGGCCGTGATGACGATGGAGCGGATGATCATCGCCAGATCGACCTGCCCATCCAGCCCGACGTATCCGAAGCATCCGGAATACACACCGCGCGCACCCTGCTCGAGCCGGCAGAGGATGCTCATCGCCGACAGCTTCGGTGCACCGGTCATGCTCCCCGCGGGGAACGCCGCATCGCACAGGTCGCCCGCCGTCATACCCTCGCGCAGCCGGGCCGTGACCGTGCTCACGAGCTGATGCACAGCCGGGTACGACTCCACCTCCCACAGCCGCGTCACCTGCACGCTTCCGGGCACCCCGATGCGCGACAGGTCGTTGCGCATGAGATCGACGATCATGACGTTCTCAGCGCGCTCCTTGACGTCCGTGCGCAGCTCTTCGGCGAGCGCGGCGTCATCGTCAGCCGTCGTCCCGCGGGGCCGGGTGCCCTTGATGGGGCTGGTCAACACATGACCGTCTTCCACAGCCAGGAACTGCTCGGGGCTGGCGCTCAGCAGATGCCGCTCCCCGATCCGCAGATAGCCGCCGTGGTGCGCCGGCGTCGCCGTGCGCAGTCGCAGGTACACGGCGAGCGGGTCCCGTGGGCGAGCAACGGCGAATCGTGTCGTGAGGCACAGCTGATAGGCGTCTCCGCGTGCGATCGCCGCACGGCACTCCTCGACGAGGGAGACATATTCGTCGACGTCGTGCCGGGCAATCGCGGTCTGCTGGTCACTGAAGGCATCGTCGGCGGAGGGGATGCCGGCGGCGAGCGCCGTCTGCACGGTGTGCTGCCAGGTGTCGATGGCGTCGGCATCCGCGAGCGCGAACGCGCGGCCTGTTTCATGTTCGATCGCGATCGCGCGTTCCACCGCGATCCATGCACTGGTCTCCGGCAGGGCGGATGCCGCGATCGGCGCACCACTCGCGGCCGCCCCGTCCTCGTAGCTCAGCCACCCCGTCCAGCCACCGAGGAAGGGCACGCCCGACGACGCTCGAGCGTCGCGACCGGAAGCATCCGCCGAGCCATGAGCGGCCAACGGCACCGCCCGCACTGCATCCGGGTTCGTCTCGACTCGTCCTGTGCCGAGGATGCTCCATCCCGCATCTGCTTCGGCCCCGGCATCCAGCCAGAACGATGCGGCTTCGGCATCGAACAGCTGTCGGAAGAGGCTTTCGGCGTCGGCATCGCCGTGCAGAGGCAGAGCGATCAGCGGCAGGGGTACATGCACGTTCACAGCGTATGTGTGAGTGGCACGCTTTACGCTCATGGTGTGAACGAGATCGTGCTCTGGCTCATCGACATGGTGCAATCTGTCGATCCTGTCCTCCGCACGGTTCTCGCAGGCGTGGCGATCATGCTCGAGACCAGCATCCTCATCGGCCTTATCTTTCCCGGCGATACGATCGTGCTCGTCGCGGCAATCGGGGTGACCTCGTGGAGCGAGGGCATCATCCTCGCCGCCGCGGTCGTCACGGGCGCGCTGGTCGGCGAATCGATCGGCTTCTGGCTGGGCCGTTGGGCCGGGCCGCACATCCGCACGTCGTGGCTGGGCAGACGAATCGGAGAGGTGCACTGGCAGCGTTCCGAGCGCTATCTGCTGCGCCGCGGCGGCATCGCGATCTTCCTCTCCCGCTTCCTGCCGGTGCTGCATTCGCTCGTGCCGCTCACCGTCGGCATGAGCGGATACTCGTACCGTCGATTCATCGCCTGGACGCTGCCGGCGTGCGTGCTGTGGACGTCGGTGTACGTCGGCGTCGCGGCCGGGGCGGCCGGCAGCTACAAGGAGCTCGCACAGAAGGCGCACTACGCCGGGTATGTCTTCGTCGGAGTGATCATCGCCCTGCTGCTGCTCGTCTTCGTGGGCAAGAAGATCCTCGCCAAACGCGAGGAGCGGCACATGGCGCAGGAGACGAAGCGGCATCCGCGTTCCGAAGCGCAGCGCGATCCGGAAGCGTGAAAGACTGGAGACGATGTCTCCCGCTTCAGCGACCAAGATCCACTGGTTCGCTCGCCTCGAACACCGCCTGCACGTCGCGCGCGAACGCCGCGCACGCCGACGCGGTCGTTCGGCGACCGCTGTTCCGTTCCCCGGCTACGGCGGCTCGGGCTGGGTGCGTGTGGTCGGCCGTGTGCTCATCGTCCCCCCGCCGCCCAAGCGGGCCCGCGGCGAAGGCGAGGGCGTGCGCGGGTGGCGTGCATTCGTCAGCATCCCGGTCAGCTTCGCCTCCGTGCGCGTCGACGTCGGCGGCCAGAGCCACGAAGTCATCACTGACCGTGGCGGCGTGATCGACACGGTGATCGAAGCCGACCTCGAGCCGGGGTGGCAGACGCTCACCATGTCGGTCGAGGGCCAGGAGCCCGTCGAGGCCACGGTGTTCGTCGTCGCAGACGATGTGCGCTTCGGCGTGGTCTGCGACGTCGACGACACGGTCATGGTGACGGCGCTGCCCCGACCGTTCATCGCCGCGTGGAACTCCTTCGTCGTCGACGAGCACGCCCGCACCCCGGTGCCCGGCATGGCTGTGCTGCTCGCGCAGCTGCGCCGCGATCATCCCGGCGCGCCGATGGTCTACCTCTCCACTGGAGCGTGGAATGTCGCGCCAACGCTGCGGCGCTTCCTCAGCCGGCACCTGTTCCCGGCGGGTGCGATGCTGCTCACCGACTGGGGACCCACGCACGACCGCTGGTTCCGCAGCGGCCCCGAGCACAAGAGCAGCAATCTGCGTCGTCTCGCGGCCGAGTTCCCTGATGTGCAGTGGCTGCTCATCGGCGATGACGGTCAGCACGATGAGGCGATCTACTCGCAGTTCCAGCAGGAGCACCCCGCGTCCGTCGCCGGCGTCGCCATCCGGCGTCTGCTGCCCGCCGAAGCCGTGCTGGCAGGTGGACGCGCCTCGGTCGACCGCGTCGGCGACAACGTGCCCTGGGTGAGCGCAGAAGACGGCGCAGGGCTGCGTGAGCAGCTGCACGAAGCCGGCATCATCGACTCGCCGACATGAACACGGCTGTCTCCCCCCGCGCTGCCCGCCACACCCGGGCGGAGTGGACCGCTCTCGCCGAAGCGCACGAATCGCGCGCCGACGCGCTGACTGCCGACCATCGCGGTCGGGCTGCGCGCGGCGAGAAGCATCCGGTCGAGGACTTCCTGTTCACGTACTACTCGTACAAGCCCGCGCAGCTTCGCCGCTGGCATCCCGGGGCCGGTGTCGCGCTCGCCGATGCCCCGGAACGCCGAGGCTGGCGCTGGTACTCCCCCGGTCCGACCCCGGATTCGGTTGCACCAGATGCCGCGGCCTTTCAGAGTGAGAAAGCGCAGCTGGCGGGACTGATCGAGCGGATGCTGCGCCGCACGGCCGCCCGTCCCGGACAGTTCGGCTGCTTCGGGCTGCATGAATGGGCGATGGTCTACCGGACCGACGCCCATCGGCATCCGATTCCGCTCCGGCTGGGCGCCGATGGCACGGATGCCGTCGTCGAGGCGAACGAGCTGCGCTGCACCCATTTCGATGCCTTTCGCTTCTTCACCTACCCCGCGGCGCCGCGCAACCGTCTGCAGCCGACCCGCGAGTCCCAACCCGATCTCGAGCAGCCCGGGTGCCTGCATGCCGGCATGGACCTGTACAAGTGGGCGATGAAGCTCGGTCCCCTCATCCCCGGTGAGATGCTGCTGGATGCTTTCGAGCTGGCCCGCGAGATCCGCCAGCTCGATATGGCGGCGGCGCCGTACGACCTGAGCGACTGGGATGTGAGCCCCGTGCGGGTGGAGACCACCGCGGGCAAAGCAGACTACGTGCGCAGACAGCGCGAATTCGCCGACCGCGGCTCTGCACTGCGCGAGCGGATGCTCACTGCCTGGCTCGGCGATGCCCAGATGCCGGAGGGTGACCGGTGAGCAGCGATTCCATGGCGTCGAGCGCACGACAGCGCATCTTCCGGTTCAGCCTCGCCCTCAGCGTCATCGGACTCCTCGTGATCGCCGGGATCGGATACAGCGTTCTCACCGCCGATGACGTCGCGGACGCGACGTCGGAGGACTACTACTACCCCTGGGAGAACCCGCGGGCGACGGCCGCAACCGCAGACGGCGATGTCTGGAGCGGACGCGGGCAGCAGTTCATTCCGCTGACGGGTCTGACCCCTGGTGAGCCGTTGGAGTTCTCACCGGAGGGCGATGCGGAATTCAGCGGTGTGTACCTGGGGCCAGCGGATGCCGTCGATGAGCGCCCGATCGATGTCGGCTACAGCCGATCGAGCACACTGCTCCTCGTGCCGACAGCGCCCGAGATGACCATCTGGGTGCGCATGCGCACTGCCGCCGACTGGACGGTCACTGTGCGCCCCGCCCAGATCGAAGAGCGCACGGGAACCGTCAGCGGCATCGGTCCGATGACGTTCCGGTACACCGGCGACGCGACAGCAGCGCGCATGGATGCGCGCGGAGGGCATCCGCCGCGCGTGAACATCATCACCGCGAACGGGACCAAAGCCGAGCGGTCCGAGTCCGGCCAGATGGCGTGGACGCTGGCGTGGAGCGATACTCCCACCGCTGTCTTCCAGATCGATGCCTATGACGACGTCTCCTGGACGCTGGAGTTCCTCGCCCCCGCAGGAGGCGTGGATGAGTGATCCCGGACTCCCACAGATCAGCCGCTTCTCCCGCTTCGTCTGGGTGATCGGCGCGCTCGGGATCGCGGTGGCTGCGTTCTTCGTCGTGCCGCAGGTCGCGCTGCGCGGTGATGGGCGGATCGTCGTCGACAACGGCGAGGGCTACGTCGGGGATCGCGTGTACCCCCAGCATGTCGACGACCCGGTTGAGCTCACGCTCGACGGCGACACCCTCAGTGGTGGTCAGCAGGGCGGGTGGCTCCCCTTCGACGCCGATTCCGCTCCCCTCATGCTGCGAATGGCGCACGACCATGACAACTACATCAACGTCTTCCAGACCAGCGATGTCGCCGATCTGGTTACCGACCGCGCTGTGAGCCCCGAGTCGCTCGGTGCGCTCTGGGACATGGATGACGTCGTCTATGCCATTCCCGCTGCCACCGACGGAAGGCTCTGGGTCAGCGTCGACAGTGCGCGTTGGGACCTTTCGGTGACTCCCGTGGCACACACCCCGATCGCGGATGCCGCAGCATCCGGCACCGGAGATGCGATGCTGTCGTATCAGGGCGATGCGCTCAGTGCACGGTTCTCGCACACCGGCAGCGGCTTCCTGCGCGTCACCGTGATCGCCCCCGAGCAGTTCGATCTCGCCGTGAACGATGTGGATGAGTTCTCGCGGCGCGCGTCATGGCGGGTGCCCGGTACGGTGCTGTTCATGATCGAATCGAGCGGTGGCGAGTGGTCCGTCGCCGTGGACGAATGAGAGAGACGGTATGACTTTCGCGCAGACCCTCGACGAGGCTTTCAAGGCTCGCCTTCCGCTGCTGTACCTCGAGACCGGCGAAGAGGTCCGCGCGATCGAGGCGGTCACGCGGGCGGCGGCCGCCCAACGGCATCCGCGCCCCGTCTGGACCTGGACGAGCGCGCTCGGTCTGATCGATCCCGAAGGCAAGAGCATCGCGAACACCGCCAACCCGGCGCGCGCGCTCGCGCACATCGCGGGCGTGTCGGATGCCGGCGTGTTCATCTTCTGCGACCTGCATGCCTATTTCGGGTCCGAGCATCGACAGGGCGATCCGTTGGTCGTGCGCACGGCACGCGAGACCGCACTGGACTTCCGACACGGCGACACGTCGCGGATGCTGGTGCTCATCTCGCCTGTCCGAACGATCCCCGCAGAACTGAACGAGCTCACCCACCTGCTGAGCTTTCCGTTGCCGACTTCCGCCGAGATCCGCGAACTGCTCGACATGATGATCGAACGCAACGCCTCCGGCTCCGGACGCATCCGCATCGATGCGAACGACGAGGTGCGCGAGCAGCTCGTGCACGCCGC
The DNA here is from genome assembly GCF_900163815.1 of Microbacterium esteraromaticum. Taxonomy (GTDB): domain Bacteria; phylum Actinomycetota; class Actinomycetes; order Actinomycetales; family Microbacteriaceae; genus Microbacterium; species Microbacterium esteraromaticum_B. The sequence goes on along the minus strand of NZ_FUKO01000033.1, from coordinate 27,106 downwards.
TCTCGGTCTGTCGATGGCCGAAGCCGAGAACGCCTTCGCACGGGCTATGGTCAACGACGGGACGCTCGGCGCAGCGGATGTGCCGGTGATCCTGGATGAAAAGGGGCAGATCGTCCGCAAGTCCGGGCTGCTCGAGTTCATGGATGCCGACATCGATCTCGATGACGTCGGCGGCCTGAACAACATGAAGCGCTGGCTGTCGCGGCGCAAGGGCTCCTGGCTCGCCGGGGCGAAGGAGTACGGGCTTCCCGATCCGAAGGGCGTGCTCATCACGGGCGTTCCCGGCTGCGGCAAATCGCTGACGGCGAAGGCCACAGCCGCCACCTGGGGGCTGCCGCTGCTGCGTCTGGACATCGGGCGTGTCTTCTCTGGGCTGGTCGGATCCAGCGAGCAGAATCTGCGCACCGCGATCGCGACCGCAGAGGCAGTTGCGCCGTGCATCCTCTGGGTCGACGAGATCGAGAAGGGCTTCTCGAACACCACCGGCGGTGGCGACTCCGGCACGTCGGCGCGCGTCTTCGGCACCTTCCTCACCTGGATGCAGGAGAAGAAGCGCCCGGTCTTCGTCGTCGCGACCGCGAACAACATCGACTCGCTGCCACCGGAGTTCCTGCGCAAGGGCCGCTTCGACGAGATCTTCTTCGTCGACCTGCCGACAGCCGCGGAGCGCGACGTCATCTGGCGGCTGCAGCTGAAGGGTCATGCCTCGGCCGCGAACGGTCTCGCAACTCTCGCTGCCGACGATGCGGCCATCGCCGAGCTCGTCCAGCACAGCGACAATCACTCCGGTGCCGAGATCGAGCAGGCCGTTGTCGCCGCGCTCTTCGAGGGGTACAGCGCTGGCCGCCCTATCGATGCCGAGACGGTAGAGCAGGCGGTCACATCGACGATTCCGCTCGCGGTCACCCAGTCAGAGGAAGTGCGCCGCATTCGCGATTGGGCCGCCGAGCGCGCGGTGCGCGCAACCGGGACCGAAGATCTCGACGCGGTGGAATCCGGCGGCAGCGAGTCAGCCGGGGTATTGTCACCGCGCCGCGGCGGGCGCACTGTGGACTACTGAGGAGCACACCATGCAGAAGCAGCTGATCGTGAACCTGCGCGCCGACGGATCAGTCGCCGCCGAGACGATCGGGATGACCGGCGATGAGTGCCTGGCGTACATCTCCGAGCTCGAGGATCTGCTCGATGCGACGACGACGTCCTCTTCGTACACGTCGGATTACGCAGCGGTATCCGGCGAGGTCGCAGCCGAGCAGCACGACGAGGATCGCCGCAGATGAGCGTGCACGCGCAGTCGCGCGGGGTCGAAGCATCGACGCTGCTGGGCACGACCTGCCCGCCGCGCGCGACGGGCGCGCTGCGGTGGTCGCGCTTCCTGCCGGCCACGGAGGCCGAGGGCCCTGGTCGCCGTGCGGCGGTATGGGTGCAGGGATGCCGGGTGCACTGCCCTGGCTGCTTCAATCCGCAGATGTGGGCCCCGCGCGGCGGAACGCTGACGGATGCTGATGAGATCTCCGAGCGGTGGGTCGCAGCCGCCCGTGCCGCTGGCTCGACGGGCATCACGCTGCTAGGCGGCGAGCCCTTCGACCAGGCGCTGTTGCTCGCACCGGTGGCTGCGGCGTTTCAGGCGGCAGGCCTGAGCGTGATGGCCTTCAGCGGCTACACCTTCGAGCACCTCACCCGTTGGGCGGAAGGCCGTGACGACATCGCCGCGCTCCTGGCATCCACCGATCTGCTGTGCGACGGCCCGTTCCTGCGAGCGCTGCCCGATACACGACGCCCGTGGATCGGCTCGACGAATCAGAGCATCCGGGCGCTGACATCCGCGCACGCCGATGAAGTGCGTCGCGTCGACGCAGAGGGCCGCGGCGACACCCTCGAGGTACGGGTCGGCGCGGACGGCATCGTGCACGTCAACGGCTGGGCATCGGATGCCGCTCTGGCCGCCCTTTTCTATGATCTCGGCGTGCGCGCCGACCGACCTCAGGAGCGTGTCGCATGAGCGTCTCTCTCATTCTCGTCCCCGCTGCTCTCGCGATCGCCGGCATCATCGGCACCGCGGGAGCGGCCGGTGCCGCTTCGATGAGCACGGATGAGGAGACATCGAGCGGCGGCAGCGGTCCCACGCCGATCGAGGTGCACACGCGGATGAAGGACGCGAGTCTGCTGGCATCCGCTCTGCAGGATCTGGGCGCGTCGAACGTCGACACCGTCGACGGTGCCCTGACCGCTGTGGTCGGTGATCTGTCACTGCGGATGACCCGCGATGAGGATGACATCTGGACCGCGCACATCACCGGAGCCGATGGTCGCGACGCGCAGGCCGCGGATGCCACCGCGCTGATCGAGCAGGTCGACGCCGCGTACGCGCGCCGTGTGCAGCGTGAGGTCGCCGCGCGCATCCGCACCCGCGCTGACAATGCCGGATTCGAGCTCGTCTCGGAGTCCCGCGAAGAAGACGACAGCGTGACGATGGTGCTCGCGGTGCGGGAGCAGCTCTGATGACAGCGACGCAGGCGGATGCTCGGCCCACGACCGGTTGGATGCTGGGCATGAGCAGCTGGATGCTGTCGACAGCGATCCCCGGACCGATGTTCGCCTGGGCCGGCTTCCTCCTCGTCGGCATCGTCGGCAGAATGCGCCGCTGGACCATCGTCGGGGTGGTGATGGCCGGGCTCGCGATCATTGCGGCGCTGCCCGTATGGGGTCAGTTCCAGCCGTTGATCGCCGCGGCCGTGTACCTCGGCGGGATGGTGCTGGCGCTGGTCGCCAATCCGAGTTGGCTGCGCGCGATGTGGGCGCGAAGGGCGTCACGGCCGGCGACCACGTCAGCCCGCGCGAGCTCCCGCACCAGGACCTCTGCAGCGTCCTCGTCGACCAGGTCATCGAACCGACGGCGCGGTGCGTCGACGACCCAGACATCGTCGAAGGCTGCGACGTCGCGGGCAGCCTCAGCAACCACGCGCGAGCGGACGGATGCCGAGAAGCTGGCCGAGCGCGCCGGTGCTTCCAGCGCGACGTACTTTGCACAGCCGGCCGCCCCGGCGGATCCGGTGGATGTGAACACCGCGAACGCTGATGAGCTCGCGACGCTGCCCGGCATCACCCGCACGCGAGCGCGCAGGCTCCTGAAGGCGCGCACCAAGCAGGGCGGGTTCATGAACCTCGATGCCTTCGCGACTGCGGCTGGGCTGCAGCCCCACGAGCTGGTGCGTCTGCGCGAAGCGGCCGTGTGCTCGCGACCGCCCCGTGGGCCGCGACAGTTCGGACGCCGCGTCGACTACTGAGACCGCGCCGCAGCCAGTTGCAGCCGCAGCGCCATCACGTGCACAGCGGCGTCACGCAGTCGATCCGCTGGCAGCCTCCCGTCGCCGACGGCGGCGGCGATCCCGTCGACCATGGCCGGCGCTGTCGCGGCGGTGGAGCCCGCGACCATCAGCACCATGTCGTTGCCGGCGATGAGCGCGTCGACCGCATTCACGACGGGGTCACGGTATGCCGCGACCCCGGATGAGGTGAGCATGCCCAGGTCGTCGGTGATCATCACGCCGTCGAAGCCCAGTTCTGTGCGGGCGATCTCATGCCAGCGCGATGACAGCGATGCGGGTGCCTGATCGACGGAGGTGAAGGCCAGGTGACCGAACATCAGCAGTTCCGCCCCCGCGTCGATGCCGGCGATGAAGGGCTTCGCGTCGCCGGCCTGCCACTGTGCAAGAGACATCGACGTCGTCGGGATGCTGTGATGAGAGTCGCCCGGCGCCGCACCGTGCCCGGGGAAGTGCTTCAGCGTCGAGAGCACGATCCCCTTCTCGCCCTGCACGGCGGCGCGCACCCGCTGTGCGGCGGCTTCTGGATCGGTGCCGAGGGCTCGTGACGAGATGAATGACGACGGGTCGGCCGGAACGTCGGCGATGATGCCGAAGTTCACGTTCGCGCCGGTTTCGGCGACGAGATCGGCACGCGATGCGAAGGCGGCCCTGGTGTCGGCCGGTGGCGCGTTCTGAAGGGCGCGCCCCGCCGGCAGAGTGTCCCAGGAGAGCCGCGAGACCACGCCGCCCTCCTGGTCGATGGCGATCAGCGGGGGCAGCTCGGGGTCGATCGCCATGGCGGCAGTCAGTTCGTGCAGCTGCGCGGCGTCGCCGGGGATGTTGCCGCCCATCAGAATGAAGCCGCCGAGTCCGGATGCCATGTACTCGCGTACGGCCGCGGGATCGGCACTGGAGATGTGCCCCATCACGACACTCGCGGCCTGTTCGGCTGTGGTCATCGCATCGACGGCCGCCTCAGCGGGATCCGGTGCGGGTGTCGGCGTCGGAGTGGGCGTGGGTGCCGCGCTGTGCTCGGACGCCGTCGGCGGCCGCGGGTTCGGCACAGCAGCTGATGGCGCACAGCCGACGACGACCGCGGCGACCAGCACAGCGGCCGCCGTTCCCCAGATCGATCGGCGCATAACCGCGAGGCTACTGCACCCACCTGCACGGGCAACGGAAGCTCTCATCGGCAGCGGGCCGCCCGCCGTGCGGCAGCTTCGATATGATCGAGGCAAGCGACGGTGGGACGACCCGCCGAGGAGATCAGGTGCAGGGACGGCCCCGCGGATTGGGTTTCGATCCCCGTGCCTCTTGCCGCTTCACTCCGCTCCGTGCTGACGCCGACAGCACTCTTCCGACTCATCGTCGGGTGGGGCGTGTTCCTCGCCCTTCAGCTGGGCGCACCGCTGCTCGCTGGCGGCCTGCCATCCCTCATGCTCTGGCTGGTGCTGCTCGCGATCGTGGTGGTGATCACTCTCTGCGCGTTCGGGGTCGTCACAGAGGCCGAGCACCTGGCCAGCCGGCTCGGCGACCCCTACGGCACGCTGGTGCTGACGCTGTCGATCGTGCTGATCGAGGTGATTCTCATCTCATCGGTGCTGCTGGGCCCGGGAGAGCACCCGACCATTGCACGTGATTCCGTGATGGCGGTCTCGATGATCATCTTGAACCTCGTCATCGGCATCGCACTGATCGTCGGCGGTCTGCGGCATCCGACGCGCCGCGTCAACCGCACCGGCGTCTCGGCGTATCTCGCCCTGCTGGTGGTGCTGCTCGCCGTCGCCTTCGTGTTCCCCGCGCTTCTCGGCGTTGATGGCTCGTACTCGCTGGCGCAGGCGATCCCGATCGCCGTCATGACCGTGTTGATCTACGCCTTCTTCCTCATCCGGCAGATGGGCGCGCAGCGCGCGGACTTCCAGGAACCCGATGCGTCGGATGCCGATACCGCGCGGCCGCGCATGGTGGCGGTCATTGCAGAGCACCGTGCAGAGCTCGCCGGCCGCGCGGCGATGATCGTCGCCACGATGGTGCCGATCGTGCTGCTCGCACATGACATGGCAGCGCTGCTCGACGACGGGCTCAGCCGCATCGGCGCTCCCGTTGCGCTCTCCGGCATCCTGATCGCGATGATCGTCTTTCTTCCCGAGACCATCACGACGATCCGCTCGGCTGCTGCCGGCGAGATGCAGCGCGTGAGCAACCTCTGTCACGGTGCTCTCGTCTCGACCGTCGGTTTGACCATCCCCGCCGTGCTCGTCATCGGGATCCTCACCGGCCAGCCGATCGTGCTTGCAGAGAGTCCGACCGGCCTGGTGCTGCTTCTGGCAACGATGATGCTCACGCTCGCGACATTCGCGGGGCGCCGGGTCAGCGCGCTGCCGGGCTTGGCGCACCTGCTGCTGTTCTTCATCTATGCGCTGAGCGTCTTCGGGTAACTGCGCGGGGTCGGGCGCCGGGTCTCGCACAGTCGGGCGCCGGAACCTTCGCGCATCTCGCCGCTTTAAGTCGGCTTTAACGATGCGCACACCGGCATGAATAGCGTGAGGAGCACACAGACGATCGAGCGCGCCCAGAACCGAGGAGAAACCATGACGATGATCGAATCGCCCGAGCATCCGCACTCCACCGCGCCGAAACCCACCCGCGGCTTGGCTATCACCGCTCTGGTGCTCGGCATCTGCGCCTTTCTCTCCGGGCTGGTGCCGGTTCTTGGTGCCGTGCTCGGCATCGCGGCGATCATCTTCGGAATCATCGCGCTGAAGCGCCGCCAGCCAAAGGGGCTCGGTCTGACCGGGCTGATTCTCGGAGCTCTCGGTGCAATCGCCTCCGTGTCAGCCGCCATCTTGCTTATGGGCTTCTGGAACAACCTCGTCGGAGAACTCGAAAGCACCGAATTCAGTGAGTCGACGGAGGTCGTCGAGTTCGGCGAAGTCGGAGAGATCGACGAGGTGCAAGCCGGGGACCAAGACGGTTGGGTCGTCGAGGAAGTGGAGCCCCCGGCCGACGGCGGAGTGATCCCGTGGCACGCGCTCGCGACCGGCGATTCACCGATCTCCGACCGGGCGGGAACGGCAGAAGACCCGCACCAGCTCGGCACGCGCGCGGTCAGCGCGGAATGGGAGATCGTGGTCAATTCGATCAACCCGGATGCCGAAGACGAATTGCTCGCTATCGCGCCAGAGAATCCTCCTGCGCCGGACGGCTACCGCTACGTGCTCGTGCACGTGACGGTGAATAACATCAGCGGCGAGTCCGCATCGCCAGCGAAATTGAGGTTTTACTACGATCTGCCGAAGCAGATGGTGAAGGCAGGACTTCCGCCGCTGGTTGTTCCGGAGCCGTCACTGATGGATCCGAACAGAGGCGTGACGGGCGACTTCAGCGGATACATCGCGCTGCGCACCAAGGACGTCGACGGCCTCGCTTTCGTGGTGCAGCACCGGTCGTTCCCGGAGCGCCAGTACTTCGCACAGGACTAGCGCCGCCCTGGTGGATCGGAACTTCCGCGCCGCTCCGGCTTCGCTCGGCGACGATGTGCGCTAGCCTGGCCGACAATCGACGGCTCGGGAGGAGCACTATGTCAGCCGATGGGAGCACGACATCAGCCGAAGAGATCGCGGCGTCAACCGACGCTCCGCGACCACCGGAATCACGGCTTCACTCGATAGCAGTTGTGCTCGCCTCGCTCATCATCGCGGTGCCGATGCTCTTCGGCCGTCTGACCGAAGCGATTCTCGACACCATCAATCCCGCGAACGTGGATGTCACCCAACCCCTCGCCTATCTGAGTGAGATCCTCGCGTGGGGATTCGGCTCGCTCGGCGTGCTGCTCATCGCTCTGGTGAGTGTGCTGGTGGTTCTGCGAATCAGAACCAGATCGTTCAAAGCGCTCCGGCTGCCGGTGCTCATCGCAGTGGTGCAGATCGTCGTCGGCATCCTGACCCTCTGGCTGTCAGGCCTGGCCGACGGCAGCTGAACCTCAGGCGTAGAAACGCATCGAACCCCGCGCAGATGATGCGAACGGGGTTCTGATGCGTATCTTTTGGTGGACCTGAGGGGACTCGAACCCCTGACCCCCTGCATGCCATGCAGGTGCGCTACCAGCTGCGCCACAGGCCCAGATGTTTCCGACGCGATGTGCCCCGGCAACCTGACCAGCATACTACGGACGCAGAACGCGCCGCGAATCGTGGCCGGAAGTCGGGAGTGTCGGGAACAGGCGCCGCGGCTACTCGCCGACGACGGGTTGTTCGAGATCGATCGGAACGACCGGGCAGTCCTTCCACAGGCGCTCAAGACCGTAGTAAACGCGCTCCTCGGCATGGAACACGTGGACGATCAGGTCACCGAAGTCGAGCAGCACCCAGCGCGCCTCGGCACGACCCTCGCGGCGCACGCGCTTGTGACCCGCTTCGAAGAGCTTGTCTTCGATCTCGTCGGCGATCGCGGCGACCTTGCGATCGCTGTCGCCGGTGACGAGCAGGAAGATATCGACCAGCGGCAGAGGCTCTGACACATTCAGAGCGAGAAGGTCCTCGCCGCCCTTCGCCTCTGCCGCCTCTGCGGCGATCTGGAGCATGTGAACTGCGGATTCAGGGGATTGCATCAACCGAAGACTCTCGTGGTGAAGGCGATGATCAGAGCGGCGGCCAGCGCGAGCGCGAGGCCACCGGCGACGATCGCCAGGGTGAGCATGAGTTTGTTGCCCGTGTCGGGCACTGGCGGGCGGATGACCTCACCAGCTGGCTTGGAGGTGCTGATCGCAGAACTGGCTGCGACTGGCGTGGGTGACGACGACGGAGCGAGTTCGCCATCGAGAAGGACCGCGTCGGCTTCTCTGCCGTCGGCGAGGCCCAGAGCGTGCCCCTGTGACCCCATACCATCCGGCAGCGCGTACGTGCCGGTGATGAGCATCTCCCCCGTGGCCGCGACCGGACCGGAGAGAGAGCCGACACCGGGAGACGGCGTGAAGATCAGTGCGTGAGAGGCCGTGTGCTGCGAGCCGGACGACCCATCGATGAGATCGTCGAAGAGCGCCGGCAGCCGGTGCGGCTTCTCCTCGGCCTTGACGCCGATGCCGAAGGCCTCGCCCACCATGGGCCGCTCTTGCGTTTCGTCTTCGGGGGCGTCGTCGACAGCGGGAGCTTCTTCAGCCGCGGGAGCCTCTTCCGGAGTGGCTGGTTGCATCGTCGCGGCGGCGGGAGCGGAGCTGAAGACCGGCACCGCCGAAACGAGCTCCGGGGTGTCTTCTTCGAGCGGAGTGTCGTCGCCTGCACCTGCTGCTTCGGCGGTCACGCCAGCTGACGCATCGGCGAACAGTCCGGCGACAGCATCCGCATCGGGGCGCGACAGCGACTTCTCGGGAGCATCGTCTTGCGGATCCTCAACGAGCGCATCCGCTTCTTCGGCCTCATCAGCCGCAGGGACCGGTACGGAACCTGTGCGGGCCAGCTCCTGCGCGCGCATCTCCCGGCGCGTCAGTGGAGCGTCCGAGGCGGCCGCGTCGTCTGGCGCGTCCGTGGGCATGGCATCGACGGTGGTCGGCGCCTGCTCCGCTGGTGTCTGCTCCGCTGGTGCCTGCTCCGGGGCGGCCTGCTCCGCGACGGGCTGCTCCGCAGCGGCGGCGGACTCCGACTCCGTGATGACCGGCGTCGAACCGGTCAGGCGGATCTCACGCAGCTGCTTGCGCGTAAGACGTTCCTGTCCGTTCTGATCCGATGTGCTCATGTCTTGCTCCGATACAGATGATGCTTCGCAATGTACTGGACGACCCCATCCGGCACCAGATACCAGACCGGCTGCCCATCGGCGACGCGCTCACGGCAGGCGGTCGATGAGATCGACAGTGCCGGAACTTCCAGCTGGCTCACGTTCTTGGTGGGCAGGCCGTCCGTGCTCAGGACGTGTCCCGGTCGTGAAACCGCGACGAAGTGGGCGAGGTCCCAGAGTTCATCATGGTCCCTCCAACTGAGAATCTGCGCTACGGCATCCGCACCGGTGATGAAGAAGAGCTCGGCCTCGGGTCGTTCCCGTTTCAGGTCTCGCAGCGTGTCGATCGTGTAGGTAGGCCCGTCGCGATCGATGTCTACTCGGCTGGTCGTGAAGTCCGGGTTGGATGCCGTCGCGATCACCGTCATCAGATAGCGGTGCTCACTCGGGGAGACATGCTGCTTCTGCCACGGCTCGCCGGTGGGAACGAACACCACCTCGTCGAGATCGAATGAATGCGCCACTTCACTCGCCGCCACCAGGTGACCGTGATGAATGGGGTCGAAAGTACCACCCATCACGCCGATGCGCGGTGCCCGAGCGGTGGAATCGTGCATATGAGGTTAGTGGCCGTGGCCTTCCTTGCCGTGCCTCTCGGCGTAGGCCTCAGCCTTGGCCGAGTGCCGGTTCGCGACGTTGCGGTACGAGAGCGTGACAACGCCCATGAGACCGAAGATAATCGCGGCGATGAGGCCGAAGATGAATGTCTCCCCCGCCACATTTTCGTGGTGCTGTGTCTCGGCTGCCGCCATCGCAATCTGAGCGACGAGGTTCATCCTGTCTCCGTTCCTGGGCGTACGAGCAAACGCCCCTCTAGTCTAGCCCTCAGCCGCGCGTCTGACCTGACCCACGAGCAAGCCATTTCGTGCTTGTCAGCTCGGCCAGCCCCATCGGCCCCCGGCTGTGCAGCTTCTGCGTCGAGATGCCGACCTCGGCGCCGAAACCGAATTCAGCACCATCGGTGAAGCGCGTGGATGCGTTGACCATCACCACCGCGGAATCCACCTCGGCGAGAAAGCGCTCGGCACTGCGGGAGTCGGTGGTGATGATCGACTCCGTGTGACCGGTGCTGTACCGGCGGATGTGCTCCAGAGCCTCGTCGAGTGTATCGACGACCTTGATCGCGATCTCCAGCCCGAGGTACTCCGCAGCCCAGTCGTCGTCGGTGGCCGGAATGACATTGGAGACGAGGCCCGCGACCATGTCGTCCCCGTGGATCGCCACGCCTTCGCTCTGCAGCGCACTCGCGACGACGGGGATCAGCTGCGGCGCCGCCTGGCGCAGCACCAGAAGGGTCTCCACCGCGTTGCAGACACTGGGACGCTGGACCTTCGCGTTGACGACGATATCGCGCGCCCACTCCAGCGGTGCGGTCTCGTCGAGCACGATGTGCACGACACCCGCGCCGGTCTCGATCACCGGCACCGTCGATTCTGTGACGACGGTCTCGATCAGTGCAGCGCTCCCCCGCGGCACGAGCACATCGACGAAGCCGCGCCCCTGCATGAGCGCCTTCGCGCCATCGCGTCCGAAGTCGTCAACGGTCTGCACTGCTTCGGGGTCAATGCCGGCATCCGTCAGTGCCCTCCGCATCACGTCGATCAGCACGGTGTTGGATTCTCTCGCCGCGCTCCCTCCACGCAGCACGACAGCGTTGCCCGCCCGCAGCGCGAGCGCCGCGATATCGACAGTCACGTTGGGCCGCGCCTCGTAGATGGCTCCGACGACGCCGAATGGCACGCGCACGTGTTCCAGCGCGATGCCGTTCGGCATCCGATGCCCGCCGATGACCTGCCCGATCGGGTCGGGCAGCGTCGCGACCTCGCGCACGGCGGATGCCAGGCCCGAGACCCGCTGCGCATCCAGGCGCAGCCGGTCGATGAGCGCATCGCTGAGTCCCTCGGCCCGCCCGCGCTCGATGTCGAGCGCGTTGCCGGCGAGGATGCGCTCGCTCGCGCCCTCGAGGGCGCTGGCGATGGATTCGAGGGCCCGTGCCTTATCGCTGCTCGTGAGCTGCGCGATCGACCGCGAAGCATCCTTCGCCCGCACCAGGCGGTCGTGCGGAGCGTCCACAGTGGTGTCAACGACGAGAGGGGTGGTCATGCCGCCAGTGTATCGGCGCCTGAAGACCGCGAGCCCCGTTATGACGCGGTTGCCGCGGGCGCGTTCACGCCCGACAGAGCCGGTTCGAACCAGGTCCCGACCGACGCGCCTTCGAGCGCCTTGCCGACCAGATCTGCGCTGGTCACGAGCACGCCGATGCCCGTCGCCGCTGCCATTCGGGCGGCAGAGACCTTGGTTGCCGCTCCCCCAGTCCCGACACTGTTGACGACGGTCGCGCCGAACTCCATGCCGGCGAGGTCTGCATCGGCTGCGATCACGTCGATCGGCTCGGCACTCGGATCAGTCGGTGGCTTCGTGTACAGCGACTCGACGTCGCTGAGCAGCACCAGCGCGTCGGCGCTCATCAGTTCGGCGACAAGAGCCGCGAGCCGGTCATTGTCGCCGAAGCGGATCTCCTGCGTCGCAACCGTGTCGTTCTCGTTGACGATCGGCAGAATACGCAGCGACATGAGCCGGTCCATCGCGCGGCGAGCGTTGCTGCGGGAAGTCTGGTTCTCAAGATCACCCGTGGTGAGCAGCACCTGACCGGCAACGATCCCGAACGGGCGCAGTGCCTCCTGATAGCGGAAGATGAGCACGTTCTGCCCGACGGCCGCGGCGGCCTGCTGGGTCGCCAGATCGTTCGGACGCGATTCCAGAGCGAGGTACGGGATGCCGGTGGCGATCGCTCCAGAAGAGACCAGGATGATCTCGGCACCACGGCGATGAGCGGCAGAAAGCGCCTGCACGATCATCGGGATGCGCCACGAGGATTCACCGCTGATGGACGAGGATCCGACTTTGACGACGATGCGCGAGGCGGAGGCGAGTTCCGCGCGAGATCGCGCGGTCATTCCTCACCCTCGCGCGATGCGCGGCGCTGCGTCTCGAGCTCTTCACGCGCGGCGGACTTGGCATCCATCCGCTCGTAGTACTTCTCACGGCGTTCGCTGGTGGTGCGACGGTTGCTCTGCAGGAACCGGGCGTCGGTTCCGCGTGGTGACGTCGCAAGTTCGGCAGCGGATGCGATCGAGGGCTCCCAGTCGAAGACCACGCTCTCGCCGGTGCCGATCACCACAGTGGAACCGGGTGTCGCTCCTGCACGGAACAGGGCGTCTTCGACGCCGATCCGCTCGAGACGATCGGCGAGGTAGCCGACAGCCTCCTCGTTCTGGAAGTCGGTCTGCTGCACCCACCGCACCGGCTTCTCGCCGAGGATGCGATAGACGTTGCCGTATGTGCCGCCCTCGACCTTGATCGTGAACTCGGCTTCGGAGCCCTTGGGGCGGATGACCACGCGCTCCCGCGGCATCTCGACGGCTGTTTCAGCTCGATGCGCGTCAACGAGCTCGCCGAGCGCGAAGCTGAGCTGCCGCAGGCCTTCGTGCGAAACAGTCGAGATCTCGAACACGCGGAATCCACGCGCCTCGATGTCCGGGCGCACCATCTCAGCGAGGTCCCGCGCCTCAGGGACGTCGATCTTGTTCAAGGCGACCAGCTGCGGACGCTCGAGCAGAGGCTTCTGCCCCTCCGGCACCTCGTAGGCGGCCAGCTCGCCGAGAATGATGTCGAGATCAGACAGCGGATCACGACCGGGCTCGAGCGTGGCGCAGTCGAGCACGTGCAGCAGCGCGCTGCAGCGTTCGACATGGCGGAGGAATTCGAGCCCCAGCCCCTTGCCCTCGCTGGCGCCTTCGATGAGACCCGGCACATCGGCGATCGTGTAGCGGCTGTCGCCGGCCTGCACGACCCCGAGGTTCGGGTGCAGGGTGGTGAAGGGGTAGTCGGCGATCTTCGGCCTCGCCGCCGAGAGCGCCGCGATCAGGCTCGACTTGCCCGCGGAGGGGTAGCCGACCAGCGCCACATCGGCGACCGTTTTCAGCTCGAGAACGACCTGGCCCTCTTGGCCCGGCGTGCCGAGCAGGGCGAAACCAGGCGCCTTGCGCTTCGTGGAGGCGAGTGCCGCGTTGCCGAGGCCACCGCGACCGCCGGCGGCAACCACGTACTGCTCGCCTGGCGTCATCATGTCGTGCAGGACTTCTCCTGCGACGGACTTGACCACCGTGCCCAGCGGCACAGGCAGGAGCAGCGTTTCACCGGCAACGCCTGCGCGAAGATCACCCATGCCGAAGCCGCCATTGCCGCCATTGCGGTGCGGTGAGCGGTGATACGACAGCAACGTCGTCACCTGCGGGTCACCGACGAGGATGATGTCGCCACCATCACCGCCGTTGCCGCCGTCGGGCCCGCCCAGCGGCTTGAACTTCTCACGGCGAACGGAGACGCACCCGTTGCCGCCCTTGCCTGCACGAATCTGCAGCGTGACGGTGTCGACGAACGTGACCATTGCCTGCTCCTCAGGGGGGTCGGCGGCCCAGAGATCACTGGGTGCGGATACGCGTACGGGGCGAGCCGAAGCCCGCCCCGTACGGCAATTCTGCTGTGCTGTGCTTAGTGTGCGGCAGCGACGATGTTGACGACCTTGCGGCCGCCCTTCGTGCCGAACTGCACTGCGCCTGCTTCGAGAGCGAACAGTGTGTCGTCGCCTCCACGGCCGACGCCTGCGCCGGGGTGGAAGTGCGTGCCGCGCTGACGGACGAGGATCTCGCCGGCGTTGACGGCCTGGCCGCCGAAGCGCTTCACACCAAGTCGCTGTGCGTTGGAGTCACGACCGTTGCGGGTAGAACTCGCGCCCTTTTTATGTGCCATGTCCTAATGCCTCTTCTGTGCTTACTTGATGCCGGTGATCTTGACGCGGGTGAGCTCCTGGCGGTGCCCCTGGCGCTTCTTGTAGCCGGTCTTGTTCTTGTACTTCTGGATGACGATCTTCGGACCGCGGAGGTCGCCGAGGACCTCAGCCGTGACCGACACCTTCGCCAGCTTGTCTGCGTCGGTGGTCACCGTAGTGCCGTCGACGAGAAGCACAGCGGGAAGCTCGATCTTCTCACCCTGGGTAGCCCGAACACGGTCGAGCTGAACGATCGTGCCGACCTCGACTTTCTCCTGCCGGCCACCGGCGCGCACTACTGCGTAAACCACTTCATACCTGTTTCGTTGGGGAGCGGATCGCTCCGGGAATCTCACGGGAAGACTGCGCTTGCGTACGACGCCTTCGCGACGGGTGCGGACGCAAGACTTCTCCTGCAACCGAAAAAGCCGACAGGGGTCTCGCACCAAAGGACAACTTTACCGGAAGCCGGCCGATGCCGCAAAGTCAGCACCCCAAGGTGTGTCTCGCGCCTATGCTCTCGGCATGACCGTTCTTGTCGATGACCCCATCTGGCCCGCGCACGGGCGCCTCTGGGCGCACCTGGTCAGCGACGAGAGCCTCACCGAACTGCATGCGTTCGCCGCTGCGCAGAATCTGCCGCGGCGTGCATTCGACGTGGACCACTACGACGTTCCCGCCGAGGCGCTGCCCAGACTCCTTGCCGCCGGTGCAGAGCACGTCGGCGGCAAGGAGCTCGTCAGAAGGCTGATCAGGTCAGGACTGCGAGTCCGGGCTCGCGACCGACGCTGAGGGCTCATTGCCGACCGGCGCCGGAGTGCCGGTCAGCATCGCCGTGGTCACACGGCGACGATTGCGGCCTTCGCCCGGCGCCTTCGGCTCGGGAAGCGCGTCGAGAACGGAGTCGAGCATCTGCTCGGCTTCGCTCTTAGGCGCCGACTTGCGATCCGAGCCGCGCTTCTTGCGCGACTTCTTCGGACGCTCGGTCGCGGCCGGCGCCTCAGGAACCTCGATCGGCGCATCTTCGGGCATGACGATGGTGGATGCTGCGATCGCCGCCAGCGCCGACTTGGCGCTCTCGGTGATGCTGTGCGTGCCTCCGTTGGCAGCGGCGGGCTGCGCCGGCTGCGACTGCTGGCCCGACTGCGACGGCGACTGCGACTGCGACTGGCCGCCGCGGGAGCGCCGGCCCTGGTTGCCGCTGTTGCTGGAAGAGCCGCCGCGGTGCTTGGTGACCGGGTCGTGATGCACGACCACTCCGCGCCCTGCGCAGACATCACATGCTTCGCTGAAGGTCTCGAGCAGGCCGAGACCGAGCTTCTTGCGCGTCATCTGCACCAGGCCGAGCGACGTGACCTCGGCAACCTGGTGCTTGGTGCGGTCGCGGCTGAGGCACTCGATGAGGCGGCGCAGCACGAGGTCACGGTTGGACTCGAGAACCATGTCGATGAAGTCGACGACGATGATGCCGCCGATGTCGCGCAGGCGCAGCTGACGAACGATCTCCTCGGCCGCCTCGAGGTTGTTCTTGGTGACCGTCTCTTCGAGATTGCCGCCGGTGCCGACGAACTTGCCGGTGTTGACGTCGACGACCGTCATCGCCTCGGTGCGGTCGATGACCAGCGAACCGCCCGACGGCAGCCAGACCTTCCGGTCGAGCGCCTTCTCGATCTGCTCGGTGATGCGGTGCGCATCGAAAGGATCGACCTCGTCGGTGTACGTCTCCACACGCTCGAGCAGGTCGGGTGCGACGCTCTCGAGGTAGGCGCGGATCGTGTTGTGCGCGTCGTCGCCCTGGATCAGCATCCGCGTGAAGTCCTCGTTGAAGACGTCGCGGACGATCTTGACGAGCAGATCCGGCTCGGCGTGCAGCAGAGCGGGAGCCTGCTGCGACTTGACCTGCTTCTGAATGTGCTCCCACTGCGCGGTCAGACGCTGCACGTCGCGTGTCAGCTGCTCTTCGGTGGTGCCCTCCGCGGCCGTGCGCACGATCACACCGGACGACTCCGGGAGCACCTCCTTGAGGATGCGCTTGAGGCGCGCACGCTCGTTGTCTGGCAGCTTGCGCGAGATGCCGTTCATCGAACCGCCGGGCACGTACACGAGGTAGCGCCCGGGCAGCGAGATCTGGCTCGTCAGCCGGGCACCCTTGTGGCCCACCGGGTCCTTGGTGACCTGCACGAGAACACGGTCACCTGGCTTCAGCGCGAGCTCGATGCGACGGGGCTGGTTGCCGGTCTCGACACCCTCCCAGTCGACCTCGCCCGAATACAGCACGGCGTTGCGGCCGCGGCCGATGTCGACGAATGCGGCCTCCATGCTGGGGAGCACGTTCTGCACGCGACCGAGGTACACGTTGCCGATCAGCGACGCGTCTTGATTGCGCGCGACATAGTGCTCCACGAGCACGTTGTCTTCGAGCACGCCGATCTGGGTGCGACCGTTCTTGGCCCGAACGACCATCATGCGGTCGACGGACTCGCGCCGGGCGAGGAACTCGGCCTCGGTGACGACGGGACGGCGGCGGCCGGCATCCCGCCCATCGCGCCGGCGCTGCTTCTTGGCTTCGAGACGCGTCGAGCCCTTGATGGCCTTCGGCTCGGTGATGTACTCGACCGCGCGCTGGCGCTGACGCGGCTCGTCGCGGCTGTCGCGAGAATCACGGGCATCGTCGCCGTCGGACCCGCGACGGCGGCGATTGCGACGGGATCCGCCGGCGAATCGGTCGTCGTCATCGACGTCGTCGTCGTGCTGCGAAACAGCGGGCAGCGCGACGAACTCAGGCGCGTAGAAGTGCAGCTGGGTGGAGACCTTCGAGACGAAGATCTCCGGAAGCAGACCGAGGCTCACCGCGGTCACCGGCTTGGGTTCTTCCGGCTCTGCGGGCTTTTTCGGCTCTGCGGGCTTTTCCTGATCTGCCGGCTTTGCGGGCTCTTCCGGCTCAGCGGGGTCCCCCGACTCGGCAGGTGTGCTCGGCTCGACGGACGCTGAGGATGCTGCTGCATCATCGACGGCCTCCGACTGTTCCGCCGACACGGGTGCATCCGCTGGCGCCGCGGTCCCCGCGGCGGGCGCAGCATCCGAGTCGGTCGCGACAGCGCGCATCTCTTCGACAGCAGCCGAGTCTTCGGCTGCTCCCGTCGTGGCGTCCTCGACTACCGGCTGCGCCGGCGTCTCGTCGAAGGTAGGGGTGGTCTGGTCATTGTTTTCATCGGCCATCTCTGGCTAACTCCCTGCGCGGGCACTGGGTGCGCCGCGGAAACTCGTGCGGCGAAACAGCAACCGCGAACTCAATCGGCAAGCGGTCTGCTCAAGGGCGAGACCGCGTGGGGCGTCTGGCCCCGAAGTCTTGTCGATGCGATCGCGACTGCTCGCGATGGCACCTCCAGTCATTATCGCACCATGCGGGCGGGGTTGTGGCATCCTGTGTCCGGCGCGCGGGTCGCGGCGTGCGCCGTGCCCATAGGCAACGCTGGGATAATCGCGACATGACCGCGCAGCGCACCCGGTATACGGGTTACGGAATCTGGCTCATCGTCGCAAGCCTTGTGGGCTGGTGGGCGGCATTCCAGCTGACCGTCGAGAAGTTCTTCCTCCTCGAGAACCCGAGCGGGCAGACCAGCTGCTACGTGAGCGTCATGATCCAGTGCGACAAGAATCTGAGCTCATGGCAGGGCTCGGTGTTCGGCTTCTCCAATCCGATCATCGGTCTCACCGCATGGATGGCTGTGCTCGTCATGGGAGTCGCGGTGCTAGCCGCGGTGCGGTTCCCGCGGTGGTTCTGGGGCCTGTTCGGGCTCGGCGTCGCCGGCGCTTTCGCGTTCGTATGCTGGCTGATCTTCCAGAGCATCTACATGCTCGCAGTGCTGTGCCCGTGGTGCATGGCGACGTGGGCGGTCACCATCCCGACATTCCTGGCGACAGCGGTGCATCTGGTTCGAAACGGCACGCTGACGCGTTCGCAGAAGGCGCGGCAGCGCGCCGACCGGCTGATGGTGTGGGTGCCTCTGGCCACCATCGTCGTCTACGCGATCGTGATCGCGATGGCGCAGCTCGCGGGTCTCGATCTGCTCGGCGAAGTCGCCGGGATGCTGTTCTGAGCTGACTCAACCTGGCCTGACTCGACCTGACCTGGCCGGCCGCTGCGCCGCGGGCAACACACTTTGGGGGCCGCTGACACAGGTGTCGGACAGCTTTCGCTGCTTGGTCCGATATCTGGCGCGTCGGCCCCCAGAGTGTGCGGTCAGGCGAACCAGATGGACAGTTCGCGCGAGGCGGACTCGGTGCTGTCGGAGCCGTGCACGAGGTTCTGCTGCACCTTGAGGCCCCAGTCGCGGCCGAAGTCGCCGCGGATGGTGCCGGGGGCCGCGGTCGTCGGGTCGGTGGTTCCCGCCAGCGAGCGGAAGCCCTCGATGACGCGGTTGCCTGCCAGCCGGATCGCCACCGACGGACCCGACATCATGAACTCGAGCAGCGGCTCGTAGAACGGCTTGCCCTCGTGCTCGGCATAGTGCGCGGCAAGGCGGTCGCGGTCGGGCTCGACCAGGCGGATGTCGACGAGGGCGTAGCCCTTCGCCTCGATGCGCGCGAGGATATCGCCGGTCAGTCCGCGGGCGACCCCATCGGGCTTGACCAGGACGAGGGTTTCTTCAGTAGCCATGTCATTCGCTCTCTGTGTGAGTCTGTGCCGGCGGGCCCGCCGGACGCTGTCGGTCGATACGGGCCCCACCGATCGTCGCATATCCCCACATGCCGCCGAAAATCAGCGCCACGAAGACGATCGCCGGAACCAGCAGTCCACCCAGCATGATCACGCCCTGGAGGGCCCAGCCGGCTGCCAGTGCCCACGGTTTCGTGATGGCACCGGCAACGACGACGAGGGCGATGGCGACCACGACGCCGGCCACGATCCCCCACCACGGCGCGATACCAGCCGGCAGAGCTTTGAGACCGAACACCGTGAGCCCGGCGAGCAGAGCCACGATCGACTCGAAGCCGAGCACGACCGAGCCGAGCTTCTGGGCGAGCGTTCTGGGCGCGCGAGGGGCGCGTGCGGTAGTGCTCATGCGCGCCACCCCGACTTCCAATCCTCTTCCTCGGCGAGCAGCATCGCCTCGCCGGCCAGCACGATCGATCCCGCGATGATCACTGCACGGCGATCGGATGCTGCCGCCCACTCCCGAGCGGCATCCGCCGCCTCAGCCAGGGTCGGATGAACGCTCGCACGGCGTTCGCGCTCTTCAACGATGTCGGCGAGGGTGTCGGCGTCGCCTGCTCGAGCCGAGTCGGGTGCCGTCGCGAAGACCTCGGTGACGGCGGGGAGCAGGCGATCGACGATCCCGGCCGCGTCCTTGTCGGCGAAAACGCCGAGCACAAGACCCCATTCGTCGAAGTCGAAGCTGTCGCCCAACGACTGCGCGAGAGCTGCTGCTCCGTGCGGGTTGTGCGCAGCATCCACCACGACCGTCGGCGCGATGCCGACCAGCTGCAGGCGACCAGGCGAGGTCGCCCCCTGCAGACCGTCCGCGAGGATGTCACCCGCGATCCGCTGAGATGCACCGCCGATCAGGGACTCGACGGCCGCCACGGCAAGCGTGGCGTTGTGGCCCTGGTGCGCGCCGTAGAGCGGCAGATACTCATCGGCGTACTCGCCGGCGAGACCGCGAATGGTGATGAGCTGGCCACCGACGGCGAGTTTCTGCTCGGCGAGTCCGAACTCCTCGCCCTCGAACGAGATCGTCGCGCCGCGTTCGGCGGCGACACTGCGCAGCACGTCGGCTGCCTCCGGGGGCTGCTCCGCCGAGACCACAGCGGCGCCCGCTTTGATGATCCCCGCCTTGACCTCGGCGATCTCGCCGATCGTGCTGCCGAGTCGGTCGGCATGATCGATGTCGATCGGCGCGAACACGGCGACGTCGCCGTCGGCGGTGTTGGTCGAGTCCCACGACCCGCCCATGCCCACCTCCAGCACCAGCACGTCGATGGGCGCATCGGCCGCGGCCACGAAGCAGAGCACGGTCAGCAGTTCGAAGAAGGTGAGCGGCGCGTCGCCCGCCGTCTCGAGCTCTGCATCGACCATGCCGATGAACGGCTCGATCTCATCCCAGGCGTCGGCGATGGCGGCATCCGCGATGGGCTCGCCGTCGATCATGATCCGCTCGGTGAACCGCTTCAGGTGCGGGCTGGTGAACAGGCCCGTGCGCAGGCCATGCGCACGCAGCAGGCTCTCGATCATCCGCGCGGTGGAGGTCTTGCCGTTGGTACCGGTGATGTGCACGACGCGGTACGCGTGCTGCGGGTCCGCGAGCAAGGTCAGCAGACGCGCGACGCGCTCCTTGCGCGGCTGCACCCAGCTCTCCCCCGCCCGCTCCAGCAGCTTCTCGTAGACGGCGTCGGCGCGCTGCGTGTCGCTCATGACTGCTCCTCTCGCTGCACCCCAGTGGCATCGATCGTGACGATGATCGCCGCCTTGTCAGAGCCGAGGGCACGTGCGCCGGAGACGAAGACGCCATTCCCCGGGCTGGCCAGGTTATCGACGAGGGCATCGGTTCCCTCGAGTGGCTGCACGGCGAAGCCGACGGCCAGCGTCTCCTCCGCGATCAGGGCGGCATGCGCCTGCAAAGCCGCGGCTTCATTCGCATCCGCGTTGAGAGCGAGCACGATGCGGTCGCTCACGTCGAGCCCGGCGTTCTTGCGCGCCTCCTGAACCACGCGGATGGCGTCGCGCGCGATGCCCTCCGCCTCCAGTTCCGGCGTGGTCTGCGTGTCGAGCAGCACGAAACCGCCGCTGGGCACGATCGCCAGCGCTTCGCCGTCCGGGCGGCCCGCGGTCTCCAGCACGAGCTCGTACTCGTGCGGCTCGAGCGCGATTCCATCTGCCGTCACAACGCCGCTCTCCTCACCCCACAGGCCCGCTTTCGCTGCCTTGATGACGTGCTGCACGTTCTTTCCGAGGCGTGGGCCGGCCACACGGGCGTTCACGCTGAGCCGGTGGCTGATGCCGTATTCCGCTGCCGTGGTCTCGCCCAGCGGCACGAGTTCGATCGATTTGACATTGAGCTCCTCGCGCAGGATCCCCTCGAACTGTGCGAGTGCATCCGCGACGGGAGAGACGACGGTGAAGCGCGCCAGCGGCAGGCGCACGCGCAGCTTCTCCTTCTTGCGCAGCGCGTTTCCGACGCTGGATAGCTCGCGGACGGCATCCATCGCGTCGCGGATGTCATCCGCGGCCGGGAAGGATGCCGCGTCGGGCCAATCGGTCAGGTGCACGCTGCGCTCGCCGGTCAGCCCCTGCCAGATGCGCTCGCTGATCAGCGGCAGCAGCGGAGCGGCCACGCGGCACAGCGTCTCGAGCACCGTGTAGAGCGTGTCGAAGGCCTCGGTGCTCTTCGGGTCGTCCGTGACATCGCCCCAGAAGCGGTCGCGCGAGCGGCGGATGTACCAGTTCGTGAGCACCTCGGCGAAGTCGCGCAGCCGCGCGGCCGCGGTCGTCGAGTCGAGGCCTTCGAGGTCTGACTTGACCTCGCGCACGAGGTCTCCGGTGCGGGCGAGGATGTAGCGATCGAGGACGTCCGTCGAATCGGTGCGCCACTGGGCTTGATATCCGGCACCCGCGGATCCACCGGAGGCATTCGCATAGGTCGCGAAGAAGTACCACGAGCTCCACAGCGGCAGCAGGAACTCCCGCACACCCGCGCGGATGCCCTCCTCTGTCACGGCGAGGTTGCCGCCGCGCAGCACCGAGCTCGACATGAGGAACCAGCGCATGGCATCGGATCCGTCGCGGTCGAGCACCTCGCTGACATCCGGATAATTGCGCAGCGACTTCGACATCTTGTAGCCGTCGCTGCCGAGCACGATGCCGTGGCAGCTCACCCCGGTGAACGCCGGGCGGTCGAACAACGCGGTCGACAGCACATGCATGACGTAGAACCAGCCGCGCGTCTGCCCGATGTACTCGACGATGAAGTCTGCTGGCGAGTGCGAATCGAACCATTCCTGGTTCTCGAACGGGTAGTGCACCTGGGCATACGGCATCGATCCGGAATCGAACCACACGTCGAAGACGTCCTCGATGCGGCGCATCGTGCTCTTGCCCGTCGGGTCATCCGGGTTCGGGCGCGTCAGGTCATCGATGTACGGGCGGTGCAGGTCGATCTCACCCTCGGGGTTGCGCGGCAGCGTGCCGAAGTCGCGCTCCAGCTCTGCCAGCGATCCGTAGGCGTCGACGCGCGGGTACTCGGGGTCGTCGCTCTTCCAGATCGGGATCGGCGAACCCCAGTAGCGGTTGCGGCTGATCGACCAGTCACGGGCGCCCTCGAGCCACTTGCCGAACTGGCCGTGCTTGACGTTCTCGGGCACCCAGGTGATCTGCTCGTTGTTCGCGAGCATGTCGTCCTTGATGTCGGTCACGCGGATGAACCAGCTCGAGACGGCCTTGTAGATCAGAGGATTGCGGCAGCGCCAGCAGTGCGGGTACGAGTGCTCGTAGCTCTGCAGCCGCAGCAGCCGCCCCGCTGTGCGGAGCAGACGCACGAGCGGCGTGTTGGCATCCATCCACAGCTCGCCGGCGACGTCGGGGACGGTGGAGAGGAATCGTCCGCCGTCATCGAGCGAGATGATGGTCGGGATGCCGGCGGCGTTCGAGATCCGCTGGTCGTCCTCACCGTAGGCGGGCGCCTGGTGCACGATGCCGGTGCCGTCGGAGGTGGTGACGTAGTCGTCGACGAGGATGCGCCACGCGTTCTCTGTGCCCCAGGTCTCGGCATCGGCGTAGTAGTCGAACAGCCGGTCGTAGGTGACGTCTGCCAGCGTCGCGCCCAGGTGGGAGGCTTCGACGGCGGCGAGCGCAGCATCGGCGCTCTCGTAGCCGAGGTCCTTCGCGTAACCGCCGAGCAGCTCGCGGGCGATGAGGTAGCGGTGTGCGGCGCTCTCGACCGGATCGTCCCCAGTGGGGATGTCAGCTGCGCCTTCTGGCCCCGCGGGCACCACGACGTAGTCGATTTCGGGGCCGACGACGAGGGCGAGGTTGGTCGGCAGGGTCCACGGCGTGGTCGTCCAGGCCAGGGCGCGGACGGCTGTGAGGCCCAGAGCCTCCGCCTTCGCGCCGGTGAGCGGGAAGGTGACCGTCGCAGAAGGGTCCTGGCGCATCTGGTAGACGTCATCGTCCATGCGCAGCTCGTGCGCCGACAGCGGCGTCTCGTCGCGCCAGCAGTACGGCAGCACGCGGTAGCCCTCGTACGCGAGGTTCTTGTCGTACAGCGTCTTGAAGGCCCAGAGCACGCTCTCCATGTAACCGAGGTCGAGGGTCTTGTAGCCGCGGTCGAAATCGACCCAGCGCGCCTGCCGGGTGACATAGTCCTGCCACTCGTGCGTATAGGCGAGCACCGATTCACGCGCCTTCGCGTTGAAGACGTCGATGCCCATCGACTCGATCTCGCTCTTCTCCGTGATGCCGAGCTGCTTCATCGCCTCGAGCTCGGCGGGGAGGCCATGCGTATCCCAGCCGAAGACACGATCGACCTTCTTGCCGAGCATGGTCTGGAAGCGCGGGAACACGTCCTTGGCGTAGCCGGTGAGCAGGTGGCCGTAGTGCGGCAGGCCGTTGGCGAACGGCGGGCCGTCGTAGAAGACCCATTCTTCCGCTCCGTCGCGCTGTGCAATGGACGCGCGGAAGGTGTCGTCGGTCTTCCAGAAGTCGAGGATCTCCTCCTCGATCGCGGGGAACCGAGGGCTGGAGGCGACGGCGGCCGGGCCGAAGGATGTGCCGGCGGCGTTCGCGGTGCGGGGGTAGGTCATCGTGTCTCGCAGTGATCGTGGCGGATGCTGCTGCAAGGACGATCTGCCTGGATTGCTGACCAGCTGGACCGCGGTACCACCTCGCGTGCTCCACTCCCCCTTGCCAGGCTCAGGGTCGAGAAGCCTCTCTCACTGCGGCGATGACGGGCCTGCCCCGCTCGGTTCTACTGGGCCTTGCGGCTTTTCTTCCGAGAGCTCCCCGGTGATGTCCGGATCAGTGCTGATGCAGCCATCCTACGCGCTCGCGGACTCCAGCAGGTCAGCCAGCTGGCCGAGCGCCTCCATGCCCGTCAGCTCTCCCGGCATGAGTGGCACCTCCAGCAGCGCGACGCCCGGTACCTGCGCACGCACTGCGGCGAGGTGGCGGTCCTCCCCCCGACGACGTTCCTGCAGCAACTCCCCCGCGTCGTCGGGTGAGCGACGATTCGCGATGAGCGCCGCCACCGGCACCTGCATCTCCTGCAGATTCGCGACCACCTCGAAGGTCTCCGCCACGGGGAGCGCTTCGGCGGTGAACACGACGACGAAGCCGGTGCGCTGCGGATCGGCAATCGATTTCTGCAGCGCATCGAAGCGGTCTCGGCGGCGCTGCAGCGCGCGCCTAAGCTCTGCCTGTGCTTCGGCCTCCGGGTCTGCTCGCCCGGTCAGCCCGCTCATCGCGGCGGAGAATCTCTCGGAGCGGTCCCGGTTGCGCAGCAGCGTCTCGGTCCATCCGGCCAGTTGCCCCGGCAGCGCCAGCAACCGCAGCGTGTGTCCCGACGGCGCGGTATCGAAGACCACCAGGTCGTACGCGTCCTGGCCGAGCTCAGCCAACTCCGCGATCCGCTCCAGCACGGCGGACTCATGACTGCCGGGCGCTTCTCGGGCACGGTCGAGATGCGCGCGGGCCGGGGCATGCTGACGCTCGGGCAGAAGGCGCAGCATCGTCTTCTCGACCGCCGCCAGATGTCGAGCGATCGTCGCGCGAGGGTCGATCTCCACGCCATCCAGCGCACCGCCGCCGACGTCCGCAAGACGCACCGGAGTGTCGCCGACTTCTCGATTCCAGAGGTGGCCGAGGTTGTGGGCGGGGTCCGTCGAGACGACGAGCACTCGCTCGCCCGCGCGGGCACGAGAGAGCGCGAGAGCGGATGCCAGGGAGGTCTTGCCCACGCCGCCCTTGCCGCCTACGAAGAGAATTCGGCGGTGCAGTGCGTCTAGCAGCATGAGACGTGGTCCAGGGGTGATCGGGGCATGCCCATGCGGCGATGCCACTCATGAAAGTCCATGGTGAGCATCGGCATCAGCTCGGCACTGTAGTAGGCGGCAGGGTCGGGGACGCCCAGGGCCTCGCCGAGGACGATCAAGGCGAACAGGTCGTCCTCGTCGCGGCCCTCACGGGCAAGGGTCTGCCGGTAGGGACCCGCGTAGTACTCGACGAGTCCCTGCCGGATGGCGGTCCAGCGTCTTCGCAGACGCTGGACCGCCTCGGTATCGAACATCGATCAGACTTCCTCACGCACCGCCTGGAGCTGAGCATCCTCGTGCTCGGCCTCGGGTGGATCGGTCGCGGCCTTGCGCATCGCGATGGCCGCCTCGATCGCCACCCAGACGCTGGACGCGATGATGATGATGTCCAGCGCGAACAGCAGCCAGTCGGCTTTGGCCGGGTCGGCGAACGATGCGAGCTGTTCGATGGCCGCCCAGAACGACAGCACGAACACGATGACGAGCGGAATCAGCGCCGGCAGCGGGTTGCGCCGCTTGCGAATCAGCATCACCGCGATGATCGACAGCGTCAGCGACGCCATCAGCTGGTTCGTGGTGCCGAAGAGCGGCCAGATCCGCAAGCCGCCGTCGCCGCCGAGGCCCTGCGAGAAGGTGAGCCCGAGACCGACGACGACCACGATGATCGTCGCTGGAACCTTGCTGATGCGCATCTTCATGGTGTCGCCGACTTCTTGCACGACGAAGCGCAGCAGTCGCATGCCGGTGTCCATCGTGGTGGCCGCGAACAGCACCGCCATGGTGGCGAGCACGGTGGCACTCAGCGATGCCGGCAATCCGATGCCCGCCTCCATGAGCGCACCGCCGCCGGTGACGAATGCCCCGACGCCGCCGGCGCCGAATGCGCTGTAGACCTCGTTCCATTCCGCGACCGTGCGGAAGCCGGCGATGACCGCGAGGATCGTGCCGAGCGAGAGCAGGCCTTCACCGACCGCGCCGAAGTACCCGACGAACCGGGCATCGGTCTCCTTGTCGAGCTGCTTCGAGCTCGTGCCGGAGGCGACCATGCCGTGGAAGCCGGAGATCGCGCCGCACGCGATGGTGACGAACAGCAGCGGGATCATGCTCGGCGTACCGTCCGGCACCGCCGTGTTGATGGCAGGCGCAACGATCTGCGGCACGTTGGCCGAGAACAGCGTGGCGGTCAGCACAGAGCCGAAAAGCAGGATGAGTCCCACGAACAGCTGCACGCCGTTGATGTAGTCACGCGGCTGCAGCAGCACCCACACCGGCAGCAGCGAGGCGATGGCGCCGTAGATGAACAGAGCCAGGATCCAGAACGTTGCCGGTCCCATGCCGAGGAAGTCGTCGGGCAGCACCACCGGCATCTGGTCGCCAAGCACGATCAGCGCGTAGAGCGTCACGACGCCCACGATCGTGACGGGCAGCAGCGGCCAGCGCAGGCGGTACACGGCCACGCCCACCAGCAGTGCGACGATGATCGCGCCCCAGGTGGGGATGACAGCGCTGGGGGTGCTGATGAGCAGGTTCTTGATGACCACGGCGAATGCCGCGATCACCATGAGCAGCAGCAGGAAGATGACGACCAGGAACAGCCCGGCACCGCGCTTGCCGATGTAGCGCGCGGAGAGCGCACCGATCGAACGGCCCTTGTTCCGTGTGGATGCCCACAGCGCACCCAGGTCGTGCATTCCGGCGAAGAACACCGTGCCGATGGTGACCCAGAGGAACGCCGGCACCCAGCCCCAGATCACGGCGATCGCCGGTCCGACGATCGGTGCGGCTCCGGCTACGGATGTGAAGTGGTGGCCCCAGAGGATGAACTTGTTCGTCGGCATGTAATCGACGCCGTCTTTGAGCTCATGCGCGGGGGTCTTGAACGACGCATCGAGTTGGAACACCCGACGCGAGAGATATCGCGAGTAGAAGATGTACCCGACGGCGAAGATCGCCAGTCCGATAGTCATCAGGAGAACAGGAGACATGGGGGGCGCTTCCTTTCCGACTGCGACGGCGGCGTCGCAGGTACTCAAGATACCAAAGTCTGAGAGAATGCTGATAATCGAAAACGGGTGTTTCAGCTCCCGTTGCAGACGTCTGAACGGAAGCCCTAGATGTTCTTCCCACGGACGTTGTGGACGCGGTCGATGGGTGATTGGCCTCCGAGAGC
>NZ_FUKO01000012.1 GCF_900163815.1 Microbacterium esteraromaticum | reverse complement strand
GCATGCTCCTCATCGGCGGCGCACTGACCAGCCCCCACCTCAAGTAGGAAGAGCCGGATTGCTGAGGTTTTTACGGCTGGCTCTGAGGTTGACAGTGAGCGGTTCACCCGTGCGCTGAGCCAGGCGGTGACGACAAGCTCCGGGATGGACTCCCAGAGCGCCTCTTCCTCGCGAGGTCCGAAAGCCTATGACAGCGAGTCTCGGCATGCTCGGATGCGAGACAAGTCTGCGTGGATACCGGAGGAGTCATTGCGGCTTCCGGAGTCATTCGCAAGCCAGGTGGAAGCACACGAGAAGGTGCGCGTCGGTGTCCCGTTCAGCGACGTTCGCAACTGGGTGGTTGAACTGGATGGGAAGCGAATGGGGATGATCACGGTCAACAAGAACTCATTTCATCTCCGTCTCGAAGTGCGATGGCTCACGCACAGGCAACCTGACGTGTATCTGCAACGTTTCCAGGAAGTTTTTGGAAATGACCACCGCTTTAGCGCGGAGGAGAAAGCAGTTTTCATCGCAAAGATCGGGCCCGATGAGGGAGAGTTTGTCGACCGCCTCGCGAGATTCTGGCTCCAGCTGATCGACGATGAACTCGAAACGCAGAAACTTCCTGCGACCCGACGAGCGCCTGCTGCGACAGCGCTTGGCTTAGATCAATGAGGATCGCGCAGCACAGGATCAATCGGTGGCATCGACCGGCCGCTTGAGGTGCATCACGACGACGGTGTATGCCGCCGCCGACAGTGCGGCCAGCACCATGTGGATGCCCACCAGCAGAGCCGGAAGTCCTTCTCGCGCCTGCCACACGCCGACGAGCACCTGAACAAGGATCGCGGCGGCGAGGACGAGCATCCAACGGCGCACATCGAGCTTCAGTGCCCACGCCGACACCAGCAGGACCGCGACCAGTCCGGCAAGGATGTAGCCCGGCCACGAGTGCACGTGTGCGAGCACGGTCGCGTCGAACCCGTGTCGGAGCACATCGGCATCGCCGGAGTGCGGTCCAGAACCGGTGGTGAGCACACCGAACAGAATGGTGAGCGCGAGCGCGAGGCCGGTGATGTGGCCGAGAACGGAGAACCAGACCGGAACCGCACGCTCGCGCGGGCCCGGCGCGGCATACATCCGCACGAGGAATGCCGCCGTCACGCAGACGAGCAGCAGCGACGAGACGTAGTGGAAGCCGACGATGAATGGGTTCAGGCCGGTGAGCACCGTGATGCCGCCGACGAAAGCCTGCGCGACCACGCCGACCAGCGTGATCCAGGCGAGCACGTTCAGATCGCGTCGCACGTTATTGCCACGCACCGAGTCGATGGCGGCGATGATGCTGACCAGCAGCAGCACGGCAGAGGCGATGGGGAACGCCGGCAGGTGCAGCGGTGCCGCGATCGCGTAGGCGATGCCGGCGAGCACCACGCCTGCGCCCGCGAACCACAGGGCACGCGTGAGTGCACGCTTGCCGCCGATGGCGAACAGGAGCACCAGCACGACCGCGATGGCGATGATGCCGACGACGCCGGTCATGGTGCGGTTGCCGAATTCGATCAGCCCATGGATGCCCTGTTCCGGCGTCGGCACGAGGGAATCGGGGGTGCACAGCGGCCATTCCGAGCATCCGAGTCCGGAACCGGTGAGCCGCACCGCGCCGCCGGTGCCGATGATGATCGTCTCGGTGATGAAGGACAGCCACGCGAAGATGCGCAGCGCGCGACTCCACGGTGCCGGGGAATGCGCGGGGGAGCGTCGGCTTTCGGCCGCAGAAGATTCGGGCGCGCGGGTCTCGGGCATGGCTCCTCCGCTTCGCGATGGGCGGGCCGCGGCCCGTCGCCAGGCGAAACCTGTAGAATCGGATTGTTGTGATGGGCGCGACAAGCGCGTCGTCCATCAGTAACAGTTTAGGCGCGTGTTGCGCGCCAACGACGAGGGCCCATCATCGGCATCCGATCTCCGCACACTCGACGGAGATGAGATGTGCCGGGGCGGAGGACACCGCCTGGGCCCGTGTGAGGAGAGTGTGTCATGTCGGATGTGCTGATCGACCGCCCGGAACTTGATGGTCTGGGGGTGTACGAGTTCGGCTGGCACGATGCTGATGCCGCAGGCGCCAGCGCAAGACGTGGTCTCTCTGAAGCCGTGGTTCGCGACATCTCCGCGCTCAAGAGCGAACCGGAATGGATGCTGAAGACGCGCCTCAAGGGCCACCAGCTCTTCGGCCGCAAGCCGATGCCGACGTGGGGTGCTGATCTCAGTGGCATCGACTTCGACCACATCAAGTACTTCGTCCGCTCCACAGAGAAGCAGGCGCAGTCGTGGGAGGACCTTCCCGACGATATCAAGAACACCTACGAGCGCCTGGGCATCCCCGAGGCCGAGCGTCAGCGCCTCGTCGCCGGCGTCGCCGCGCAGTACGAGTCCGAAGTCGTCTACCACCAGATCCGCGAGGACCTGGAGCAGCAGGGCGTCATCTTCATGGACACCGACACGGCGCTGCGCGAGCACCCCGAGTTCTTCGAAGAGTACTTCGGCACCGTCATCCCGTCCGGCGACAACAAGTTCGCGGCCCTCAACACGGCGGTGTGGTCGGGCGGCTCGTTCGTCTACGTCCCCAAGGGCGTGCACGTCGAGATTCCGCTTCAGGCCTACTTCCGCATCAACACCGAGAACATGGGCCAGTTCGAGCGGACCCTGATCATCGCTGACGAAGACAGCTACGTGCACTACATCGAGGGCTGCACGGCGCCGATCTACAAGTCGGACTCGCTGCACTCGGCCGTCGTCGAGATCATCGTGAAGAAGAACGCCCGCGTTCGCTACACGACGATCCAGAACTGGTCGAACAACGTCTACAACCTCGTCACCAAGCGTGCCGTGGCGCACGAAGGCGCGACGATGGAATGGGTCGATGGCAACATCGGCTCGAAGGTGACGATGAAGTACCCGTCGATCTATCTGATGGGCGAGCACGCCAAGGGCGAGACGCTCTCGGTCGCCTTCGCCGGTCCCGGTCAGCACCAGGACGCGGGCGCCAAGATGATCCACATGGCGCCGCACACGCAGTCGTCGATCGTGTCGAAGTCCATCGCGCGCGGTGGCGGACGCTCCGGTTACCGCGGCGAGATCCGCGTCGATCCGGGTGCGCACCACTCGGCCAACTCGGTGGTCTGCGATGCGCTACTGGTCGACACGCAGTCCCGCTCCGACACCTATCCCTCGATCGACATTCGCGTCGACGACGTGACCCTCGGTCACGAGGCCACCGTCTCGAAGGTCAGCGCCGAGCAGCTCTTCTACCTGCAGTCGCGCGGGATCGAAGAGACCGAGGCGATGGCGATGATCGTGCGCGGTTTCATCGAGCCGATCGCACGCGAGCTGCCGATGGAATACGCGATGGAACTGAACAAGCTCATCGAGATGGGCATGGAAGGATCGGTCGGCTGATGACGGCCCCCACACAGGCGCCTGCACAGGCGCCGCAGACGAACGCGCACATCGACCCGGCGGCTCAGGTCTCTGATGCCGGCTTCGTGCCGGTGCAGACCCGCTCGGAGCGGCCCCGGTCTTTCGACCCCGAGGACTTCGGAGCCCCCACCGGCCGGGAGGTCAACTGGAAGCACACCCCCGTCGCGCAGCTGAAGTCGCTGTTCGAGACGGGCGACACGAATGACGGCGTCACCTGCACCGTCAGCGACGAGCAGTACGTCCGCCCCGCTCTGGCGCACGGCTCGGCACCGCGTGGCGAGTTCTTCGTCCCGGAGGACGTCACCGCCGCCGTGGCCTGGCAGGGATCGTCGGATGCCATGCACATCAGCATCCCGAACGATGAAGAAGTCGCGGAGCCGATCGTCGTGGAGATCCACGGCAACGGCGGGCGCGCGAATGCGCATCTCGTCGTCGAGGCCGGGCGCCACAGTGTGTCGACGGTCATCCTGCGCCACACTGGCACCGCCCAGTATGCGCAGAACGTCGAGATCATCGTGCGCGATGGTGCCAAGCTCAAGCTCGTCACGGTGCAGCAGTGGGAGGACGACGCGATTCACGCGTCCGCCCACCAGGCGCGTGTCGACCGCGATGCAGAGCTCACACATATCGTCGTCAGCTTCGGCGGCGGCATCGTGCGCGTGAACCCGAACGTGGAGCTGGCCGGTGCGGGTTCGCACGGCTACCTGTACGGGCTGTCATTCGCCGACGCCGGTCAGCACCTGGAGAGCCAGGTGTACCTGCACCACAAGGGCGAGCACACCACGGGCGACGTGCTCTACAAGGGCGCGCTGCACGGTGCGAAGGCACGCAGCGTATGGATCGGCGACGTGCTTATCGGACCGGATGCCACCGGCACCGACTCCTATGAGGCAAACCGCAACCTCGTGCTCAGCGAGGGCGCACACGCCGACTCGATCCCGAACCTCGAGATCCAGACCGGCGACATCGCCGGCGCCGGCCACGCCAGTGCCACCGGACGCTTCGACGATGAGCAGCTGTTCTACCTGCAGGCGCGCGGCATCACCGAGCAAGAGGCGCGGCGACTGGTCGTGCTCGGCTTCCTCACCGAGGTCGTGCAGCGCATCGGCATCCCGTCTCTGCAGGACGAGCTCATGACAGCCGTCGAAGGAGAGCTCGCGGCGGTGACCGCATGAGCGCACAGCGCGCCTGTGCAGTCAGCGAACTCGAGCAGGACACGCCACTGCTCGTCGAGCTGGATGGTGTCCCGATAGCACTAGTGAAGGACTCCGATGGTGAGATCCACGCCATCGGCGACCGTTGCACCCACGGCGATATCTCGCTGTCCGAGGGGTTCGTCGAAGGGAAGACGCTGGAATGCTGGGCACATGGCTCCGCGTTCTCGCTCGACACCGGCATGCCCCTCAACCTCCCCGCTTACGAGCCCGTCCCCGTCTACATCGTCCAGATCGACGGCGACGACGTGCTCATCGACCCCACTGTCACGAAGGAAGTCTGAATGTCTGTTCTCGAGATCCGCGACCTGCACGTAACGGTCGAGACTGATCAGGGTACGACGCCGATCCTCAACGGGATCGATCTCACCATCAACACCGGTGAGACGCACGCCATCATGGGCCCCAACGGCTCCGGCAAGTCGACTCTGGCCTACACGATCGCCGGCCACCCGAAGTACACCGTCACCCAGGGCTCCATCACCTTCGATGGTGAAGATGTCCTCGCGATGAGCGTCGACGAGCGCGCACGCGCAGGGCTGTTCCTCGCCATGCAGTACCCGGTGGAGATCCCCGGCGTCACGGTGACGAACTTCCTTCGCACCGCGAAGACCGCCATCGACGGCGAGGCGCCTTCCGTCCGTCAGTGGATGAAGGACGTCAAGAGCTCCATGAGCAACCTGCGCATGGATGCCAAGTTCGCCCAGCGCAACGTCAACGAGGGCTTCTCCGGTGGCGAGAAGAAGCGCCACGAGATCCTGCAGCTCGAGATGCTGAAGCCGAAGTTCGCCATCCTCGACGAGACCGACTCCGGCCTCGACGTCGATGCGCTGAAGATCGTCTCCGAGGGCGTCAACCGCGCCAAGGAGGAGAGCAACCTCGGTGTGCTGCTGATCACGCACTACACGCGTATCCTCCGCTACATCCGTCCGGCATTCGTGCACGTGATCGTGGCGGGCAAGATCGTCGAAGAAGGCGGCTCAGAGCTCGCCGACCGGCTCGAGGACGAGGGCTACGACCGCTACCTCGACCCCGCGGCCCCGATCGAAGCGTAGGCTGAGGTCATGACGGCGACGCTCACCGAGGAGAAATACGAAGAGGTCACCGAGGCGCTCAAAGATGTCATGGACCCGGAACTCGGGATCAATGTCGTCGACCTCGGGCTGATCTACGACCTCGCATGGGATGACGAGAACGATGCTCTCATCATTCATATGACGCTCACCAGCGCCGGTTGCCCGCTGACGGATGTGCTCGAAGAGCAGACCGCACAGGCTCTGGATGCGGTGGTCGATCGCTTCCGCATCAACTGGGTGTGGATGCCACCGTGGGGTCCGGAGAAGATCACCGACGACGGGCGCGACATGATGCGCGCGCTCGGCTTCGCGATCTGAGCTGACGACGAAAGGACGGGGAGTCACCGCCGGCGGTGACTCCCCGTCCTTTCGTATACCCGCAGGCCCGTTCAGGCAGGAGGGCGCACGGCTCGGAGTCCGGTCATGGCGCGGATGCCGGACTCGAAGACCTCCGTCGCCAGCGCGGCCGGATCCTCGGCATCCGCTTCGACCGCGCCTATGCTCTGCGCATGCATGCGCTGCTGCAGCAGAGTGGCGTGCCCCAGGATGAACTCGAACACGGCATCCGCGAGTGGTGTCCGCGCGGCGTCCTCTTGCACAGGCGACACCGGTGCGAGTGAGGCGGCCAGCGCCCGCTGCGCACGAGCAGCGCCGAGTCGCAGCGCATAGCTGCTCATGACGACCTCGGCGCCGTCCCGGTAGGTCAGCAGCGCGTCGCGGATGGCATGGGCGACATCGGCGGGAGCCGCCGAGCTGTCGGGCTCTGGCACTGCCTCGAGGATGCGATCTGCGACCCCGGCGAGCAGAGCCTGTTTGTTGGGGAAGTGCCAGTACAGCGCGCTCGGCTGCACATCGAGTTCGGTCGAGAGCCGGCGCATCGACAGATCGGGCAGGCCGACCTCATCGAGCAGTCGCAGCGCGCAGGCGATGACGCTGTGGCGGTCGTGGCGGGCGGGAGGCATGAAGCCAGTATAGTGAACACTGTTCAGGTGAACACCGTTCAGGTTGATTCGCCGGTCTTCTCTCCCGAAAGGATCCCGATGTCCGACGCTCCCCGTCCGCTCGGCGCAGATCTCGCCCGCATCGCCGTCTTCGCGGCTCTCATCGTCGTTCTCGGCACAGTCATGGTGCCCGTGCCCGGCGGGGTGCCGATCACCGGGCAGACGCTCGGCGTCATGCTCGCCGGTCTCATCCTCGGCGCGCGCCGTGCGCCGCTCGCGATTCTGGTGGTGCTGGTTCTCGCTGCGGTCGGGCTGCCCGTGCTGGCGGGCGGCCGCGGCGGCATCGGGGTGTTCTTCGGGCCCACGGCCGGATACCTTCTCGGTTGGCTTGTCGGAGTCGTCGTGATCGGGCTGATCGCCCACCATCGCCGCTTCACCTGGTGGCGGGCGGGCATCGCCGCGGTCATCGGCGGCATTCTGGTCATCTATCTCTTCGGCATCCCGATCCAGGCGCTCGTGACCGGGGTGCCGATCGGCCCCACGGCCCTGTCAAGCCTTGTATTCCTGCCCGGCGACCTGCTGAAGGCCGTCGCAGCCACAGTGCTGGCCGTCGCCCTGCGCCGCGCCTACCCACGCGCATTCCCCGCCCAAGCGCGCGCTGTGCATGCGGTCTGAATCACTCTCTGATTCGGACTCCCAGCCGGACGCCATCACTCTCGATGACGTCCGGCTCGAGGTCGATGGCGCAGTACTGCTGCGTGATGTGACGCTGCGGCTGAACTCGACACGTACTGCTGTCATCGGCGCGAACGGCTCCGGAAAGTCGACGTTCGGGCGTCTGCTGAACGGGCTGCGCAGCCCTACCGCAGGCACGATCCGCGTGCACGGTTTGGATCCCGTGCGCGAAGCATCCGCCGTGCGTCGTCGTGTCGGGTTCGTCTTCACCAATCCTGAGACGCAGATCCTGATGCCCACGCCGGCAGAGGATCTGACGCTCTCGCTGCGCGACACGCCGCGTGCTGAGCGCCCTGCGCGGGTCGAGGCGCTGCTTGCCGAGTACGGATTGGCAGATAAGAGCGATGTCCCGGTGTCATCGCTGTCGGGCGGACAACGGCAGCTGCTGGCGATCGCAGCGGTGCTGGCAACCGAGCCGGCTCTGGTCGTCGCCGACGAGCCCACCACCCTGCTCGACCTGCGCAACGCCCGTCGAATCGGCGATCTGCTGCTCTCGCTCGGCGTGCCGCTCGTGCTGATCACCCACGATCTGGAGCTCGCGGCGCGATGCGACGAAGCGGTGCTGTTCGAGGATGGCGGCGTGCGCGCGGTGGGTGCGCCGGATGCCGTGATCGACGAGTATCGGCGGAGCCTGGCGTGATCTCGCTCTACGTGGCGGGCGATGGCGTGCTGCACCGCGCACCGTCGGGGTGGAAGCTCGCCGCGCTCGCGGTGACCGGCCTCGCTCTCTCACTGCTGCGGCCGAGCCCGCTCGCCACAGCCATCGTGCTGGTGGTCGTCTCTGCGCTGTATCCCTTCGGCCGGTTGCCATGGCGGGCGCTGTTGACCGCATGGTGGCGGCTGCGCTGGCTGATCCTGGTGCTCGGAGGTGCGCTGTGGATCTTCACGTCTGTGCAGGATGCGGTCGTCAACACCGGTCGGGTGGTGTCGCTGCTGCTGCTGGCAGACCTCGTCACCCGCACGACGCGCATGGGAGACCTGCTCGAGGTGCTGCAGCGGGTACTCCGGCCGCTGCGCCATGTCGGAGTCGTTCCGGATGCTGTGGCCTTGACGATCTCGTTGACGATCGCGATGATCCCGGTCATCGCGGGTTTCGCCGGGCAGGTTCGCGATGCGCAGCGAGCCCGCGGTGTGCGGCTCGGGCTGCGGAGCGCTCTGCCGCTGCTGGTGCTGACGATGCGGCACGCCGATGATGTCGGCGATGCGCTGATCGCACGCGGAGTCGCGCGATGATCAGCATCGGCGGATATCGCGTGCTCGGGGCGACAGTCGATGCGCAGGCACGATGCGAGCACTATCGCAACGATGCGGATGTGATCTCGATCCTGTTCCACTGCTGCCGCGAGTGGTATCCGTGCGTGCGCTGCCATGATGCGGTTGTCAGGCACTCGCGGACCGTCTGGCCTGCGGGGTCCGACCATGCGCACGCAATCCTCTGCGGCGCGTGCGCGACGACGATGACGATCGCCGAGTACCGTGCGGCGGAGAGATGTCCGCGATGTGCGGCGCCATTCAACCCCGGGTGCGCACTGCACCACCCGCTGTACTTCAGCTGACTCCGGTCTCGCAGGTGCGCCGCGTATACTGAGGGGCTGGCCATTCGGCCGATTCCCCTGTTCTCTCCCGAAGATCGGACTTTGCTGTGCTTGCCGTGCACGAACTCGAGATCCGCGTCGGAGCACGCGTGCTCATGGCGGACGTGTCGTTCCGCGTCGCCGCCGGCGACAAGATCGGCCTGGTGGGCCGCAACGGCGCAGGCAAGACGACCCTGACGAAGGTGCTCGCCGGCGACGTGCTGGCATCAGACGGCAAAGTGACCCGGTCGGGAGAAATCGGCTACCTGCCGCAGGATCCGCGCACCGGCGACCCGGAGATGCTCGCCCGCACTCGCATTCTGGATGCACGCGGCCTCGGCACCCTGCAGCTAGGAATGGCCACCGCATCGCACGACATGGCATCGGATGACCCGAAGATCGCCGAGCGCGCCATGCGCAAATTCGGCAACCTCACCGAGCGCTTCGAGGCGCTCGGAGGATACGCAGCCGAAGCAGAAGCCGCGTCGATCGCGAACAATCTCTCGCTGCCCGATCGCATCCTCGACCAGCCTCTGAAAACTCTCTCAGGTGGTCAGCGTCGACGCATCGAGCTCGCGCGCATCCTCTTCTCCGACGCCGACACGATGATCCTCGACGAGCCGACCAACCACCTCGACGCGGACAGCGTCGTGTGGCTGCGCGAGTTCCTGAAGGGCTACAAAGGCGGCCTCATCGTGATCAGCCACGATGTCGAGCTCGTGGGCGAGACAGTGAACCGGGTCTTCTACCTCGACGCGAACCGCCAGATCATCGATATCTACAACATGAACTGGAAGAACTACCTGCGTCAGCGGGTGGCTGATGAGGAGCGTCGCAAGAAGGAGCGCACCAACACCGAGAAGAAGGCGACGCAGCTGCAGATGCAGGCCGCACGCTTCGGCGCGAAGGCGTCCAAGGCCGCGGCGGCTCACCAGATGGTGGCGCGTGCGGAGAAGATGCTCGCTGGTCTCGACGACGTTCGCCAGCAGGACCGCGTGGCGAAACTGCGCTTCCCGAAGCCCGCGCCGTGCGGCAAGACGCCGCTGATGGCATCCGGTCTGTCGAAGTCGTACGGGTCACTGGAGATCTTCACCGACGTCGACCTGGCGATCGACCGCGGCTCGAAAGTTGTTGTGCTGGGGCTGAACGGTGCCGGAAAGACAACGCTCTTGCGTCTGCTCGCCGGCGTCGACACCCCCGATACCGGCCAGCTGGAGCCGGGGCACGGACTGAAGGTCGGCTACTACGCACAGGAGCACGAGAACCTGGACGTCGATCGCTCGGTGCTGCAGAACATGGTGTCGGCGGCTCCGCACATCACCGAGACCGAAGCGCGCAAGGTGCTCGGGTCGTTCCTGTTCACCGGCGATGACGTGCTCAAGCCGGCCGGGGTGCTCTCCGGCGGCGAGAAGACGCGGCTGTCGCTCGCGACGCTCGTGGTCTCGTCGGCGAACATGCTCCTGCTCGACGAGCCGACGAACAACCTCGATCCGGCGTCTCGCGAAGAGATCCTCGACGCGCTCGCGCACTACGAAGGGGCCGTCGTGCTCGTCTCGCACGATCCGGGTGCGGTCCAGTCGCTCAATCCCGAGCGCGTGCTGATCCTTCCCGACGGTGTCGAAGACATCTGGAGCAAGGAATACCAGGACCTGATCGAGCTCGCCTAGCTCTCGTCACTCCGCAGATCTGCACTATTCCGCACTGGTTTCGCGGGGTCAGCGGCCGCGGCGCGGCAGAATGAAGGATTCCTTGCCGTCGATGTAGGCGAGACGGTCATCGGGATGCTGCGCGGCCAGGCGGCGTTTGAGAATGCCATAGGCGTCGCGATCAGCGGGATTCGTGCGCAGGTGGTTACGGAACGCGAGGTAGCGTCGCCAGTCGGCGTCGCCGTGCTCGAGCACATGCACGTTCGCGAGGCGGATCATCGGCTCGAGTTCGTAACCGTACATCCGGTCAGGGCGGATGCCGTCGGCATTCCCGCGCAGCAGCATCCCGTGGCCGATCAGCCAGTCATCCAGTGAGCTCATCTCGGCGCCTGATCGGACGCCGATCAGCACGTCGAGGATCGGCTTGGCATCCAGGCCGGGGACGGAAGTAGATCCGATGTGCTCGATCGCGATGACGGATGCTGGCGCATTCGAAGCGAGGGTCGCATGGACGTCCACGAACGCGCGAGCCCAGGAATCCGATGCCGGAGCGATATCGACGATCCCGCGCCGCAATCCGAGGTCTGCGCGCAAGAACGCCTGGGCAAGTCTCTGCACCCCGCGAGGCTACCAGCGGGCTGGCTGTCACCGCAGATAGCGCAGTGACGGTCGCACAGGGGAGTGCGCTCAGCTGCGCACGGTGTCCAGCAGCGCGTCTTCGTGGTCGGCATCGCGATCGCGACGGCGCCGGGGCTCGCGCTTCGGAATCTCACCGGCGTCTTCCTTCGCCTTCACGATCTCGATGCGGATGACGTAGCCGATGAAGGCGAACCCCATGATCGCGAACAGGATCCATTGGATCGCGTACGACAGGTGGGGCCCGGGGTCGTCTGTGGGGGAGATGAAGCCACCAAGGTGGCCCTCGCCCGCCGGATCCTCGGAGACGATTTGACCGTAGGTGCCGGTGATCAGCTCGGAGTTCACCCGATCTGCAATGGTGGGCAGGTTGATGGTCGGGACTTGACCCTCGGGGGCGCTGCGGCCAGATGAGGGCACTGCCTCACCGGGGCGCAGGCGCACGATCACCGTGACGTCGCCCTGAGGGGGAGCGGGTATGACGGCGGGCACAGCATCTTCGCCCGAAGAGAGCCAGCCGCGATCGACCAGCAGAACCTGGCCGTTCTCGTCCTGGAACGGCACGAGGACCTCGAACGCGCTCGTTCCGCCGTGCGGTCGATTGCGCACCAGCAGCTGCTGCTCTGGGAGATACCTGCCGCGCAGGGCGACGGGATGCCACTCGTCGGAGGGATCGAGCTCTCCGGCCGCGCCCACCAGGTCGCCCAGCGGCACCGGTGTGGCATCGTAGTTCTGCTCGACGAGTTCGATCTGCGTGGATCGTTCGATATTTCGATCGAACTGCCATTGCGAGAGAAAAAAACATGCGATGGCGAAGCCGATCGCTACGAGTACGTATGCGCCCCAGCGCAGCAAGCGTTGACTCACTCCGGAAGGCCCCTGTTCACTTCGACCGGGAAATCCCGTGCCTTCAGATATTCGCTCAGGAAGCCGACGTGCTCATCGCAGGCCAGCCAGATCTTCCTGCGATCGTCACCGTGGATGCGCGGGTTGCGCCAGACGATGTGATGCGTGGCCGCGGTGCGGCAATCGGCGCGTGAGCAGATGCTCTCTTCGCTCATGACGGATCGTCTCCGCGTTCGCGAACCGTGATCACTTCGGGAGCATCCTCGACGGTCTTCGTCGGGTCGGGGCCGGCTGTCTCAGCCAACTGCAGCACAGGAGATTCGACCGTGGTGGCCGTGCTGTCGCTGCCGGCGTTGGCGTAGACGACAGCGAGGTAGGGCAGCACGATGGCTCCGGCGGCGAACGCCCAGGTCCACCATCCGAGCGGCACCAGTGCCATCAGCAGGAAGCACACCATCCTGATGCCCATCGTGAGCGCATACCGGTGCACACGATGGTTCGCCTCGTCACTGGGAGACTGCGGCAACGAGGTGACAGCGGGGGCATGTCGAGTGGTTTTCACGGTGCCTCCAGCCTACGCCGCGACCGGACCTCTCGGGTGCTCGTGCGAGGCGCCGATCGCACCTCAGATCACGAAAAGTTCATGAAGCCCGGCAGCGACAGCAGCGAGCCGAAAATCAGGAGCATGACGATGATCAGGATCGCCATCAGCACGGCCATCCCCAGCACGATGTAGCCCGTGATGAGACCGGTGAGCATCATTCCGTTTCCGGTCTGAGTCGGGTTCCTCTTCAGCTGTCCGTGCGCAACGTGCCCGAACACGACGGCGGCGATCGGCACGATGATCGGCACCAGGAAAGCCATGGTGAAGGGGATCATCAGGATGCCGGAGAGGCCGAGGATCATCGACGCGAGCGCTGATCCGTTTCGCGGCCTCGGAGCCGCATAGACCTGCATCGGGTAGGCAGGCGCGGGGTAGTGCTGCCCCGGATACTGCTGGACCGCAGGGTACTGCTGGACCGGGTACTGCTGAACCGCAGGGTACTGCTGCCCCGGGTACTGCTGCGCCGCAGGGTACTGCTGCGCCGCGTACTGCTCCCGCTGTTGCTCAGAGGGTGGATACCCGGCCGCTGGTGGCGGTGGCGTCATCGGTACGCCCGCCGGAATGTACGGTGCGTTCGGGTCGGCAGGATGCTCGCTGCTCACGTTTCCCCCTTGTGGTCCTCCCGCCAGGCTGGCAGGCGGCACGGATGCTGTCAAACCATCCCATCCACAGCGTCGGTAGGATGGCGGGCGACCCCTTTCCCCTGAGTAGGAGCCCGCATATGAGCGCTGATCGTGTCGTCCTCGTGACCGGTGGAAACCGCGGCATCGGCCGCGCGATCGCCGAGCGCTTCGTCCGTGACGGATACCGTGTCGCCGTGACCGCGCGCAGCGGCGAGGGGCCTGAAGGAACGCTCACCGTGCGCGCCGACGTCACGGATGCCGTCACCATCGATGCCGCCTTCACTGAGGTGGAGCAGAAGCTCGGTCCGGTCGAGGTCGTCGTGGCGAACGCCGGAATCACGAAGGACACCTTGCTGATGCGGATGAGCGAAGACGATTTCGACAGCGTCGTGGCCACCAACCTGGGCGGTACCTTCCGCGTCGTGAAGCGCGCCTCCAAGAGCATGCTGCGCGCCCGCTTCGGAAGGGTCATTCTCATCTCCAGCGTCGTGGGCCTGTATGGCTCGGCGGGTCAGGTCAACTACGCGGCGTCGAAGAGCGCGCTCGTCGGATTCGCCCGTTCCCTCACTCGCGAATTGGGCGGCCGCGGCATCACCACCAACGTTGTGGCCCCCGGATTCATCGAGACTGATATGACAGCCGAGCTGCCGGAGGAGACGCAGAAGCAGTACAAGGCCAGCATCCCCGCCGGGCGGTTCGCGACACCCGATGAGGTCGCCGCGGCAGTCACCTGGCTGGCGGGCGACGACGCCGCCTACATTTCAGGTGCAGTCATCCCCGTCGACGGCGGTCTCGGGATGGGACACTGACGCACCGGCGCTCAGGCAGCGTCAGCGCGCCACAGCGGCAAGGATGAGCTCGCCGAGCCGGTCGGGCACGGTGAACTGCGGCCAGTGCCCCGAGTCGATCCGCACCACGCGGGCATCTTCGATCGACTGATACTCATCTCGATACGGTCCCCAGTCGGCGAGCTCCGACTCGAGCGTCTCCTGGTCGTAAGCGCCCATCAGGAGTGTGACCGGCACAGTGAATCGCCGATCCTCGGTCAGCGCGATCGGGTCGCTGGTCACGCGTGCGGGAACAGACTGCATTTTCGGCGCGGTGCGCCCGCGGGTCTCGGCATCGATGTCGAAGACATCGTCTTCGGGGAAGAAATCCCAGCCGGGGAATGGCACGACACCGTCGACGGTCTCGAAATCGCTGATGCCGCGCCCGGGCGCCGGGGGAACCGTGTCGACGAACACGACGTGCGCGATGCGGTCGGGCCGCGCATCCGCAGCGCCCCACGCGGCATTGCCGCCGCCCGAGTGCCCGACGAGTGCAACCGGGCCTTCGAGACTGTCGACGAGGTCGGCGAGGTGCGACACCCACTCGGCCATGCCGATCGCGGACTCCGGCTCGCCGACACCCGGCATCGTCAGCGGATGCACGCGGTGACCCGCGGCCTGCAATGAAGGGATCACGTCGTCCCACGCGGAAGCGTCCAGCCAGAGACCCGGTATCAGGATGATGTCCATGCGTCGACGTTAGTGTCCATCTCGGACATTCAGTGCGAGACCCGGTCAGAACCGGGTCAGGGCAGCAGGGGGATGACCTCGGCGAGATCCTGCGGGCCCACGACGATCGCGGCCGCGGCACGCACGGCGGGCTTCGCATTGAAGGCGATGCCGAGACCGGCCGCAGCCATCATCTCCAGATCGTTCGCCCCATCGCCGATCGCGATCGTGGCCCGCGGTGCGACGCCCAGCTCCGCGGCCCATTCGCGCAGCGATGCGGCCTTCGCCGCAGCATCCACGATGGTGCCGTCGACCGTGCCGACCAATGCACCGTCGGCGACGGAGAGACGATTGGCGCGCCAGCGATCCACGCCCAGGCCGGGGGCGACGTCGTCGAGAATCTCATGGAACCCGCCCGAGACGACCCCAACGATGCCACCACGCGAATGCACGGCCGCCGTCAGTTCCTGTACGCCGGGAGTGGGCTCGATCCGCTGCAGCACGCGTGCGAACGCGCTCACCGGCACATCTCTGAGTGCGGCGACTCGCGAGCGCAGACTCTCGGCGAAGTCGACCTCCCCGCGCATGGCGGCCTCGGTCGCGGCCTGAACCTCGGCGCGTCGGCCAGCCTCGTCGGCGATCAGTTCGATCACTTCGTTGCGGATCAGTGTGGAATCGGCGTCGAGGACGACAAGGAAGCGCGCAGCAGTCACGTCTCGAGCGTATCGGTCAGCGCGGGATGTGAATTCCCTTCCCGACCACGGTGATGCCCGAATCGGTGACGGTGAAGCCGCGCTCGATATCCCGTTCACGATCGACGCCGACGGTCGCACCGTCCTCGAGCACGACGTTCTTGTCGAGTACGGCACGATGCACGCGCGCGCCGAGTCCCAACTGCACCTGATCGAGCACGACCGAGTCGGTGATGGTGGAACCACCTGACGCCACTGTTCCGACGCCGATGACGCTGCGCTCCAGGTGTGTGCCGGAGAGCACCGAGCCGACCGAGACGATCGAGTCGATGGCATTGCCGATGCGTCCCACCGCGTCGCGGACGAACTTCGCCGGGGGTGTGTTGACGCTCTGGGTGCGGATCGGCCATGCGGTGTTGTAGAGGTTGAAGATCGGCAGTGTCGAGATGAGATCCATGTGCGCATCGAAGTACGAGTCGATGGTTCCGACGTCGCGCCAGTAGGAGCGGTCGCGCGGCGATGAGCCGGGCACATCGTTCTGCTTCATGTCGTAATAGCCGGCATCGCCGCGGTCGACGAAGTAGGGGATGATGTCGCCGCCCATATCGTGGCCGGAGGTCGCCGACTCGCCGTCGACCTCGACAGCGGCGATGAGCGCATCGGTGTTGAACACGTAGTTGCCCATCGACACGAGGACTTCGTTGGGGGAGTCGGGCAGGCCTTCCGGATCGGCCGGCTTCTCGAGGAATTCGCGGATGCGACCGGAGTCGGGGTCCACATCGATCACGCCGAACTGCGAGGCGAGCGCCAGCGGCTGTCGGATGCCGGCGACGGTCACACCCGCACCGGACTCGATGTGCGCGTCCACCATCTGCTGGAAGTCCATCCGGT
This sequence comes from Microbacterium esteraromaticum, assembly GCF_900163815.1. GTDB lineage: Bacteria > Actinomycetota > Actinomycetes > Actinomycetales > Microbacteriaceae > Microbacterium > Microbacterium esteraromaticum_B. Next base: position 225,814 of record NZ_FUKO01000012.1, on the reverse strand, counting down.
AGACGTGGTCGGCACCGATCACGACGACGATGTCGGGCTTCTCATCGAAGATCAGGTTGAGGCTCTGCAGGATCGCGTCCGCAGAACCCGAGAACCAGCGCTTGCCCAATCGCTGCTGCGCGGGAACCGATGTCACATACGAGTCCAGAAGTGCAGACATCCGCCAGTTCTGCGAGACGTGTCTGTCGAGGCTGTGCGACTTGTACTGGGTGAGGACGACGACCTGCCGCAACCCGGAATTGATCAGGTTCGATATCGCGAAATCGATGAGACGGTACTGGCCGCCGAAGGGCACCGCCGGTTTCGCGCGGTCTGCCGTCAGTGGCATGAGTCGCTTGCCCTCGCCGCCGGCGAGGATGATCCCGAATACCTTCTTAGGTGCCGACATGGCTCCACCATAGAGCGCGAAGCGCGTCGTGTACTACCGTGCAGTCATGCGAGTCGACATCATCACCAAGGAGTACCCGCCCGAGATCTACGGCGGTGCGGGCGTGCACGTCGCCGAGTTGGTAGCCGCACTGCGCAGCAGCATCGACGTGCAGGTCAGGGCGTTCGGCGCCGATCGCACTGAGCAGGGCGCCCACTCGTACCGAACACCGGCCGAACTCGCCAGCGCGAACGCGGCCATCCAGACGCTGGGGACCGACCTGACAATGGTGGGAGATGTCGCGGGGGCCGATCTCGTGCACAGTCACACCTGGTACGCGAACTTCGCCGGACATCTGGCCTCTCAGCTGCACGGCATCCCGCATGTGCTCAGCGCGCACAGCCTCGAACCTCTGCGACCGTGGAAGGCCGAGCAGCTGGGCGGCGGTTACGCCGTCTCCAGCGGGATCGAGAAGCTGGCCTATGAGAACGCTGCCGCAATCATCGCGGTCAGCGCAGGCATGCGACAGGACATCCTGCGCAGCTACCCGCAGGTAGATCCGGCACGGGTGCGCGTGATCCACAACGGGATCGATGTCGATCAGTGGCACCCGGTCGAGAACACGGAGTTCCTGAAGAGCATCGGCATGGACGCCGACCGGCCTTCAGTGGTCTTCGTCGGCCGCATCACCCGTCAGAAGGGGCTGCCGTATCTGCTGCGCGCAATGCAGTCGCTTCCGCCCGAAGTGCAGCTGGTGCTGTGTGCGGGCGCGCCGGACACGCCCGAGATCATGGCCGAGGTGCAAGAGCTGGTGCGCGTGCTGCAGCAGACTCGGGAGGGCGTGATCTGGATAGAGCGGATGCTGCCGCGCGACGAGCTCTCGGCGATCCTGACCGCCGCGACGACATTCGTGTGTCCGTCCATCTACGAGCCACTGGGCATCGTGAACCTGGAGGCGATGGCCTGCGGTGCGGCCGTGGTCGGCACCGCCACCGGCGGGATCCCCGAAGTCGTCGAAGACGGCGTCACCGGTCGGCTGGTGGCGATCGAGCAGGTGCAGGACGGCACGGGCACCCCCGTGGACCCTGATCGCTACGTCGCAGATCTCGCCGAGGTGCTCACCGAGGTCACCGATGACAGTGCGCAGGCGGCGAAGTACGGTGCGGCCGGCCGCGAGCGGGCACGCGATCACTTCAGCTGGGGAGCGATTGCCGACACCACGCGCGCCCTGTACGAGGAGCTGACCCGCTGAGCCGATAGGCTGGACACCATGTCGAGCGCTCTGGATTTCACCGATGTCGTCGTGCGCCGTGACGGGCGCAACATCGTCGATCACGTGACCTGGGAGGTCGCGGAAGATCAGCGATGGGTCATCCTCGGACCGAACGGTGCGGGCAAGACGACGCTGCTGCAGCTGGCCGATACGCTGATGCACCCGACCGCAGGCACGGTAACCGTGCTGGGCGAGACGCTGGGACGAACCGACGTGTTCGAACTGCGGCCGCGCATCGGGTTCGCGTCTTCCGCGATGGCACGTCGCATCCCGCGGGACGAGACCGTGCTGAATGCCGTGATGACCGCGGCGTATTCGGTGCTCGGTCGATGGAACGAGAGCTACGAGGGAATCGATGAGCGTCGTGCCCGGCGCGTGCTGGCGGACTGGCGACTCGAGCACCTCGCGGACCGCGTGTTCGGCACGCTCAGCGACGGCGAGCAGAAGCGCGTCCAGATCGCTCGCGCCGTCATGACCGATCCGGAGCTGCTGCTCCTCGATGAGCCGACCGCGAGCCTCGATCTCGGATCGCGCGAGGAGTTGCTGCAGCTGCTCAGCGGCTATGCCGCATCGCCGACGACACCGGCGATGGTGATGGTCACGCACCACGTCGAAGAGATCCCGGTGGGCTTCACGCATGTGATGCTGCTGCGCGAGGGCCGTGTCGTGGCTGCCGGTCCCATCGCCGAGAACCTGACTGCAGACGCGCTCACCGAGGCCTTCGGCATGCCGATCGTGCTCACCTCTGAGGACGGCCGCTTCGCTGCGCGCGCATCATGACCGCTCTCGTCTGATAAGATCGACCCTTGGCGCCTGTGCGCCCTTCGACTTTCCGTAGTACACCCCGTCATCCAAGGAATCAGCAATGAAGACTGACATTCACCCCGACTACCAGGCCGTTGTTTTCCGTGACCTCGGTTCGGGCGAGACCTTCCTCACCCGTTCGACCGTCACCAGCGACAAGACGATCGAGCTCGACGGCGCGGAGTATCCCGTCATCGACGTCGAGATCTCCTCTGCATCGCACCCGTTCTACACGGGCAAGCAGCGCATCATGGACTCGGCCGGCCGCGTCGAGAAGTTCAACCAGCGCTTCAAGGGCTTCGGCGGCTCCAAGTAAGCCGCACGACAGGCCCCGCTTCGGCGGGGCCTTTGTCGTCCCTTGGCGCAACCGTCTCGCGCACCCAGTCACTCGAAGCTCACGCACTCGGGAGCTCAGGCACTCGAGAGCTCAGCCCCGCAGGGGCCAGCTGCCATCCAGCGACTCATCCGGATCCAGCCTGCCCACCTTGATGAAGTACTCGGTCAGGCTCGCCGCCTGATCGCGCGCCCATCCGATCTGCTGCGTGTGCAGCTCGGCTGCGGATTCGGGCAGCAGGAACGCCTTCGCCAGAGCCAGCGCGACGCGCCCGGCGGCGACAGCATCCGCCGAGGCCTCATGCGCGGCATCCAGCGGCACCTCGTAGTGCTCGGCGACCACCGACAGGGTCCGCTTGCCGCGGCGGAAGCGATCGTAGGCCTTGTCCAGCACGAGTGGGTCGATGACCGGGTGCGGAGCTTTCAGCACGGGCTGCCCGTGCCGCACAGCCTCATGCGCGAGCAGCGAGAAGTCATACGACGCGTTGTAGGCGACGATCGGCAGGCCCTGCTGGAACAGGGTCGCGAGAGCGTGTGTGATCTCCGCGATGACCTCGCCGGGCGGTCGGCCGTGCGCTCGCGCGTACTCGGTCGTCACGCCGTGCACAGCGGCGGCGCCATCGGGAATGGGGATGCCGGGATCGGCCAGCCAATCACGTGCGGCCACCTCGCGACCCCGGATGTCGAGCACACCGACGTGCGCGGTGACGATGCGGTCATTCGCGACGTCGACCCCCGTGGTCTCAAGGTCGAACACCCCGACACGCGTGAGCCAGGAGGGAGGAGTTGCGAGCGGGTTCATGCCCCTCACGGTAGAGCAGGGCAGGGACATCACCGGCGATTCCACGCCGGGGCAGGAGCATCCCTACACTGTGCTGGTGACGTGGACGATATGGCTCTCGCTGGTCGCGGCCTGCGTCGTGATCAGCCTCACTCCCGGCGCAGGGGCGATCAACACGATGAGCAACGCTCTCAGCCAGGGATGGCGTCGCTCACTGTGGGGTGTGCTGGGTCAGCAGGCGGCCCTGATTCTGCATATCGCGATCGTGGCGGCCGGTGTCGGACTGCTCGTCTCGCGGTCGCCGATTCTTTTCGAGATCATCCGATACGCGGGAGCCGCCTACCTGGCATACCTCGGTATCCGGCTGATCTTCACCCGGCCGCAGATCGACGACGCCTCCGACCAGACGCGGATTCGTGAACCCGCGTGGTCGATCTTTCGGCGCGGCTTCTGGGTGAATCTGCTCAATCCGAAGGCTATCGTCTTCTTCCTCGCGTTCGTTCCGCAGTTCGTGCGACTCGATCGCGACCCGCTGCCGCAGTACCTGATCCTCGTCGCGACGGTGCTCGTCGTCGATGTGCTCGTGATGTGGCTCTTCTTCGCTGCAGCTGCCAAGCCGTTTCGACGCTTCACGCGTCGAGAGCGCGGTCAGCGCGTGCTCAACAGCGTCTTCGGCGCGCTCTTCATCGTCGTCGCCGGTCTGCTGCTGTTCGTGCGCTGAGAGCGGCTCCGGCATCCGCAGAAGGCGTAGCGTGGAGTCATGGAAACATTTGTGCTCGCCGGCGGCTGCTTCTGGTGCCTGGATGCCGCATATCGCCCCCTTCGCGGTGTTCAGTCGGTCGTGTCCGGCTACACCGGCGGCTCGACGTCAGATCCCACCTACGAACAGGTGTGCACCGGCCGCACCGGCCACGCCGAAGCCGTGGCGGTGACCTTCGATCCCGACGTGATCCCAGCCGATGTCATCCTCGACGCGTTCTTCACGATGCACGACCCCCGGCAGCTGAATCGCCAGGGCAACGACGTGGGCACGCAGTACCGCAGTGCGATGTTCCCCGCTGACGATGCGCAGCGGCAGACATTCGAGACCGCGCGCGCGAGAGCCGCAACGCTCTGGGACGGCGAGCCGGTGACGACGATGGAAGCACTGGGCGCCTTCTACCCGGCCGAAGACGAGCATCAGGACTTCTTTGCCAAGAACCCCACCCAAGGGTACTGCCTGGCCGTCGCCGTTCCGAAGGTGAACAAGGTTCGCGCGCACTTCGCGCAGTATCTGGCCTGATCGCTTCGCTCTGCACATGCAGGGTAGTGCGTGAGTTGTCCACGGAACGCGGAGATCGTCGCGCGGACGTCGGCGGCCAGCATGCACTCTGTAGTCATCCGGGCGATGATCCGGGCTACAGAGGAGCATGGCTATGAGCAATGACACCGTGACGATTCGCGGGAACGTTGGAACAGATCCCGTCAAGAGCAGCACGCCAGGCGGGATGCCTGTCGTCAACTTCCGTGTCGGATCTTCGACCGGCTACTGGGATCGACGCACCGACAACTGGGTGGAGACAGGAACGAACTGGTACGCCGTATCGGCGTTCCGGGTGCTCGCCGACCACGCGAAGGCGTCGCTGCGGCGCGGAGATGCGGTGATCATCACGGGCACTGTGAAGCTGCGCGAATGGGAGAGCAACGGGCGCAAGGGATTCAGCGCCGACCTCGTCGCGGACGCGATCGGGCACGATCTCAGCCGCGGCACCAGCGCCTTCGTGCGGACGCCACGGCCGAATGCTGCCGTGCAGACTCCGCAGCGACCAGCATCGGACGACGTCACTGCGGCCGACATCGCTGCGGCTGCTTCCGAGCAGCCCGACGACTGGTCTCCCGCCGGCCTCACAAACGTCGGGCAGGCAATCGATCCGGATCTCGACCACGAGCCCTCGAATGAGAACGAGGACGAGCCTTCCTACGCCTAGTGCGGCATCTCGCATCCGGGCAGCGCCCCGGCGGCGGTGACAGCTCAGAGGCGGCTCTAGACTACAGAGCGTGTCTCGAGGATCAGCTGTCATCGCCGCCCGCACGCGTCGGCGCTGGAGCGTCGGCACGAGCGCGATCGCTCTGGCGGTCCTGTTGACCTCCTGCGGACTGGTGGGCGAGTCTCCGGCATCCGATCCCCAGCCTTCCGTGCCGCATGCCTCCGCATCGCCGGATCCGTCTTCCTCACCGGATCAGACGGAGCCCGAGCTGATCCCGGACGGCAGCGCGGCGGAGAATCTGCCGCTGTTCGCATCCGTCACCGCCAAGGTCTGGGCATCCGAGAAGCGCTCATCAGGCCGTGCCTACATCGATGCGTTGACGCAGGCTGGTTTCGACCGGACGCGGATGCAGGTCACGCAGGATCAGTCCACCGTGGGGCATGCGGCAGAGAGCCTGCAGTTCTCCGTGGCCTGGGGGGAGAGCGAATGCCTGGTCGGCCAGGTGGGGCCGTCGACGGGTGACCCTGTCACCGAGGTGATGCCGCAGCTGGCGGAAGGTCGGTGTCTGGTCGGTGCGACCAGGTCCATCGATTGGTGAGCGCGAGGCGAAGGCGGCACTGGCGAGGTCTGCGTCGCCGCGGATGCCTCTGACGTCATAACCTACCTGGGTGAACGGCGCGAGCGAGGGCGGGTAGGCTGGAGAGTCGGCTCCCGCAGTGGAGCCTGTTCCGCGTGCCTGCTGACAGAAGGAGACCTGCTTCGTGGCCGAGTACATCTATTCCATGGTGCGAGCCCGCAAGGCGGTGGGTGAGAAGCTCATCCTCGATGACGTCACCATGGCGTTCCTCCCCGGTGCGAAGATCGGCATGGTCGGTCCGAACGGCGCCGGAAAGTCGACGATCTTGAAGATCATGGCGGGCCTCGACACGCCATCGAACGGCGAGGCGAAGCTGAGCCCCGGTTTCAGCGTCGGTATCCTCATGCAGGAGCCGGAGCTCGACGAGACCAAGACTGTCCTGGAGAACATTCAGGAGGGCGTGGCGATCAAGGCCAAGGTCGATCGGTTCAACGAGATCTCCGCACTGATGGCCGACCCGGACGCTGATTTCGACACCCTGCTCGCCGAGATGGGCGTGCTGCAGGAAGAGATCGACGCGGCAGACGGCTGGGACCTCGATTCGCAGCTCGAGCAGGCGATGGACGCGCTGCGCACCCCTCCGGGGGATGCCGAGATCGGCCCGCTCTCGGGCGGCGAGAAGCGCCGCGTGGCGCTGGCGAAGCTGCTGCTGCAGAAACCCGATCTGCTGCTCCTCGATGAGCCGACCAACCACCTCGATGCGGAGAGCGTGCTCTGGCTCGAGCAGCACCTGAAGGACTACAAGGGCGCTGTCATCGCGATCACGCACGACCGGTACTTCCTCGACAACGTCGCGGAGTGGATCGCCGAGGTCGACCGCGGTCGTCTCATCGGCTACGAGGGCAACTATTCGACCTACCTGGAGAAGAAGGCCGAGCGTCTCGACATCCAGGGCAAGAAGGACGCCAAGCTCGCCAAGCGGCTCAAGGACGAACTCGAGTGGGTCCGCTCCAGCGCGAAGGGGCGTCAAACCAAGTCGAAGGCGCGTCTGGCTCGCTACGAGGAGATGGCATCCGAGGCCGAGCGCACTCGCAAACTCGACTTCGAAGAGATCCAGATTCCGGCGGGTCCGCGTCTGGGCAGCGTCGTCATCGAGGCGAAGAAGCTGCAGAAGGGCTTCGGCGATCGGATGCTGATCGACGGCCTGAGCTTCAGCCTGCCGCCGAACGGCATCGTCGGCGTGATCGGCCCGAACGGCGTGGGAAAGACGACGCTCTTCAAGACCATCGTCGGACTGGAAGAGCTCGATGGCGGCGATCTGAAGATCGGCGAGACGGTCAAGATCAGCTACGTCGACCAGTCCCGTGCCAACATCGACCCCGACAAGACGCTGTGGGAGGTCGTCTCGGATGGACTCGACTTCATCACCGTCGGCAAGACCGAGATCCCGTCGCGTGCGTACGTGTCGAAATTCGGCTTCAAGGGACCGGATCAGCAGAAGCGCGCCGGCATCCTCTCCGGTGGTGAGCGCAACCGTCTGAACCTCGCTCTGACGCTCAAGGAAGGCGGCAACCTGCTGCTGCTCGACGAGCCGACGAACGACCTCGACGTCGAGACCCTCAGCTCGCTGGAGAACGCTCTGCTCGAGTTCCCCGGCTGTGCTGTGGTGATCACGCACGACCGGTGGTTCCTGGACCGCATCGCCACCCACATCCTCGCCTACGAGGGCACCGACGAGAACCCGTCACAGTGGCACTGGTTCGAGGGCAACTTCGAGGCTTACGAGGAGAACAAGATCCAGCGCCTCGGGCAGGATGCCGCCCGACCGCACCGCACTGCGCACCGCAAGCTCACGCGCGACTGATCCCATGCGCCTGCATATCCCGATCCATCTGCGCTGGGGCGATCTCGACGCGTTCAATCACGTCAACAACACCTCCATGCTCAAACTTCTCGAAGAGGCGCGCGTGCGCGCCTTCTGGAAGCCGGAACCGGGGGAGCAGGCGCCAGCGACGGCCATTCTCGATTCCGGGATCGAGCAGGGCGTCCTCACACTCATCGCGCGACAGGAGATCGAGTATCTCGCGCCGGTGCCGTATCAGCGACGCCCGCTGGAAGTGCAGATGTGGTTCGGGAAGCTCGGCGGCTCCAGCGTCGAGGTCTGCTACGAGGTGCACAACGATCCCAAGAGCGCAGAGCGGACGCTGTATGCCCGCTCCACAGCGATCATCGTGCTCGTCGATGCCATCACCGGGCGTCCCGTGCGCATCGATCCGGAGATGCGCGAGGCGTGGGAGCCGTACGTCGGCGAGCCCATCGCCTACGCACATCGCTGACCGTCAGCTGTCTGGGTGCGGCACCCGCACCATGACCTCCTGAGCGACGCTGGCCAGCAACTCGCCCTCGCGGTTGTAGATGCGACCCTTGGCGAGCCCGCGACCACCGCGGGCGTTCGGCGATTCCTGCACGTACAGCATCCACTCATCGGCACGTCCGAAACGGTGCCACCACATCGCATGGTCGAGGCTGGCGAGCTTCAGCCCTGGTGTCTGCCAGGTGAGTCCATGCTGGCGCAGGATCGACTCCTGGATCGTCATGTCGCTGAGGTAGGCGAGCGCTGCTCGGTGCAGCCGGGCGTCGTCCGGCATCCGTGCGCGCATCCGCATCCACACGGCTTGGTGCGCGACGCGCTCACCGGATGACTCGAGGAACAGCGGGCCATCGATGTGCCGCACATCCGCGGGTCGGTCGGCGAGCAGCCGGGCAGCAGACGGACCGGCCATGGCGATGAACTCGTCATCCGAGCGGACGTCCTCCGGCGCGGGGATGTTCTGCGGTGCGGGCTCGGCATGATCGACACCGGGATCGTCGTCCTGGAACGAGGCGATCATCGAGAAGATCGGCACGCCGGACTGGAACGCCTGGCAGCGCCGTGTGGAGAAGGAGCGTCCGTCGTGGATGCGGTCGACGGCGAACGTGATTCCATTCTCCGCGTCTCCGGGCCGCAGGAAATAGCCGTGCATGGAATGCACCGTGCGCTCCTCGGGCAGGGTCCGCTCCGCGGCGATGATCGACTGCGCGAGCACCTGTCCGCCGTAGACGCGTCCGGTCGGCATCGAGTGCGAGAGGCCCGTGAAGATGTCCTCAGTGGTGCGCGCACCCGATTCGGCGAGGCTGAGCACCTCCACGAGGCCGTTCACGGATCGGCGGGCGCTTTCCTCAGAGCTCATCAGGCTAGTTTAGAAGGAGTGACCAGACCTCTTGTTCTCGCCGACGCCGACACGGCGCGCGATGTGCTGACTTTCGCCGGTCGGGCGACGCAGGCCGGCGCCGATGGCGTGCGCCTGCAGGCGCACGCTGGCGTGCTCGTGCTCACGGCAGCCGCGCTCGCCCCGCAGGGCCTGTTCGATCAGACGCCGACCGTGCTCGCGATGCGCATCGTGCGGGCCGATCCGCAGCTGCGGTGCGATCTCGTGGTCGACGAACTCACCGAGAGCGAGAACGCCTCCGAACTCACCCTCCCCGACACTGCACGCGCCCCCGCCTGGGCGGGTGTGGCACCGCCGCAAGACGGCTGGCGGGAGATCGCGGCGATCGCGGCGCAGACGCTGGCCGAGCGCGCCCAGTGGGGGATCTCAGCCGTGGCTCACGGCAGCCCGACTGGAGCCGGCGAAGAGGCCGTACGCAGTCTGCGTGCCCGGATCTGGGGCGAGCCAGACGACAACCTTCTGGGCCTGCCGCGCGGGGTGGCCTTCGCCGCCCACGCGTTCGGGTTCATCTCCGGTGCCGAACAGGTGCGAGTGACCGAGTCAGGTCGATGGACTCGTCTGGCGTTCTCTCGCGGCCATGTGCTCACCAGGGGACCGGCGGTAGCCGGGCTGACAGCGGTCCGCGAGACGGGCCGCTGACCGGCGACATCCGTCACATGCCGTGCGCGGCATGCATCACCGAGCCGCTGCGCGGCCAGCCTGGCGTCCGGAGAACAGGCATCCCCCGAGGAAGGTGCCCTCCAGCGCACGGTAGCCGTGCACGCCGCCACCACCGAATCCACTCGCCTCTCCGGCGGCGAAAAGACCGGGAATGGGCTCTCCGGCAGCGTTCAGGGCGCGTCCATCGAGGTCGGTGTGGATGCCGCCCAGCGACTTGCGGGTCAGCACGTGCAGCTTCACCGCGATCATCGGTCCGGCTGATTTGTCCTGCAGCCGGTGCGGAGGCGCGGTGCGGATCAGCTTGTCACCGCGATACGAGCGCATCGATCGCAGCATCGCGATCTGCGCATCCTTGGTGAAGTCATTGTCGATCTCGCGGTCTCGTGCCACCACTTCCCGACGCACATGGTCGATATCGAGGAGCTCACCACCCGGCATCCGCTGCATCTGCGCGAGCAGTGATTCCAGATCATCCTCCACGATGAAATCCGGACCCTCATCGAGAAACGACTGCACGCGGCCGGTCGGGCCTTTTGCAAGCCGCGATTTCAGCAGCAGGCCGACGTCTTTGCCGGTGAGGTCGGGGTTCTGCTCGCTGCCAGAAAGAGCGAACTCCTTCTCGACGATCTTCAGCGACGTGATGAACCAGGAATGGTCATGACCTGTTGAGCGCAGATGCGCGAGCGTGCCGAGGGTATCGAAACCGGGATAGAGCGGCACCGGCAGGCGCGTGCCCGTCGCGTCGAGCCAGAGTGATGACGGCCCGGGGAGGATGCGGATGCCGTGCGACGGCCAGATCGGATCCCAGTTCTCGATGCCCTCGACATAGTGCCACATGCGGTCGCCGTTGATCAGTGCCGCACCCGCCGTGCTGCTGACACCGTGCATGGAGCCGTCGACATACGCCGGAACGCCGGTGAGCATGTGCGCGGGTGGTGTCCCCAGACGCTCCGGCCACGCCGCCCGGACGAGTTCATGATTGCCACCGATCCCGCCGGAGGCGACGATCGTGGCACCCGCCCGCACCTCGAAGTCGCCTGTCCGCTCACGTGTGGTCGGAAAACCCCGCGGAGCATCGGTATCGGCGAGCACATCCCCGCGAGCGCCCACGACCGCTCCTGCCTCGAGGATGAGCTCGGACACGCGGTGCCGGGGGAGTACCGTCACGCGTCCATCCGCTTCGCCCGCTTCGACTGCCGCGATGAACGGGGCGACGATGCCGGGGCCGGTTCCCCAGGTGATGTGGAAACGGGGCACCGAGTTGCCTGGTCCTATCGCGCCGCTTCCACCGCGCTCAGCCCAGCCGACGACGGGGAAGAACCCGACTCCGCGCTCCCGCAGCCAGCTGCGCTTCTCACCGGCGGCGAACTGAAGATACGCCTCGGCCCAGCGCCTGGGCCAGGCATCTTCCGGTCGATCGAACCCGGCATTTCCGAACCAATCCTGCGTGGCCAGCTCCACAGAGTCGCGGATGCCGAGTCTGCGCTGCTCTGGAGAATCGATCAGGAAGAGTCCGCCGAACGACCACCAGGCCTGCCCACCCATGTTGGTTCGCGACTCCTGGTCGATGATGGTGACGCGCTTGCCAGCGGCCAGTGCCTCCGCCGCGGCGACCAGCCCAGCCAGCCCCCATCCGATCACGAGCACGTCCGTGGCGGGGGAACTGGTTCTGGTCATCATGCGGTCTCCGTCGACTCCTGTGCGGCCGTGTGCTCAAGCCTTGTGCGACCATCAGCGCCGGGGCCGATGCCGGAAGGCTCGAATGTGTTCACCATGGCATATGCTGCGCGTTCGAGGTAGTCCCACAGCGTTGCTTCGTGCAGGGGCGACAATTTCACCTCGTCCAGAGCGGTGCGCATGTGCGAAAGCCACCGGTCGCGCGCATCGGGATCTACGTGGAATGCCGCATGCCGCATGCGCAGCCGCGGGTGTCCGCGCTTCTCGCCGTAGGTGGTGGGCCCTCCCCAGTACTGCACCAGGAACCACGTCAGCCGGTCTGCGGCTGGTCCCAGGTCCTCTTCCGGATACATCGGCTTGAGCACCGGGTCAAGCGCCACCTCGCGGTAGAAGACCTTCACGATGCGCTCGAAGGTGTCGTATCCGCCGACCTCGTCATAGAACGTCACTTCTGGTCGCCTTCCTCTTCGTCGGACTTCTTTCGCCGCCAGATGCCGCGATCGGCAACGGGCGAAACACCGGTCACCGGGTTCGGCCGGGTCATCGGCGGGTTGGCTCCGCGAACGCGGCGCGCGCCCTCGATGCCGGTGAGGTTGACTGCGGCCATGCGCGGGATGAGAACATTCTTCTCGAGCAGGGCGGTGCGCAGTCGACGGCGAAGCTCCTGCGAGACGTCGTCCTTGGCATTCGCACGGGTCTTCATCACCACGCGGACGACCAGGGCGTCGCCATCGATGGACTCCAGGCCCCAGACTTCCGGCCTTTCGATGATGCGCGTGCGCCACTTGGAGTCCTTGGCAAGGTTCTGCGCGACATCCATCATCGTGGACTCGACGAGATCGAGATCAGCATCCGGCACGACGCCGAGGTCGACGATCGCGCGGGCCCAGCCCTGCGACATGTTTCCGATGCGGGTCACCTCGCCGTTGCGCACGTACCAGAGCGTGCCGTTCACATCGCGCACCTGGGTGATCCGGACGCTGACGTACTCGACGACGCCGGACGCCAGGCCGAGATCGACGACGTCTCCGATGCCGATCTGGTCCTCGGCGACGAGGAAGAGCCCGTTGAAGACGTCTTTGACGATGTTCTGCGCGCCGAAGCCGAGCCCCGCGCCGATGGCTGCGGTGAGCAGCGTCAGCGAACCGAGAAGATCGTGGTTGAGATGGTTCACGATCAGCACGATCGCGACGACCACCAGGATCACGTTCACGATGTTCTGCAGGATCGTGCCGAGGGTGCGCGTGCGCTGCACGAGACGCATATCTGCCAGAGGCGAGCGCTCCAGCGCCTGAGTGTCTTCGACGTTCGCCTTGGTCTTGGCGCTGTCGACGATGCGCCGGACGACTCGGCGGATCACCACTCGCAGCACGAGCGCGATGAGCACGCAGCTGGCGACGATCACCGCGACGGCGACGATATTCCAGCCGACCTGGATGAGAACGGCAAGCGCTCTCTCCCACCAGGTCAGGTCAGTCGCCGCGGGTGGCGCGGTCTCGGCGGAGAAGTGGATGTTCATCGCCTTGATGCTATCGAGAAGGCCTCAGCGCTGACTGGAAGCGCTGAGGCCTTCTCGGCGTGGCGAGGGTTCAGTCCTCGGCGTCGCGCGATTGCGCGGCGAGCGCGCGCTCGACGTCGGCGAGGTTCTCGTGCACGAGGCGACGCAGCGCGGGAGCCGCATCCTGGTGCTCTGACAGCCAGGCGCGAGTCGCATCGCGCAGCTCGATGCTGGCGAGCGACCGCGGGTACAGTCCGACGATCAGGTAGTCGGCGATCTGGTAGGTGCGTCCTTCCCAGATCGGCAGGAGCATGTCGAAGTATGCCGGAATGAAGTCCTGCAGCACCTCTGCGCCCGAAGGGTGCACGAACCCGAGGGACGCAGCGCGGACGATCGTGTTCGGCAGGTCGTCATTGTCGATCAGCGACGACCACGCAGCGCGCTTCGCCTCCGCTGTCGGCAGGGCCGCGCGGGCCTGTGCGGCGAACTCTCCACCCTTGGCGGTGTTGTCGGCGGCGAGCGCGCGATCAATGGCTCCGGCATCGGTGGCACCTGCCGCTGCCAGGCCGACCAGAAGCTGCCACGAGAGGTCGGTGTCGACCTCCAGACCCGGCAGGGTCTCCTCGCCGGAGCGGAGCCGCCCGATGATGCCGGCGTGCTCGGGGGTCGTCAGCGCGTTGGCGAACGCTGTCACCAGCTGCAGCTGGCTGTCACTGCCGGATGCGGCGTGCTGCGCGAGCGCCCACAGCCCATCGGCGATCTTCTCCCGAGCAGCCGCGCGGGAATCCGGTGCGACATAGCTGTTCGCGGCCAGCTGCAGCTGCGCCAGCGTGGTGCGCACGGTGGTCGACTCGGTCTCGCGTCCGATGTTGCCGAGCACCAGGTCGATGTAGTCGGTCGCGGCGCTCTCCGCGTCGCGGGTCTGATCCCATGCCGCGCCCCATACCAGTGAGCGTGCGAGCGGATCGCTGATGTCGGCGAGGTGTTTGATCGCCGTCTCGAGGGAGCGCTCATCCAGGCGGATCTTCGCATACGCGAGATCGTTGTCGTTCAGCAGCACCATGTCGGGGCGCTGCTGGCCCTGCAGCTCAGGGATCTCCGTGCGGTCGCCGTCGATGTCGACCTCGACGTAGTGCGTGCGCACGAGCGCGCCGCCATCGAGGTTGTAGAAGCCGATGCCGAGGCGGTGCGGACGGATGGTCGGGTAGTCGGCCGGTGCGGTCTGGGTGACGGCGAAGCGCGTGATCGCACCCGACGCGTCTTCGGCGATGACCGGTGCCAGCGTGTTCACGCCGGCTGTCTCGAGCCACTTCTTCGCCCAGCTGGTCAGCTCGCGGCCGCTGGTGGCCTCCAGCTCGACCAGCAGGTCGCTGAGCTCGGTATTGCCCCAGGCGTGCTTCTGGAAGTACTGCGATACGCCAGCGAAGAACGCCTCGATGCCCACCCACGCGGCGAGCTGCTTGAGGACCGAGCCGCCCTTGGCGTAGGTGATGCCGTCGAAGTTGACGAGCACATCCTGCAGGTCGTTGATCTCGGCGACGATCGGGTGGGTGGAGGGCAGCTGATCCTGGCGGTACGCCCAGGTCTTCTCCATCGCGTTGAACGTCGTCCACGCCTCGGTCCACTCGGTGGCTTCGGCTGTGGCGATCGTGGAGGCCCACTCGGCGAACGACTCGTTCAGCCACAGGTCGTTCCACCACTTCATGGTGACGAGGTCGCCGAACCACATGTGCGCCAGCTCGTGCAGGATCGTCACGACGCGGCGCTCCTTCATCGCGTCGGTGACCTTGCTGCGGAACACATAGGACTCGGTGAAGGTGACGGCGCCCGCGTTCTCCATCGCGCCGGCGTTGAACTCCGGAACGAAAAGCTGGTCGTACTTCTCGAACGGATACGGCACGCCGAACTTCGACTCGAAATATGCGAAGCCCTCACGCGTCTTCTCGAAGATGTAGTCCGCGTCGAGGTGCTGCCAGAGGCTCTTGCGTCCGTACACGCCGAGAGGGATCACCCGGCCGGAGGAGCTGGTGAGCTCGGAGAAAGTCTCTTCGTAGGGTCCCGCGACGAGCGCCGTGATGTACGACGACATGCGCGGCGTGGGTTCGAATCCCCACGTGGCTGTCTGCTGCGTCCCGGAATCCGTCGATGCATCGTGCACGATCGGCTCAGGAGTGGGGGAGTTGGAGACGACCTTCCAGGCAGCGGGCGCGGTGACCGTGAACTGGAAGGTGGCCTTCAGATCGGGCTGCTCGAAAACGGCGAAGACGCGACGGGAGTCGGGCACCTCGAACTGCGAGTACAGGTAGACCTCTCCGTCGACGGGGTCGACGAAGCGGTGCAGCCCCTCACCGGTGTTCGTGTAGAGGCAGTCGGCGTCGACGATGAGAACGTTCTCGGCCTGCAGGGAGCCGAGGGCGATCCGCGAGTCGGCGAACGCTTCGCGCGGGTCGATCTGCTCGCCATTGAGCGTGATCTCGCGCACGTCGCGTGCGATCAGGTCGATGAACGTGAAGCTTCCAGGCGTGGCGGTGAAGCGCACGACGCTTCTTGAGCCGAACACCTCCGCACCCTTGGTGAGGTCGAGTGCGACCTCGTAGGACTGCGTGTCGATGACGGCACGGCGCTCTTGCGCTTCGATACGAGTGAGGTTTTCTCCAGGCACAGCTGATTACTCCCATTGGTGGAGGGGATGTCGTCCTGCGTCGACGCTGCTGGCGCCGACGACAACCCTGACAGCCTACGCCAGGACTCTCTCGGCGCTCGTTCATAGACGGCGGTGGAATCATGACCTGCGTGACCACTTCAGATTCGGATGCCGTTCTCCATGCTTCTGCGGCCGCGGCCGGGGGAGCCAGACACGTCGAACAGCCCGTCGCATACGACGGCGTGCTGCTGGCCGGATTCGGCGGGCCGGAAGGCCAGGACGACGTGATCCCCTTCCTGCGCAACGTGACCCGCGGACGCGGCATCCCGGATGAGCGACTCGAAGATGTGTCACACCACTACCGGCATTTCGGCGGCATCAGTCCGATCAATGCGCAGAATCGCGCACTGAAGGCAGCGCTGGAAGCCGAGCTGGCCGCGCGGTCGATCGAGCTGCCGGTGTACTGGGGCAACCGCAACTGGGCTCCGTACTTGGAAGAGGCGGTCGCCGAGGCCGCAGGAAACGACCACACCACTCTGCTGGCGTTCTCCACCAGTGCGTACAGTTCGTTCTCGAGCTGTCGTCAGTATCGCGAGGATTTCGCCCGGGTGCTCGACGGGTCCGAGTTCGACGGCGTGGTCACGATCGACAAGATCCGCCCGTTCTTCGATCACCCCGGCTTCGTGCACTCGTTCGTCGACGGTGTCCAGGATGCGGTGCAGGCTTTCATCGAGGACGGCGTCGACCCGGCCGCGATCCAGGTGCTGTTCTCGACCCACAGCATTCCGATGGCCGACGCCGAGCGCTCCGGGCCCCGCGACCTCGATCTCGGAGTGGGCGGCGCGTACGCCGCACAGCACGAAGCGGTCGCAGCCTGGGTGATGAACAGTGTTGCGCAGCTGCTGCCAGCAGCATCCGCCGTCGCCTGGGAGCTCGTCTACCAATCCCGCTCCGGGCCGCCTTCGCAGCCCTGGCTCGAGCCCGACGTCTGCGACGTGATCGCCGAACTGCCCGCGCGCGGACGGCAGGCGGTCGTCGTCGTTCCGGTCGGGTTCATGAGCGACCACATGGAGGTGCTCTGGGATCTCGACACCGAGGCCAGAGAGGCGGCTGACGACGCCGGGCTGCGCTTCACGCGCACGCCGACCCCCGGGGTCTCTGCGTCGTTCGTCGCCGGCATCGTGGATCTCATCCAGGAGCGGCTGGAGGGCCGACCGGCATCCGAACGCGCGCATGTGACCGACCTGGGTCCGTGGTACGACGTGTGCCGTCCCGGATGCTGCGAGAACATCCGCGCGGGCTTCAAGCCCGCCGCGGCAGGCATCGCACCCTAGCGATACGTCGTACCTGGCAGGATGCCGGGTACGTGTCGCCGAAATAGGATGGGTGTCATGCGCATCCATATCGCCACCGATCACGCCGGGCTCGACTTCTCGAATCGACTGCAGGAGCATCTGCGGTCAGCCGGGCACGACGTCATCGACCACGGTCCGATCGAATACGACGCGCTCGATGATTACCCGGCGTTCTGCATTCGCGCCGCGCAGGGGGTCGTCGCAGACCAGGCCACCGGCGTCGAGGCGCTGGGAGTGGTCTTCGGCGGTTCCGGCAACGGCGAGCAGATGGCAGCGAACAAGGTCGAGGGCATTCGCGCAGCTCTGGTGTGGAATCTGTCGACCGCGCAGCTCGCCCGCGAGCACAACGACGCCAACGTGATCTCCATCGGCGCACGCCAGCACACGTTCGAAGAAGTGACGAGCTTCATCGACGCTTTCATCGGCACCGCCTTCACCGGCGAAGAGCGCCACGTGCGCCGGATCGGCCAGATCGCCGCGTTCGAGAAGGACGGGTCGCTGCTGCCTGACCCGCGCGCCTGACATGCCTGAAGGGCATTCCGTTCATCGCATTGCGCGCCAGTTCACGAGGAACTTCGCTGGGCACCAGGTGCAGGCAAGCAGCCCGCAGGGGCGCTTCGCTGAAGGCGCCGCGGTGCTCGACGGGCGAGAGCTGCAGCAGGCGATGGCGATCGGCAAGCAGATGTTCGTCGAGTTCGAGGACGCAGTGTGGCTGCGTGTGCACCTCGGGCTCTACGGCGCATGGGACTTCGCCGGTGAGATCTTCGCCGATGCGACGATCGCCTCGGCGAATGGCCGGATGGGGCAGACGAATCAACGCGGCACGGACCCCGCGCTCTCAGACGATGTGGTCTTCGACGACGCGGGCGAGAACTCGCTGACGTCGATCGGCGCACCTCGCACGTCGCGGGTGCACGTGCGCATGTCCGAGCAGACGAAGGGCCTGGCCGACGACGGCGAGGAGTGGCCGCCTCCCGTTGTCGGGCAGGTGCGGCTGCGGCTGCTCACCGACCCCACGCCCTCTCCGCCCGCCGCATTCGCGTCGGTCGGAGCTTCGGGGCGCGTGGGCCCGACCTGCGCGGACCTGCGCGGTCCAACCGCCTGTGTGCTGCAGACGACGGATGAGATGCTCGCGACGGCGGCCAGACTCGGACCCGACCCTCTGGTGGGCGATCCCGCCGAGGGCGAAGAGCGTTTCGTGCGCACCGTCAGCCGCAAGCCGACGCCGATCGCGCTGCTGCTCATGGATCAGGCCGTCGTCAGCGGCATCGGCAACGTCTACCGTGCCGAGATGCTGTTCCGTGCGCGCCTGGAACCGCATACACCTGGTCGCGATGTGCCAGAAGAGCTGATCCGCGAGCTCTGGCGGGATTGGGTGCGGCTGCTGTCCATCGGCGTCGAGACCGGACAGATGATGACGATGGACGGCCTCTCGGCGGATGAATACCGCGCGGCCATGGCCAGTCGCGATGACCGGCACTGGGTCTACCACCGGGCCGGCCTGCCGTGCAGGGTCTGCGCCACCGAGATCGCTCTGGAGGAGATCGGCGCGCGCAAGCTGTACTGGTGCCCGTCCTGCCAGCGCTGAATCAGGCGGGCAGGGGGGCGCTGGAGGCATCCGGTCGGTCATAGGCTGAGAGGGTGCGCCAGAACCCCAGTTTCGCCATGACCGACCTCACCGAGTTGCGGCGGGTGATCGAACAGCATCCGTGGGCGACGCTGGTCAGCAATGCTGAAGACGGACTCGTGTCCTCCCAGTACATCGTGCTGCTGGATGAGGAGCGCGATGACCTCACCGTCGTCGGACACGTCGGGCGTCCGGATGACCTCATCCACGGTCTCGGCGAACGTGAGCTGCTGATCGTGATGCAGGGACCGCACGGATACATCTCGCCCGGCTGGTACGGCGACGTCGCTGCGGTGCCGACCTGGAACTACGTGGCCGTGCACCTCTCGGGCGTTCCGGAGATCCTGTCCGCGGAGGAGAACCTGCGGGTCCTCGAGCGGATGGTCGATGTCTTCGAAGGACGGATGCCGAACCCGCGCGGCATGTGGACGCTGCCCAACGACGAGACGTTCGTGAGGCGCCTTGCCGCCGGTACGACAGGCTTCCGCCTGACGCCGACGAAGGTGGTCGCCAAGCGGAAACTGAGCCAGAACAAGCCGATAGCGACGGTGGAGAACATCCTGGAACAGCTGGAGGGCACCGGTCCGTACGCGAACGCCGAGTTGGCGGCAGAGATGCGCCGGGCGCACGAAGTGCGCAAGGAACGACTGCCGTGACGTCACGCGGAGCACAGATCGCTCTGATCCGGGCGGTGCGCCCGCTCGGCGCCATCAGCGTGCCATTCGGCGGTGAGCCCGTCGACCTGGTCGTCGCCGACGGCCGCATCGCCGACGTCGCCCCGACCGGTGTGCTGCGTCCGGCTGGCCAAGTGCTCGAAGGCGACGGATGCCGTGTGGTGCCCGGTCTGTGGGATCACCACGTGCACACGGTGCAGTGGGCGCTGAACACCGAGCGGACGGCGCTGGATGCCGCGGAGAGCGCGTCGGAGGCCGCGCGCATCATGGGGGCGGCCGAGCCACTGGCCGATGGTCGCCGCATAGGCGCCGGCATGCGCGATGCGTTCTGGCCGGACCTGCCGTCGCTGCGCGTGCTGGATGCCGCAACGGGCGAGTGCCCGACTTACCTGATCAACGCCGACGTGCACAGCGTGTGGCTGAATTCCGCTGCGTTCCGTCGTGAAGGCTTCGCGCCCACGGCCGATGGGATGCTGCGTGAAGAAGAGGCATTCGAGATCTCCCGTCGGCTCAACACCTCCGATGATGCTTCTGCGGATAGGGCGGTGATCCGGGCTGCGGCGCGCGCTGCCGCCCGTGGTATCACCGGTCTGGTGGACTTCGACATGGCCTGGAATGCGAGCGCCTGGCAGCGCCGGGTCGCATCCGGCTTCGACGCGCACCGTGTCGAGTTCGCTTTCTACGCGGCGAATTTCGCCCGGGCGATCGAGGCCGGGCTCCGCACGGGGGAGGAGCTTCCCGGAACCGGGGGCCTTGCGCATGTCGGCCCGCTGAAGCTCATCACCGACGGCTCGCTCGGCACCCGCACCGCCGCCTGCACACACGCGTACGACGATGATTCGTCGAATGTCGGAGTGCTGAACATCCAACCCGACGAGCTGCGCGAGCTGCTGACTGTGGCCACGGGGTCTGGCATCGAAGTGGCCGTGCACGCGATCGGCGACCTCGCTGTGGCATCCGCTCTCGACGCCTTCACCTACACCCAGGCGCGCGGCACGATCGAGCACGCGCAACTCGTGCGGCATGCCGACATCGCCCGATTCGCCCATCTCGGCGTGATCGCCAGCGTGCAGCCGGGGCATGCGCTCGATGATCGCGACCTGGCGGCCAACCTGTGGCGCGGCCAGCAGGCCATCGGCTATCCGCTCGCATCGCTGTTCGCCGCAGGTGTGCCGGTGCGATTCGGCTCCGATGCGCCGGTGGCTCCACTGGACCCATGGATGACTGTGGCTGCCGCCGTGCACCGCACGGAGGACGCGCGCGAGGCATGGCATCCGGAGGAGCGGGTGACGGTCGAGACGGCGCTGCGCGCGAGCAGCCATCACGGTGACGCCGAAATCGAGATCGGCGGGGTCGCCGATCTCGTGCTCTGCGGCACGGATCCGCTCAGCGCTGACGCTGAGCAGCTGCGTCAGATGTCGGTCGGCGCCACGCTGCTGGGTGGGCGGATCACGTACCGGGCATGACGAAGGCTCAGGGGCCGGAGCCCCTGAGCCTGTCGAAGCGTGGTTGCTGAGCGCAGGTCAGGCAGCGATGTGCGAGACGAGGAACCAGCGGTCCTTCTCGAGGCCGCGCTGAATCTCGATGACCACGTCCTGGCTGGTCAGGTCTACCTCGTCGAGGCCCTCAACTGCGGCCTTGATGTCGACCAGCGCGGCATCGATATCGGCGACGACCGCTCGAACGAGGTCATCGGAGGCGGTGAAGCCCGCCGGTACCTGAGTAGGGGCGGCCTTGGCGGCGACAGTGCTGACGCGGGCGTCGATCGGAAGGCCAAGGGCGACGATGCGCTCCGCGGCGGTGTCGGCGTAATCCAGGGCGTGAGCAACCACCGTGTCGAGGAACTCATGCACCCCGATGAAGTTCGCGCCGCGCACGTGCCAATGGGCCTGCTTGCCGTTGACCACGAGCGCCTGCATGCTGTGCACGATCGGCGAGAGGAACTGGGCCGCTGCCGCAGCGACGGTGGGATCGATGGCGGTGGTGGAAACGGTCTGTGCCTTGGTCATGATTAACCTCCGGATGAGTTCTTCTGGCCTTACTGACCTCAACGCTACTCAGCCTGAAGCATTCCGCAAGCAAGCACAGGCAACGCTTACCATCCGGTTTCGCCGCGGAAAATCAACGTTCTGAGGGTAGTCTCACCTATATGAGCATCGCCGCTGCAGCATCCGTCATCACGCTTCCGGTCGGAACCCCCGACATCCCCGCCGACGCCTTCGTGGCGGACGGCGCGCGCATCATCGGGGACGTCGTTCTGGGGGAGCGTTCCAGCGTCTGGTACAACGCGGTGCTCCGCGCCGATTCAGCGGCGATCAGGCTGGGCGCCGGCAGCAATGTGCAGGACAACGTGTCGGTCCACGTCGACAGCGGCCATCCCGCCATCATCGGTGAGAGCGTCTCGATCGGCCACAACGCCGTCGTGCACGGCTGCACCATCGGCGACGGTTCGCTGATCGGGATGGGCGCGGTCGTGCTCAGCGGCGCGATCATCGGCCGTGGTTGCCTCGTGGCGGGCGGTGCCGTGGTGCTCGGCGGCACCGAGGTGCCGGACGGATCGCTGGTCGCTGGCGTTCCGGCGAAGGTGCGTCGTGCGCTCACGGAGGAGGAGCGGGCCGGACTGATCGAGAACGCCGAGATCTATCTCGCCCACACGCGCACGCACGCGGCGGCGATCGCGCAGTAGCTCGATCATGCACCGCTAGGCTATTCGTACGGGGCGGTGGCCAAGCTGGTCAAGGCAGTGGGCTCATAACCCAACGATCGCGGGTTCAAGTCCCGCCCGCCCCACCATCTTCTTCTTGAGTGCTGCGCCGATCTCAGCTCGTGGACCGCGTGCAGTACTCGTTGCCGCGGCCACTCAGACTCAAGCCGTGCCCTGCGCGCGACGGATCCGGCAGGAGACACCCGTCGACCAGCTCAGGGACACCGTCGAAGAGCAGCGATTCGATCAAGACGTGATCGTGGAAGTACTCCACGTGCACCGAGGGCTCGACCGCCGACGCGAGCGTGGCGTGCAGCGCGGGCGCGCAGTGCGCACTCAGCGGCACGCCCCATGCGGTGCACTGCTCAGCGGCATTGACAAAGCCGGTGACGCCCCCGCAGCGGGTTGCGTCGGCCTGCAGCGTGTCGACGGCCCCGGCCGCGAGCAGAAGATGGAAGTCGGCGGGGGTGTAGCCGTATTCGCCAGCGGCGATCTGCATGCCGCAGCACCCGCTGCTGTGAGCGCCGAGACCATCCGTTCGAATCGCCCGTGTTCGATGTTGTGAACCAGACGGTCGATGCCGTAGATGGCCTCAGCGGCGGGACGCGGGACGACCGCTCGTCGTGGCGAGTGTCGCGACTGATCGCGCTGCCGTCGGACGGGTGTGCGTCCGGCTGAAAGTGGGCGTGCGCTCAGAAAACGGTTCGAGCTGGACATGTCGCCAGTGTGCGCGCTCGGCGGGCAGCGGCCAAAGGGGTTGCGCGATTGACCCGACGTGGCCAGACGCCCCAATCATCCGGGCGATGCGACATCCTTGACTAATGACGACTCACACCGGACAGCGGCGCAAGGCGGGGACACTGATCATCCGCCGAGTCGCGCGGGGCTACTTCCGCACCTATGCGCTCGATGCGGCAGCGGGCATGACCTTTTACACGCTCCTGGCGATGTTCCCGGCGGTGATCGCCGCGTTTTCGGTGATCGGGCTCTTCGGCAAGAAAAGCGACGCAGCGAATGCTGTTCTCGACGTGCTGAAGGGAGTGGTCGACCCGGATGTGGTGGAAGTCTTGCGCGGTCCTCTCGAGCAACTCGGGTCGGCCGGTGGAACAGGCTGGGTTCTCGTGAGCGCGCTCCTGGTGGCCCTGTGGTCGGTGGCGCGCTATGTGACGGCGCTGTCGCGAGCGATGAATCGCATCTACGGCGTTCCCGAGGGACGGATGTTCTGGAAAGTGAAGCCAGTACATCTCTTGGTCACGCTTGCGGTATTCGTGCTCGTCACGCTTGCGGGAGCGCTGGCGGCGGTCAGCTGGCCGCTCGCCCAGTCGCTCGGAGATGCGATCGGCGCGAGCGATGTCACGCTGACGGTGTGGCGGATCGTGCGCTGGCCGGCTGTGGTGATCGTCGTCGGCGTGGTCGTGGCGATCCTGTACTACTTAGCGCCCAACGTCGAGCATCCGAAATTCCGCATCATCAGCGTCGGAGCGGCCATCGCCATCGCGGTGTTTGCGGTGGCGTCTGTGGGCTTCGGGTTCTACGTCAGCCACTTCGCCGACTACGACCGCCTCTACGGGTCTTTCGCCGGCGTCATCGTCTTCCTGCTCTGGCTGTGGATCGGCAACAACGCGCTGCTGATCGGCGCGCTGTTCGACGCTGAACTCGAGCGCGTCAGAGAACTGCGCGCGGGGGAGCCTGCCGAACGCCAGCTGCAGGTTCCGCTGCGCGGCGCCGAGCGTCTCGCGAAGACCGCGGAGAACGACAAGACCGATGAGGACAGGGCGCGAAAGCTGCGGGGCTCCGGTCGCTGAGCTCGTTGTGACGCTCAGCGCGCGGCACGACCGGCGGCGAGGTCGAACAGCCGCGACAGCACAGGGCCAGAGCGCAGGCCGTTGTGCTCATGCTCGCTGGTGACCCAGGTACGCACGCCTGGCAGCAGCTGGGCGGTCTCCATCGAGTACTCGAACGGCACATACACATCATTGAGATAGACGGCAGCTGCGCCCGTCGCACCGGATGCGGCGATCGCGGCCGCGTCGTAGATCTTCGGCCACTCGTGCTCGGCGAGCGCCAGGGCCACATCACGCCAGGGCTGGAACGCCGGCACGGTCTCGGTCCACTCGCGACGGATGTGCTCGCCGGTGAACAGGGTCGGATCGGCGGCGAACTCCGCCGGCTCCATCCGCTGGGCGGACCAGCGGGTGGCGTGACCCGAGGCATAGCTGGACTCGTGGAAGACGAAGTAGAGCGGGTTGCGACCGCCGAACGGCATCGCCGCCTGGAGGTCGTACCGGAATGCATTCGTCTCGGGTTCGTGCTCGAGCAGCGCCCACAGGGTCTGCCAGCCGTCGTTCGTGCCCAGCATCGAGCCCGCTGAGCGCAGGCGAGAGACGGAGAGCACCTCGCCGCTGGGCAGCGCGATGCGACCGGCGGCTGCCAGGTCGGTGAGCCGCCGCATCCGGTCGCGGTGCTCGGGAAAACGCCAGTAGTAGCGCTCGGAGGCGTCGCGCATCTTGTCATAGCAGAGCCGGTACACCTCGTCGGGGTGGCGGTCGATGGTGCTCAGCCCGCCGGTGATGAACACCTGCTCGAGTGAATCCGCATCCGTCGACAGGTAGGCGAGGGTTGTGAACCCACCGAACGACTGGCCGAGCAGGCTCCAGCGGTCGACGCCGAGGTGCGCGCGCAGTGCTTCCGCGTCACGCACGATCGAGTCCGCGCGCAGGTGAGTGAGGTGCTCGGCGACAGCTTCCGCGCCACGGGAGAGGATGCCATCGCCCACCGGCGTCGACCGACCGGTGCCGCGCTGATCCAGCATTACGACGCGATGGTGCTCGAGCGCAGCATCCAGCCACGACGGCGACGTCGGAGTGTGGAACGCGCGAGGCGCCTCGGAACCCGGGCCGCCCTGCAGGAACACCAGGTAGGGCAGATGCTCGCCCCCGGGGCGCGCCACGATCGAGGCGAAGATCTCGATGGTGCGCTGATCGGCGGCATCCGACCAGACGAGAGGCACCGTGAGACGGTGCTCGGTGATCGACAGATCTTGAGTACGGCGGTGCACAGCGTTCATCACATCACGTTCCCGATATAGGAGTACTTCACGAACACCTCGGCGGCGATGCCGGACTCCTCCAGCACGCCCTGCAGGGCATTCATCATGTAGTTCGAATCCCACCCCATGTAGAGGAAGTTCGCGTCATCCAGAGCATCCCAGTGCCCGTTCCACGCCATCTCGTCGTAGACCGGGCCCCCGCGGCGGGCGCTGTAGGCGATCGCCGCGGCGCGATCGTCTGTCCACGCTCGGCGGAAGATGCGATTGAAGAGCGCCTTGACGTCCTTGATCTCCCAGTGCTCGCCGCGGTACTCGACGTAGTCGAACTCGCGATCCCAGCCCGCCGGCCAGCCGCGGCGACGCACCGCGTCGAGGATCGGGGTGAGGCCGTCGTCATCGATCTCGGGCAGCGCGGGGCGAGCCCAGATCCGGACGAACTCACGACTCAGCTGCGCCGTTCGCGCACTGATGGCCGAGGTGCCCCAGGCCGGCGATTCCGTCAGCTCTCGCGTGGCGGCCACGGCGCTGCGCGCGTACGCCTCATCGCGCTTGACGGGGAAAGCCGCGCCGAAGACGCGCTCGGCCAGCGGCTGCTCCAGCAGCGTGAGGTTGCCGAGCGTCGGCGCGAGCGCGCGATGGCTGTTCTGCTCGTCATCGCTGTACTCGCTCCACATCCGCGCGCCGTCGCCCGACCAGCTATCGGCGGGGACAGCCGGCACGATGCTCTCGATGTCGAAGGCGCCGGGGTCGTCGACGCCTTCGATGCGCCCGAGCACGTACGCGGGGTGGGGGAGCTCACCGTACTTCAGCACGGCACTCACCCGCTCGTCGGACGGCGTGATGCGCGCGATCGCGCGAAGAAGCGGGTCCCGCCCCTTCTGATAGGCGCGGCACAGGCGTGCGATGAGCCTGTCGGTGGGCAGTCCCACGACCGCGCGCCGCAGGAACATCGCCTGCACGCATTCCAGCACCTCGATGAGCGCGTCGCGGGTGATCGTGCCGCGACGGTGATCGCCGTAGGCGCTCATCACCAGCGGGTACGTCGCCCGGCCGAAGGTGCTCACGAACTGCAGCTGATGACGGATGCCGGCGTCCTCTTCGCCGTGCGGATCGAGCAGGGTGCCGTAGATCTGTGCGTACTCGCGCCACACGCCCGCATCCTCGCGCAGGCGGCGCACATCGATCCGGGGGAACGAGTGGCGAAACGCCGCGTACACGCCGTGCTCGCCGGAGGCATCGATCTCGCGACCCGTCTTCATCGTCAGGTAGTGCCGCCAGAAGGCGCCGATGGTCTCACCGGTGTGCTGCTCGATGGGCAGCCAGAACTCTTCTTCGATGCGCAGCTGCTCGGCGTGCGAGAGCCCCATCAGGATGTAGTTGTGGATCAGCTCGTGGTCACGCAGCGGCTGACCGGTCGAGTTGAGGCTCTCGAAGATCTGCTGAGCACTTGCATTCGCGCCGAGCGTGATCGACACATGCTCGAGCTTCTGCAGGCCGCGCCAGATCGTGGCCGCCTCGTCGGCATGAACCTGGCTGCGGAAGAACGCGTAGTTGTCATCGAAGCGCGATTCACGGTCGGCATCGCCCCGGCGATCGAGCACGACCGACTCGTAGAGCCCGGCCCAGGCATCATGCGGACGGAGTTTGGTGCGCGTCGGGTCGTCCGCCCGCACCAGCACGCGCTGAAGAGCGGATGCCATGGCCGGGTCGCTCTCGCGGACGGCATGGTGCAGAGCGGCGATCAGCAGCATCACGGTGGTCACACGCTGCTGACCGTCGATGAGAATCAGGTCGCCGTCCTGGCTGTCCTGCGCAGACAGGATGGATCCGATGAAGTGGCGGTGGCCGTCGTCCTCCGCGGCGACTGCGCGAACATCCGACAGCAGCTTCTCGCACGCGCCGATGTCCCAGCGGTACTGACGCTGATAGACGGGAACGACGATGTTCGTCGCCGGGGACGAGAGCCAATCGATCGTTCCGGTTGCGGTCGCTTCGACATTTGTGGCCGTTGCCATGACTGCGTGATTCCTCCGTTTGGCGGAAAGAAGTGTGCCGCCGGATCGAGTCTATCGCTGGCGTATTTTGTCCGGCTCGAGCCCTGGGGAGTGTCCAGCATGCGGATGTAGGCTTGCCTAAGTAGGGCCTGTTAAAACGTGCTGGCCCATTACGAAAGGACATGACTCAGATCATGGGATACATCAAGTCCGCAGCCCTCGAAGACAAGGGCTTCGTCGTTCTCGACAGCTACAACCAGGCGCTCGACCCCAAGGAGTGGCTGGATATCGAGTACAACGACTGGAAGTCTTCGGGCGACACCCGCTTCGCCCCTCTGGCCAGCGCCAAGGGCGAGATCGAGTGCAACGGCTTCTGGAACCACAAGCCGCCGCGCACAGACAAGGACGGCGTCTGGATCGATTCGCAGGTGGCGAAGGCTCCGAACCTGGCGCGCCGCGCCCAGGAGCCTGGAGCCAACGTCGGTCGTTGCCGGGTGATCGAGCTGCAGCCCACTCCGTACGGCGAATGCCTCTACAACCTCCACCAGGACGACAACAACCGTCTGAACCCGGACGGCACCGGCTGGGTCGTGCGCGGGTTCTTCAACCTCACCGATGACAAGGACAGTTTCTTCGTGCTGCGCGAGAACCGCACGGACCCCCAGGGAGAGGTGCGCATCGCTCTTCCGGCCGGCGCGCAGCTGATCATCGACACCCAGCGCCTGTGGCACGCCACCACGCACAACGGCACCGAGCCGCGCTACAACCTCATCACCTCGTGGACGTCGGGTCCCGAGCTCGACGCCTACATCGAGAAGTACAACGGCACCGATCAGCACACGCAGTTCGAGGTCGCACAGGACGTTCTCGAGCACGGCTACGCCGAGCAGGCGCGGAAGGATGCTGCGCGCGCGGCGTACTACGCGGCCAAGGGACAGCAGGCGAAGCTCGCCATGAGCGAGGCCTGACCCGCACCGCCCTCTGGGCTTGACCGAGATCCGGACGAATCACACGCTTGTGATTCGTCCGGATCTGGGTGATAATCACCGTATAACCGCATAGTTCGCCGCATCTTCGGATCAGGTCGTAGGGGAAGACGTACCTGATGAAACGGAGAGATCATGGCGACGGGATACGCACGCGGAGTGGTGTTCATCCACTCCGCACCACGCGCGCTCTGCCCGCACCTCGAATGGGCGGTAGGACGCGCTATCGGTCGTGCCGTCAACTTCGACTGGTCCGATCAGCCTGTGCAGCAGGGCACGCGTCGCGCGGAGTTCTACTGGGACGGCCCGGTCGGCACCGGAGCGGCGTTGGCGACAGCGATCCGCGGCTGGGAGCACCTCCGTTTCGAAGTGTCTGAAGATCCCACCGCCGGCAACGACGGTGGCCGCTGGCTGCACACGCCCGATCTCGGCATCCATTTTGCCCAGACCGACGTATCTGGCAACATCGTCATCGGCGAGGATCGCATCCGCTATGCGATGGAGATCTCCGCAGGCAGCGCCGTGGAGCTGCAGCGCGAGTTGGACGTCGCTCTCGGCTCGGCCTGGGATGAAGAACTCGAGCCATTCCGTCACGCGGGCGATGACGCCCGCGTCGTGTGGCTGCACAAGGTGGGCTGACCGGACGACCAGTTCGCAGCGCAAAAGACCCGGGGTGGCGGGAGGCGCGAGTATCGGAAGCCGGTGAGGAAGACCCGGACGCTGAGAAAACGAATCCCCACCCCGAACGACGAAGGCCTCGCCCTGGTGACAGAGTCGAGGCCTTCGTCATGCACGCGAGCAGCGCGTGGCCGGCGAGTCGCGCTCAGGCGCTGCGGAACGCCACGACAGCGTTATGGCCGCCGAATCCGAAGGAGTTGCTGATCGCGAGCAGGTCGCCATCGCCGAGCGGCTGAGCATCTCCGGAGAGCTTGAACGGCACCGCCGGGTCTGGTTCGGTCATGTTGATGGTCGGCGGAGCGATCCGGTCCCGAAGTGCGAGGATCGTGTACACGGCTTCCAGCGCACCGGTGCCACCGAGAAGATGCCCGGTGGACGCCTTGGTCGCTGACACCGGGATGGCGTCGATGCGGTCGCCGAACACGCGCTTGAGCGCGACGTACTCGTTCGGGTCGCCGACAGGCGTCGAGGTGGCGTGCGCATTGATGTGCGAGACATCGTCTGCCGTGGCGCCCGCCTGCGCGAGCGCCTGCTCGACGGCGCGCGCTGCGCCGAGGCCCTCGGGGTCGTTGCCGGTGATGTGATGCGAGTCGGCGGTGACACCGCCACCCACCAGGTAGGCGTAGATCTTGGCGCCTCGGGCCTGCGCGTGCTCCTCCGTCTCCAGAACCAGGGCCGCACCGCCTTCGCCCATGACGAAGCCGTCGCGGTCGATCGCACCGGGGCGAGATGCTGTTGCGGGGTCGTCATTGCGGCGGGAGAGTGCCTGCGCAGACGAGAAGGATGCCATCGTGATCGGGTGGATCGCAGACTCAGCGCCACCGGCGATGACGACATCTGCAAGGCCGTCCTGCAGATGCTCGTAGGCGTTCACGATGGATTCGGTGCTCGACGCGCAGGCGCTGACGACCGTGCGCGCGAAGGCTTTGGCGTTGAACTGGAGTGAGAGGTTGCCCGCGCCGGCATTGGGCATGAGCATCGGGACCGTCAGCGGCATGACCCGACGAGGGCCCTTCTCACGCAGAGTGTCCCAGGCATCGAGCAGCGTCCAGACGCCGCCGATGCCGGTGGCCCAGTCGATGCCCAGCCGCTCCGGAGCGACGTCGGGGGAACCGGCGTCTTCCCAGGCCTCACGGGCGGCGATGAGCGCGAACTGTGTGGAGGGGTCGAGGCGTTTCGCCTCGTGGCGAGGCAGAACCTCCTCGGGGCGCACCGTGGCTTCCGCGGCGAAGTGCACGGGGATCTGATACTTCTCGATCCACTCGTGTGGAAGCGTCCGCGTTCCGGACAT
The DNA here is from genome assembly GCF_900163815.1 of Microbacterium esteraromaticum. Classification (GTDB taxonomy): domain Bacteria; phylum Actinomycetota; class Actinomycetes; order Actinomycetales; family Microbacteriaceae; genus Microbacterium; species Microbacterium esteraromaticum_B. Next base: position 195,606 of record NZ_FUKO01000012.1, on the reverse strand, counting down.
TCCGGCGAGCAGGTTCGTCCAGTTCTCCGGGGCAGTGCCGCCGAGTGCGGACGTGGCGCCGATGCCGGTGACGACGATGCGCTTGGTCATGAGGGGTGGTCCTTCGTGAAGGGGAGACGATCAGGGAAGGAGGATGCCACGCCCCGCAGTCTGCGGGGGTGGCATCCGCGGGGGCTTACTCCTGGCCGGCGACGATGAAGTTGACGGCGTCCGCGACGGTCTTCAGGTTCTTGACCTCGTCGTCGGGGATCGTGACGCCGAACTTCTCCTCGGCGTTGACGACGATCGTCATCATCGAGATGGAGTCGATGTCGAGGTCATCGGTGAACGACTTCTCCATCGCGACCTCGGATGCGTCGATGCCGGTCTCGTCGGTGACCAGTTCAGCAAGGCCAGCGAGGACCTCGTCGTTGGTGAGAGCCATGGTGTTTCCTCTTTCTCGGGGTGTTTACGGAACCGGTGAACAGTCTAGGGAAAATGCGGCCCGGATCAGGGCAGCACGACCACCTGCGCGCCGAAGACGAGTCCGGCGCCGAAGCCGATCTGCAGCGCCAGACCACCGCTGAGTTCGGGATGCTCTTCGAGCAGACGGTGCGTGGCGAGCGGAATGGAGGCCGCGGACGTGTTGCCCGTCGTCTCGATGTCGCGGGCGATGACGGTGGTCTCCGGCAGCTTCAGCTGCTTGGCGAACTGCTCGACGATCCGCAGGTTCGCCTGGTGCGGGATGAATGCGGCAAGATCCGATGCCTCGATGCCGGCCTCGTCGAGCGCCTGCCGAGCGACCTTCGCCATCTCCCAGACGGCCCAGCGGTACACGCTCGGGCCTTCCTGGCGCAGCGTCGGCCACGGGACGAGACCGTCGCGGAAATCGGTGAGCGTGTTGTTCATGCCGACCAGGTCTGCCTTCGACCCGTCGGAGCCCCACACGGTGGGCGAGATGCCCGGGGTCTCGCTGGGACCGATGACCACCGCGCCAGCACCATCACCCAGCAGGAAGGAGATGCTGCGGTCAGCGGGATCCACGACATCGGAGAGCTTCTCGGCTCCGATGACGACGGCGTAGTGGGCGCCTCCGGTGCGGATCAGCGCGTCGGCCTGCGCGATCGCGTAGGCGTACCCCGCGCAGGCGGCGTTCATGTCGTACGCGGCAGCGGGGTTCGCACCGATTCGGTCGGCGACGATCGCGGCGACCGACGGCGTCTGCTTCGGATTGCTGATCGTGGCGACGATGACGAGGTCGATGTCTGCCGGGTCGACGCCTGAGCGCTCGACGGCTTCTGCGGCGGCATCTGCCGACAGATCGATCGCATTCGTGCCCGGCAGCGCGCGCATGCGCGTGATGATGCCCGTGCGCTGGCGGATCCACTCGTCGCTGGAGTCGATCGGCCCCACCAGATCGTCATTGGGGACCGCGTTCTCGCCGCGGGCGGCGCCGACGGAGTAGATGCGGGTGAAGGCGGGTCCGGTCGACTGCTTGAGCGTGATCATGCGGCTGCTCCGTTCAGCAGCGCGGCGGCCGCATCGAGATCTTCGGGGGACTTGACGGCCACGTTCGGGATGCCGTCCAGCCCGCGCTTGGCGAGTCCGACGAGCGCACCGGCAGGCGCGACTTCGATGAAACCGGTGATGCCCGCGGCGGTGAATGCGTCCATGCAGAGATCCCAGCGGACGGGAGAGGACACCTGGCTGACGATCCGGTCGAGCGCGTCCTGGCCGTCCGTGACGACTGCCCCATCGCGGTTCGACCAGAGGGTGATGCTCGGGTCGGCCGCCGCGACGCCATCGACAGCGGTGCGCAGCGTGCCCACCGCGGATGCCATGTACGAGGTGTGGAAGGCGCCGGCAACCTGCAGGGGCATCACTCGAACTCCTCGCGGCGCGCGCTCGGCGAGCTGCGTCAGCCCGTCAAGAGCGCCTGCGGCGACGATCTGTCCGGCGACGTTGTAGTTCGCCGGTGTCAGGTCGAGTTCGGCCAGCAGCGCCAGCACCTCATCGGCGTCACCGCGGAGCACCGCGCTCATGCCGGTAGGCGTCTGGTTTGCGGCATCCGCCATGGCGCGGCCGCGGATGCCGACCAGGCGCATCGCGTCGACGGCAGTCAGCACGCCGGCTTCGGCCAGTGCGGCGAGTTCCCCGACCGAATGTCCGGCCACGCCGTCGGCGCAACGATCCGCCCGAGCGGTGAGCGCCTGCGCGGCAATGAGGGATGCGGCGACGATCAGCGGCTGCGCGATGCGCGTATCGCGGATCGTGTCGGCATCCGACGTGGTGCCATGCGCGACGAGATCGACCTGCGCGGCGTCGGAGTATGCGGCGAGCTGTTCGGGAACACCCTCCAGCTCGAGCCACGGGGCGAGGAAGCCGGGGGTCTGGGAGCCCTGTCCAGGGCAGGCGACGACAATCACCTCCCCAGTCTGCCAACGATTCCCGTCAACTGGTGGATGATCCATCACAAGAATCGCGATTCTGCTTGTGCGTGGCGTACAGACTTCGCCCGGGGAAGGCGTCAGCGACGGCGAGCGGTCGGGCGCCGACGCGCGGCTTCGGTCGAACCGATCGACCCCAGAATGAGGGCAGTCTGCAGAATGAGCGCTTCGCGAGGGCCAGTGGCGTCCCAGCCGATGACTTCACTGACGCGCTTGAGGCGATAACGGACCGTGTTGGGGTGCACGAAGAGCTCACGCGCCGTCGCCTCCAGCGATCGGCCGTTGTCGAGGTAGCTCCACAGTGTCGTCACCAGGTCGGGAGAATGCGCCTGCAGCGGACGGAAGATCCGCTCGATCAGCGTCTGCTTGGCGAGCACATCACCGGCGAGTGCGCGCTCAGGCAGAAGATCATCGGCTTCGACAGGACGAGGTGCACTGCGCCACGCGCGAGCCACCGCGAACCCCGCGAGGGCTGCGCGAGCGCTCTGTCCGGCATCCACGAGTGCGGCGACCGGTGGGCCGATGACGACGTAGCCCGGTCCGAAGGACGGCTCCAGGCGTTCGGCGATCTCGCCGAACGACAGTTCGTCTTCCTCTGCCTCCTTGCCGGCGATGCGCGCCCGACCGACGACGAGCACCAGGCGGGAGCCCTGCACGCCGATCAGCACATCCACCGACAGGCGCCGCGCTGTGCGCCGCACCAGATCCACGTCGAACTGCGGGGGAGTCGTACCGACCACGACGCTGACCTCGCCGTGGCCGTGCCAGCCGAGCGCGGCGATTCGACTGGGGAGCTCCTCGTCGGCCTCTCCGGTGAGGATGGAGTCGACCACGAGTGCTTCGAGCCTGGCATCCCACAGCCCTCGGGCCTCGGCAGCCCGCGCGTACACATCCGCGGATGCGAACGCGACATCGCGGGAATACAGCAGGATCGCTTCGCGGAGGTCAGTGTCGCGCCCGGCGACGCGTTCCTCGGTGACTTCGACCGTCACCCGGATCAGCTGCAGGGTCTGCTGCAGACTGACGCTGCGCAGCAGCTCGCGGGGCGCGGCGGCGAAGATATCCGCCGCGATCCACGGCGTCGATGTCGGATCCTCGTACCACTGGATGAACGAGGTGATGCCCGCCTGCGCCACCAGCCCGACGGCAGAGCGTCGAGCCGGTGGCATATCGGCGTACCACGGCAGGGTGTCTTCCAGCCGCTTGATCGTCACCGTGGCGATATCACCGGAGATCCGGCGCAGCCAGGTGAGAGTCGCGGCCTTGTCGGTGGCCTGCGGGGAGGATCCGGTCACAGGCTCAGCTCTCGCCGCCTGCGTTTCCGCTGGTGCCGGCGTTGACATCGAACAGGCTGTACTTCTGGATCGCCTGTCCGACGAGCGCACGGTCCACCTTCCCCTCTTCGGCGAGCGCCTGCAGCGCGCGGACGACGATGGACGGGCCGTCGATCTTGAAGAACCGACGAGCAGCGGCGCGGGTGTCGGAGAAGCCGAAGTCGTCGGCGCCGAGCGTGTAGAACCGCTGCGGCACCCACGGACGGATCTGATCCTGCACGGCGTGCATGAAGTCGCTGACGGCGACAACCGGTCCGTCGGCCCCCTGCAGCTTCTGCGTCAGGTACGCAGTGCGGGGCTCTTCCTCGGGGTGCAGGAAGTTGTGCTCGTCGACGGCCAGGCCGTCGCGGCGCAGCTCGTTCCACGACGTCACCGACCAGACGTCGGCGACAACGCCCCAGTCCTGCTTGAGAAGCTGCTGGGCTTCGAGAACCCACGGCACTCCGACGCCCGAGCCGAACAGCTGGGTGCGCGGGCCTTCGCCATCGCCGACCGCGATGCGGTGGATGCCGCGGATGATGCCGTCGACGTCGACATCATCGGGTTCGGCCGGGTGGACCATCGGCTCGTTGTAGACAGTGATGTAGTACATCACGTTCGGGTCGGGGTGATTGCCGCCGTACATGCGGTCGAGGCCCGAGCGCACGATGTGCGCGATCTCGTAGCCGTAGGCCGGGTCGTACGACACGGTGGCGGGGTTGGTGGAGGCCAGCAGCGGCGAGTGGCCGTCGGCGTGCTGCAGTCCTTCACCGGTGAGCGTGGTGCGGCCCGCGGTGGCGCCGATGATGAATCCGCGCGCCATCTGGTCGCCGGCGGCCCACTGACCGTCACCGGTGCGCTGGAAGCCGAACATCGAGTAGAAGATGTAGATCGGGATCAGTGGCTCGCCGTGCGTGGAGTACGACGTTCCCGCCGCAGTGAACGCAGCGACGGCACCGGCCTCGTTGATGCCGACGTGCATGATCTGCCCCTGCGGGCTCTCCTTGTACGCCAGAAGCAGCTCACGGTCGACCGACGTGTAGTGCTGCCCGTTCGGGTTGTAGATCTTCGCCGTCGGGAAGTACGCGTCGATGCCGAAGGTGCGTGCCTCATCGGGGATGATCGGCACGATGCGGTTGCCGAAGTCCTTGGCGCGCAGCAGATCCTTCAGCAGCCGGACGAACGCCATGGTCGTGGCGATCTCCTGCGTGCCGGACCCCTTCTTGGGCAGCGCGTAGGTCTTGTCATCCGGCAGTGTGATCGGCACATGCGTGACGCGTCGCTCGGGCAGGAATCCGCCCAGGTTCTTGCGGCGCTCGAGCATGTACTGGATCGTCTCGTCCTGCGGACCGGGGTTGTAATACGGCGGCAGGTACGGGTTCTCTTCGAGCTGCGCATCCGTGATCGGGATGTGCATCGTGTCGCGGAAGGTCTTCAGGTTCTCCAGCGTCATCTTCTTCATCTGGTGGGTCGCGTTGCGGCCCTCGAAGTGCGGACCGAGGCCGTAGCCCTTGACGGTCTTCGCGAGGATGACAGTGGGCTGGCCCTTGTGCTCGAGTGCGGCCTTGTACGCGGCGTACACCTTGCGGTAGTCGTGGCCACCGCGGCGCAGCTGCCAGACCTCGTCGTCCGAGAGATCCTTGACCAGCGCTGCGGCACGTTCGTCCTTGCCGAAGAAGTGCTCGCGCACGTAGGCACCCGACTCGGCCTTGTAGGTCTGGTAGTCGCCGTCCGGCGTGGAGTTCATGATGTTCAGCAGCGCGCCCTCGGTGTCGCGGGCGAGCAGGTCATCCCATTCGCGGCCCCAGACGACCTTGATGACGTTCCAGCCGGCGCCGCGGAAGAACGACTCCAGCTCCTGGATGATCTTGCCGTTGCCTCGCACCGGACCGTCAAGACGCTGCAGGTTGCAGTTGATGACGAAGGTGAGGTTGTCGAGGCCCTCGTTCGCTGCCACCTGCAGCTGTCCGCGGCTCTCGATCTCGTCCATCTCGCCATCACCCAGGAAAGCCCAGACGTGAGACGCGGAGGTGTCCTTGATGCCGCGGTTCTCGAGGTACCGGTTCGACATGGCCTGGTAGATCGCGTTGATCGGGCCGAGGCCCATCGACACGGTGGGGAACTGCCAGTACTCCGGCATCAGGTGCGGGTGCGGGTACGACGGAATGGCGTGCGGCGCCCGAGACTTCTCCTGGCGGAACCCGTTCAGGTCGTCCTCGCTGAGGCGACCTTCGAGGAAGGAGCGAGCGTAGATGCCGGGGGAGGCGTGGCCCTGGATGAAGATCTGGTCGGCCCCGCCGGGGTTGTCATGCCCGCGGAAGAAGTGGTTGAAGCCGACTTCGTACAGCGATGCGGATGACGCGTAGGTCGAGATGTGTCCGCCGACGCCGATGCCGGGACGCTGTGCGCGGTGCACGGTGATCGCGGCGTTCCAGCGGATCCAGGAGCGGTAGCGGCGCTCGACGTCTTCTTCGCCGGGGAAGTCAGGCTCATTCTCCGAGGCGATCGTGTTGATGTAGTCGGTCGTCGGCACCATCGGCACACCGAGGTGCAGCTCTTTGGAGCGCTTGAGCAGACTGAGCATGATCTCACGCCCGCGGCCGTGGCCCTTGGCATCGACAAGCTCATCGAGCGACTGCTGCCACTCGCCGGTCTCTTCCGGATCACTGTCAAGGGGACCCTGAGAGTATGGATCCTGATCGTGGACGGTCACGTGGAGCCTTTCGTCAAGCTGGCAGATCGTGCCAATGAAACGGGGTGGTGCGCGTCTCGGCCTTGTCGGCTCAGTACAACGCGTACTGTGTTCAGCCTATATCCGTTCCGGTGTCGGATGCCGCAATCCGTGCCCCCTTAGAATGAGTTGGTCAGGGCCTTTAGCTCAGCTGGTAGAGCGCCACGTTTACACCGTGGATGTCGTCGGTTCGATCCCGGCAGGGCCCACCGTAGGATCGCTGTCAAACCAACGCGATCACCTCGATGTGGCATCGTGGTCGGCAGTTCCCATCGCGCAGCCGATGAGAAGATCTGCCGACGTGCTCATCTCAGAGGGAAGAGGTCCCATGCAGAAGGTTTCTCTGACGGCGCTGATGCGCCACCAGTTGCAGATCGCGAAAGACGCATCGAGCGGGCGCAGCGGCCGCACCGTTTACGGTGGCCATGAGCACGCGCTGCGGCAGACGATGATCGCGCTGCGCGCTGGCTCTGAACTCCAGGAACATGAGAATCCGGGCGAAGCGACTGTTCAGGTGCTCGTCGGACGGGTGACTCTCGTCAGCGGCGACGTGAACTGGAATGGTTCGCCGGGAGATCTCCTGTTCATCCCCGATTCCCCTCACGCGCTCGAAGCAGTCGAGGACTCGGTCGTGCTGCTGACGGTTGCGAAGCGACTCTGAGTCGTTCTGCACTGCCCTGCGTTTGATCAATACGGCAGCGTCTACGAGAACACCGCCGGGTCGCACCTGGACAACATCGTGGTCTACGCGAGCCTCGCCGACAGCGACGACTAGCGACGTCAGGGCGTTGCCGCGGGACCCAGGGCAGCGGGATCTCCACCGGGCGCCGGTTCTTTGAGCTCGACGAAGATGACGTGCGTGTCGGTCGCACCCGTGTTGTGTCCGCTGTGGGTCTGCGCTTCGAGCCAGCGAGCCTGGCCCGCCTGCAGCTCGACGTCTGCCTGACGGTCTCCGGCGGTCAGTCGGCGACGGAAGTTGCTCAGCGTGATCATCACGCTGTCGGGGTGGGCATGCGGGACGGACTGCGTTCCGGGCTCATCCCGGTACTCGAGCACCCGGACCCGATCGTTTTCGAAGAGGACCTGGTAGAGGTCGGGGTTTGTCGTGACCGGATCGTTGTTCATGCGGTCGAAGCTACGCCCGCCAGACTCGCGGCACAACGGGTAACCACGCACCGTGGAGATGTCCGCGACCGCCCAGCAATTAGCATAGGAGCGGCAGCCAATCGAGTGGAGAGAACGTCGTGCCGGATTCATCTCATGGCCGACTGAGACGGGCGTCGGTGAAGCTGAGGGCCGCGCGCTCTGGACGACCGTGGTACCTCGTGCGGTGGCGACGTCGTCCACGCGCACAGCTGCCGATGAACAGCGACATCGAGGTGGCGCGCACGATCACCGGCGTGCCCGTGATCGTGCGTGTGCGGCCCCGCTATCTCGTGGTCGCCGCACTCGGCGGCGCGCTGGGGGCAGGCGCACGCTTCATGATCGCCCAGGCCACGCCCATCTGGGAGACGCTCTCCTTCGGCACCGTCATCGTAAACATTCTCGGCCCGTTTCTGCTCGGCGCGTTCCTGCAGGCGCTGGCCGAACGCCCGGAGACGAGGCGCACGCGCTTCGCTCGACTGCTTGTGGCCGTCGGATTCCTGGGCGCGCTCACCAGTTATGCCCAACTCGCCGTGGACGTGGTCACCGTGGCGGAGAACCATCATGTGCTGCTGGGCGTGGGCTACGCGGTGGGGACTCTCATCGCCGGGGCCGGGGCCGTCTGGCTGGGGATCATGAGCGTGAAGTCCTGGCACCGCATCCTGCGGCGGCGTGGACGGGCGGAGCGATGATACTCGGCACGCTCCTGGTCGCGCTGGCCGGTGGGGTCGGCGCCGCGCTGCGTCTCGCAGTGAACGGGTTCGTGCATCGCCGCATTCGCACGAACTACCCGGTGGCGATGTTCGTCATCAACGTCATCGGCGCCTTCCTGCTCGGGCTCATCACCGGGCTGACCGCGGGGCACATCCTGCCAGAGCAGCTCGGACTCTACGCCGGAGTGGGAATGGTCGGTGGATTCACGGCGTTCAGCACGACCAGCTTCCAGACGCTGCGACTTCTGCAGGAACGACGCATCTGGCTGGCCATTGCGAACTCGTTCGGGATGCTCGCCGTCGCCGTCATCGTCGCGGGCCTCGGCCTGTGGCTCGGCCGGCTGATCTGAGCAGAGTTCGGGGAGGGATCACATCTCCTCATGCGTCGCCGGATCGGCACCGAACAGACGCCCATCCGGCTTTCCCAGACCAGTGATGGCCTCGACCTCGGCGGCGTCCAGCACAACGGACGCCGCTTCCAGGTTCGCGCGCTGATGTTCCACCGAGGAGGCCTTCGGGATCGATACCGTGCCGCGCGCCACATGCCAGGCGATCACTGCCTGAGCGGGGCTGATCTGGTGTGCTTCGGCGACCTCGACGATCACCGGCTCCCGCAGCAGCTCCTTCGCGCGACCGAGCGGGCTCCAGGCGACCGTGAGGATGCCGCGCTCCGCATGCAGCGCGATCGCTTCGCTCTGCGGGAAATACGGATGCACTTCGATCTGGTTCACGACCGGACGCTGGCCGGTCTCGCGCTCGATGCGCTCGAGGTGCTCGGGCAGAAAATTCGACACGCCGATCTGGCGCACCGTGCCGCGCGCCTGAGCGTCGATGAGAGCCTGCCAGGCCTCGACGTACAGATCCACGCTCGGATTGGGCCAGTGGATCAGATGCAGATCCGTGGCATCGGCGCCGAGCCGGAAACGGCTCTCCTCGATGCTGACGCGGGCCTTATCAGCGGCATGATGACGACCGGGCAGCTTGGTGGCAACGATGATCTCCGACTGGTCCACTCCCGATGCGGTGACACCCGCGCCGACGGCGCCCTCGTTCTCGTAGTTGAATGCCGAATCGACGAGACGATAGCCGAGGTCGATCCCAGCAGAGACAGCGCGCGCGCCGGCATCGCCGTTGAGTCGATAGGTGCCGAGGCCGACCGCGGGCAGGCGAAAGTCATTGTGGGCGGTGAAGAGCGGGGTGGCAGTCATGGTTCTCCTCCGTATCGGGCGTGCTGCCAGCCTAGGTGCCAGGCTCCGGGGTGTCGCCGGACCACCGCAGCCTGCGACGATGGGCAGATGCCGAAACCCCATTCGCCTTCTGCCGATCAGCGCTGTCCCTGCACGAGCGGCGACGTGTTCGGCTCCTGCTGTGCGCCGGTGATCGCGACCGGCATCGCACCGACGGCCGTGCGGCTGATGCGCTCGCGCTTCACGGCGTTCGCGATCAGCGACGCAGGTCATCTGCTGCGCACATGGCATTCGTCGACTCGTCCCGGCCATCTCGACCTCGACGACGATGTGCGCTGGCTGCGCCTGGACATCCTTGGGCAGGTGCAGGGCGGCCCGTTCGACGTCGATGGAATCGTCGAATTCGAAGCGTTCTTCCGGCAGAGCGGCGAGCGCGGATCGATGCGGGAGCGCAGCCGGTTCGTCAGAGAAGAGCGGGTGTGGTTCTACGTCGACGCCGAAGGATGACCGAACCACCCTGGGCAGACTAGATTTGAGACGTGAAAGCCACCGCGGAGAACCAGCGCACACTTCTCGACATCGCCGATCTGGATCGCCGGATTCAGCAGGCTGAACGAGCCCGCACCCAGCCGCCGCAGGGCGCTCGCATCAATGAGCTCGCCGGCATCCGTCAGCAGCAGCTCGGCGAACTGACCGCGCTCACGGGCGTACTCGATGATGCGCGCGCTGAGCTGTCTCGCCTCGAAGGCGATGTGTCCCTTGCCGCTCAGCGCCGCGACCGGGATGGTGACCGGCTTGCAACGACGACAGATTCGAAGCAGGCGCAGGCTCTCGAGAACGAGATCGACAGTCTGAGCCGCCGCATCAGCATGCTCGAAGACACCCAGCTCGAGGTGATGGGCCGCGTCGAAGACGCCGAGGCCGCGGTGAACGCGCAGCAGGCGCTGATCGACCAGACCCAGGCCGAAGGCGCGCAGCTCACCACGGCAGCGAAAGCGGATGTCGCCGCGGCGACGACCGAGGGAGGACAGCTCTCGCGTGACCGGGCTGCGCTGGCAGCATCCGTCTCGGCCGACCTTCTCGCCGAATACGAGCGTCGGGCATCGCGCAGCGGGATCGGCGTCGGACTGCTGCGCCGCGGAGTGTGCGAGGGGTGCCGCATGATGCTCTCCGGCACCGATTTGAATGCAGTGCGCCGGGCAGCTGCAGACTCCGTGTTCTCGTGCCCCGAGTGCGGTGCCATCCTCGTGCGCACCGAGGAATCGGGGCTGTCGGAGAGCCCCGCCCGTCCCTGACGCCCGCTCGAGGTGACGTCGAATGCACGAGCGGATGCTGTGAGCCGGCTCACACCCCCACCGCATGCGGTCGTCGCCCGCGCTGCCGACGGCGGCGCCTGGCTGATCGCCGTGTCCGCTGCGGCATCCGCTGGCGATGCTGTACCCGAGCTCTCCCTGCCTGAGCGCGTCTCAGACGATCGCTTCCTCGCGCGCATCCGCGAGCTCGAAGAGCAGCTCTCGCCGCGATGGACGGTTCGCACGCTGCGAAGCTTCTACCCTCCGCTGCTCACCGCCGGTGTGCGGCTGCGCCGCGCGCACGACCTCGTGCTGTGCCACGGGATCCTTCGTGACACCGCTGCTCTGAGGGCGCCGCTGGCGCCGTGTCCGATCTGGACCCGCACCGACGTCTTCGACGAAGTGACCCCGCCACCAGGACTGTTCGACGTCGACACCGTGTCGGCCATTGCGGGCAACGACTTCGACGAGGTGGTCGGCCAATGGCGAGCGCAGCTGGCCGCCCTCGCGACAGCGCCCGACTCGCGGCTCGCACTGCTGTGCGCGGCGGAATCAACAGGTGCTTTGGTCGCCGAGGAGATGACCGCTGCCGGGTTGCCGTGGAGCCGCGGGGCACACGAGCACATTCTCGAACAGCAGCTGGGCCCCCGACCGCTCCGCGGCGCACGACCCGCGCGAATGGTAGAGCTGGCAGCGCAGATAGCCGAGCACCTCGACGACGCGAGCGTGAACCCCGACAGCCCGCCTCGGCTGCTGCGCGCTCTGCACCGCGCGGGGATCTTCGTGGAGTCGACGTCGCGCTGGCAGCTCTCGCAGGTGGATCACCCCGTCGTCGAACCACTCCTGCAATACAAGAAGCTGGCCCGGCTGTTCGCCGCCAACGGGTGGTCCTGGCTCGATGACTGGGTGCAGGAGGGCAGATTCCGGCCGATCTATCTCACTGGCGCGGTCGTCACCGGCCGGTGGGCATCATCTGGCGGGGGAGCGCTGCAGATTCCGCGGCAGCTGCGCGAGGCCGTGCGAGCAGACCCGGGTTGGACCCTCGTGAGCGCCGATGTCGCTCAGCTGGAGCCTCGGGTGCTGGCGGCGATGTCCGAAGACACTGCGATGGCGGATGCCGCCAGAGGCGCCGATCTGTACGAGGGGGTGGTGCGCTCGGGGGCGGTCGGCTCGCGTGAAGAGGCGAAGTACGTGGTGCTCGGCGCGATGTACGGTGCAACGACCGGCGAGAGCGGACGACTCGTGCCGCGTCTGCGGTCGGTCTACCCGCGGGCGATGCGCCTGGTCGATGATGCTGCTCGCGTTGGCGAGCAGGGCGGGGTGGTCAGCACGCTGCTGGGACGTACCTCGCCGCGATCCGATGAGAACTCGGAGCAGTCCCCGCCTCAGGGGAGTGGTCCGGATGCTGCCGACGCGCAGGAGTCACGCGCACGAAGCCGCGCGCGAGAGCGGGGTCGCTTCACCCGCAACTTCGTCGTGCAGGGCACCGCCGCCGAGTGGGCGCTGCTGTGGCTGGCAGAGATCCGGCATCGACTGATCTCACTGCCACCGGCATCCGCTCCGGCACCGACCTCGGGCCCGGTCTTCCGCGACCGCGCCCATCTGGCTCTCTTCCTGCACGACGAGGTGATCGTGCACTGCCCGATCGAGCAGGCGGATGCCGCGGCCGAAGCGATCCGCCAGGCGGCCGCTGCGGCGACCGCCCGTCTCTTCCCCGCCTTCACCATCGATGTGCCGCTGGATCTGCACATCAGCGAGCACGCCGGCAAGTGATGGTTCCCGGTGTGACCGTAGACTGAAGACGCGAGTGGGTCGGCCGGACGGCCGCGTGGCGGGAGACCGCACCGAGGAACGTCCGGGCTCCACAGGGCAGGGCGGTGGGTAACACCCACCCGGAGTAATCCGCGAGACAGTGCCACAGAGAGAAGACCGCCGGGCTCGTCCCGGTAAGGGTGAAAGGGTGGTGTAAGAGACCACCGGGGGACATGGTGACATGTCCCGCCAGGTAAACCTCGCCCGGAGCAAGACCAGACAGAGGATGTTGACGCGGCCCGCCGAGTCCTCGGGTAGGTTGCTGGAGCGGCACGGCAACGTGTCGCCGAGAGAGATGGCCGTCAAGGGAGCGAAGAACTCCTGAACAGAACCCGGCGTACAGGCCGGCCCACTCGCCCCACTGCACAGAAGACCCGGTCATCGCGACCGGGTCTTCGTGTCTGTGGTGCCGTCTGGTGCGTCAGTCCGCCGAGAGCGCCGCGGCGCCGATGATGCCCGACGCATTGCGGTGAATCGCCGGAATGATCGGTGTGTCCAGCTCCAGCAGGGGGATGAACTTCTCCGGGTTCTTCGAGACCCCACCGCCGACCACGAACAGATCGGGGCTGAACAGGAACTCGACCTGCTGATAGAAAACCTGCAGGCGCTCGGCCCATTCCTCCCAGGACAACTCCTCGCGCTCCATCGCCGAGGAAGCAGCCCATCGCTCGATGGAGGTGCCGTTGCGATCGAGGTGTCCGAGTTCGGTATTCGGGATCAGCACGCCGTTGTGCAGAAAGGCCGAGCCGATCCCGGTGCCGAGAGTCGTCAGGATCGTGAGGCCCTGGACATCGCGGGCCGCGCCGTGACGCGCCTCGGCGACGCCGGCGGCATCCGCATCGTTCACGAACGTGATGTGCCTGCCCAGGCCGTCCTCGAAGAATTTCTCGGCCTCGAAGTCGAACCACTCCTGCGAGATGTTCGCGGCCGACATCGTCTTGCCGCGCCGGACGATGGCGGGGAAGGCGACGCCGAGCGGCAACGACGACTCCGCGACGTCGAGTTTGTGCAGGAGCGCCTGCACGGTCTCCATGACGTCGGCGGGGTGGGCTCCTTCCGGAGTCGGGATGCGCACCCGGTCCGACGCGAGGATCCCGCTCTCGAGATCGACGATTCCTGCTTTGATGCCCGTGCCGCCGATATCGACGCCGATTGCCTGTGCCATGGCGAATAGCCTAGCCATCACACGCGGTGCGATTAGGATCGTGACGAGATCTCGAAGAACTCGACGAAGGAGTGGACATGCCCGACGGCGACAAGAAGTACTGGTACAACATCAGCACCGGACAGGTCGAGTTCGGAATGCAGTCTCCCGCGGTTGACAGGGCCGGACCCTTCGACACCGCCGAAGAGGCCGCACAGGCCCCGGCGATCATCCGGGCGCGATCCAACGCCTGGGCAGAGGAAGAGGTCGCCGAAGGCGGCTGGGACGTCCCCGGCTCGACACCGGCCTCGTGACGATGGACAAGCAGCGCGATTTCGTGCTGCGCACCATCGAGGAGCGCGGCGTCAAATTCATCCGGTTGTGGTTCACGGATGTCATCGGCACGCTGAAATCGGTGGCGATCGCTCCGGCCGAGGTCGAGGGTGCGTTCGCCGAGGGGATCGGCTTCGACGGCTCGGCGATTGAGGGGCTGACCCGCTCATTCGAATCCGATCTGCTCGCACAGCCGGATCCATCGACCTTCCAGATCCTGCCGTGGCGGGGGGAGATCGACCCCACTGCCCGCATGTTCTGCGACCTGACCACCCCCGATGGGCGCCCGGCTGTGTCCGACCCGCGGCACGTGCTCCGACGCGCGCTGGCGAAGGCGGCCGACGCGGGATTCACGTTCTACACGCACCCGGAGATCGAGTTCTATCTGCTGAAGTCGGCGCAGTTCGGCCCGGAGGGCCCGGTGCCGGTCGACAACGCCGGCTATTTCGACAACGTGCCCGGTGGCACGGCGCACGATTTCCGACGCCGGTCGGTGCGGATGCTGGAAGACCTCGGCATCTCCGTCGAATACAGCCACCATGAGGGCGGGCCCGGCCAGAACGAGATCGATCTGCGCTACGCCGATGCCCTCACCACAGCCGACAACATCATGACCTTCCGCACCGTGGTGAAAGAGGTGGCGATCGAGCAGGGCGTCTATGCGACGTTCATGCCGAAGCCGCTCAGCGACCAGCCCGGCAGCGGCATGCACACGCACCTGTCTCTCTTCGAAGGCGATACGAACGCGTTCTACCAGGCCGGGGCCGAGTATCAGCTCTCGATCACCGGCCGTCGGTTCATAGCCGGTCTGCTTCGCCACGCCAACGAGATCGCCGCCGTCACGAATCAGTTCGTGAACTCCTACAAACGGCTGTGGGGCGGCGACGAGGCGCCCAGCTTCGTCACCTGGGGGCACAACAACCGCTCTGCGCTGGTGCGCGTGCCGATGTACAAGCCGAACAAGGGGCAGTCCACGCGGGTCGAGTACCGTGCGATCGACTCGGCGACCAACCCCTACCTCGCCTACGCGCTCATGCTCGCCGCCGGGCTCAAGGGCATCGAGGAAGAGTACGAGCTGCCCAGAGAAGCCGAAGACAATGTCTGGTCGCTGACCGGCTCGGAACGCCGTGCACTCGGCTACACCTCGCTGCCGGCGAGTCTCGACCACGCGCTCGAACTGATGGAGGATTCCGAACTCGTCGCCGAGACGCTCGGCGAACAGGTCTTCAACTACGTGCTGCTCAACAAGCGCAAGGAATGGGAGGCCTACCGCGGCCAGGTGACCCCGTTCGAGCTCAAGAGCAATCTCGGGCTGCTCTGAGGCGCGGTCATGGCGCGCCCTGATGCGTCCGCGTCGCTCTCGGCTCTGGCGAGGCTCGGCTTCGTCGAGCTGACAGCGGCATCCGCCGACCTCACCGAGCTCGCCGAGATCACGGGCCTTGACCGGGTGGAACTCGTCGAGGGCATGACAGCGGCGGATCCGGATGCAGCGGTGCGGGGAATGCTGCACGTCGCACGACGCGACGCTGACAGGGCGACGGCGGTGCTGAGTGCGCCGAACGCCCGCGAAGCCGTGTGGCGACTGTTCGGCATCTCATCGGGGATCGCCGGCTTCTTCGAGCGGCGTCCCGAGCAGTTCGACATCGATGCGCTGCTGCGTACAGATCTGCCGGGAGCGGCGGAGCTCACCGCCCGGATGCTGGATGCCGTCGGCGCGGAGGATGGCTTCGCACATGCCGAGCATGCCGAGATGGCGCTGCGGATCGAGTACCGACGCTGTCTCACTGAGATCGTCGCGGCAGATCTGGCATCCGCCAACCCGACCGCCGCGATCGAAGGCGTCTCGGCGGCGCTCGCGGACGCCGCGGCGGCAGCGCTGGAGGCCGCTCTCGCGATCGCGCGCACAGCAGTGGCTGATTCCGATGGCAGGGACGGACACGCGGAGGTCGCAGCGACCACGCTGGCGATCATCGGGATGGGCAAGGCCGGCGCGCGGGAGCTGAACTACCTCAGTGACGTGGATGTGATCTTCGTCGGCGGCACAGCAGACGAAGATGTCATCGATGAGGCGCACGCGATCGATGTGGCGACGCGGTTGGCGCGGGAGACGATGCGCGCGCTGTCGGGCATCGACGCCGAACCCGCGCTCTGGGAGGTGGATGCTGCGCTGCGCCCAGAGGGCAAGCAGGGCGCCCTGGTGCGCTCCCTTGCTTCTCACCTGGCGTACTACGACCGGTGGGCGAAGAGCTGGGAGTTCCAAGCGCTGCTGAAGGCACGTGCGATGGCGGGCGACCCCGAACTCGGAGCCGGCTACATCGAGGCCGTGCAGCCGAAGGTCTGGGCGAGCGCGGCCCGCGAGGACTTCGTCGAGAGCGTGCAGACGATGCGGGAGCGGGTGACCGCGAACATCCCGGCGGAAGACGTGCCCTACCAGCTCAAACTCGGGCCAGGGGGGCTGCGCGACATCGAGTTCACCGTGCAGCTTCTGCAGCTCGTGCACGGGTTGAGCGACGAGAACCTGCGCACTCGCGGCACTCTGGAATCTCTCGATGCGCTCGTCGAAGGCGGATACATCGGACGAGCCGAGGCGGGGGCGTTCGCCGAGCAGTACCGGATGCTGCGCCTGATCGAGCACCGTCTGCAACTGCACGAGCTCACCCGCACGCATCTGCTGCCACGCGACGACGAAGGCATGCGGCGTCTCGCGCGCGCGACCGGCCTGGCCGACAGCGCCTCGGAGCTGCGCGGCGTGTGGGAGGCACTGCGGCGGGACGTGCGCGAGCAGCACACGCGTCTGTTCTACCGGCCACTGCTGGCAGCGGTCGCGTCGCTGCCGGCCGAGGAGCGGATGCTGTCGACGGCGCAAGCCGGATCCCGGCTGGCCGCGATCGGCTTCCGCGACCCCGCCGGCGCGTTGCGCCACATTGCAGCTCTCACGACCGGGATCAGCCGCAAATCGACGATTCAGCGCCACCTCATGCCAGTCATGCTGCGGTGGTTCGCCGACGGGACCGATCCGGACTATGGGCTCATCGCGTTCCGGCGGATCAGCGAGCGGCTCGGCGACACGCATTGGTTCCTGCGCATGCTGCGCGACTCTTCCGGGGCTGCGGAACGGCTGACGCGTGTCTTGTCCAGCTCCCGGTACATCGGCGAGCTTATGGAGTGGATTCCCGAGTCGGTCGCATGGCTGGACAGCCCGGCAGCGCTCCGCCCACGGGGAGCCGCGGCGCTGGACGAAGAAGCGCGCGCGATCCAGACCAGGCATGCGACGACCAAGGACGCGCTGAAATCGGTACGCGCGCTGCGCCGTCGCGAGCTGCTGCGCACGGCGCTCGGCCTTGTGCTGGAGCGGATCACCATCGACGAGTCCGCACAGGCGCTCACCGAGATCACCGAAGTCACCATCCAGGCGGCGCTGCGAGCGGTGCGGCGTGAAGTCGTGCCTGCCGAAGACGACGCGCTCGACTTCTCGATCATTGCAATGGGACGCTTCGGCGGAGCGGAGCTGGGTCTCGGCTCGGACGCCGATGTCTTGTTCGTCTACGACGCCAATGGCATCGATCCGCAGCGTGCACAGCAGCACTCAGCGAAGATCGTCTCGGGCCTGCGGACCCACCTCGCAGACGGCAAGGTGCCGCTCGATCTCGATGCCGATCTTCGCCCGGAGGGGCGCAACGGTGCGATCGTCCGCTCAATCGAGGCGTACACGCAGTACTACCGGCGCTGGTCGCTGTCGTGGGAGGCGCAGGCGCTGCTGCGTGCGCGCGGAATCGCCGGCAGTGCGAAACTCATCGCGAAGTTCACGCGGCTCGCCGACAGCATCCGCTACCCGCAGCAGGTGGAAGCGCAGGCCGTGCGCGAGATCAAGAGGATCAAGGCGCGGATCGAGGGGGAGCGGCTCCCGCAGGGCGCGGATCCGCGCCGGCACTTGAAACTCGGTCCCGGGACGCTCAGCGATGTGGAGTGGATGGTGCAGGTGCTGCAGCTGCAGCACGGGCACGCCATTCCAGCACTGCGCACGACGTCCACGCTGCACGCACTGGACGCAGCGGTTCGGGCGAAGCTGCTGCCGGCCGCGGGCGCGGCCAAACTGCGCGCCGCCTGGATCCTCGCCAGCCGTCTGCGCACGGCGATGACCCTCCTCACCGCAAAAACCCGGGATGTTCTGCCCACGGAATTCCGCGATCTCGATGGCGTGGGCCGGCTGCTCGGGTACCCGGATCGCTCTGCGACCGTCCTCGAAGAGGACTTCCTGAGAGTGACGCGCAGGGCCAGAAGAGTATTCGAGAAGCAGTTCTACGGGTGAGAGCGCCCGCACATCAACGCAAGGGGAACATGATGCCGAACCGTGTGGGAATCGTCTGGAATCCGACCAAGGTGAACGAGAAGCGGCTGCGCGCGGCGGTGGAGTCCGCGCTCGGAGAAGCCTCGGAGGTGCTGTGGTGGGAGACGACCGCCGATGATCCCGGGCGCGCCATGGCGGAGGCAGGGGTGGCTGCGGGATGTGAGGTGCTGATCGCGGTCGGAGGCGACGGCACTGTGCGCACCGTCGCGGAGGTGATCTCCGCCGCACCCGATGCGCCGGCACTGGGGATCATCCCGCAGGGCACCGGGAACCTGCTCGCCCGCAATCTCGGCATCCCGCTGGGCAGCATCCCGAGAGCTCTCCAGGTGATCTCCGCAGGCTCGCACCGCGAGATCGATATGGGCTGGGTTCGCGCCGATGAGCAGAACGACGAGACCGGCTTCCTCGTGATGATCGGCTTCGGCCTCGACGCGCACATGCTCGCCGAGACGGACGACGACCTGAAGGACAAAGCGGGCTGGCTGGCCTACGTCGAGGCGATGGGACGAGCTTTCGCCGCCGCGGAGAGCGTCACCTTCGAACTGGCCATCGATGACGGCGAGCAGCAGCAGCTGAGCGGGCACACACTGCTGATCGGCAACTGCGGCGCCATTCAGGGCGGCGTCACACTGCTGCCGGACGCGGTGCCCGACGACGGACGTCTGGATGTTCTGCTCATCAGTGCCGACAATGCCGCGCAATGGATGGAGACGCTGCGCACCGTGGTGTGGGACAACGGCATCCGCCGCGTTCTGGGCGGCACCGAGGCGACCGTCAGCACCGACTCCGCACGGCATCTCTCCGGTGCAGCGATGCAGGTGTCGATCGACACTCCGGTCGCGTTCGAGATCGACGGAGAGGAAGCGGGCGAAGTCTCTCAGTTGCACGTGCGCGTGCAGCCCGCCGCCCTCCGCGTCTTCTGCTGAGCGTCAGCAGCCGTAGTACAGCTCGAACTCGTAAGGGTGCGGGCGCTGCGCCATCGGCAGGATCTCCTCTTCGTACTTGTACGAGATCCAGGTGTCGATGAGCTCCTTGGTGAACACGCCGCCTTCGAGCAGGAAGTCGTGGTCGTCGCGCAGAGCGTTCAGCGAGTCCAGCAGAGAGTTCGGCACCTGCGGGATGTTCGCGGCCTCCTCCGGGGGCAGCTCGTACAGGTCCTTGTCGATGGGCTCCATCGGCTCGATGCGGTTCTTGATGCCGTCGAGACCTGCCATCATCTGCGCGGCGAAGGCGAGATACGGGTTGCTGGAGGCATCCGGCACCCGGAACTCGATGCGCTTGGCCTTCGGGTTCGAGCCCGTCAGCGGGATCCGGATCGCCGCGGAGCGGTTGCCGGCCGAGTATGCGAGGTTCACCGGCGCCTCGTAGTGCTTCACCAGACGGTGGTAGCTGTTCAGCGTCGGGTTCGTGAATGCGAGCACAGCGTTGGCGTGCTTGAGCAGGCCGCCGATGTACCAGCGCGCGATGTCGCTCAACTGGCCGTAGCCCGCCTCGTCGAAGAACAGCGGCGTGCCATCGAGCCACAGCGACTGGTGGGTGTGCATGCCCGAGCCGTTGTCGCCGTACAGCGGCTTCGGCATGAAGGTGACCGTCTTGCCCCACTCCTCGGCGGTGTTCTTGATGATGTACTTGAACTTCAGGATGTCGTCGGCCGAGCGGACCATGGTGTCGAAACGGTAGTTGATCTCCTGCTGACCCGCCGTGCCGACCTCGTGATGCGACCGCTCCAGGTGGAATCCTGCGTCGATCAGGCGCAGGGTCATGTCATCGCGCAGGTCCGCGGTCTTGTCGACCGGGGCGACCGGGAAGTACCCGCCCTTGAACGGCGTCTTGTTGGCGAGGTTCCCGCCCTCCTCCTCGCGGCCCGAGTTCCAGGCGGCCTCTTCGGAGTCGATCTTGTAGAAGCTCTCGCCGCCGGTGACCGAGTAGCGCACGTCATCGAAGATGTAGAACTCCGCTTCAGGAGCGAAGAACGCCGTGTCGGCGATGCCGGTGGATACGAGGTACTTCTCGGCCTTCTTGGCGACCTGACGGGGGTCCTTGCTGTAGATCTCGCCGGTGCGCGGGTTGTAGATGTCGAAGATCATCACCAGCGTGCTCGCCGCGCGGAACGGGTCGACGTAGGCGGTGGTGACGTCGGGGATCAGCTGCATGTCGGATTCGTGGATGCTGGCGAATCCGCGGATCGACGAACCGTCGAAGAGCTGTCCGTCACGGAAGAAATCCTCGTCCACCGTGGACGCCGGGATGTTGAAGTGCTGCTGCACCCCCGGAAGGTCGGTGAATCGGATGTCGAGGAACTTGACGTCGTTCTCCTCGATATAGCGGAGGACCTCTGCGGGATCTGTGAACATGTACGACTCCTGATCGGGTATCGGTTCAATCAACCTTACGCAGATTATGCTGGCGGCGTTTCCCCGCGGTGTCGCTCGTGTTTCGGGCATGTTACGCGTGATCGGTAGGCTGGACGGGTGAATGAGTACCCTGGCGAACGTCTTGGCCTGCCCGCGACCGGACCTCGCAGCGTCGCTCGACCCGGCCGCCGGATCGGTGCTCTGCTGATCGACTATGTCGCCGCGACCATCATCGCCGTCGGGTTCCTCGGCTACGACCAGTTCGCGCTGCCGGGCGAGGCGGGGTGGCGTCAGTTCGCGCCGATGATGGTTTTCGCCGTGCTGCAGATCGTCTTCATCCCGACCGCAGGGGGCAGCCCGGGCCATCGCATGCTGGGCATGCGTCTCGTCCGGCTCGGTGGTGGCTGGGTCGGACTGTGGCGTCCGATCGTGCGCACTCTGCTGCTGCTGGTCGTCATTCCTGCGGTGATCTGGGATGCCGATCAGCGCGGTCTGCATGACAAAGCCGCTGGCACCGTGCTCATCCGAGCCTGACAGAACCGGCTTCGCTAGGCCTTGCCGCGGTTGCGGCGGCGGGCCTCACGGGGCGCGCGCCCGCCGAGGAACGACCTGGCCGGGTCGACGATGAACCCGCGCCGCAGTGCCTCGCGGCCGATCAGCATCCGAAAGCCCATCTCGTCACGATTGGTGAGGGAGATCTCGGCATCGACCTCTTCGCCGACCAGTCTGAGGAGCATCTTGACGACGAGGCGATCCTCCGCGTGGCCGGAGGAGCTGCGCACCGCGCGCCGATCGAATACCGGGCACTCGTGAATGACCTCGTCTTCCTGCGTGTCCTGCCAGGGATGCACAGCGAAGCGCACCCAATCGGCGCCATCGCGGGTGAACTCCTGCACGTCGAAGGCATGCAGAGACGATGTGCGCGCGCCGGTGTCGATCTTCGCCTTGATCCAGTCCACGCCCAGATCGGGCAGCGCAACCCACTCCCGCCACCCTGTCGACGTGTTTGAATGAGAGGACCGATTCACCCCTACATCCTGGCAGGAAAATTCTGTGAAGATCGCCGTCCTCTCGCGGGCACCGCAGTCGTACTCCACGCAGCGTCTTCGCGCTGCCGCACAGCAGCGTGGGCACAACGTCAAGGTGCTCAACACGCTCCGCTTCGCCATCGACCTCACCGCCGAGGCACCGGATCTGTTCTTCCGTGGCAAACAGCTCAGCGAGTACGACGCGATCCTGCCCCGGATCGGCAACTCGATCACGTACTTCGGCACCGCCGTCGTGCGTCAGTTCGAGCAGATGGACGTGTACACGCCGAACACGGCTGCCGGCATCTCCAGCGCGCGTGACAAGCTGCGCGCGAACCAGATCCTCTCCCGACACAACATCGCCATGCCGCCGACCGCCTTCGTGCGCAACCGCGCCGATGTGCGTCCGGCGATCGAGCGCGTCGGTGGAGCACCCGTCGTCATCAAGCTCCTCGAGGGCACCCAGGGCATCGGCGTCATCCTTGCTCCGCAGGTCAAGGTCGCCGAGGCGATCATCGAGACGCTGCACTCGACGAACCAGAACGTGCTGATTCAGAAATTCATCGCTGAGAGTCGTGGCCGTGACATCCGCGCGCTCGTCGTCGGCGATCGTGTCGTCGCGGCGATGCGGCGGGTGGCGGAAGGCGATGAGTTCCGCTCGAACGTGCACCGCGGCGGACGCGTCGAGCCCGTCGCGCTCGACCCGGTCTACGAGCAGACAGCGGTGCGGTCGGCCCAGATCATGGGACTGCGCGTCGCCGGTGTCGACATGCTCGAAAGCGATGACGGCCCGCTCGTCATGGAGGTGAATTCGTCACCGGGACTGCAGGGCATCGAAGCGGCGACGAACCTCGACGTCGCCGGCGCGATCGTCGACTACATCGCGAATCAGGTCGCTTTCCCCGATATCGATGTTCGTCAGCGACTCAGCGTATCCACCGGATATGGGGTCGCCGAGCTGGGTTTCCCCTCGGGTTCTGAGCAGGTGGGCATGAAACTCGGGGATCTCGGTCTGTGGGATCGCGATATCACCGTGCTCACCCTGCACCGAGGCGTGAGTGTCATCCCCAACCCGCGAAAGCATGTCGTGCTCGAGGCAGAGGACCGGCTGCTCTGCTTCGGCAAGCTCGAGGAGATGCGCACGATGATCCCGGAGAAGCGGCGACGGCGTCCTCGCGTGCGTCGACTGCCGAAGGTGCCCCTGGGCGACCAGTGAACTTCAACGACTGACGCAGAACGGCCCCTCTCGATGAGAGGGGCCGTTCTGTTGAGCGGATACTGCGCCGCGCTCAGCGCGGGCGCTGCGCGCGAACCTTGGTGGGGTCGATGCCCTTCGGGATCGGCAGCGAGGAGAGCGACTGCGAGACCGACTCGACCCGGCGGATGACCGCCGCCATCGTGGCCTTGTCGATCGCCTTGGGAAGCTTCTTGATCGTTTTGGAAAGATCTGAGATCGCGACATCGTCATCGCCGTGACCGACGTAGATCACTGTCACCGGTACACCGTGTGCGACGCGCTGCGCCTTCTGGCGCTCCTCGTTGACCAGCCGGGTCAGTCGGCCCCGGCTGCCCTCGCCGACGACCGCGATGCCGCCACGACCGATGGTGCGGTACACGGCTTCCTGCGTCTTGGGGTTGATGCCGACGGGGGTGTCAGACGCCTGCCAGCTGCGCCCGAGGCTGGTGGAGAGCACATGCCCGACCGCGCCCGGAGTGCCGTCGATCTTCGCGTACATGGCCTTCGTCGACAGCCTGGTCATCAGGAACATCGCCCCGAGGATGCCGAACATGAGGCCGGTGAAACCCCAGAGGACGAGCGAGAGAGCATTGATTCCGCCGCCGATGACGAAACCCAGGATGAGTCCGATGAGCACACCGGCGATGAGGATCGCGATCTGCGCCCAGGGAAGCCAGCCGTAGACGTCCCGGGTGAAGCGGAACAGGGAACGGATCTGGGAGAAGAAGCCGGGACGCTTCTCAGTATCGGGAGCACGCTTTGCCATGCCTACCAGCCTACCGAGTGATCGGGCCTCGTTCGTTCTGCACATCTGCGCGATTGCTCTGACTTCTCCCCGATTCTCGGCCACAGCACGCTTCGCGCCCGCCCGGTGCGCTGTCATGGAGCCATGGACGACACCACAGCGCTGATTCCGGGAGCACATCGGGGGATCCGTCATCTGGATGGACGCGAGTCCGCGTTCGCAGGCGAGCTCGTCACCGACGGCGAGCAGATGCGCGTGCGCGTGGACGCTGCGGGCACGTCTGACACGCTGTGGACGCACGCCTCGGCCGAGCATGTGGCCGGCGTGCGTGACGTCGTGCGCCGCAGGGACGGGTTGGATGCGCTGCTGCCGTGGTGCGTGGAACCCGTCGAAGCCTTCCTCGGACGTCGAGCAACCGCACAGCGCCCGCTCAGTGCGGGAGAGACGGTCACTCTGGTCGGCAGCATGCTGCGTGGCGTCTTCGAAGTCGAGGACAGTGATGTGCGTGGGCGCTGGTGGCTCACTGACGAGTCCCGCCCTGTTTTCGTACCCGGTGAGGGCAGTTCGTGCGCTGCATCAACTGGTGAGATCGTCGGTCGTATTCGGGGCGCATGCACCGATCGTGCGCTGGAGCGACTGCTGGGAGAGATCGGCAGTGCGACCGCCGACCGGCGGGTGGTCCTTCGCTCGACGGATACCTGGGAGCGCGAGCTCACGGAGCTGGCTTCACCGCGTGCATTGGAGCGGGAGGTCTATCCGCCTGAGCGCGTCGCCGCGATTCCGCTGCACCGGGCGAGAATGCCTGAAGACACGCAGCTGCTCGCAGAGCGTCGCGGTCTTCGCCAGCTTGCGGTGGAACTCGGGGGCGAGCTTCTCGAGCGGGTGCGCGAGCGCATGCCGCGCCACAGGCCACCGCGCAACCACAGTGAGACAGCACGAAAGTCGAAGACCGATGCTGGGGCGGGCCGTACGGCACCGGAGAAGGCCGGACGTGGGCGGATGCTGCTGGTCGGCGCTGCGGCGGCCGCCGTGGTGCTCCTGGGCGGTCTGCTGTGGCCCGGGGGCGGTGAGGACTCTTCGGCGATGGAGGACACACGCAGCACCGATTCGGCGGCGCAGAGCGCTCAGACCGGCGCGGGGCTTGAACCGACGACGGAGCCGAAGAACGCGCCGCAGCAGACGCCGAAGAGCGAGGTTCCGGCGTCTGCACCGGAGACTCCCGCCGAGCGCGAGCCGGATCCGGCTCCACACGACGACGACGACCTCGTCGACGGCTCGGTGCAGCAGATAGTCACCGTGCTCCTGGCAGGGATAGCGGACTGCGCTGCGCACGAGGACATGCGGTGTGCGCAGGCAGTCGTCGATGGGGCGGGGGAGATCGTTCTGGAGCGCCTGGCGCGCAGCCCCGAGGGCCGCAAGATCATTCCGATCGAAGACTACGGTGACATCGCTGTCGTGCGGCTCGTCTCGACGGCGGAGCAGGGCGAGCAGATGCTCGTGCTCAGCCGCCAGAACGAGAAATGGCTGGTACGCGACGTGTATGACGTCGTGGACCAGCCACCGGCACAGGGCTGAACGGGGTCAGATGCCCAGCTGAGCCGCGAAGTTCGCGTTCTCGAGTCGATCCTTGATGGCACCGAGGAAGCGCGCAGCATCCGCACCGTCGATGATCCGGTGATCGTACGAGATCGCCAGGTAGACGTACGAACGCACCGCGATGGCGTCGACACCGTCGACTGTGACAACACCCGGGCGCTTGAAGACGACACCCGTCCCGAGGATCGCCGACTGCGGCAGGAACACCAGCGGCGTGTCGAACAGCGCACCACGTGAGCCGGTGTTGGTCACGGTGAACGTGCCCCCGGCCAGCTCGTCGGGCTTGAGCTTGTTATCGCGGGTACGAGCAGCCAGATCAGCGATCTCGTGAGCCAGCTCAGCGAGGTTCTTCGTCGCCGCGTCGCGCACGACCGGCGTGAGCAGACCTCGCTCGGTGTCCACCGCGATCGAGATGTTCTCGCTTGCCGGGTAGACGATCTTGTTGCCATCGACGGTCGCGTTGACGACCGGGAAGGCCTGCAGCGCCTCGGCAGCGGCGAGCGTGAAGAACGGCAGGAACGAGAGCTTGTCGCCGGTCTTCTGCTGGAACGCATCCTTGTTCGCGGTGCGGTACGCCGCAAGCTTGGTGACGTCGACCTCGACGAACGTGGTCAGCTGCGCCGTCTGCTGCATCGATGCGACGGCACGCTCGGAGACGACCTTGCGCAGGCGCGACATCGGCTGGGTGGTTCCGCGCAGCGGCGAGACCTCCAGCGGTGCCGGTGCCGGTGCGGATGTGGCGGCATCGGCCGGAGCCTGCGCCTTCGTCTCCGCAGCCTTCAGCACGTCTTCCTTGCGGATGCGGCCACCCACGCCAGTGCCCTTCACCGAAGCGAGGTCGATCCCCTGCTGGTTGGCCAGGCGGCGCACCAGGGGTGTCACGTACAGCGAGTCGGACTCGGGCTCTGCAGGCTTGTCGGTTGAAGCTGGTGCGCCCACGGCACGCGGTGCCGGGGCTTCGACAGCCGCAGCCTTCTCCGCAGGTGCGTCCTGGGCCGGAGCCTTCTCCGCAGGTGCTTCCTTGGCCGGAGCCTCGGCAGCGGGCTCTTCTTTCGCCGGTGCTTCCTCGGTGGCAGTCTCCTTCGCGGGAGCGTCCTTTGCGGGAGCAGCTCCGGAGCCGATCCGAGCGAGGACAGCGCCGACGGCGACGGTCTCGTCTTCGGCCGCGAGGATCTCCTGCAGTGTTCCCGCCACGGGCGAGGGGATCTCCGTGTCGACCTTGTCGGTCGAGATCTCCAGCAGAGCCTCGTCGACAGCGACATCGTCGCCGATCTCCTTCAGCCAGCGGGTGACGGTGCCCTCGGTGACGCTCTCGCCGAGTTCGGGGAGAACGACGTCGGTCGCGTCGCCGGAAGCGGCCGCGGGTGCTGCCTCTTCCTCAGCCGGTGCGGCCTCCGCTGCCGGAGCGGCTTCTGCCGCCGGTGATTCCTCGGCCGGGGCTTCCTCAGCGGCGGGCTCTTCTGCAGCGGGCGCGTCGTCTTCGGCCGGTGCGGCACTGCCATCGCCGATCCGGGCCAGCAGAGCGCCCACCTCGACGGTGTCGTCTTCGGCCACGAGGATCTCCTCGATGACGCCGCTGACCGGAGAGGGAATCTCGGTGTCGACCTTGTCGGTCGAGATCTCGAGCAGGCCCTCATCCGCCTGCACCGTGTCGCCGACCTGCTTCAGCCAGCGAGTGACCGTACCCTCGGTAACGCTCTCCCCGAGTGCGGGGAGGACCACGGGTGTGCTCATGACGGAGTCTCCTTCAGAAATCTGTGACGCCATCAAGCTTAGTGACCTGGGCGCCCGGTTGGTGCGGTTCAGAGTGCGTGGAGCGGTTTTCCGGCCAGTGCGAGGAAAACCTCGCCCAGTGCCTCGCTCTGTGTGGGGTGCGCGTGAATGAGCGGCGCGATGTCCTCGGGATGTGCTTCCCAGGCCACCGCGAGCTGTCCCTCGGTGATCAGCTCGCCCACCCGGTCGCCGAGCAGGTGCACGCCGACGACAGGGCCATCCTTCTGACGGACGACCTTCACCGTTCCGCCGGTGCCGATGATCTCGCTCTTGCCGTTGCCGGCGAGGTTGTAGTCGTACGCGACGACGGCGTCCGCACCGTATTCGGCGATGGCGGCTTCCTCCGTGATGCCGACGGATGCCACCTCCGGACTGCAGTAGGTCACGCGTGGAATCTGCGACTCCGGCAGTGCCGGAACCTGCATCCCGGCGATCCGCTCTGCAACCGCGATGCCCTGCAGGAAACCACGGTGCGCGAGCTGCAGGCCGGCAACGATGTCGCCGACGGCCCACAGTCCCGGCACGCCGGTGCGCAGCTGATCATCGACTGTCACGAACCCGCGGTCGAGCGAGACGCCGGCCTCTTCGAAGCCGAGATCGGCCGTTGCGGGGCCTCGCCCGACAGCGACCAGAAGATAGTCCGCCGAGAAGCTCTTGCCGTCTTCGAGCGTGACCGTCACCTGGCTGTCGTCCTGCTCGGCCTTCTGGAAGCGCGTGCCGAGGGAGTACTTGATGCCGCGGCGGCGGAAGGCGCGCTCCAGGCCCTTGCTCAGCGCGATGTCCTCGTTGGGCACCAGGTGCGGCAGTGCTTCGACGATGGTGACTTCGGCGCCGAACGAGCGCCAGACGCTGGCGAACTCGACACCGATAACGCCGCCGCCGAGGATCACGACGCTGGAGGGGATCTCATCCAGCGCGAGCGCCTGCTCGCTGGCGATGATCCGACCGCCGATCTCGAGCCCGGGCAGTGAGCGGCTGTATGAGCCGGTGGCGAGCACCACATCGGCGCCGACGTAGCGATCGTCGCCGACCGTCACGGAGCGATTCGCGGCGAGGCGCCCCTCGCCCGCGACGACCGTGATGCCACGAGCTTTGAGCAGCCCTTCCAGACCCTTGAACTTCTTGGCGACGATGCCCTCGCGGTAGGAGCGCACGCCCGCTGCGTCGATGGCTTCCAGCGTTGCGGTCACGCCGACGGATGCCGCCGAGCGCACGTGATCGGCGACTTCGGCTGCGTGCAGCAGCGCCTTCGTCGGAATGCACCCGCGATGCAGACAGGTGCCGCCGACCTTGTCCTTCTCGATCAGCACCACCTTCTTGCCCAGCTCGCTGGCTCGGATCGCGGCCGCATAACCGCCGCTGCCACCGCCGAGAATGACGAGGTCGAACTCGTGAACGGCCATCAGGCCTCCTTGACTGATGCCTGCGCGAAGGCGATGAGAGAACGGACGGTCGCGCCGGTCGCGCCCTTCTCGGTGAATCCGTACGACGATCCCTTGTGCTCGGCCGACCCGGCGATGTCGAGGTGCACCCACGGGATGCGCGGTGCATCGGCGGCATCCGAGACGCGCCCGATGAAGCGCTGCAGGAACAGACCGGCGAACATCGAGCCCCCGGAGCGATCGCTCATGTTCGCGTTGATCATGTCGGCGATCTGCGAGTCCAGCGTCTCCTCCATGAACTCCGGCAGCGGAAGCGACCACGCGAGCTCATCGACGGACTTCGCTGCAGCCAGGTACTCGGCGACGGCGGAATCGTCGCCCATGACGCCGGTGTGGCGCATGCCGAGCGCGACGATGATCGCGCCGGTGAGGGTGGCGACATCGATGATCACATCGGGGTTCTCCCGGCTGGCGGCGACGAGGCCGTCCGCGAGGACCAGGCGTCCCTCGGCGTCGGTGTTGAGCACCTCGACGGTCTGGCCATCCAGCATCCGCAGGACATCTCCCGGGCGCGTCGCCCGACCGGACGGCATGTTGTCGGCGATGCACATCCAGGCCGTCACGCGCACCGGCAGCTCGAGGGCGGCGATGGCACGGATCGCGGCGAGGATGGTCGCCGAGCCTGCCATATCGAACTTCATCCCGACCATGCCGGCAGCCGGCTTGAGCGAGAGGCCACCGGTGTCGAACGTGATGCCCTTGCCGACCAGCGCGATGTGTCGCGCGGCATCCGCGGGGGAGTAGCTGAGCCGCACGAGGCGCGGCGGACGGTCGGAACCGCGGCCGACGCCGATGATTCCGCCGAAGCCCTGCTCTTCCAGCTGCTCCTCGTCGAACACCTCGACCTCGATCGGCAGCTCGGCGACAGCATCGATGGCGCTCTGCGCCAGCTGCTCGGGGCTCTGCCATTCGGCCGGTGTGGAGACGAGATCCTTCACCAGGGCGATGCCCTCAGCGACCGCGCGGGCGTGAACGAGCGCTCCGTCTGCGAGCTCGGCGGCGTGCAGAACCAGCGACTCGGCGCGCGCGGGCTTCTTCTCGGAGCGGTAGTCGTCGAAGCGGTAACCGCCGAGCAGTGCGCCTTCTGCGGCCGCGGCTGCGAACTGCTCCAGATCAGCGGCGAAGCCGATCGAGACGGTGGCGAAGCCGGTGAGGCTGCGCACCGCCGTGGCGACGGCATCGCGCACCGTCTCCGCCGTCGGAGATGGGCCTGCGCTCACCACCGCGAGAGGCAGGGAAGTGACTGCAGGCAGGTGCACACGGGTGTATGCGGATGCGGTGCCCTTGTACCCGATGGCTGTCAGAGTCTGGGTGAGACCCTCGAAGCCGGAGAGCGCCTCGGTGGAGGCGTCTGGATCGGGAATGACGAGCACTGCGGCGTCTGCAGCACTTCCTGGGAACGGATCGGTCGTGTGAGAGATCACGGGAAGCGTCATGGTTCCATCCTAGGGAGATCGTCCGCACTTGCGCTGACACGCCCCGCTTCGTGTTCGCTGTCAGCTTGAGTCGTCGAGGCCGCGCGCACCCCGCGCCTCGTAGCATTGATGCATGCCCTCTTCTGCAGAGCTGTACGAGTCGATCGCCGGCGCACCCGACGTGCCGACCGGATTGCCGTTGGTCATCCTGCTCACTGGCTTCACCGATGCTGGCAACGCCGTGTCGAACCTCATCGAGCACCTGTACGCGACCACCGAGCCGCAGCCGCTGATCGCGTTCGATAACGATGTGCTGCTCGACTACCGTGCGCGACGGCCGGTCATCGTCTTCGACCAGGACCACCTGAGCGAATATCGTCCAGCCCGTCTCGACCTGTCGCTCGCGCATGACGCGCTCGGGCAGCCGTTCCTGCTGCTGTCCGGCTATGAGCCCGATTTTGCGTGGAACGCCTTCACCGAGTCCGTCGTGGGGTTCATCGATGCCTTCCAGGTGTCGACGGTCTCGTGGGTGCATTCGATCGCGATGCCAGTACCGCACACGCGGCCACTGGGCACCACTGTGAGCGGCAACCGTCGCGAACTCGCCGCTGCGCATTCGGTATGGCGCCCGCGCACGCAAGTGCCGGCAACGGTCGGACATCTGCTGGAGTACCGACTTGTCGAGCACGAGGTGCAGGTGGCCGGTTTCGTGCTGCTGGTGCCGCACTACCTCGCCGACACCGACTACCCCGATACCGTGATCGCTGCAGCCGACAAGCTCATGCTGGCCACAGGGCTGGTGCTGCGCATGGATGACGTGCAGGCGCGACGAGACGAGTACTTCGAGCGCGTCGATGAGCAGCTGCATGGAAGTGATGAGCTGATGCAGATGGTGCACACCCTTGAGCGCCGCTATGACGCCTATATGGCGGGTCGGGATGAAGACGGCGAGGACGCCGCGTTCGACGAGCGCGATCTGCCCAGCGCCGACGAGCTCGCCGCCGAGTTGGAGCGCTATCTCGCCACCCGCCGCCCCGGCGACGACGAGAAGCACAGCTGAAACGGCACGCGGAATCGATCAGAAGTAAGCCGGACGCTGTCGGGTGTGTGATAATGGACGTCTGACCCGTTGTCAACAGGCGATTTCATCGTTTCTGCTTGACAAGGGTCTTACTAGTGTCCGAAATGGCCCGGAGCGCGTGCACCGCTCCGTGAAAGGCGAAACGTGACTCCTGCCACGACCAAGAAGACCCGGACGACCACCAAGAAGACTGCGGCTGCAGAGGTCGAGACCCCCGAGACCGACGACGTGGTCGTCGAGAAGGCTGCAACCGCCGCCAAGAAGGCTCCGGCCAAGAAGGCGCCTGCGAAGAAGGCTCCCGCGAAGAAGGCATCCGCTGCGGAAGCCGAAGTCGACGAGAAGACTCCCGCGAAGAAGGCTCCGGCGAAGAAGGCTCCCGTGAAGCGCGCGAGCCGCAAGAAGGCCGAAGCGCCCGAAGTCGACGAAGAGGCCGTAGACGCGGCGGCCGAAGCCGACGAAGAAGAGGGCGACAAGAAGCCCGCCTTCACCGAGCCGCTGCCCACCGGCGCGATCGTGATCTCCTCCGCCGATGAGGACGATGCCCCGGTCTATTCGACGCAGATCACCGGCGCCACCGCCGATCCGGTCAAGGACTACCTGAAGCAGATCGGCAAGGTCGCACTTCTGAACGCGGCTGAGGAAGTCGAACTGGCGATGCGGATCGAGGCGGGTCTGTTCGCCGAAGAGAAGCTCTCGTCGATGACCGCGGCCGAGAAGTCGAAGCAGCTCGGCCTCGACCTGCAGTGGGTCGCCCGTGATGGCCACCGCGCGAAGAGTCACCTTCTCGGTGCCAACCTGCGTCTGGTCGTCTCGCTCGCCAAGCGCTACACGGGCCGCGGCATGCAGTTCCTGGATCTGATCCAGGAGGGAAACCTCGGTCTCATCCGCGCGGTCGAGAAGTTCGACTACACCAAGGGATTCAAGTTCTCGACCTACGCGACCTGGTGGATCCGTCAGGCGATCACCCGCGCAATGGCTGACCAGGCGCGCACCATCCGCATCCCGGTGCACATGGTCGAGGTCATCAACAAGCTCGCCCGCGTGCAGCGCCAGATGCTGCAGGACCTCGGTCGCGAACCTACGCCTGAGGAGCTCTCCCGCGAGCTCGACATGACGCCGGAGAAGGTCGTCGAGGTGCAGAAGTACGGCCGCGAGCCGATCTCGCTGCACACGCCGCTCGGCGAGGACGGCGACAGCGAATTCGGTGACCTCATCGAGGACACCGAGGCTGTCGTGCCGGCAGACGCTGTCGGATTCACGATGCTGCAGCGGCAGCTCGAGCAGCTGCTCGACTCGCTGTCGGAGCGCGAAGCGGGCGTTATCCGTATGCGCTTCGGCCTGGGCGACGGTCAGCCCAAGACCCTCGACCAGATCGGCGACACCTTCGGTGTGACGCGTGAGCGCATCCGTCAGATCGAGTCGAAGACGATGGCGAAGCTGCGTCACCCGAGCCGCTCGCAGTCGCTCCGGGACTACCTCGAATGATGTCGAAGACACCGCAGGCCCGCTCAGCCGGCCTGCGGTACGTCTTCCCGGTGCTGGCGGGCAAACTCGCACGTTTTGCGACCCGTCTGCGCGGGGGAGGCTCCGCATTCCCCGGTTACCTCACCAACCGTCTCGCGCCGACGCTCCTGCCCACGCTGGCTGACCAGTTCGGCTACGGGGTCGTCTTCGTTCTCGGCTCGAACGGCAAGACGACGACCACGCACATGATCAGCGAGGTGCTGCGCGCGCACGGGCTCAGAGTGTTCACGAACCCGACGGGGGCGAACCTGCCGCAGGGCGTGACCAGTGCACTGCTGGCGGATGCCACGCTCACCGGTCGCATCCGCGCCGATGTCGCCGTGCTGGAGGTCGACGAGGGCTACGCGGCTGATCTCGCGGATCAGCTCTCGCCCGCGGTCATCCTCTCGCTCAACGTGCAGGTCGACCAGCTCTACCGGTTCTACGAGACCGAGCGCGTCGCCGACATGATGCTCGAGGCCTCGAAGCGGGCGAACGCGCATGTCGTCGTCAACCGCGACGACCCCTATCTGAGCAAGATCGATGTCGACGCCATGCCGGCTCCGGTGACCTTCTTCGGCGTCGCCCCCGAGATCGTCGCCGCGGCTGCGCACGGCCTGGCCAATGCCGCCGACACCCGCAGCGGCAATGCCGGTATTCAGGCCCGCGACGCCTACGCCGAGGTGCGCAGCGTGCAGGGACGCGACATCGATGTGCACGTCGGAGGCGTGGACACGCAGGTGCGACTGCCCGCGCGAGGCCTGCACTATGCAGCGGATGCCGCAGCAGCCCTGGCAGTGGCCTCGCATGTTCTCGGCGGCGCCTTCTCCGCGGACTCTGCGGCTGATGGCTTCGCGCGCATGGCTCCTGCCTACGGTCGCGGCGAGGTGATTCCCCTGCGCGGGGATCCCGCTGGCGAGCAGGTCGAGTTCGTGATGTTCAAGAATGCGCCGAGCCTGCAGATGAACCTGGACGCGCTGGATGGCACGCCGGAGCACTCGCTCATCGCCATCGATGAGGGAACCCCCGACGTCTCGTGGCTCTATGACGTGGACTTCGACGCACTGCAATCCGTCGACGTGGTCACCGGCGAGAAGGCCTACCAGCTGGCACTCGCACTGGAGCACGCGGGCGTCCGCATCGGCACTGTCGAGCCTGACATGGAGAAGGCCGTCGCACTGATGCGAGAGTTCCCGAAGACGACTGCGGGGCGACAGACCTGGTTCGTCAACTACGAGCTTATGATGATCGGCCGGCGGATTCTCGGCCACGGCGACCAGGAGGTGGCCCGCCGATGACTGCCACAGTGCGCATCGCGCAGCTTTACCCGGCGACGCTGGGCTTCACCGGCGACCGAGGCAACGTCCGCGCTCTGCGAGTGCGTCTCGAGCACGCGGGCGCGACGGTCGAGTTCTTCCCGGTGGCCATCGGGGATGAGCTGCCGGACGGCCTCGATATCATCATCATCGGCAATGGGCCGCTTTCCGCCATCCGCAGCGTGCACACCGATCTGCTCGCCCGGGGCGACAGCATCCGGGCGTTCGCGGCGAGCGGTGGCGCGCTGCTCGCCATCGGTGCCGGTGCCGAACTGCTCAGTCGCGGGATCACGACGCTCGACGGGGAACTCATCGAGGGCCTCGGTGTCTTCGATCTCGACGTCGTGCGCACTCGTGACCGCAAGGTCGGCTACATCGTGGTCGACACCTCTGTCGGCACCGTGCTGGGCTTCGAGGACCACGCGAGCGAATGGACCTTCTCCGACCCGACGCTCGGCTTCGGCCGAGTGGTCTCCGGTCGCGGCAGTTTCGCCGTCTCCGCCACCGCTGGCGAGACCGCACGCGGCGAACTGGTACGGGCGGGCAACGCCTTCGCCTCGAACGTGCAGGGCCCGCTGCTCCCGTTGAACCCGAATCTTGTTCGCGAGATTCTCACTGCGGTTCTGGCCCGCCGTGAGCTCGTGCTCGACCTCGACCGCAATGTCGAGTCGCTGGACAGCCACGCTGCCGGTGCGCGTGCCACGATCGAAGCGCTCGTGCACGGCAAGGGCTTCAACACGATTCAGCTCTGAAGTCAGGAGGCGACATGGTGGGAAGCAGCGCAGCACCGCGAGTGCTCCTCTCCCGCGGTGCTCTCGCGCAGAATGCCGCCACCGTACTCGCGGCCGGAGGCGTCGTAGATCTGCGACACGAGGCATTCGGCCACGGCATGGTTGAAGTCGCGCGCATCGTCACGGATGCGGGTGCCGAAGCGGTCATCGTCGACTCACCCGACGATGTTGCGCGCCTTGGCGCCGACAACATCGCGGCGAGAACGGACGGTCGGGGAAGCATCGACCCGCACCAGCTGTTCGGCATCCCGAACAGCACGGCGCTGCTGGACTCGGTCCCGGTGATGCGGCTGGAAGGGCGCGTGCTCTCCACCAAGCCACTGCACGCCGGCGAGGCTGTCTCCTACGGCTACACGCACCGTGCCGCATTGGATTGCCGAGTGGCGCTGGTCACCGGCGGGTACGCGCAGGGAATCCTGCGGGCGCTGGGAAACCATGCGGATGTCCAGATCGGCGAGCGCGTCTTCCCGGTCGTAGGGCGCATCGCGATGGACGTCTGCGTCGTCGATCTCGGCGACAGCGATGTGGATGCCGGGACTCCCGTCGTCTTCTTCGGCGGAGCAGGGCCGCTGCGCGGCGCATTGGCGCAGTGGTCAGAGGTGACCGGCCTCACGGCGCTCGAGATGGCCGTCGTCATCGGAAGTCAGGGAGACCGAGAGTGGAGCGCATGAGCGTGCCTGTGCTGGAGATCTCGCGCGGCGCGTTCCGGGCGAATATCGCTGCTGTCCGCGCACGCATCGCGCCGTCGGAATTGATGCTCGTCATGAAGGACGATGCGTACGGACACGGGATCGAGTGGGCAGCGGCGGAAGCTGCCGCAACCGGGGTCACCTGGTTCGGCGCGTATGACGTGCCGACCGCACAGCGCATCCGCTCGCTGACTGACGCCCGGATCTTCGCGTGGGCGCCATCGAATGACGAGGAAGCGGATGCCGCTATCACTGCTGGCATCGATCTCGGCATCGGTTCGCTCGAGTACCTTCACGCGGTGATCGCGGGGGCAGCTCGTCAGAACTCGTGCGTGCGGCTGCATCTGAAGATCGATACCGGACTGCACCGCAACGGCTTCCGCCCCGAGGCGTGGGACGAGGCGGTAGCGGTTGCGAGAGCCGCCGAAGAGCGCGGCATCGCCCGCATCGTCGGCGTCTGGAGTCACTTGGCCGAGGCGAGCGACGCGGAGGACGACGCTGCGCGCGCTGTGTTCCGGTGGGCGGTGCAACGGGCTGAAGACGCCGGTGCGCGCCCCGAAGTGCGGCACCTCACCGCTTCCGCGGCCTCATGGTGGCGACCCGAACTTCGGGAATCGCTGAGTCGGATCGGGGCGTTCTGCTACGGCATCCGGTCGGCTGACGGGCCCGCGCTGGCGGGAACCGCACCGATCTCGCGGCTGACGGCTGCGGTCGACGCCGTCGATGACGGCCGCGTGACGCTGGGCATCGGCTCCTTCCACGGTGTGCCATCGACTCTGCGCGGGGCACGCGTGGCGACGCCAGCAGGTTTGCGGGAGATCCTCGAGGTCGATGGGGCGAGCACTGCCGTAGAGGCGTGGCCGGGTGCACACATCGGCCAGCGCATCATTGTGTTCGGAACGGGTGCCGACGGTGAGGCGGATGCCACAGCACTCGCCGAGCGCATCGACACCGTCGGCGAGGAGATCCTCACCCGGCTGACTCCGGCTGTGCGCCGAGTCGTCGTCGACTGAGGCGAACTCAGCCCTGCAAACGGCTGGGCGCCGCCAGGTGCACCCGACAACGGGCCACGGCGGTGATCTGGCTCAGGGAGCTTCGACGAGACGCGCGGTCTCGTCGTGCCAGCTGGTTGCGACGCTGCGCAGCTTCTCTTCGTATTTGCGGCCGTGGTGCGCGCAGAACAGCAGTTCCGAACCGTTGACCTCGGCAGCGATATAAGCCTGTGCCCCGCAGGAATCACAGCGGTCTATCGCGGTGAGGCGGAACTGGACGGTGTCTCGCTCAGTCGTAGCGTTCATCTCGGTACCTCCTCGGGTTGTTGAGTCTTGCTCAATACAACCACGCCCGCTCTCAGGTCATGCCCGGTTTGCGGCGTGTTTCGCTGTACGCGTACGGCGGAGCCACGGGCTCGATCACGGGGGAGTGTCGCGGCCCCGCGAACCGAGCGGTCGAAATAGACTCGAACATTGTGACCTCCGAGTATTCCGCCCATCATCTCCAGGTGCTTGAAGGCCTCGAAGCCGTCCGCAAACGGCCCGGCATGTACATCGGGTCGAACGGCTCGCCGGGGCTGATGCACTGCCTGTGGGAGATAATCGACAACTCCGTCGACGAAGCCGTGGCAGGCAACGGCTCCCGGATCGACGTCGTGCTCTTCGAGGACGGCAGCGTGCAGGTCGCCGACCGCGGGCGCGGCGTGCCGGTCGACGTCGAGCCGCGAACCGGACTCACCGGGGTCGAGGTCGTCTATACGAAGCTGCACGCCGGCGGAAAGTTCGGCGGCGGCTCGTACGCGGCATCCGGCGGTCTGCATGGTGTCGGCGCTTCTGTGGTGAACGCGCTCTCCGAGCGGCTCGACGTGGAGGTCGATCGCGGCGGCAAGACCTACGCGATGTCATTCCGGCGCGGTGAACCGGGCATCTTCACTGACGACGGCGATCCGCGGCCGGATGCTCCTTTCAGCCCGTTCTCACAGCGCAGCGAACTGCGTGTGATCGGCAAGGTCGCCAAGGGCGTTTCGGGCACCCGCGTGCGTTACTGGGCTGACCGTCAGATCTTCACCAAGGATGCCGCCTTCCAGCTCGGCGAGCTCGAGAACCGGGCGCGCCAGACGGCGTTTCTCGTTCCCGGGCTGGAGATGTTCGTCCGCGATGAGCGACCTTCGACACGCGCAGGTGCCCAGAGCGGGGCAGAAGACGCTGAGAACGGCCCGGTCGAGACCTCGTACCGGTACGACGGCGGCATCGCGGAGTTCGTGGAGTATCTGGCATCCGACGCTCCCATCACCGACACGTGGCGCCTGCAGGGATCCGGCTCGTTCTCCGAGAACGTCCCCGTGCTGCAGCCCGACGGGCACATGAAGACCACCGAAGTCCAGCGCGACTGCCAGGTCGACATCGCGCTGCGCTGGGGCACCGGGTACGAGACCACGATGCGCTCCTTCGTCAACATCATCGCGACGCCGAAGGGCGGCACTCATCAGCAGGGATTCGAACAGGAGCTGCTGAAGACGCTCCGCACCCACGTCGAGCAGAACTCGCGACGGCTCAAGGTCGGCAACGACAAGCTCGAGAAGGACGACGTGCTGGCCGGGCTCACCGTCGTGCTGAACGTGACCGTTCCCGAGCCGCAGTTCGAAGGGCAGACGAAGGAAGTCCTCGGCACCCCCGCGGTCCGCACGGTCGTGTCGAAGGTCGTTCGCCAAGAGCTCGCACAGCGCTTCACCTCCACGAAGCGCGATGACAAGAACCAGGCGTCGATGCTGCTCGACAAGATCGTCTCCGAGATGAAGGCGCGCGTCTCGGCACGCGCGCACAAGGAGACGCAGCGGCGCAAGAACGCGCTGGAGTCGTCTTCGCTGCCGGTGAAGCTCGTCGACTGCCGTTCCAACGACGTCGCGCAGAGCGAGCTCTTCATCGTCGAGGGCGACTCGGCCCTGGGCACGGCGAAGAACGCGCGCACCAGCGAATACCAGGCACTGCTGCCCATTCGAGGAAAGATCCTCAATGTGCAGAAGGCCTCGATCAGCGACATGCTGTCGAACGTCGAGTGCGCGTCGATCATCCAGGTGATCGGCGCGGGGTCCGGCCGGTCCTTCGATCTGTCTTCGGCGCGCTACGGCAAGGTGATCCTGATGAGCGATGCCGATGTCGACGGCGCGCACATCCGCACCCTCCTGCTCACGCTCTTCTTCCGCTACATGCGGCCGCTGATCGAAGACGGCCGCGTCTTCGCGGCCGTGCCGCCGCTGCACCGTGTGATCGTGATCAATCCGGGTTCGAAGCCGAACGAGACGATCTACACGTACAGCGAGCAGGAGCTGCACACACTTCTGGCCAAGCTGCGCAAGCAGAACAAGCGCTGGCATGAGCCGATCCAGCGCTACAAGGGCCTGGGTGAGATGGATGCCGACCAGCTCGCGACCACGACGATGGATCGCGGCGGTCGTCTGCTGCGGCGGGTGCGGATGGAAGACGCCGAGGCGGCCGGCCGGGTGTTCGAGCTGCTGATGGGCAATGAGGTCGCACCGCGTCGCGAGTTCATCATCGAATCGTCCGACCAGCTGTCCCGTGAGGCTATCGACGCCTGAGATCAGGCCGTGCGGCGAGCGCGCGCTGATAGACGGCTATCAGCGCGTCGAGGTGGGTGTTCTGCGCGATGCGCGGGCGATGTGCGGTTACCGCTGCACTCATCGTGCGAACGAGCGCCGGGTAATCGCGGAGTCGGATGAGAGCGGCAGCGAGGCCTTCGGCGTCCGGCGCGCTGGTGACGAGGTGGCCGCCGGGCGGCAGCGCCTCGGCCAGATCAGGGTCGGCGACGATGACGGGGAGGCCGGAGGCGATCGCCTCCAGCAGCACCATCGGCTGGTTGTCGAAGTCCCAGGAGGTCGATACCAGCACGTGCGCATCGCGCATGCCCGCCAGCACTTCGGCCTGCGGAACCGAGCCGTGCACGCGCAGGCGTCCATCGGGGAGCGCCCGGGCCCGTCGCTGCACGATTCGGCGGGAGACGCCATCGCCGTACATATCCACGGCGATGCCGGGAACCCGCGTGACGGCATCCAGGAACACTTCCGGCCGCTTCTCGGGCGACACCCGCCCGCACCAGGCGACCCGCAGCAGCTCTCCGGGGATGCGACTGCGCACCTCGGGCTCGCCGATCGTGTCGAGCACGGATTCTTCCAGACCGTTCGACAACACGGTGATCGGCGTCGTGACGCCGTGATCGGCGAGCTTGCGCGCGAAGTGCGCCGAGGGAACGATCACCTGATCGGCGCGGTTCGCGTGCGAACGCATGAGCCGCCACATCTGGCGGGCGCTCCGCGTGCGCGTATAGGGTCTGCGCGGCCCACTGAACGGCTCGTGGCCGCCGAGCCCGCGACGGTGCATCCAAGCCAGCAGCGGCGCCGTCAGCGCCGGCAGGGGCAGCACCGAGTGCGTGTAGACATCGATGCGGCCGTGCATCGTCTGCACCACGGGGATGCCGAGTTCCGCCGCCGTGCGCAGGCCCGCAAGCGCTGCGAACATCTCGGTGTGCACATGCATCACGTCGATATCGAGGCGAAGCAGCTCGGCGCGCAGCACATCCGCCGCTGCCTTCATGGGCCAGGTGAACGGGTAGCCGTCCGGGGCGAATCCGCGCGCGCTCGGCAGGCGGATGATCCCGGCATCCTTGCTGGGCTCAGCCAATGGGGCGAAGACCCAGACCTCGTGACCGGCGGCGGTCAGCGCTTCGCGATGCGCCTTGATGACGGTCTGCACGCCGCCCAGCGTCGGCAGGTAGTAGTCGGTCACGAGGGCGATGCGCACCGCTCCAGCCTATTGCGGCTCACCGCGCGTGCATGGCCTAACATCGGGGTTGTGCCCGCCGCTGACTCCCGTGTTCTCGTCACGGGCGCAACTGGCTTTCTCGGCGGCGCCGTGCTCGAGAATCTCGCCGCTCACGGTCATGAGGCCTTCGCCTCCGGGCGGAACGCGGAGCTGCTGACGCGGCGCTCGGACAGCGCCCACAGCGTGCGCGGTGACCTGCGGAGCCTCGCGGCAGCGCGCCTGGAGGTCGATGCCGTCATCCACTGCGCGGCGCTCTCCACGCCGTGGGGGCGCTGGCGCGAATTCCAGGCAGCCAATATCGACGGCACGCGCGCGGTGATCGACTTCGTCCGCCGCAACGGCGTGCGCCGGCTCGTGCACGTCTCCTCGCCGAGCATCTACGCGGCACCCCGGCACCGGCTCGACATCAGCGAAGACGATGTGGACGAACAGAACCGGTTGAACGGCTACATCCGCTCGAAGATCGCCGCCGAGCGGATGCTGCAGCGAGCGCACGCCGCGGGCGACATCCCGGAACTGGTGATCATCCGCCCGCGAGGGCTCATCGGCGTGGGCGACCCGAGCCTGATGCCGCGGATGCTGGAAGTGCACGACCGCATCGGCGTTCCGCTGCTCGGGGGCGGACAGCATCCGATCGACGTCACCGCCGTCGAGAACGTCGCACACGCACTGCGCCTCGCCCTCACCGAGGGCGACCCGGACGGCGGCGTGTACAACATCACCAACGGCGAACCCCGCGCGTTCCGCGAACTCCTCACCGGCCTGCTCACCCGCATGGGCATCACGCCGCGACTGCGCCCGCTGAACCGGCGAATGGGATGGATGCTGGCATCCGCCCTCGAAGGCGCGTGCACGGCGCTGCCATGGCATCCGGAGCCTCCGCTCACGCGATACACCTTCACGACCATCGCCTACGCGCAGACGCTCGACATCAGCCGGGCGCGCACCGAGCTCGGGTATGCGCCCGAGGTCTCGCTCGACGAGGCGCTCGACCGCGTCGCGGCGCATCTGAGCGAGGAACGGCGCGCACGTGTTGACCAGGGGCGTGCCGCATGAGCACCAGCCTTCGGCACTACGCGTGCGGCCGCACCTCGCACAACCTTGCGCAGATGTTCCGCGGTTCCGCCAGCGAGCGCCGCCAGTTTCCCTCCGGCGTGTTCCTGTTCGACGCGGGACCCGACCGCCGAGTGCTCTTCGACACCGGCTACGCGACCGGTGCCTGGAATACCGGGCTGCGCGGCGCCGCGTACCGGCGTCTGCTGCCCCCGGTCGTCACGGATGCAGACGACATCGCCGTGCAGCTGGAAGCGGATGGGGTCGACCCTGCGACGATCACCCACGTCGTGCTGTCTCACCTGCACCCGGACCATATCGGGGGAGTGCGCCGCTTTCGCGATGCCCGGTTCATTCTCACCGCAGGCCAGCAGCAGACGCTGGCCGCACCGCGGCTGCGCGAAGGGTTGCTGCCAGGGCTGCTGCCGGAGTGGTTCCCCGGGGCGGATACGATGATTCTCGCTCCCGATGATTTCACGACGCTGTCGGTCGGGTCCGCAGTACTGCGCGTGTTCGACCTCTTCGGAGACGGCAGCTACCGGATCGTCGACCTGCCTGGCCACGCAGCCGGGCACGTGGGAGCGCTCGTCGAAGGATGTGTGCTGATCGCTGCTGATGCCGCGTGGGGAGCGGACCTCATCGCCGACATCCCTCAGATGCGCACCGTACCGCGCGCGGTGCAGCACGACTACACCGCGTACGTGCGCACCGGCGAAGTGCTTGCCGCGGTCGCCGATGCCGGCATCCGTGTCGTGTGCAGCCATGACCCGGTGACATCGATCGAGCTGCTCGCCTGATGTCTCGAGTGCGGGTGGTTCGGGAGTTCATCGCTGTGCGATGGCTGCGCCGTTTGCGCACACGGGCCGCCGTGCAGCGCAGACAGCAGCGGATGCTGCGTGCGCATCTGCGCTTTCTGGTCGTTCACTCGCCGTACTTTCGTCAGCTCACCGGAGGCGCCGTGCCGAAGCTCGGCGAACTGCCGCTGATGGACAAGGCGGTGATGATGTCGAATTTCGACGCACTGAACACCGTCGGGATCACCCGGGATCATGCCGAGGAGCTCGCCATGGCCGGGGAGCGCAGCCGTGACTTCGCCGACGAGCTTGACGGGTGCTCGGTAGGGCTCTCCAGCGGCACCAGTGGGCATCGGGGACTGTTCGTGGTGAGCCGGGCGGAGCGCGAGGCGTGGGCGGGCACGGTGCTTGCCCGCACGCTGCCCCGCGGGAAGATCCTCGGTCACCGGATCGCCCTGTTCCTGCGTGCGGACAACACGCTGTACGAGAGCGTCGCCTCGCGTGCAGTGACCTTCGAGTACTTCGATATCTTCGATGAGTTCGCCGGCAACCTGGCCCGCCTCGAGGCGTTTCAGCCGACGATCCTCGTCGCGCCCCCGTCGGTCCTGCTGCAGATCGCCGCGAGTGCGCCGGTGGGCACGCAGTCGCTGCAGAAGGCGTATGCGGTGGCCGAAGTGCTCGAGGAGATGGATTCGGCTCGCATCCGCTCCGCTCTGAAGCTGGACGTGCTGCACCAGATCTACCAGTGCACCGAGGGCTTTCTCGCGCACACCTGTGAACTCGGCACCATACATCTGAACGAAGACGCGGTCCTGTTCGAACGCGAAGAGCTCGGCGACCACCGCTTCGTGCCGATCGTGACGGACCTGCGCCGTCGTGCGCAGCCCATCGTCCGCTACCGCCTGGGCGACATCCTCCGTGAGCGGTCGACCCCGTGCCCCTGCGGCAGCGCCCTTACGGCGATCGAGCGCATCGAGGGACGGGAGGGCGACACTCTGCTCCTGGCTGGCGCTGACGGCGCATCGAAGCCCGTCTTCGCCGACGTCCTCAGCCGCGCGCTCCTGTACGCAGACGGGTTTCTTGACTATCGCATCGTGCAGACCGGAGCCGCGCGACTCGAGATCGCGCTGGACAGCGATGATCCTGAGGTGCGTGCGCGCGTCGCCGCAGAACTCGCCGCCGCGTTGACAGGGCTGGGCTGCCGGGTACCCGATATGGCTTTCACGATGTACCGTCCGGATGGGCAGAACAAGATGCGCCGCGTGCGACGCGACTGGAGGGGGAACCTCGATGAGGGGTTGTGAGATCGCAGGGTGGGGCCGCGTGCTGCCAGAATGCGTCACGCGTTTCGGTGACCAGGTGCGCTACCGCATCGCAGACGACACGAGCCATCTGGACATGCTCGCTGGTGCGTGCCGACGGGCACTGGATCACGCCGGAATGACCATCGACGACATCGATCTCGTGCTGGGGGCAGCGGCTGCGGGAATCCAGCCCATTCCGTGCACGGCAGCGCTGGTCTGGGAGCGACTCACGCGCCGCGGCCACGCGGCGGCCTTCGACGTGAACTCCACCTGCACGAGTTTCATCACCGCGCTGGATG
Organism: Microbacterium esteraromaticum; assembly: GCF_900163815.1. Classification (GTDB taxonomy): domain Bacteria; phylum Actinomycetota; class Actinomycetes; order Actinomycetales; family Microbacteriaceae; genus Microbacterium; species Microbacterium esteraromaticum_B. Next base: position 151,915 of record NZ_FUKO01000012.1, on the reverse strand, counting down.
TCGCATCGCGGTACCTCGAGGCGGGCGACCACGAAACGGTCCTGGTGTTCTCCGGCGACGTCGGATCTCGCTTTCTCAACCCCGCGCAGAAGGAAAGCTACGAACTGTTCAGCGACGCCGGTGTCGCCGTCGTGCTGCGCCGTTCGAAAGACGGCGCCACCGGGGTCATCGCGAGCCTCCAGCAGACCTGGCCCGCCCACGCCCATGACACCGAGATTCGCGGCGGGCTCTCGCATTCGCCGGCTCAGGCGTTCGCCGGCTCAGATCCGGCCGACTACCTGTTCGACATGGACGGGCGACGGGCGCTGCTCGGGATGATGCGCGTGCTGCCGGAGTTCTTCGCCCGCTTTCACGAGCGCTCCGGTCTGGAATACGACGACATCGACCTCTGGGTGCCGCATCAGGCGTCCGCGGCGCTCGGGCCGATGCTTGACAGGATCGGCATTCCCGCTGATCGGCGCATCGACGAGGTCGCCGCGTACGGGAATATGGTCTCAGCATCCGTGCCGTTCATGCTGACGCGAGCGCTCGATGAGGGGCGTGTGGGGTCAGGTGACACCGTCGTGCTCTGCGGCACAGCTGCGGGGCTGACCGCGAACGCGCTGGCACTGCGACTCTGACGGGGGACGGGCTCTTCGACAGGCTCAGGGACCCGGTTTGCAGCCGGGACCCGTTGGGTCAGGACCCGAGTGCTGCGCCGATCGAGCCGATCACGGCATCCAGAGGCTGCCCCGAGGCGTCGCGCCGGGCACCGGCCGCCGGAAGCGTGCGGGCCGCGCCGTCAGGTGCGACGGCACGCAACTCCGCCGATCCCACCCAGGCCAGAGTCAGTCGGTCCTCGCCCTTCAAGAACGAGTGCGCCCGGACGCCGGCTGTCGCCCGACCCTTGGCTGGGAAGTCGGCGAGTTCAGAGACCTTGGCTCGTCCGGCATCCGTCCCGACGAGCACGCCGTCGGCTCCGGAGACCGTCACGACGACAGCATCGTCCGTGCCGGTGACAGCGGTGAACGCGATCACCTCCGCGCCTGCCGAGACCTTCATCCCGGTCATGCCACCCGCGGCCGCTCCCTGTGGACGCACCGCGGAGGCGCCGAAGCGCAGCAGCCGCGCGTCAGAGGTCAAGAAGGCGAGTTCGGCGGAATCGGGGGCGGATGCTGCGCCGACGACCGCGTCACCGGGTTTCATCGAGATGATCTCCAGCTCCGGCTTGTTCGTCGGCAGCGTCGATGGCACGAGACGCTTGACGATGCCGCTCTTCGTGCCGAGAGCCACCGGAGTACCGTCATCGAACCGGATCAGAGCGAGGATGCGCTCACTCTTGTCGAGCAGGCCGATGTAGTCGCGCAGCGGCACACCCGCGGAGAGATGCACGGATGCCGGAGGCATCGAGGGCAGATCCACCGGAGAGAAGCGCAGGACGCGGCCGGCGGAGGTCACCGCGCCGATATCGGTGCGGGTGGTGGTGACCAGCGTCGAGAGGATCGCATCGTGCTTGCTGCGGCGCGCGGATACGGCGAGATCCTGACCCTCGGCGAGATCAACGCGCACCGCGCGTCCGGTCGTCGATAGGACGACGAGCGTGGGGGAGTCGGCCACCTGCAGGTCGACCTCGCCCTTGACCGCCCGCGGCGTGGGCGGGGCGGCGTTGAGGAGCATTGTCCTGCGTGGCGTGCCGAACATCTCTGAGGCGGCTTCCAGTTCGCGGATCACCTGCCCGCGAAGCAGAGCATCACTGGCCAGCAGCGCTTTCAGCTCTGCGATCTCGGCAAGAAGCTTGTCGCGCTCGGCTTCGAGCTCGATCCGCGAGAAACGGGTGAGACGGCGCAGTCGCAGCTCGAGGATGTACTCGGCCTGCAGCTCGGACAGATCGAACACCGAGCGCAGACGCGTGCGCGCCTGTTCGGAGTCGTCCGAGGAGCGGATGACCTGGATGACCTCGTCGATGTCGAGAATCGCGATGAGCAGACCGTCGACGAGGTGCAGACGCTCTTCGCGGCGTGCCAGTCGATACCGGCTGCGGCGCGTGATCACCTCCAGGCGGTGCTGCACGTATACCGACAGCAGCTCCTTCAGCCCGAGCGTCCGCGGCTGGCCGTTGACCAGGGCGACGTTGTTGATGCTGAACGAGTCTTCGAGGGGGGTGAGGCGATACAGCTGGGCCAGCACCGCATTCGGATCGAAACCGGTCTTGATGCCGATCTGGATCTTCAGCCCGTGGTTGCGGTCGGTCAGATCGTTGACGTCGCTGATGCCCTGCAGCTTCTTGGACTGCACGGCGTCTCGCAGCTTCGCGATCAGCCGCTCGGGTCCGATCATGTAGGGCAGTTCGGTGACGATGATTCCGGTGCGTCTGGGACCGAGCGGTTCGATCGAGACCTTGCCGCGCACTTTGAGCGCACCGCGGCCCGTCGTATAGGCGTCCTTTACACCGTCGAGCCCCATCAGGATGCCGCCGGAGGGAAAATCGGGTCCGGGCACGAACTTCATCAACTCTTCGGTGGTTGCATCCGGGTGCTCGAGCAGATGACAAGCGGCCGCGATCACCTCGATGAGGTTGTGCGGCGCCATGTTCGTTGCCATGCCGACCGCGATGCCACTCGCGCCGTTCACCAGCAGATTGGGGAAAGCCGCCGGCAGCACCGATGGCTGCTGGAACTGGCCGTCGTAGTTCGGGATGAAGTCGACGACTTCCTCGTCGAGTCCTTCGGTCATCGCGATCGAGGGAGCGGCCAGTCGCGCCTCGGTGTAGCGGGCGGCAGCGGGGCCGTCATCGAGCGATCCGAAGTTGCCGTGCCCGTCGACCAGCGCGACTCGCAGCGAGAACGGCTGCGCCAGACGCACGAGCGCGTCGTAGATGGGGGCGTCGCCGTGCGGATGCAGTTTTCCCATCACCTCGCCGACCACGCGCGCGCTCTTGACATGCCCGCGCTCGGGCCGCAGTCCCATTTCGGCCATCTGGTACAGGATGCGGCGCTGCACGGGCTTGAGCCCATCACGGGCATCGGGCAGTGCGCGCGAGTAGATCACCGAGTAGGCGTACTCAAGGAACGACCCCTGCATTTCGTGGGAGAGGTCGATGTCCTGGATGCGCTCCTGGATGGGCTCGGACGGCGAGGACTTTGGCATGGACTTCCTGCATGACGCTCGGTGCGGACTCGCAACAGCGCTCGGGCGCGGTGCGTCGGGCCGCCTGTGAAAGACTGACCCGGATGTCTCTCATGCTACCGTCCAGCCTCGAGTCGACGCGGAACATCACCGGGGTGGCGCACCAGATGCTTGCGTCGCTGCGTGGTGCTTCCAGTGACTTGCCGGCGGCTCGATCGGTCGTCCTCGTCGTCGTCGATGGGCTCGGAGCGATCCCGCTGCGCGCGCACTCGGGCCATGCCCGCACGATGGCATCGGCGATGGCGAAGAAGGACGTCGCGATGTCGGTCTTCCCGACCACGACGGCGGCAGCCCTGACGAGCCTGCTCACCGGCGTCGCCCCCGGCGAGCATGGTCTGGTCGGGTACCGTGTGCTTGATCGCGCGCGGGATGCGCTGGTCAATCAGCTCACCGAATGGAAGAGCGTCGGCATCGACCCGCTGACCTGGCAGTCGGCGCCCACCATCTTCGAGCAGGCGACCGCAGCCGGCCACCCGGCGTTCGTCGTCGGCATCGCCGCCTACGCCGGGAGCGGATTCACGAGCGCGACCCTGCGCGGCGCGGAGTTCCACCCGGCCGCCTCCGTGGCTGATCGCGTCGCACTCGCATGGCAACTCGCAGACGCGCACGATGGGGCACTCGTCTACTGCTATCTGCCCGAGGTCGACAAGGCCGGGCACAAACACGGCATCGATTCGGGGGAGTGGGTCGCAGCCCTGGAGGATATCGACGCTGCTCTGGCACTGCGTGTGCCCGATGGGGTCGGTGTGCTCGTCACGGCCGATCACGGGATGGTCGACGTGCCTGTTCACAAGCAGCTGGTGCTGGATTCCGCCGGGGGCTGGCACGACGGCATCCGCCATATCGGTGGTGAGCCGCGCATGCTGCACGTGTACGCCGAGCCCGACGCCGATCAGAGCGAGTTGCTCGCCCGCTGGCGGCAGGACCTGGATGGCGTCGCTGATGTCGTGAGCCGTGCCGAGGCGATCGACGCCGGACTGTACGGTTCCCCCGTCACGGATGCTGCTCGCAGCCGGATCGGCGACATGCTCGTCATTTCACGCTCGAACGTCGCGATCTACGACGGCGAGGCCGCCGACCAGCGCGGCCGCGCGATGGTCGGGCAGCACGGCGGGCTGACACCGGAGGAATGGCGCGTGCCTTTCATCCGTCTGGGAAAGTACCGGCGCTGAGACCGGCGTCCATCGCGACAGCGAAGGACCGCCTCTTCTTCTGCGAGTCGGAGCTCACTCGTCGGTGCGGGCTCCGAAGACGATCTCGTCCCACGAGGGCATCGCATTGCGCCGCTTGCGCCGTCCGCTCGACGAATCGACGGGCTCGTTGCGGGGAGCCGGTGCCGGGTCGTCTTCCGGCTCCGATTCGTCTTCGAGAGCATCGAAGAGCGCGATCGGGGCCCCTTCGTCATTCTCGGCATCATCGAACAGCGGTGCAGACTCGCGCTGACCGCGACGGCGCCGCAGTGCCTCGAGCAGATCGGCGGTCTCAGCGCTGGTGTGGTCCTCGTCCGGGGCCCGGCGGGCAGCGGCATCCTGCACTGCAGAGCTCGATTGCGCGGGAACGCCCGCATCTTCGGTCTCATCCTCGAGCGTCGGCAGGAGCCGAGGTCCGAAAGCCCCGGAGTCGAATCGACTGTCGTCCTTGTACGGAGAGACCCGCTCGGCATCGATGGCGCGCAGCCGGGGGATCAGCCCGTCCGGCAGCGAACCCTGGCGTGAGAGCTGGGTCGCGTCCGCGTTCAAAGGAGCGAGTGTGCTGCGGCGGGGGTCGAACGTCCACCGCGCATCGTGTGCGACGTCATTCGCCGTGAACTCGAGTTTGACGGTCCAGCCGGTCTCGTCCTTCCAGCTCGCCCATCGCTCATCCGTCGCCTCGAGGTCGGCGAGCTTCGCCCGAACGGCGACGCCGAAGGTGGGCTGGGCGTCCGGCTCGACTTCGCTGCCGATCAGCACGGGGACGGCAAGGGCCTGACCGACGATGTGCTCGCGCTCGGCGAGTACAGGACCTTCGAAGCGAGCCACATCGGATTCGCTCACACCGAGCAGCGCGGCCACCTCGGTGGCCGACAATCCGGCGCGGATCTGCGCTTGGATGTCGCGCGGGCTGGCAGCGAGACGAGCGGAGGTCGGCTCTGCCTCCCGGGTCGCTCGACGCACCTCACGATGCAGCACATCGTTGATGGGCAGCGCGAAGCGCTGACCGGACTCGGTGGCGAGGACGAGGACGCCCGCTTCTGTTCCGACGATGGTGACGTTTTCCATGCGAATGCCCCTCTGATGGGTGTGCATTCATGCTGTCATGACCACCTGCGCACACGTGGGAATACCGTGGGCGCGCCGTGAGTTTCCCCGTACGAGCAGGAAGCATTTGCGAAATGGCTCGCGGTCGTGCAAACTATGGCCGCTGATCACCCGAATTGGCACATCCCAAAAACCCACTCGTACCACGGAAGTGGAGACTTACCGCATGGCAACCGACTACGACGCGCCCCGCAAGAGCGAAGACGACTCTGAGTCGATCGAAGCGCTCAAGGAGCGTGTGCCGGACAACCGATCCGGCTCCGGCGACGTCGAGGACTCGGACAACCCGCAAGGGTTCGAGCTCCCCGGTGCGGACCTCTCAGATGTGGAGCTCGACGTTGTCGTGCTCCCCGCCCAGCAAGACGAGTTCACCTGCATGAGCTGCTTCCTCGTGAAGCACCGCTCGCAGCTGGACCACGAGGGCGCTGCGGGTCCCATCTGCAAGGAGTGCGCCGCCTGACGCACTCCTCCCGACCACGTACGCGCCCCCGGCCTCTCGGCTCGGGGCGCGTTCTGTGTCTCTGAGCGACTATTCGGCGGCGCTGATGCGGCGCGCCGAGCGGATCGCGGCGCTCAGCCGATCCGGGGTGCGAGTGGTGACCGTCCAGCTGTTCATCGGATCGGCGGGGTCGGTCACCGGCACGACGACGACGCCATCGATTCCGCCGCGGAAGAGGTGCCAGCCATCTCGTGCGATGTCGCGGGTGCGCTTGTCGCGGGCATCCTGCCCGGTGAACTGCTCTGGTTCGCCCAGCCATTGCGCGTCGATGTGCGCGCGTCCCGCACGGAGCACTGATCCGGTCACCGACACAACCGGGGACAGCACGATGCTCATCACGACGAGCACCAGCGACACGGCGCCGCCCAGAACCAGTGCGACGCTCGTGTTCAGCGGGACGAACACCAGCGAGACCATGGGGCCCACCAGCGCGATCGTCACCAGCATCCACAGGCTCGGGGTCAATCGTTCGCGGTAGATCACTCGCGCGACCTGATCGTTCATCTGCATTAGCCTCATGGGGTGACTCATTCCGTTGCCGTTCCCATTATCGCCGCGAACGTCCCGTTCTATGCCCACCCCGGAGACGCAGGTGCGGATCTCGTCTCGACGGAGGCGGTGCGACTGCAGCCGGGAGAGCGTGCACTCATCGGCACCGGCGTGCGAATCGCGCTGCCCGAGGGGTTCGCGGCGTTCGTCGTTCCGCGCAGCGGGCTCGCAGCCAAGCACGGCATCACCGTCGTCAACTCGCCCGGCACCGTGGATGCGGGGTACCGCGGCGAGATCAGGGTGAGCCTGCTGAACACTGACAGCAACGACGCGTACGATGTGTCGGTCGGTGATCGAATCGCCCAGCTGATCGTGATGCCCGTGGTGCAGGCTCGATTCGAACCCGTTGCCGAGCTCCCGGAGAGCGTTCGCGGCGACGGCGGCTTCGGCTCCACCGGCTATACCCAGGGAAAGAGCGAATGACTGAAGAGATCGAACCCACGTTGAAGTCCGCGCCGAGCGATCGCGGCACGGCGGGACCGTTCGACGATGCCGAGGCGAATCCTGTCCGGCCGTACATCGACCTCGGCGGCATCAAAGTGCTGCCGCGAGAAGGTCTGAACCTGCGCCTCGAGGTCGAGGAGCAGACCAAGCGCATCGTGGCCGTGGGCCTGGACTACGTCGGATCCTCGCTGCAGGTGCAGCCGTTCGCGGCACCGCGCTCGCGCGGTCTGTGGGAAGAGACCCGCGTGCAGCTGCGCGATCAGATCCGCACGCAGGGCGGTCGCGTCGAAGAGCGCGAGGGTCCGCTGGGGAAGGAACTGCTGGCGGAGGTGCCCGCTACCGCGGCCGAGGGGTCGGGCATGCGCCTGGCCCGTTTCGTCGGTGTGGATGGGCCTCGCTGGTTCCTTCGAGGTGTGATCGGCGGCGAGGCGGCATCCGACCCGGAAGCCGCCGCACAGGTCGAAGAGCTGTTCCGTTCGCTCGTCGTGGTGCGAGGCGGGTCTCCCATGCCTCCGCGCGACCTGATTCCCCTGAAGATGCCGTCCACGCCGGGTTCGGCGTGACCGAGCATTCTTCGGCAGCATCCGAGGACGGCGCCGAAGAAGACCCGTCGGCCGCAGAGATCTTCGGCACGGCGCTCGGCTCGGCTGCGCGTCGCGCCGGGATCGATCCGGAAGCCGAGCAGACCACCGGGCAGATGGTCTGGCAGGTCATCGGCGGATGGCGCGGCATCATGGAGTCCGTTCTCCCGCTGCTGACCTTCATCGTGACCTACACCGTCACTCGCAACCTGCTGCTCGGCCTCGGCCTGTCGGTGGGTATCGCTGCCGTCTTCTCGGTCGTGCGCCTGGTCATGAAGTCGCCGCCGGTGGCGGCGCTGTCCGGGCTGATCGCAGCGGTCATCGCCGCGGGCCTGCCGCTGTTCACCGGTCGCGCCGAAGACCAGTTCGTGATCGGCTTCATCACCAACATCGCCTACGGAGCCGCCTTCCTCGTCTCCGCACTCGTGCGGTGGCCGTTGATCGGCGTCGTCGTCGGGTTCCTCACCGGAGAGGGTCTGAGCTGGCGGAAGGATGCCACGAAGCGGCGCGTCTTCGCATGGCTGTCGGTCGCCTGGGCGCTGCTGTTCCTGCTGCGTCTGGGCATTCAGCTGCCGTTCTACTTCCAGGGCGACGTTGCGACACTCGGAACAGTGAAGATCGTGATGGGCATCCCCTTCTTCGCAGCGCTGCTCGCGATCACCTGGCTGGTGACACGCCGGCTGTATCCACGCGAGAGTTAGCCTGATCGGCCGAGCCTTCTGGTAGATTTATCTTGACATCAAGATAAATTTCGGGCTTTCGCTGAAGCACGGAGCGGCGCACACTGGTAAGGCACGCCTTGCTAGCACTCGCGCTCCATCGGCGAGCAAGATGGAGTCGCCTGTCGCATCCATCAGATTCAGAAGGAGACGGATTCGTGTCCACGGTGAACAGCTTCGGTGCCAAGAGCACCCTGACGGTCGGCGGCACCGACTATGAGATCTTCCGGCTCGACACCGTTCCCGGTTTCGAGAAGCTTCCCTTCAGCCTCAAGGTGCTCCTGGAGAACCTGCTTCGCACCGAGGACGGCGCGAACGTCACCAAGGCGCAGATCGAAGCGCTGGGTTCCTGGGATGCCGCCGCAGAGCCGACGACAGAGATCCAGTTCACGCCCGCGCGGGTGGTCATGCAGGACTTCACGGGAGTTCCCTGCATCGTCGACCTCGCCACGATGCGCGAGGCCGTCACCGACCTGGGTGGCGACCCGAACAAGATCAACCCGCTCTCGCCCGCAGAGATGGTGATCGACCACTCCGTCATCGCCGATCTGTTCGGCACCGAGGACGCGCTCGAGCGCAACGTCGAGATCGAGTACGAGCGCAACGGCGAGCGCTACCAGTTCCTGCGCTGGGGTCAGACCGCGTTCAACGACTTCAAGGTCGTGCCCCCAGGCACCGGAATCGTGCACCAGGTCAACATCGAGCACCTCGCCAAGGTCATCTACGACCGCGAGGCAGACGGTGTGCTACGTGCCTACCCCGACACCTGCGTCGGCACCGACTCGCACACGACCATGGTCAACGGCCTCGGCGTGCTCGGCTGGGGCGTCGGCGGCATCGAGGCAGAGGCGGCCATGCTCGGCCAGCCAGTGTCGATGCTCATCCCGCGTGTGGTCGGGTTCAAGCTCACCGGCGAGATCCCCGCCGGCGTCACTGCGACCGACGTCGTGCTGACGATCACCGACATCCTGCGCAAGCACGGAGTGGTCGGCAAGTTCGTGGAGTTCTACGGCGCAGGCGTCGCCTCGGTGCCGCTGGCCAACCGCGCCACCATCGGAAACATGAGCCCGGAGTTCGGCTCCACGGCTGCGATGTTCCCGATCGACGACGTGACCCTCGACTACCTGCGCCTGACCGGTCGCAGTGACGAGGCCGTCGCTCTTGTCGAGGCCTACGCCAAGGAGCAGAAGCTCTGGCACGACCCCGAGACCGAGCCCGTCTTCAGCGAATACCTCGAGCTCGACCTCGGCACCGTGGTGCCGTCGATCGCCGGCCCGAAGCGTCCGCAGGACCGCATCCTCCTCTCCGAGGCGAAGGCGCAGTTCGAAAAGGACATCATCGGGTACGCCACCGCGTCGACGAACAACGACATCGTCGACCTCGAGTCGAAGCACTCCTTCCCGGCATCCGACCCCGGGGCCGTTCCCGGTGAGGAGAGCGAGCACACTCGCGAGGTGCACATCAACTGCGGTGCTCCCGTGCACGCGTCGAAGCCCGTTCCCGTCACCACCCCCGACGGCGAGAAGTACATCCTCGACAACGGCGCGGTCACCCTCGCGGCGATCACCTCGTGCACGAACACGTCGAACCCGTCGGTCATGATCGCGGCTGGCCTGCTTGCGCGGAAGGCGCGTGAGAAGGGTCTGAAGCAGAAGCCGTGGGTGAAGACCACGCTCGGCCCCGGTTCGAAGGTCGTCACCGACTACTACGAGAAGTCGGGTCTGGACAAGGACCTCGAGGGTCTCGGGTTCTACACCGTCGGCTACGGCTGCACGATCTGCATCGGAAACTCCGGCCCGCTGATCGACGAGGTCTCGGCGGCAGTCAACGACCACGATCTCGCAGTGACCGCAGTGCTCTCCGGAAACCGCAACTTCGAGGGACGCATCAGCCCCGACGTGAAGATGAACTACCTGGCCTCACCGCCGCTGGTGGTCGCTTACGCACTGGCGGGATCGATGCACTTCGACTTCGACACCGATGCGCTCGGCCAGGACACCGACGGCAACGATGTCTTCCTGAAGGACATCTGGCCGGCAACGGACGAGGTCCAGACGATCATCGACTCGTCGATCTCGCGCGAGCAGTTCATCAAGCAGTACGCCACCGTCTTCGACGGCGACGAGCGCTGGACGAGCCTGCCCACGCCGACCGGTCCGATCTTCGAATGGGACGAGAACTCGACGTACGTCCGCAAGGCACCGTACTTCGATGGCATGACGACCGAGCTCACTCCGGTCGCCGACATCTCCGGTGCCCGCGTGCTGGCAGCGCTCGGCGATTCGGTCACGACCGACCACATCAGCCCGGCCGGCAACATCAAGATCGGCACACCGGCAGCGAAGTATCTCGAGGAGCACGGCGTCCGGCAGAAGGACTTCAACTCCTTCGGCTCGCGTCGCGGCAACCACGAGGTGATGATCCGCGGCACGTTCGCGAACATCCGCCTGCGCAACCAGCTCGTGCGCGCTGTCAACAACGGCGCCGAGGTCGAGGGCGGCTACACCCGCGACTTCACCCAGGCAGAGGGACCGCAGTCGTTCATCTTCGATGCGAGCGAGAACTACCAGGCAGCCGGTGTACCGCTGGTGATCTTCGGCGGCAAGGAGTACGGCTCCGGCTCATCCCGTGACTGGGCGGCCAAGGGCACCAGCCTCCTGGGCGTCACGGCGGTCATCTGCGAGAGCTTCGAGCGCATCCACCGGTCGAACCTGATCGGCATGGGCGTCGTTCCGCTGCAGTTCCCTGCCGGCGAGAGCTGGGAATCGCTCGGTCTGGACGGCACCGAGGTCGTGTCGATCACGGGCCTGGAAGAGCTGAACAACGGCACGACGCCGAAGACGGTCAAGGTCACAGCTACCCCGAGCGAGCACTCGCCCGAGGGCAAACAGCCCGTCGAGTTCGACGCTGTCGTACGGATCGACACACCGGGTGAAGCCGACTACTACCGCAACGGCGGCATCCTGCAGTACGTGCTGCGGTCGCTGGTCTGAACGCAGAACTGATGCAATGAGGGGCTCGGATGCTACGGCATCCGAGCCCCTCGTCTTCGGCTTGCTTTCGGGTCCGGGCAGTAGACTGAAAACTCGGATCGCGCGGCCGCGTGATGCGTCAGCCGAGTCGAAGAGGAGCGTCGATGCCGATTCTTCCGAGCATCACCGGACCACGAGACCTCGATCGGCTCTCACCAGCGGAACTGACAGAACTGGCAGTGGAGATCCGCGCCTTTCTGGTCGAGAACGTCGCGCGCACCGGCGGCCATCTCGGCCCCAACCTCGGCGTCGTCGAATTGACCATCGCTCTGCATCGCACCTTCTCGTCGCCCGATGACCCCTTCATCTTCGACACCGGTCACCAGTCGTACGTGCACAAGCTGCTCACCGGCCGGCAGGATTTCTCACAGCTGCGCTCACGGGGCGGCCTGGCCGGCTACCCGCAGCGTTCCGAGAGTGCGCACGATGTCGTGGAATCCTCGCACGCATCGAGCTCGCTGAGCTGGGCCGACGGCATCTCCCGCGCCCTGACCGCCACCGGACGCGCCGATCGGCACGTCGTCGCCGTTGTCGGCGATGGCGCGCTCACGGGAGGGATGACCTGGGAGGCGCTGAACAACATCAGCGATGACAACCAGCGCAACCTCGTCATCGTGGTGAACGACAACGGCCGCTCCTACGCACCCACCATCGGTGGCATGTCGCGCTATCTGAACCGCATGCGCACCGCGGCGACGTATCGCGACCTGCATCGCAAGTCAGATCGCCTTTTTCGCGCGTTCGGCCCGTTCGGCCGGGCGGTGTTCCGCGGCGTACGCGGCGGCACACACGGCTTCCTCTCCCGTTTCGTCAACAATGCGGCGCTGTATTCCAACCTCGACATCAAGTACCTCGGACCAGTGGACGGGCACGACCTGCCGACGCTGATGGAGACGATGGAACTGGCCAAGTCCTATGGAGCTCCCGTGATCGTGCATGTGATCACCGAGAAGGGGCGCGGCTATCAGCCTGCTCTCGACGATGAGGCCGATCAGTTCCATGCCGTTGGACGCATAGACCCGAAGACCGGTGGCGCGCTCGCTTCCAGCGGACGCGGGTGGACCGACGTCTTCGCCGACGCTCTGGTCGAGGTGGGCTCGCGCGATCCGAAGGTCATCGCGATCACCGCGGCCATGCTGCGCCCGACCGGCCTTGCGCCATTCGCCGAGCGGTTCCCCGACCGCGTCTACGACGTCGGCATCGCCGAGCAGCACGCTGTCGCCGCCTCCGCAGGGTTCGCCTTCGGCGGCCTGCACCCCGTCGTCGCCATGTATGCCACGTTCATGGGGCGCTCTTTCGATCAGGTGCTGATGGACGTCGGTCTGCACGGCGCGGGCGTGACCTTCGTCCTCGACCGCGCTGGCGTCACCGGGCCTGATGGCCCGAGCCACCACGGCATCTGGGATCTCGCGCTGATGCAGATCGTTCCGCACGTTCGCATCGCTGCGCCGCGAGACGGCGCCCGCCTGCAGGAGGTGCTCGACGAGGCCGTCGCGGTCGATGACGCACCCACCGTGATCCGCTTTCCGAAGGGTTCCGTCGCCGCCGACATCCCTGCGGTGGAGCGCCTGCATGACGGCGTCGACGTGCTCTCCCGCGGTGAGAGCGAAGACGTCCTCCTCATCGGCATCGGGCCCTTCGCAGCCCTTGCGATGGACGTCTCCGAGCGTCTGCGTGCACAGGGGATCGGCGCGACGGTCATCGATCCGCGCTGGGTCGTGCCCGTGCAGCAGTCGGTCATCGCCATGGCCGCACGGCACCGACTCGTCATCACCCTGGAAGACGGCATCCGCGTCGGCGGAATCGGCACGCGCGTTCGCCAGGTGCTTCGTGAAGCCGGTGTCGATACCGCTGTCGATGAGTTGGGCCTGCCGGACGAGTACATCGCGCACGCCTCGCGCGATGAGATCCTCGCCGACGCCGGTCTGACGGCCTCGAAGATCGCTCAGGATGTCGTGTCCCAGGTTCTCGGCACCCGCATCCCGGTCGCGCGCAACGCACCAGAGGCCGCCGACATGGAGACGCCGGTGCACCACCGTCACTGACGGACGCCGGTTCAGAGGTCGGCGAGCGATTCGCCGACGATCTCTTCGACCAGCGCACGGCTGCGGCTGCGGTCAGCTTCGACGAGCCCGATGCGCGTGCGTCGGTCGAGAACGTCCTCCGCGGTGAGCGCGCCTTCCGCGCGCACCCCGTACTCGATCGCGGCTCGGGTGACAGCAATACCGTCGGCGACGTGTTCGGCAGCATCCGCTCTGCGGGATCGCGCCAGAGCTTCGACGGGCGCCAGCCGGAGTGCTGCGGTGCGACACGGTCTGGCAGCCAGCCCTCGGGTGCGCACCGCGAGCGTGACAGCATCCTCAGCCATTTGCCGGTACGTGGTCAGCTTGCCGCCGAGGACGTTCACGAATCCCGCTTCGGACAGGGCGACGACGTGCCGTCGCGAGATGTCCGCCGTGGAGGTCGATCCGGCATCGATGAGCGGCCGGAGGCCGGCGTAGGCACCCCGCACCTGGTCGCGTCGCAGGGGCTCCTCGATGACACGGTTGAGGCTGTCCAGCAGAAACGAGATCTCCCGCTCAGTCGGGGTCGGCACCGCGGGGATCGGTCCGGGGGCGTCTTCATCCGTCAGCCCGACGATCACGCGCCCGAGCTGCTGCGGCAGCGCGAACACATATCGGCTGATCGATCCTTCCTGCGGGATAGTCAGCGCGGCAGACGGATGCTGCAGATCGGCGGCATCCAGCACGATGTGCGTTCCGCGGCTGGGGCGCATGGCGATCGATTCATCCAGAGTGCCCGCCCACACGCCGGTGGCGTTGATGACGCTGCGTGCGCGGAGATCGAAGCGCGTGCCGGTCAGCGAGTCTTCGGCGCTTGCGCCATCCGCACGCAATTCGAGCGCGCGCACACGCGTCAGGATCCTTGCACCGCAGGCAGCGGCGGTGCGGGCGATGGTGACGACCAGCTGGGCATCGTCGAGGAGCTGGCCGTCATACGACAGCATCCCGCCGCGCAGCCCACGCGCAGCCAGGGCCGGCGCCAGCGCTCTCGCCGTGCGCGGGGAGACGAAACGCGGACCGGGCAGCACAGCACGGGGCGTGTGCGCCCGCGCGCGCAGTGCATCGCCCAGACCCACGCCCACCGCGCCCGCAACGCGCTGTCGCGCCGTCACTCCGGAGCCGAAGGGCAGCAGCTGAGGGAGCGCGTGCGTGAGATGCGGCGCGATCACCGTCATCAGCAGGTGTCGCTCTCTGGCACTTTCTCGAGCCGTGGCGACGTCGCCGGTCGCCAGGTAGCGCAGCCCGCCGTGCACCAGCTTCGAGCTCCAGCGGCTGGTGCCGAATGCGAGGTCGTGCGCTTCGATCAGCGTGGTGCGCAAGCCCCGGGATGCGGCATCGAGCGCAACTCCGACACCGGTGATCCCGCCGCCGATGACGAGCACGTCAGCGGTCTCGCCCGCCGACGCGTCGAGGTCGCCCAGCCTCCGCTTCGCATCGAGGTCGGACGAGTGGCTGTTCATGGTCGCAGATGCCCGTCGAGTGCTGCGCGCAGCTCTCGCTCCCAGCCGGCCTCGTCGATCAGCTCGGACACAGTGCCGTGGGAGAGCACCGCGGACTGCGCGATGAGCAGAAGCATCACCGAGATCTCCTGCGGGTCGCCCCGGCGCACGGAATGATCGTCTTGAGCCGACGCGATCGCTCGGGCGAGCCAGTCAAGGATCACGCGCTGGCTCGAGCCCACCCGCTGCAGCGTATACCGAGTGAAGCTCTCCGGCTCGTCGGCGAGCAGGCGGGCGTAGACGGCATCCGTGCGAAATCGGGAGATGAAGCGGAGTACGTCGTCGACGAGTTCTCGCCGTGAGGATGCCGGACGCGGGAAGTGACCCAGGATGACCACCACCCGTCGCAGCAGTGCCGCCCGGATGACGTCATCGGCGTCATTCCAATAGCGATAGATCGTGGGCCGACTGAGACCCGACCTTCTGGCCAGCTCGGCGACCGTCATCCCGCGAACTCCGCGCCGCTGCAGCAGCGCGTCGGCGGCGTCCAGGATGCGCGACCGTGTGGCATCCGAGGCCGCCTCGTTGCTCTCCGTGACCGCACCCACCCGTTGACGTTCTTCCATGATCTGTCACACTGTAACGCATGGAGCATGTGCACGACAGTGCGGCATCGGAGCCGCAGATGCGCTGGAACGGCTGGGGAGACGCTGCCAAGGCGAAAGATCTGCCGTTCGCGGTGCGCAGCCTGCTTCCGCTGCTTCTCGGGCGCGTGCGGCGTCCGGAATCGCCCGCCGCACTCACCGACGTGCGCGTTTCGGTGAGCATGCTCACACCCGACGACCTGGATCGGTTCGCGGGGGCGGTCGGCGCGGCGTACGTCGATACGACGGCCGACGGTCGCCTGCGGCACGCTGGCGGGAAGTCAACGCCGGACCTGCTTCGTCGCCGCGGTGCCGAGCAGAGCGTGCCGGATGCGGTCGTCCGGCCGGCATCGCACGATGAGGTGCGGGCCTGCCTCGAGGTCGCGGTCCGGCAGGGAATCGCCGTCATCCCCTTCGGCGGAGGCACGAGTGTCGTCGGCGCACTCGACCCCGAGCGTGGCGAGCATCGTGGTGTCATCAGCCTCGACCTTCGTCGGCTGAGCGGACTCATCCGCATCGATCAGATCAGCCAGGAGGCCGTCCTCGCTGCGGGCACGACCGGACCCGACGCGGAGCGGCTGCTGGCGGCGCACGGCTTCGAGCTCGGGCACTATCCGCAGAGTTTCCAGTACGCCACCATCGGCGGATTCGCCGCCGCGCGGTCGTCGGGGCAGAACTCCGCAGGCTACGGCCGATTCGAGACCATGGTCACCGGTCTGCGGGTCGCCACCCCGTCGGGCGATCTCGACCTGGGAAGGGCTCCAGGAACGGCGGCGGGGCCCGATCTCGTGCGCGTCTTCCTCGGCTCGGAGGGTATTTTCGGTGTGATCACCGAAGTGCGCGTGCGGGTGCATCCCCAGCCGCAGGAGCGCGTCTTCGAAGCGTGGACGTTCCCCGACTTCGAGTCGGGTGTCGAGGGTCTCCGCCAGGTCGCGCAGCACAGCTCGGGGCCGACCGTGATCAGGCTCTCTGATGAGTCGGAGACGGCGGTGAGCCTTGCGCAAGTGGGGAAGATCGGCAGACTTCTCACCCGCGGCGCCAGTGCGATCACCGTCTATGAGGGTGAAGACATCGCCGCTCGGCGTGCACGCACGTCGGCGCTGCTGGCGGCAGCAGGCGGCATCTCTTCCGGGGAGGGCCCGGCTGAGGACTGGCGCACCGGACGCTTCGACGGACCCTATCTGCGCGATTCGCTTCTCGATGCCGGTGTGTTCTGCGAGACGCTGGAGACCGCCACGACGTGGTCGAACCTGCTGACCCTGCGCGCGGCTGTGGAAGATGCACTGCGCGCGGGTTTCGCCGAGGCTGATGCGAAGAGCTATCTGATGTGTCATGTGTCGCACGTGTACCCGACCGGCGCATCGCTGTACTTCACGGTGCTCGCCGGGGTGCGCACGGATGCCCTGTCCGTGTGGGAGAAGGTCAAGGGGCAGGCCACTGACGCGATCGTCGCCACCGGCGGCACGATCAGCCACCACCACGCGGTGGGGCGGGATCACGCACCATGGCTCGAATCCGAGATCGGCGCGACCGGCATCCGAATCCTCGCCGCGATCAAACGCGAACTCGACCCGCGCGGGATCCTCAACCCGGGCGCCGTCATCCCCGCTTCCGCACCGTCTGCGCAGGACGCGTGATCGTGGGCGGGCATATCGCGCTGATCGCGAATCCTCGTGCGGGAAGGGGCCGCGGGCGCCGGGATGCGGAAACGGCGATCGCCGCGCTGCGCAGGTGCGGCAGCGATGTGCGGGCCTATGCCGGTGAATCAGCTGCGGAGACGCGGGAACTCGTTGTGCAGGCACTGGCGGCGAACCCGGATGTGCTTGTCATTGTCGGTGGCGATGGCACGGTATCCGGGATCGCCGACGTGCTGGCCGCCAGCGGAGTGCCGCTCACTCTTGTGCCTGCGGGCACTGGCAACGATCTGGCGCGAGCGCTGGGCCTGCCACGCCGTGATGCGGCGGCTGCGGCCGAGTTGGCAGTGCACGGCAGCATCCGAGTCATCGACGTGGGGGAGGTGCGCAGCGGCGCGAGCACGACCCCCTTCCTTTCGGTGGCGGCCCTCGGATTCGACGCCAAGGTGAGTGATCGCACCAACCAGCTGCGCTGGCCGCGCGGTGCATTGCGCTACTACCTGGCACTGGTCATCGAGCTGCTGCGTCTGCGACCGATGGAGTTCCGGCTCTCCGTCGACGGTGGCACCGAGGTCGACACTCCCGGAACTCTCATCGCGGTCGGCAATACGGCCAGCTATGGCGGAGGGATGCCGGTGTGCGTCGGCGCAGCGCCCGACGACGGTCTGCTCGATGTCGTGCAGGTCGTTCCACTGACGCGTCGCCGCCTGCTGCGGCTGTTTCCGCTGCTGCTGCGGGGACGGCACCTGCAGCACCCGGAGGTGCGTCATCAGCGGGCTGCGACAGTGCGTGTCTCGGCCCCAGGCCTGGTGGTCTACGCCGATGGCGAGCGCGTCGGGGCGGATGAATGCGAGATCACCGTGCGACCGGCTGCGCTTCGAATCATGGCGCCGGCGGAGAGGAAGAGCAGGGATGCGTGAGTTCGATGAAGACGTCGTGATCGTCGGTTCGGGTTTCGGGGGCTCGGTCGCTGCGCTCCGACTCAGCGAGAAGGGCTATCGAGTCCGCGTGTTCGAGGCCGGTCGCAGATTCGAAGACGCGGACTTCGCCACGACCTCGTGGCAGGTGCGGCGGTACCTGTGGGCGCCGAGACTCGGATGCTACGGGGTGCAGCGTATCCACCGGCTCCCGCATGTGATGATCCTCGCGGGAGCCGGCGTCGGCGGCGGTTCACTCAACTACGCGAACACCCTCTACGAACCCGGAGAATCGTTCTTCGCGGATGCGCAGTGGCCGCGTGGCATTGATTGGCGGAGCGAGCTCGCGACGCATTATGCGACGGCGAAGCGGATGCTGGGTGTCGTCGAGCACTACCCGCATACCGGCCCAGTCGAGCGGATCATGGCGGGCGCCGCAGCGGATCTGGGCGTCGCCGAATCGTTCCGCCATGCGCCCATCGGCGTCTTCCTGGGGATGCCGGGGGTGACGGTTCCGGACCCGTTCTTCGCCGGTGATGGCCCTGACCGCACGGGATGCACGCTCTGCGGGAACTGCATGGTCGGATGCCGGGTCGGCGCGAAGAACACCCTGATGAAGAACTACCTCGCGCTCGCTGAACGACAGGGCGCGGAGATCGAGCCGCTGCGGACGATCACCGAGGTGCGGGGGGACCCCCGCGGTGGTTTTCTGGTCACGAGCGAGAGCTCTGGTGGGTGGCTGCGCCGACGGCAGCGCACCATTCGTGCAGAGCAGGTCGTGCTCGCTGCCGGTACGTGGGGAACTCAGCAGCTGCTGCACCGGATGAAGGCATCCGGCGCTCTGCCGCACATCTCCGACACGGTCGGGCGGCTGACGCGCACGAACTCAGAGGCCCTGGACGGAGCGGTCGCGACGCGGGTGCCCGACACAGCGCGACTCGCAGAGGGCGTCGCCATCACGACGTCGTTCCACGTCGATGAGCGCACGCACGTCGAGAACGTCCGCTACGGTCCCGGTTCCAATCTGATGGGGATGCTGGCGACGGTTCTCGTGCCAGGGGATCGGGGCCCGCTGGGCAGAGTGGCGAGCCTCCTGGGGCGCCTGGTGCGGCATCCGCTTCGCCAACTGCGCCTGGGCTCGCTGCGGCGCTGGAGCGAGCGCGGAATCATCGCTCTGGTCATGCAGTCGGCGGACAACTCGCTGACGCTGTCGCTGCGCAGACGACTCGGACGCGACATTCTCACCAGCCGCCAGGGGCATGGCGAGCCGAACCCGTCGTACCTGCCTGAAGCGCACCGCGCCAGCAAGGCCATCGCGGCGAGGATGGCGATGGAGACAGGTGTCCCGGCGGAGGCGCGGGGCTCTTGGCCGGAGGTCTTCGGCATTCCGCTGACGGCCCATTTTCTCGGCGGGTCCGTGATCGGTGAAAGCGCGGAGCATGGCGTAATCGATGCTCATCATCGTGTGTGGGGGCACCCTGGGCTGCACGTCGTCGACGGCTCGGCGGTACCCGCGAATCCGGGAGTGAACCCCGCTCTGACGATCACGGCTCTGGCTGAGCGCGCGATATCGCACTGGCCCCGCCGTGGCGAGGCTGACCAGCGTCCGCCGCAGCCGTCTGGATGAGCATCCGCCCCCTCCACCGCCCGACCGACTGCTGTTCCCGCAACCGATCACCGCTCCGGTATGAGCGTGTGTCGCTCCCAGAGGCTGGGAGCGACACGAACTCGTACCGGAGCGGGTGGGTCAGCTGTGCGCGATACCGCGGATCGGCGGATTGTGGAACGTCTTGCCGAAGATGCGCTCGGAGGCGCCCTCACGATCGAGGTACGGCGAAGCTCCGCCATCGATGAACGGCCAGCCCGCACCGAGGATGAGGCAGAGGTCGATGTCTTCGACCTCGGGCACCACGCCCTCATCGAGCATCATCTGGATCTCCTGTGCAAGGCCGTCCTGCACCCGACGCAGGATCGTCTCGGCCGATGCCGGGGCAGACCCGATATTGCCCTTGAGCGCCTTCTCGGCCGACTTCGTCCAGCCGGTGATGCGACCGCCCTTGTCCTTCTCCACGACCTGGTCGAGCTGCGCCAACTCATGGAAGTTCTCGTTGGCGTAGAAGCGCGCGGGGAATGCCTGGGCCATCGTGTCCTGCACGTGCGCGGCGACCTTCCAGCCGACGAGGTCGATCAGCTGGAACGGACCCATCGGCAGGCCGAGCGGGCCGAAGGCCTTCTCGACATCGACGATCGGTGTTCCCTCGTAGACCGCCCGCGCGGCTTCGCCCATGACCTTGGCCAGCAGACGGTTCACCACGAAGCCGGGGGCGTCAGCGGTGAGCACCGCGTTCTTGCCCAGGCCCTTGGCGACGACGAACGCGGTCGACAGCGCCGCTTCGCTGGTGTGCGGGGTCTTCACGATCTCGATCAGCGGCATGACGGCCACCGGGTTGAAGAAATGGAAGCCGACGAGCCGCTCGGGGTGAGCGAGCTTCGCGCCGATCTCCTCGACTGAGAGCGATGACGTGTTCGTGGCCAGGATGGCATCCTCAGCGATGATCTTCTCGATCTCGCCGAACACCTGCTGCTTGACGCCGACCTCTTCGAACACCGCCTCGATCACGAAATCACAGTCCGCATACAGCGACTTGTCTGTCGTTCCGGTCACGAGCGAGCGCAGCTTGTTGGCGGTGTCGCCGTCGAGACGGCCCTTCGCCTCGAGCTTGCCGATCTCCTCGTGGATGTAGGCGACGCCCTTGTCGACGCGTGCCTGGTCGAGGTCGGTGATCAGCACGGGCACCTGCAGCCGGCGCACGAACAGCAACGCGAACTGGCTCGCCATGAGCCCGGCCCCGATGATGCCCACCTTGGTGACCTTCTTCGCCAGCGCCTTGTCGGGGGCACCGACAGGACGCTTCGCACGCTTCTGCACGAGATCGAAGGCGTACATGGATGCGGCGAACTGGTCGCCGGTGACGAGTTCGGCGAGCGCTTCGTCTTCACGCGCGAAGCCCTCGGCCTTGGTGCCGCTCTTCGCCTTGTCCAGCAGCTCGAGCGCTGCGTATGGCGAGAGCGGAACGGTGCCGATCTTGGACTCCAGCATGGTCCGTGCCATCTTGATGGCGATCGGCCACTTCACGGTCCGCTCGATCTTCCCCGGCTCGTTCTTGCGCTCGACCTTCTTGCCGCCGAGCACGGCGTCTGCCCAGCTGAGCGAGTTCTCGAGGAAGTTCGACGCCGAGAAGATCGCGTCCATCAGACCGAGCTCGAAGGCCTGCTGCGGCTTGAGCATCCGATTCTGCTTGAGCGGATTGGAGATGACGACTTCGAGGGCGTTCTCGATGCCGATGAGGTTCGGCACCAGGTAGGCGCCGCCCCAGCCGGGGATGATGCCGAGGAACACCTCGGGGAGAGCCAGCGCGGCCGCCGATGCGTCCACGGTGCGGTACGTGGAGTTCAGTGCGATCTCCATGCCCCCACCGAGCGCGAGGCCGTTGACGAAGGCGAACGACGGCACGCCGAGCTCGGACAGCGAGCCGATGACCTTGTGGCCGAGCTGCGCGATCAGGCGCGCATTGTCTTTCGACCCGACGCGACTGATGTCGGACAGATCGGCTCCGGCAGCCAGGATGTACTGCTTGCCGGTGATGCCGACGGCCTGGATCTCGCCGGCGGCGGCGCGCGCCTTCAACGAATCGAGCGTCTCACCGAGCTCGACCAGCGTGGCGGGGCCGAGCGTATTCGGACGGGTGTGGTCGCGCCCGTTGTCGAGCGTGATGAGGGCCAGGACCTTGCCTGACGCAAGACGGATGTCACGCACGGGGGAGTGCGTGATCACCTCGTCATCGGCGAGCGCCATGATGGGGGAGAAGTCGACGTTCGCGTACTGCTCGGAAATGTTCGTCATGCCCGCTTACTTCCTCTTCTTGCCGTCGTAGAACGGGTTCTCCCAGATGACCGAGCCACCCTGGCCGAGCCCCACGCACATCGCGGTGAGGCCGTAGCGCACGTCAGGTCGCTCGGCGAACTGGGCCGCGAGCTGGATCATCAGCCGGACGCCGGTGGCCGCGAGAGGGTGGCCGACCGCGATCGCGCCGCCCCACTGGTTGACACGCGGATCGTCATCGGCGATGCCGAAGTGGTCGAGCAGCGAGATCACCTGGATGGCGAATGCTTCGTTCAGCTCGAACAAGCCGATGTCGGCGATCGTGAGGCCCGCCTTCTTGAGCGCCTTCTCGGTGGACGGAATCGGTCCGATTCCCATGATCTCCGGCTGCACGCCCGCGAACGCGAACGAGACCATCTTCATCTTGGGGGAGAGACCGAACTCCTTCACCGCGCCGCTGCCCGCGAGCAGCGACATCGTCGCGCCATCGGTGAGCGGCGAGGAGGTGCCGGCCGTGACACGTCCATGCGGACGGAACGGCGTCTTCAGACCGGCGAGATCTTCCATGGTGGTCTGCGGACGGCGTCCCTCGTCTTCGGTCGCGAGGCCCCAGGCGCCGTCAGCGCCCTTGATGGCCACCGGAACGAGATCTGGCTGGAGCTTGCCTGCGTCGTAGGCGGCCTGCACCTTGTGCTGGCTCAGCATGCCGAAGCGGTCGGAGCGCACTTTGGTGAGGTGCGGGAAGCGATCGAAGATGCGCTCGGCCGTGACTCCCATATCGAGGGCCGCGGGGTCGACCATCTTCTCGGCGACGAAGCGGGGGTTCGGATCGGCGTTGCTGCCGATGGGGTGGTGTCCCATGTGCTCGACGCCGCCGGCGATGGCGAAGTCGTACATGCCGAAGCCGATAGAGGCGCCCATCGTGGTCACGCTCGTCATCGCGCCTGCGCACATGCGGTCGACGGCGAGGCCGGGAACCGTGTTGGGCAGGCCCGCGAGGATCGCCACCGATCGACCGAGCGTGAGGCCCTGGTCTCCGGTCTGCGAGGTTGCGGCGATGGCGACATCGTCGATGCGGTCCGCGGGGACGGCATCGTTGCGCTCCATCAGGCCGATGGTCGCCTTTACAGCGAGGTCATCAGCGCGGGTGTTCCAGTACATGCCCTTTTCGCCGGCGCGCCCGAAGGGGGTGCGCACTCCATCGACGAAGTAGACGTCCGAGATCTCGGCCACTCTGCCTCCATTGGTTGGGATTGACCCCAGCCTAGGAGTGCGCCATCTCGCGGCGGAATCGGTTGGGTTGAACCTACGAAGCAGTCTCGTCCGGATCCGACGCGGATTGCGGTGCATCTACAAAAGCTTCCGCGATCTTCTGTGCAGTATGCGCAATCTGCCAGGGTCGAGCACCCAGCATTTCGAGCGCAGCACCCACGCCGTCGGCCGTCAGCTCCGGCGGGTTCCACGCCACGCGGCGCAGGTGATCCGGGGTGAGCAGATTCTCGGTCGGCATGTGCAGCTGCTCGGCCACTTCCTCCACGACAGGGCGAGCGGCTTTCAGGCGCAGATCGGCTTCCGGGTTGCGGTCCGACCAGGAGCGCGGAGGCGGCAGTGCGTCGCTGGGCACCCGCTCTCGTGGCAGCTGCTCCGATGCCCGGCCGCGTTCGATGGCATCCCACCACCGGTCGAGCTGCGTACGGCTGGCTCGCCCGTGGAACTCGCTCAGCCCAGCCAACGCCTGCTTCGACTGCGGTGCGGCGATCACTGCCGCGAGAAGCGAGCGGTCTGGAACCAGTCGGCCGGGCGCGACATCGATCTGCTCGGCGTATGCTTCGCGGGCGTTCCACAGCTCTCGAGCCACGGCCAGTTGGCGTGCGCCGCGCACCTTGTGCAGGCCGCTCAAGCGCCGCCAGGGCTCTTCGCGGGGCGGCTTCGGTGCTCGAGTCAGCGTGGCCATGAATTCCTGGTGCGCGATCTCGGACTTCTCTGAGTCCTCCAGCTTCTGCGTGAGCACGTCGCGCACGTCGATCAGGTGCAGCACGTCGAGGGCTGCATACTCCAACCAGGGATCCGGCAGAGGTCTGGTCGACCAGTCCGCGGCCGAATGCGCTTTCGCCAGGGTGATGCCCAGGGCATGCTCGACGACCGCGGCCAATCCGAACCCGTCGCTGCCGAGCAGGCGCGAGGCAAGCTCCGTGTCGAAGATGCTTGCCGGCTCCAGACCGAGTTCGCGCAGCGAAGGCAGATCCTGGCTCGCGGCGTGAAAGACCCACTCGAGACCGCCGATCGCGTCTTCCAGCGCGGTGAAGTCGCCGATGGCGGGTGGGTCGAAGAGGAAGACTCCGGCATCCCGGCGGAAAACCTGCACCAGGTACGCGCGCTGCGAGTACTTGTAGCCAGAGGCGCGCTCGACGTCTACGGCGACCGGACCGGTCCCTGCTGCCAGGACGCGCGCGGCGTTCTCGAACTCCGTGTGGTCGCCGATCACGGAGTATTCAGCCACGTCCGCTCCTCCTCGCGCCGAAAACGGCGACATCTTCTGATCCAGGTGGCAGCCCTGCCAGCATCCCCACCAATTCTGCCCATGCTTCCACATGCGGGCGCAGGGGAGCGGCCGGAGTCCACGAGGCCCGCAATTCGATCTGCGCGCCGTCACCCTCTTCAGCGAGTCCGCCGAAGCCCTTGGAGAGCATTGTCGTGGACGTGCCGGAGGCCGTGTGGTATCCAGCATCACGGGAGTCGAGTGCGTCGACGAGCCAGGACCAGGCTACGTCGGCGAGCAGCGGATCGGTGCCGATCTCGGGTTCGAGCGGGGCCTGCGCGAAGGCGACGATCCGCCAGGTGCCTGCCCACGCTGCCGGCTCCTCAGGGTCATGCAGGAGGACGAAGCGTCCCGTGCCGTATGCCGAGTCCCCGTGGTCGTCGGGCCGCACATCGGCGGCGAAGGCGAGAGCGAAGGGGGCGAGCCCCGCGGGAGCGGGGATCTCGCGCACGACGATGTCCTTCCGGAACGACGTCTCACGCAGCTCTGCCGCTGCGACGTCGAAGAGGCCTGCGGCATCCGAGTGTGCGCTCACCTGGACAGGCTAGAGTCAGGAGGCGATGAAGAGTCTCAGGCACGCCGTAGCCATCGCCGTCCCCGCTGTGATCGCCGCAGGCGCGGCGGTCGCCTTCGCAGTGTTCGCGACCGCGCGGCGAGTGGTCACCCCGGCCGAAAGACGCAACGATACGCACATTCTCGCGGTGGACACCGGTGCTCAGACGATCGAGCTCGATCGCACCCCCGACACCGAGCTGCCGGGCCGCTACGGTCTGTTCACGACGGGCACCTACGGATACGTCAAGCTCGGTGCGGTGCTCAGCGTCGATGCGAAGAAGGTTCGTCGCAAACTGCTCACACAGGTCGAGACCGGCGCGCGCGTCGACCGCGATGCCGCGTTCAGCGGGTGGTACTACGTCACTCCGAGCGAACTGCACCTGCCATGGGAGAGTGTGCTCATCGGGTCACCCGCAGGCCCGTGCCCGGCATGGCTGTTCCCGGTTGCGCCAGCGGATGCGGCCTCGGCGACCTGGGTCATTCAGGTGCACGGAAGAGGCACGACTCGTTCTGAGTGCCTGCGCGCGGTGCCGGTGTTCCATGCGCTCGGGCTGACGACGCTCGTGGTCTCTTACCGCAACGACGGTGAGGCTCCGCGCTCGCGCGGGGGAAGCTACGCGCTCGGCGCGGAGGAATGGCGCGACGTGGATGCGGCGATCGGGTACGCACTGCGACATGGCGCCGAGCGCGTCGTGCTGATGGGCTGGTCGATGGGTGGTGCGATCGCACTGCAGGTTGCGGTCTCATCCGACAACCGCGAGGCGATCGCCGCGCTGGTGCTCGACTCTCCGGTCGTGGATTGGCGCACGGTGCTGCGTTTCCAGGCCAGAGAAGCGGGCCTGCGCGAGCCGTTGCCGGCAATGGCGATGGGTGCGCTCGGGAATCTGGTCACCGCCCGACTCAGCGGCTCAGAGCATGCCATCGCCTTCGACCGCCTCGATATGGTCGCGCGGGCATCCGAACTCGATGCGCCGATTCTCATCCTGCACAGCGACGACGACGGTTTCGTGCCGTCGGATGCGTCCCATGCCCTCGCCGCCGCTCGACCGGATCTGGTCACCATGCCGACGTTCACGGTCGCGCGGCACACCAAGCTCTGGAACTATGACCAGACCGGGTGGACTGCGGCTATCACGGACTGGACGAAAGCCCAGGGGCTCAGCGCTTCTGAATGACCTGGTTCTTCGCTCGCATGAGCATGCCGGTCATCCCGCCGATGCGCAGCGGCGAAACGGCCCGGGTGAGGCCGATGCTCTGCGGATAGTCGTTCGGGATCGCCAGCACCTCGTCGGGGCTCAGCCCGGTGATGCCCTGCGCGAGGATGCTGGCGAACCCGCGTGTCGTGGGCGCCTCCGGCGGCGCCGTCGCGTGCATGGCGACGACGCCGTCGGTGACTTCGATGTTGATGAACACGGGGGACTGGCATTCAGCGACGCGCTCGTACATCTCGGGGTGGTCGGCGAGATGGTCGGGCACCGGGGGCAGCTCGTTCGCGAACTCGAGCAGAAGCTCCAGGCGGTCGCCTTCGGGGAGCTCGAGGAACTCGTCGCGGAACTCGGCGAGGGTTTCGGGAACGTGCGTGTCAGTCATCCCTGCAATTCTTCCATGTTCAGAACGAACCGGGTTCGGTGCCGGTGGTGATCGGCACACGCACGGCACTGCCCCATTCCGTCCAGGATCCGTCGTAGTTGCGCACGTTCTCGAAACCGAGCAGGTGCTGCAGCACGAACCAGGTGTGGCTGGAACGCTCGCCGATACGGCAGTATGCGATGACGTCATCGCCCGCCTTCAGGCCTGCGTCGCCCAGGTAGATCTGCTCGAGCTCGGCACGGGGCTTGAAGCCCCCGTCTTCGGCGACGGCACGCGACCACGGCACGCTCTGCGCTGTGGGGATGTGCCCGCCGCGCAGAGCGCCCTCCTCTGGATACGCGGGCATGTGGGTGCGCTCGCCCGAGTACTCCTCCGGCGAGCGGACGTCGATAAGCGGACCGTTGCCGATGAACCCCAGCACGTCTTCCTTGTACGCGCGCAGCACCGAGTCGTCACGCTCGACGACCGGGTACTGCGTGGTGGGACGCGCGGTTTTCTCGGTAGTCAGCTCGCGGCCCTCGGCGATCCACTTGTCTCGGCCGCCATCGAGAAGACGCACGTCTTCGTGGCCGAACAGCGAGAACACCCAGAGTGCGTAGGCGGCCCACCAGTTGTTCTTGTCGCCGTAGATGATGACCGTGTCATCGCGGCTGATGCCCTTGCCGCTGAGCAGTTCGGCGAAGCCCGCGCCGTCGACGTAGTCGCGCACGACGGGGTCGTTCAGCTCGGTGTGCCAGTCGACTTTCACCGCACCAGGGATGTGCCCGGTCTCGTACAGAAGAACGTCTTCATCGGACTCCACGACCACCAGGCCCGGTTTTCCCAGGTTGGTGGCGAGCCACTCAGTGGTGACGAGGCGCCCAGGCTCGGTGTACTCGGCGAACTTTGCGGATGATGTGTCGTGCTCGACGGTCACAGTTGCTCCTCTGGATGCGGCGCGCGCTGCACTCATGAGCGGCGCGCGGGGATGGTGCGGCGACGGCGTAAAGTTGAGCCGTCCCTATTGACGATAGATCCCTTCTGGCAGACCGGCATCCGGATCGCAACACTATGACCTCAGGAACCTGATGACACAGCAGACTCGCACCGGTGTCGTGCACCTCACCGAACGCACGCCCTCCGTGACCGGAGCCGAGATGCTGGCGAGCCTCGTGCCGCCGCCGCAGTTCGATTCGGCGACGTTCGAGAGCTATCGCTCCGATCCGGCGTACCCGTCTCAGGAGGCGGCGAAAGAGCTGCTGCAGCGGTTCGCCGGGCGCAGCGAACCGGCGAAGAAGGGCGGGTTCTTCCGGCGTGCGCCGAAGGAGACGCCGATGAAGCCCGGGTTCTACCTCGACGGCGGGTTCGGCGTCGGCAAGACTCACCTGCTGGCCGCCATCTACCACGCGCTTCCGGCACGCCGGAAGTACTTCGGCTCGTTCATCGAGTACACAGCGCTCGTGGGCGCGCTCGGGTACAAGAACACCGTCGACCTGCTCCGCGGCGCCGACCTGCTCTGCATCGACGAGTTCGAGCTCGACGATCCGGGTGACACCATGGTGATGACGCGACTGCTGGGCGAGCTCGTCGCATCCGGCACGAAACTCGCCGCCACCTCGAACACGCCGCCGAACGCGCTCGGCGAGGGCCGGTTCGCCGCGCAGGACTTCCTGCGCGAGATCCACGCGATGTCGGAGAGCTTCGAGACGCTCCGCATAGATGGCGTCGACTTCCGTCAGCGGGCGATCGACGGCAATGCCGTCGTGCTCGACGACACCGCGTATGTGCACGCGATCGATGCGGCGAGCGAGAGCGGCACCGCATCCGATGACGAGTTCTCCGACGTGATCCGTCACCTCGCCCAGGTGCATCCCTCCCGCTACATCCGCATCATCGATGGGCTCGACCTCGTGGGCCTGCGCGATGTGCGGGTACTGGTCGATCAGTCCGAGGCGCTGCGATTCGTCGCCTTCGTCGACCGGGTGTACGACGCGCAGCTGCCGGTCGCGGCGACCGGGGTGTCGCTGGATGCCGTCTTCGGCGATGAGATGCTCGCCGGTGGCTATCGCAAGAAGTATCTGCGAGCCGTCTCGCGTCTGAACGCCCTGACGCACTCTGTGACGGATGCCGCGTAACCAGACGTTCACACCCGGGCGGATGCTGTAACACCCCGGCAACACTCGGCGCCGAAGCCGGAAACATCCCGACAGCAGACTGAACCTCGTTCACAGACGAGGAAAGAGGTTCGATATGGATGCTGCCGGCAATATCTCCTGGGTCATCACGGCAACGGCACTC
The DNA here is from genome assembly GCF_900163815.1 of Microbacterium esteraromaticum. Taxonomy (GTDB): domain Bacteria; phylum Actinomycetota; class Actinomycetes; order Actinomycetales; family Microbacteriaceae; genus Microbacterium; species Microbacterium esteraromaticum_B. The sequence goes on along the minus strand of NZ_FUKO01000012.1, from coordinate 123,088 downwards.
GTGCTGCTGATGACGCCCGGCGTTGCTTTCTTCTACGGCGGTCTGGTGAAGGCGAAGAGCGTCATCAGCATGATGATGATGAGCTTCGGCGCGATCGGTCTGATCGCGGTGCTGTGGGTGCTGTACGGGTTCTCGATGAGCACGGTCTCGCACCCGGTGCAATTCGCCGGAAATCCCTTCGCCGACTTCGGGCTGGTCCAGACGGCGTCCGGCGATGGTGCGAACATCACTCTGCTCACGGTCGCGTACGGCGCCACGTTCGCGATTATCACGGTCGCCCTGATCTCTGGCGCCATCGCCGACCGGGCGCGGTTCGGACCGTGGCTGATCTTCGTGGGCGTGTTCGCCACGATCGGGTATTTCCCGATCGCGGCCTGGGTGTGGGGCGGCGGCTGGATCATGCACCTGGGCAGCACACTGTTCGGGGCTGACAGCGGTATCGCCGTGATCGACTACGCCGGCGGCACCGCGGTGCACATCAATGCGGGTGCTGCCGCGCTGGCGCTCGCTCTGGTGCTGGGCAAGCGCATCGGGTTTCAAAAGGGCATCCAGAAGCCGCACAACGTCCCCCTGACGCTGCTGGGGGCGGCGCTGCTGTGGTTCGGCTGGTTCGGGTTCAACGCAGGCGCGGAGTGGCTGTCCGAGGACATGGGCAAGGTCGGCCTGATCGCGATCAACACGCTGGGGGCCGCTGCGGCCGGCATCCTCGGCTGGATTCTGATCGAGAAGATCAAGGACGGCCGGCCCACCTCGGTCGGCGCGGTCTCCGGGCTCGTCGCGGGCTTGGTCGCGATCACCCCGGCATGTGCGAACCTCGCGCCCGGCTGGGCGCTGCTGCTGGGGGCGCTTGCGGGGGTGGCGTGTGCGATGGCCGTTGACCTGAAGTACCGCTGGGGCTTCGACGATTCCCTCGACGTCGTCGGGCTGCACCTGGTCGGAGGCATGCTCGGCACGCTCTATCTGGGCTTCTTCGCCAGCGGGCAGGGCCTGTTCACCGGGGGAGACCTCCGGCTGCTGGCGGTGCAGGTGATCGCCTCCGGTGGCGTGCTCGTCTACTCGTTCGCGGTGGCGTTCCTCACCGGGATGATCATCGAGAAGACCATCGGGTTCCGGGTGAACAGCGAGGAGGAGGTCGCCGGTGTCGACCTCGCGGTGCACGGCGAAGCCGGATACGCGCTGATCGAGTAGTCGCGTCCGTCGCGGTTAGGGTGGGCAGGTGAGTTCGACGAAGCGCATCCTGTCCACCCTCGCTGACATTCTCACGGGGATGCTGTCGAAGGGCGCGTCGAAGTGGCCGGATCACCCGAAGCGCCCGAATGCGGTGCTGCGGCCGGACGGGCGCAGCGGCACGCCGCCGCGTGCAGATCACGGAGAGTCCCGCGAGACCGACCCGGGCCGGATGGCCGGCTTCGAGACGGTGCAGGTCGACCCGGAGCGCATCCACGACGTGGCGGTGCGCTATGCACCGTCTCGCAACAGCCGCCCGGATTCCGGAGAGGTCATCTGGACCTGGGTGCCGTACGAGGAGAACGACGGCCGGGGCAAGGACCGCCCGGTACTGGTGATCGGACGACACGCCGCGGATCGCGTGTATGCCGTGCGGATGACCAGCAAACCGCACGACGGCGATCGTGACTATCTGTCGATCGGATCAGGGGCCTGGGACTCGCAGGGGCGCGAGTCCTGGGTCGATATCGAGCAGCTCTACAGCGTGCACGATGAGGGCATGCGGCGCGAGGCGGCGGTTCTCGACCAGCAGCGGTACGGAAGCATCGCGCAGGCGCTCATCACCCGCTACGGGTGGGCGCGCGGCTGACCGGGTGTGATCAGTCGATGGCTGCGGCGATCGCTTCGCTGGCAGTCGGATGCTGGAACTCGAACCCATCCGCCAGCAGAGCGCGTGGCTCGACATGAGCATCCGAGAGCAGCAGCGAATCTGCCGCGTCACGGCTGAGGCCGAGGCGCAGAGCCCAGCTGGGGGCGGGCACCAGGAACGGGCGGCGGAGTCTCGCAGCCAGCGCGCGGCCGATCTGGGTGGCCGTTGCGGGGGTTGGCGCGCTGAGGTTGACAGGGCCGGAGAGGTCGGAGTCGATGATGTGCCGGATGGCGCGGACTTCATCGTCGAGTGAGATCCACGGCCACACCTGGGTCCCCGGCCCGAGCCGTCCGCCGAGACCCAGACGAGTGAGCGCGATCATCGGCTTGAGCACGCCCTGCGGATGCAGTACGGGTGCTGTGCGCAGGAGTGCCACGCGAGCGTTCTCACCGGCGGCGTGCGCGCCTTCCTCCCACTCGACGCAGAGTTCGGCCAGGAAGGTGTCTCCGGCGGAACTCGTCTCCGTGAGGTCTTCGCCGGGTCGGTCGCCGTAGTAGCCGACAGCGGAACCGGAGATGAAAGAGGGCGCGTCGGTGCCGAGCGTCCGGATCGCCGTGGCGAGAGTGCGGGTCGCGTGCAGACGCGATTCGCGAAGCGTTCTCCGGTAGCGAGGCGTCCAAGGCAGTCGGCCGATGCTCGCACCGTTGAGGTTCACGACGGCATCCGCCCCGGCGAGGACGTCGGGGGAGAGCACGGCGCCGGGGTCCCAGGCGACTTCGTGCGGATGCTGCGGCGTGCGCCGCACCAGCTGGATGAGGTGATGCCCGTCGGAATCGAGCGAATCATGCAGCGCCGTGCCGATGAGCCCGCTGCCGCCCGTGAGTACGATCCGCTTCATTGCTCCACCGTACTTCCCGATTGGTTCCAATCCGATCAAGAAAGGGTGACGAACACCATGCAGACCGCACTTCGCGGTTTTCATCCAAGGAGGAATCATGCGTTTCATTCCCACCAAGGTCCACGGTGTGCTCGACTACTTGGTCGGTATCGCCCTCATCGCAGCGCCGTGGCTGTTCGGATTCTCGTCCGTCGGCGGAGCAGCCGTCATCATTCCGATCATCCTGGGTATCGGGCTGATCATCTACAGTCTCTTCACCCGGTACGAGTGGGGTCCTTTCGGCCTCATCCCCATGCCTGTGCACCTGGTGTTCGACATCGTCGCCAGTGTCTTCCTCGCCCTGTCGCCCTGGATCTTCGGCTTCGCCGGAGAGGCGCTGAACGTGTGGCTGCCCCACATCGTGGTGGGCATCACGGTCGTGATCGTCGTGCTGTTCTCGAAGCCCACTCCTGAGAAGGTGCACGGCCCCGCCGCACGAACCGCGTGATCGCTTCAATGCGAGAGTGCAGAAAGCCCCGACAGCTGACGCTGCCGGGGCTTTCTCTCGGTGGGCGATACCGGACTCGAACCGATGACCTCTTCCGTGTGAAGGACTCGGAACCTGCTGTGCAGCGGGTTCCACGTGGTGATTCCGTTGCATCTCCTGCGATGGTCGGTGGTCGTATGCACGGTGGGGGTGCGCCGGGGGTGCGCACGATATGACCTCCACGGGCACATCTGGCCTACCGTCCGATGATGTCCTCGCCGCGATCCGCTCGCACATCTGCGCCCGTCCGTACGAAGTTGAGCCTGGCCGGTTCATTCGGTGCCAGTCTCGCCGTACAGCGGTGTGTCCGTCGTGCGCTGGTCTATATCGCGGCGATTGGCAGCGCATCGCGCGGTCGGGCATCTACGACGCCGACGGGCACCCGCTCCCGTCGTACAAGTACTTCTTCATCACGCTGTCGGCTCCATCGTTCGGCCCGGTGCATCTGGTGCCGAAATGGGAGCGTGACGCGGGCAGGCGTTGTAAGTGCGGGCAGACCCATGGGCACGATGACGTGCACCTACGCGGGCTGCCCATTGACCAGGATTCATACCGGTATGAGGATCAGGTGCGGTGGCACGGGGCGCTCGGGAAACTCTGGCGGTCGTCGGTGGCGGCAATGCGGCGGCTCTGCCCGGACGCCGAGTACTACGCCGTCCGAGAGCTGCAATCGCGTATGGCGCTGCACCTCCATATCGTCGTGAGAGTTCCTGTGGGGGCAGTCGTCGATGCGGAGACGATGGGACATGCGGCGCGTATGGCGACGGCGACGCATCCGGAAACGGGCGAGGTCGTTGAGTGGGGCAAGCGGGGTGTGCAGGATCGGGAGATTCGGGCGCGGGTCATGGAGTCGGACGACGTCACGCCGGACATGTCGCGGGCTGCTGCGCGCGTGATCTCGTATACATCCAAGGCGTTGATGTATAGCACGAAGGATATTCTGCCGGGAGAGCGTGATGAGACGGCGACACCTGAGCGTGTTGAGTTTGTGAAGCGGCTACGGCAGGCGGCACGGCTCGGTGTGCGCTGTGTCGATTGCCCTCCTGGCGGCCCATCGGATTGCCCTCGGCGGGCGCACGACAACCTCGGCTTTGGGGGCCATGTCGTAACGGTTTCGCGTCCAACTGAGCGGCGCGAGGGGTGGAGTCTGTCGCACGTGACCCGGAAATTGTTGCGCGAGCAAAGAGCTGCCTGGATGGAGGCGAATCGGCCTGCTGACGTGGGCGGAGGATTGAGCGACGGTGATGTGAGGTTGGCGGAGTGGCTGGCTGAGCAAGCGGCGCGTCGTGCTCGGGAGGCGTGGAGCACACGGCAGCACGCGCGCGCACCGTAACGCTGCGCATCGGGCGTGAGGGTTGGCGGCTACGGCTGTCGGCCCTATTTGGCGTGCTCGGGTGGCCATGTTTTCGAGGGCAAGTGCCGTTTGCGGCGCGCGGCAGCGCTGATGCGGTCGGAATGGACGGGGAAAGCGGCCCAGACAGGACGGCGTGACCCTGCGGGCGGGGTGCGTGTGCGCCGCGAACGGCCGCCAGGCCGCACGCGCAAGGCGCACACGCTCACCCGCACGGGCGCGTCAGCGCCCGTCTTGTCCCTGTAGGGCGTTTTGGCACGGCAAGACCGAGAGCCGTCCCTGAGGTCGACGCTCCGCGGCAGCGAAAAGCCCCTGACCTGCGAACAGGCCAGGGGCTGGGGAGGAAGTCGGCTACTCGGTGAGTTGGTCAGCGGACAACGGTTCGTATCGGAGGTTGTAGATCAGGCCGGGGCTGACTGTGTTCGGATCGACGTCGTACGGGCTGTCTGCCGTGCTCAGGAGCGAGGCAACCTCCCGCTGCGTTCGGAACTGGTGGCGAGTAACGAACTCGACCCAGAGCCTCCGGGCCTCATGTGTTTGGGCAATGGCTCGACGGATGTTCTCGCCCGTGGCGTCGGTGAACTCGTCAGCGGGTTCGGTCGGCTTCTCGAGTTGCGTCGCGAGTAGTCGGAGTGTGCGCGAGGCCTTGCGGAAGTACTGGGCAAGGTCGCTGAAACTCTCGGCGTCGCGGCCTGGATAGGTGCGGTCTGGAAGGTAAGGCGGTTCGGCCTGGATACGTGGTGTCATGCAGCGAGGATATCAGGTGGCCCAATGAGTTGCCCAACTGAGTGGGCGAAGGTGCTACAGTGAAGCGGTGTCGCCCACTGAGTTGGCGATACTCGATATCGGTGCGATGCACCACGACGAAGGGAATCCCATGTTCAAGATTGATGAGTCCGAGGACATCCGCGCGCTGTCGTTTCAGCCGAAGATCGCGGATCGCAAGACGGGTGAGCAGAAGATCGACCGGGTTAGCAACCTGCCCGTGTGGTCTGTTACTGCGCTGAAGATGAGCGATGACCCGCTGGAGAAGCCGGAGTTGATCACGGTCTCCATCACGTCCCGTACGGAGCCGGAGGTGGTGCCGCTGGCTACGGGCTTCGAGGGCTTGGAGGTCGGCAACTATGCGATCCCTGGCGACGGTGGAGGCATTCAGGCTGCCGGTCTGTTCTTCCGGGCGTCCGCTCTCGTGGCGTTGGAGGCGTGATCGTGTCCAAGCTCGTTCAGGTTGCGCGTCGCGTGATGCTCGGTGCGTTCGCTGCTGCGGTGGTTGTTGGGCTGTCAGCGTGTTCGGCGGCCGCGCCCGTGGAGGTGGCTACTCCGGCGCGTGAGGGCAGCGAGGTGCAGATTAGCTCCCTTCCTGGGGATGAGTACGGGATTCGTCTCGGGGAAGTCGTGGAGGGTAGCGAACCGGGAACGGCAGATGCTGATCTGTGGTTGCCCTCGTACGGAGGCGGCGGGGTTTGGTTCCGTGTCTCGACGATTGAAGGAAACTCGCCGTTCTTGTCGACTTTGTGCGAGGGGGCGGTCTTGTTCTGGGGCGAGATTCGTCTTGATGGTAGTGACTCCTGCTTGTACTCCGTGGCGATGAAAGGCGATCTTCGCGAGGGTGTGACGCTCTCGCTAGACGATGTCCCCGCGAATTCGTCGGTGCACTACGAGGTAGAAGTTCGGTCTCTGGCAGACGGCACCGGCTACCAGCCGGAGCTTCGGTCCGTCTTTATGATCGGCAGACTCATCCCGTCGGGAGCGGCAAAATGAGCGCCCTGCTGAGGTCGTGGGCCTGGTGGCTCACGAAGGGGGTCGGGCGCTCGCTTCGCGCGTTCGGGTTCACCGTCGCGTATGTCGTGATCGTTGTGGCGTCGGTCATGCAGGCGCGTTCGAGCGTGGCGGCGCTGCTGCTGGCGGTTGTGTTGGTGGTGGCTGGTGTGGCCGCGGTGATCTGGTTCCCAAGGTTCGCGCCGGGGCTTGGTGACTGGCGGCGCTGGCGTAAGGCTCGCGCTACTCGACGCGCGGCGGTGCAGGGCTATCGGCACGCGGTTGGGATGCGACTGATCCCGGCTCTGTCCGATGACGATTACGAGTGGGCGATGCGGAGGCCGGTGAAGCGGCTGCCTTCGGCGCGTTTCCGTGTGATGCCGGATTGGGTCGTGCTCACCGTCGCCCAGACCCAGGCGGCGACGACGGATGAGCTTGTCAAGCGCGCTGAGGCGTACGCCCCGGTTGTGGGTGCTCCTGCCGATTGGGTGACCGTTCAGCGGCAGACGGATGCGGTTGTGCGGATCGTGTGGCGTCGCGCTGCCCCGGTCGATCAGCTTTCGGAGAGCATCCCGTTCCAGCCGGGGCCGGCGTCGGATGATCCGATTGCGCCGGTGCTGGTGGGTCGCACGGAGGCCGGCGCTGACTACCGACTCAATGTGTTCGACCGTCAGACCTTGGTGCTCGGGGCGTCAGGTGCTGGCAAGGGGTCGTGGCTGTGGAGCACTGTCCTTGGGTTGACGCCGCATATCAAGGCAGGGACTGTCGAAGTCTGGGGAGCCGATTTGAAGGGCGGCGTGGAGCTGTCGGCTGCGTTGCCGATGTTCGCGCGGACGGCGACCACGTTCGAGCAGGCCGCCGAGATGATCGCCGAGCTGCGTGCCGAGGTGGATCGTCGGCTTGAGCACATGGTGTCAGTCAATTCACGCAAGCATGCGCCTACGCCGGAGCAACCTGCTCGACTCATGATCTTTGACGAGTTCGCGTCGCTGGTCTATAGCGCTCCGAGTAGCAAAGAGAAGGCTGCTGTTGAAGCTGATGTCAAGTCCATTGCCTCGCGCGGACGAGCCGCCCGGGTCGTTATTCAGGCCTTTGCTCAAGACCCTAGAGCCGACTCATTACTGGCACGTCCGCTGTTCACGAACGTTGTTGGTCTCCGCTTCCGAACTGCCGATGATACGAAGCTGGCAATCGGTCCGGCTGCGTACGACGCGGGGGCCAAGTGCGAGTTGATCCCGCAGTCCACGCCGGGTGTCGGGTACGCGATGGATGAGGAGTCGGGGACGGTGCAGCGCGTGCGGGCATTCTGGGTGTCAGATGAGGTGCTTGCTGAGACCTCGGCAGACATGGAGCGGTTCTTGGCGCTGCGGGAAGGGGCGGCATCATGAGCGGTGCACTTGACGATCTGGCGAACTACTCGCTGGAAGACTTGAACGCCTTCATTCGGCGCATGGAACTCGGTGCGATAGCTGCGGCGCGCGGTCAGGGTCCGGAGGCTGCGGACACGCTGGGTGAGCTTTACGAGCTTCGGGACCGTGTTTGGGAGCGGCAGCGTGCGCAGGAGTGGGAGCGGCAGCGTGAACGTGACTGGCACGCAGAGATCGAGGCTGCTGCTGATCGCGAGTTCGCAGAGGGGCGCGATGATGACTGATCACACGGCCTCGTCCGATGACCGGCTGTTCATTAGTGAGCGTGAGTTGGCGCGTGAGCTTGGGGTTCACCCCTCGACGCTCACGCGGCTTGCTCAGCAAGGCAAGTTGCCGGTGCAGCCCGTTTATGTCGGACACAGACGCGTCTATCCAAGAGCCGAGCTTCTGAAGCTCGGTCGGGTGTCGTAATGCCGTTCGCGCGAAAGACGGATGCGGGCCGGTGGCGGGGTGTCGCGAAGCGGGGTCGGGTGGTGCTGGGATCGCGTACTTTCGATCGTCGGCGCGATGCCATCGCGTGGGCTGAGCGCACGGAGGCGCAAGCGGTAGGCGGCGTTGACCTGAAGGCGGGGAAGGCGCTGGTGCGTGATCTGCTGCCGGAATGGTTGGAGCATCGGCGGGCGACGGTCACGCCCCAGGCGGCGGCGACGGACGGTCAGTTGATCCGGCTTATGTCGCCGTCGCTGGGTGCGCGTGCTGTGGCCTCGGTGCTGCCGGTTGACGTTGAACGCTGGTACGTCCACCTGCGTCAGCATCATCGGCAGTCGGACGGCTCGATGAAGCGCTATCGCGGGTCGCTATCGGCGTTCTTCGCATGGTGCATCGCTGAGGGTCGTGCGGCACAGAATCCGGTGACGCCATCGCGATTGCCAGCGCCAATCGGCCCGCCCTCTGAGATGCGCCCACTCTCTGAGGCTGATCTGTCCGACGTAGTGGAGAAGGTGCGCGCACGCTGTGCACACTGCGCTGATCTCGTCACGGTGCTCGCTTGGAGCGGCGTTCGATTTGGCGAGGCGCGCGAGTTGAGAGTGAAGGATGTGAGCGAGTTGCCCACGCCGTCGCTGCGGGTGTCGCGGAGTCGGTCAGAGGGTGAGCCGGTCAAGAGCACGAAGGGCCGTCGTGCCCGGCGTGTGCCGTTGGCGGAACCAGCCTGGGCGATCGTTCGCGAACTGATGCGCTTGAAGCGTCCGGATGACCTGTTGTTGACCGGTGAGCACGGAGGGCAACTTTGGCGCTCCCAGTTCCTGCGCTCATCAGGCTTCACGGAGGCCTCGGACGGACGCCGCATACACGATCTGCGACACTCATTCGCAACCTTGGCTCTCGCTCGTGGCGTCGATCTTGCGACCGTCTCGAAGTGGCTCGGCCACGGGTCGGTGTCGATCACGGATCGGTACATGCACTACCTCGGCACACAGGCTGACGTGGCTGGCCTGGCGCTGCTGAACGGCGGCGGGAGTGCGCCGGGGGTGCGCGACGATGAGAGTGAGGCGGGGCTATGACGGCAGCGAAAAGGCCTCCTGCCAAGCGACAGAAGGCCTCTCCATATGGTGGGCGATACCGGACTCGAACCGATGACCTCTTCCGTGTGAAGGAAGCGCGCTACCAACTGCGCCAATCGCCCTTGTGGAGTTGTTTCGTGCACGGTGGCACAGGTAGAAAGCATACCCGATCGGTGGGCCGGCGCTGACACGGCATCGGTTGCCGGGCGTGGCGGTGAGCGTCACAGAAATGGACACGCCCGGCTGCGCAAGACGGTTTGGTGATGCTCAGAACCTGGGCTAATGTATTGCAAGTGCCCGGGTCACCGGGAACAAAATGCGGATGTAGCGCAGTGGTAGCGCATCACCTTGCCAAGGTGAGGGTCGCGAGTTCGAATCTCGTCATCCGCTCGAGTGCAGGATCTCCTTCGGGAGTTCCGGCATGTGGGTTGAATCCACCTCGCGGTGGCGTGGCCGAGAGGCTAGGCACCGGCCTGCAAAGCCGTTTACACGGGTTCGAATCCCGTCGCCACCTCTCTGCACAACTGAATAGCCTGATTAGGCGCGATTGGCGCAGCGGTAGCGCGCTTCCCTGACACGGAAGAGGTCACTGGTTCGATCCCAGTATCGCGCACAGAGAAAAACCCCGGTTCTGCCGGGGTTTTTGCGTTTCCGACCGGATGCAGGGGAGGTCCGCTACCACTCGGAGCATCCGCCACCGATCAGCGCGACGATTCCGAACGCTGCAGGTGACCGGCGTAGACTCAGTGCATGGAATCGGTGTCGGCTGCTCTCATGACCGCGGTCATGAGCATCGTCACGCGAACGCCGGGCGCCTGAGCGGGCAGGGCGCGGCCGCGCCTGCAGCTGAGTCGTCTTGTTCCCACGTCTATCTGGAGAATCCCCGTGTCAGACATCGCCCAGCCCAGCGCCCAGAACCGCGATGGCTTCGCCCTGTTCACCGATCGTTCCGTGATCGCTATGCGTGTCAACGGCGAGTTGAAGGATCTGGCTCACGTCGTCGTCGAGACGGATGCCGTCGAACCGGTCCTCATTGACAGCAAGGACGGTCTCGACATCCTGCGTCACTCGACGGCGCACGTGCTCGCCCAGGCGGTGCAGCGCATCCGGCCGCAGTCCAACCTCGGCATCGGCCCGCCCGTGACCGACGGCTTCTATTACGACTTCGGCGTGGACGAGCCGTTCACCCCCGAAGACCTCAAGGCGATCTCGAAGGAGATGCAGCGCATCATCCGCGACGGCCAGCGCTTCACCCGACGCGTCGTCACCCCTGACGAGGCCCGAGCAGAACTCGCGAACGAACCGTTCAAGCTCGAGCTGGTCGAGTTGGCAGGCGGCCCCGGCTCCGGTGCGGATGCTGCCGAAGGCGCCTCTGCAGAGATCGGCGCCGGCGAGCTGACCATCTACGACAACGTCAGCAAAGACGGCTCCGTGGCGTGGAAGGATCTCTGCCGCGGCCCGCACGTGCCCAGCACCCGCATGCTCGGCAACGGCTGGGATCTGACCCGCGTCGCCGCAGCCTACTGGCGCGGCAGCGAGAAGAACCCCCAGCTGCAGCGCATCTACGGCACCGCGTGGCCGACCAAGGACGAGCTCCGTGCGTACCAGGAGCGCCTCGCCGAAGCAGCCAAACGCGACCACCGCCGCCTCGGCGCGGAGATGGACCTGTTCTCCTTCCCGGATGAGGTCGGCCCGGGGCTCGCCGTTTTCCACCCGCGCGGTGGCATCGTGCGCTACGAGATTGAGCGCTACATGCGCGAGCAGCTGCTTCGACACGGCTACGACATGGTGAACTCGCCGCACATCACCAAAGCCGACCTGTTCATGACCAGTGGTCACCTGCAGACCTATGCCGACGGCATGTACCCGGCGATGCATCTGGATGAGGCCGTCGACGACGAGGGCAACGTCACCAGGCAGGGCCAGGATTACTACCTGAAGCCGATGAACTGCCCGTTCCACAACCTCATCTTCCGCTCACGCGGTCGCAGCTACCGCGAACTGCCGCTGCGCCTGGCAGAATTCGGCACCGTGTACCGGTATGAGAAGAGCGGCACGCTCTCGGGGCTCACCCGCGTGCGCGGCCTGACGCAGGACGACGCGCACATCTACGTGGCCGAGGACCAGGTCGAAGCGGAACTCACCCGCAACCTGGAGTTCGTGCTGCAGGTCCTGCGCGACTACGGCCTGAACGACTTCTACCTCGAGCTGTCGACCAAGGACGACAGCAAGGACAAGTTCCTCGGCGAGGACGCGCAATGGGAGGCGGCCACCGAGACGCTCCGCAAGGTCGCCGAAGCATCCGGTCTCGAGCTCGTCGCCGACCCGGGTGGCGCGGCTTTCTACGGCCCGAAGGTGTCGGTGCAGGCACGCGATGCCATCGGACGCACCTGGCAGATGTCGACCATCCAGCTCGACTTCAACCAGCCGGAGCGCTTCGAACTGGAGTACACCGGCCCGGATGGGCTCAAGCACCGTCCGGTGATGATCCACCGGGCGCTGTTCGGCTCCATCGAGCGGTTCTTCGCGATCCTCCTGGAGCACTACGCGGGCGACTTCCCGTTGTGGCTCGCGCCCGCGCAGGTCGTCGGCATTCCCGTGGCGGATGAATTCGCCCCGTACCTGGATGAGGTGATCGCGCAGCTGCGCGCAGCCGGCATCCGCGCCGAGGTCGACCACGCCGATGACCGGATGCAGAAGAAGATCCGCAACCACACCACGGCCAAGGTGCCGCTGATCCTCATCGCGGGTGAGCAGGATCGCGCCGCGGGCACCGTGTCGTTCCGCTTCCGGGACGGCTCGCAAGAGAACGGCGTGCCCATCGCCGCGGCGATCGAACGCATTCGATCTGCCGTCAGTTCGCACGCGCGCGTGCTGACCGCAGAGGATCTGGCATGACAGACGGACCTTGGACAGACTCAGGGGACCAGCTGGAAGACGGCGACCAGTTCGCTGGCGTGCCGGATGAGTTCCAGCGGCTGTGGACCCCGCACCGGATGGCATACATCCAGGCGGGACCAGAGCCTCTGCGGGAAGAGTGCCCGTTCTGCGAGGCGCCGAAGTACGACGATGCCGAGCGCCTCATCGTGGCGCGCGGGAAGACCGCATACGTGCTGCTGAACCTCTTCCCTTACAATTCCGGGCACATGCTGGTCTGTCCGTATCGCCACATCGCGACATACGACCAGGCCACGGCTGAGGAGGTCGCCGAGATCGGGGCTCTCACGCAGATCGGGATGCGCGTGCTGAGCAAGGTGTCGCGCTGCGATGGGTTCAATCTCGGTATGAACCAGGGCGCCGTCGCTGGCGCCGGCGTCGACGCGCACCTGCATCAGCACATCGTGCCGCGCTGGTCATCGGACGCGAACTTCTTCCCGATCATCGCGAAGACGAAGGCCCTGCCGCAGCTGTTGGGCGAGGTGCGTGAGACCGTCTCGAAGGCCTGGCCCGCCTGACGAGCCCTTCGACAGGCTCGCGGTGGTTCAGCGCACCTGCCTGGCGGTGAACTGCATCCGCGGGTTCGCGTAGAACTCCTGTGCTTCGATCAGGCGCAGTTCGCGATCACCGGCATCCAGAGTCATCTGCAGCAGATCGAACACACTCGAGACGGTTCGCTCCAAAGCCAGCTTCGCATCGCCGGTCGCCACGTAGTGCGCGGTGAACAGCGCCGCTGTCACGTCTCCCGAGCCGTTCGCCTTCAGCGCCAGGTGCGGAGTCGTCACGAGCCACGCGCCTCGCGCATCCACAGCGAGCATCTCGATCGTGCCCTCGTCGCGGTCGGGGCGCTCGACCGAAGTCACCAGCACCGTCGATGGGCCAATCGCCATCGCGGCATCCACCGATGCCAGCGTCGATTCGAGCGTGTCGGGCTCGGTGTCCGTCAGATAGCCCAGCTCGAACTGGTTTGGGGTGATGATGTCAGCCACAGGAACCACCCGATCCCGCAGCAGATCGGGGATCGCTGGGGCGACGAAGCATCCGGACTTCGCATTTCCCATCACTGGATCGCAGGCGTACACGGCGTTGGGGTTCGCAGCCTTCACCCTCGCCACGGCATCGATGATGACATCTGCGATGCCCTCACCACCCTGATAGCCGCTCAGTACCGCATCGATCTGCGGCATCACGTCGCGCTCCTCGATTCCGGTGATCACCTCGCGCACATCGCTCGGATCGATCATCGGGCCCCGCCAGGCTCCGTAGCCGGTGTGATTGGAGAATGTCACCGTGTACACCGGCAGCACGTCGACGCCGATGCGCTGGAGCGGGAAGACAGCCGCGGAGTTGCCGACGTGACCGTGCGCGACGGCAGACTGGATCGAGAGGATCTTCATCCGACTATCCTCTCACCCGAGACCGCCGCTCCTGGTCACCGCTGTGCGGCGACGAGATCACCGATCAGACGCGCTGCATCCGCGTCTGACAGGTCGTGCACGGTCAGGCGCAGGTGATGCGACGTCGGCGCAGCGTCGTCGAGCCGGAACTCATCTCCGGTGCGGGCGAGCCATCCCTGTCGCATCAGCTTGTCGGCCGCGACGCGCGCGGGCACCTCCAGTCGCACCCACAGGCTGAGGCCGTCCGATGAGTTCGTGGTGATGCCGTGCTGTTCCAGGGCCGCGGTGAACGTGGCGTTGCGCTGGGCGTAGTGCGTCGCCGCGGCCGCGATCTGCGCCCGAACATCGGCATCCGTCAGCTGCGCGTGCGCGAGGCGCTGCAACAGGTGGCTCACCCAGGTCGTTCCCGGGCTCAGCCGCATCGCCAGCCGTTCGGCGGTCACCGGATCGGTGCCGGCCAGCGCGAGGCACATGTCCGGACCCAGAAACTTCGACACTGATCGAACCAATGCATAGCGGCGATGCTGCGGGCCGATCAGCGACGCGTACGGATGCGGGGACAAGAGCGAGAAGTGATCGTCTTCGATGATCAGCACATACGGGTGCTCCGCCAGCACGTCCTGCAGCGCTGCGGCCCGGGCGGGGGAGAGGCTCACCCCGGTCGGATTCTGTGCGCGCGGAGTGCTGATGATCGCCCGCACCCCGGCATCCAGGGCAGCGCGCACCCCCGCGACGGTCATCCCCTCGTCATCCACCGGCACCGGAATCGCGCGATAGCCGCCGAGACGGACGGTGTGGATGCTCGCCAGAAAACACGGATCCTCGAGAGCAACCGCGTCATCGCGCATCAGGGCCTGGGCGAGCAGTCGTTCCACGGCATCCACCGCTCCGCTCGTGACGCACACCTGCAGGTCGTCACGCGGCAGGTCTGCCAGCATCCATTCGCGAGTCCACTGCTCCAGTTCCGCATCGATCACGGGCTCGCCGTAGAGCACCGGACGCCCGACGATGCGTCCCAGGGCCTTCGTCGGATCGGGGATCAATCGGGCGTCGGGATTGCCGGACGCGACGTCATGCAGCACCGTGTCGGCGACGCCTTCCTGCGCCACGCCGCCGGAGCCGGCGATCAGCGTGCCCCCTCGCCCGCGAGAGATCACGAGGCCGGCCTGCGCCAGTTGGCGATACGCGGATACGGCCGTGTTCCGATTGACGCCCAGCAGGCTTGCCAGCTCGCGCACTGGGGGCAGAGCGTCGCCAGGGCGCAGCATTCCGCGCTCGCGCAGGGCCCGCACACTGTCGGCGATCTCGGCGGCGGTCGTGCCGGTGATATCAGCGTTCATCATCTCGATTCTATGGTGCTACCTTTTGACATAGGCCAAGCAATTCTTTGTCCCAAGGAGTGACCATCGTGTCGACAGAACAGAACCCGACCACCGGATCGCAGCGCGTCAAGCGAGGCTTCGCCGAGATGCTGAAGGGTGGCGTCATCATGGACGTCGTCACCGCCGACCAGGCGAAGATCGCCGAAGACGCGGGGGCGGTGGCCGTCATGGCGCTGGAGCGCGTGCCCGCCGACATCCGTGCTCAGGGCGGCGTTTCGCGGATGAGCGATCCCGACATGATCGACAGCATCATCGCTTCGGTCTCCATCCCTGTCATGGCGAAGGCGCGCATCGGGCACTTCGTCGAGGCTCAGGTGCTCCAGGAACTGGGTGTCGACTACATCGACGAATCCGAGGTGCTCTCACCCGCTGATTACGTGAACCACATCGACAAGTGGCCCTTCACCGTGCCGTTCGTGTGCGGTGCCACGCATCTGGGTGAAGCGCTTCGCCGCATCATCGAGGGCGCCGCCATGATCCGCTCCAAGGGCGAAGCCGGCACCGGCGACATCTCCGAGGCGATGAAGCACATTCGCAAGATCCGCGGCGAGATCGCGGCTCTGGGCGCCCTGTCGAAAGATGAGCTGTACGTCGCGGCCAAGGAGCTGCAGGCACCGTACGATCTCGTCGCGGAGATCGCCGAGACCGGCACGCTTCCGGTGGTGCTGTTCGTCGCCGGCGGTGTCGCCACCCCGGCCGATGCCGCGATGATGATGCAGCTCGGTGCCGATGGCGTGTTCGTCGGCTCGGGCATCTTCAAGTCCGGCGACCCGGCCGCCCGCGCCGCCGCGATCGTGAAGGCCACCACGTTCTTCGACGACGCCAAGGTCGTCGCTGAGGTTTCCCGCGGTCTGGGCGAGGCGATGGTCGGGATCAACGTGGCCGATTTGGCCGCGCCCCACCGCCTCGCCGAACGCGGCTGGTAGGGCGTTAAATCGCAGGTAGACGGCTATTTCCGAATCACTACCTGTGAACCACTCGTGGCGAGGGTAAGTCAGTCACCTATCGACTCCGAGTACGCATGAGTCGAACCAGGGCCCGGTGCCCCGCCGAGGCCCTGGTTCAGCTCCTCGACCCTTCGTCTGGATGCTTCTCGTCGTGCTTCGCGCCGTCGTTCGGCCCGTGCGAGTCTCAAGCGCTCCACGTACGCAGCCTTCTCTGCCAGCTCCTCTTCGCGAGCCATCTCGATGTGCGCCTGAACGCGACGCTGCATATCTGGCGGCAGCGTGTACCAGATGCGTGCGATCGAGCGCCAGAATTCGGACCAGCATTGTTGCTCGCTCGGGAGTGGCTCGTCGCCGTATGGTGCACTGGACGGGGCGGTGACTTCGCTATCGCCCGTACGGCTGGGCTCCGCACGCCGCCAGTGTTCGTATGGTGTCGGCATCGTGTTGCGCTCATTCCTTCCGGTGGGCGTTCAGCCTCATATCGACGTTAGTTCGATGCACGGCAAAACAGGAAGTGATAACTACCTGGAAGCCATCAGTTCCGGCCATGAGGCTGGATGATGTGTCCCGACCGTTGAAATCCGTACTCGGTGAGCGCGTGCGCGGCATCCGCCGCGAGCGTCACCTGACGCAGGAGCGCCTTGCTGAGCAGCTCGGCGTGACGCCGCGCTATCTGGCCGGCATCGAGCGAGGCGAACGCAACCTCACCCTCGACTCCGTCGACGCGCTGGCGGCGCAGCTGGGTCTCGAGGGGTTGTCGCTGCTGGACTCATCGCGCTGAGCGACGCGTCGGACCTCGACGTGGTTCGTGAGCGCATCGACACACTCGACTCCGGCCTCCGTATCCAGTGAAAAGCTGGTCCGATCACAGATTTGTCGGCTTGCCGCACCGGACGTGTGTCGGACGTCAGCGCTCGGTCGACTTCATCCGCGCAGCATCGTAGGTGAGTGCGTCCGCCTCGCGCAGCACGTCGACGTCGATGATCGTCATCGTCGGGAGATGGATGCGGCCCGCGCCGTCAGCCGTCACCAGCTTGTAGGGCGTGAGCCAGACGATGCAATCAACGTCGGCAGCCGTGATCACGTCGAGGAATGCTGCGTCATCAAACCACCGATGGTCACGCCTAGTCGTCGGCGGCGCGAACGACCCCATGGACTCGAAATACGCCGTCGACTCATCGAAGACGAGAAAGCCCAGATCGAACCCGGGCTGCTCTGCGCGATAGGCCGGGACCTTGCGGCCGTGCTTGCGCACCACACTCGTGAAGTGGTCGACATACGCCCGATAGCTGTGGTCCTGCTCCGTCGGCAGGCCGCTGCTGACGTTCGTCACCAACGTCGCGTTGGGGAACATCGCGCCGAAGCCCGCGTCCTCGAGCTCGCGCAGGATCTGGCTTTCTCGTGCGCGTGTTGCATCTTTCTTCCCCGGGCGCGGGTGGTCATCCACGCGCATCGCCTCGAGAAGAAGCGACCGCGTCACGTCCTCGAAGTCGGGTCGTTCGCGTTGCGTCAGCTCGGTGCCCCGGAGCGACGCGAGGCACCGATGAGCGAGATCGCTCTCTGCCGGGTAGAAGCACACATCGGCGTCCGCGACCTTGCGGGCCACGTCGATGATGTCCTGCTCATCCTGGTACGCAAGTTCCATCGTCCTGCCACTCCTTCATCCACATGACACCGGTTCGTAGGATGCTCAGCCCTCGTCTCGACCGGCCAGCCGGATCTCCAGCCCGAGCGCAGCAGCGACCTTGGCGAGGTTCGCTGTGGAGACATCATCTCCTCGCTCGACGCGTGCGATGGTCGGACGCGACACGCCGGCCCTCTCCGCGAGCTCCTCCTGCGTCCAGCCGCGCTGATTCCGCGCCTCGCGGATGTCGTCGCCGAAGGTCAGGCGATCCCGGCCGGTCATGCGCCGGCCTCGACACGACCATCGGCATCCTCCTGGTGCTGCGCGTGCAGGGCGTTCGCGGCGATCTCTGCGATGTCGTCCATGAACGACGGATCGGTCATGTACGACTGGATCTCCTGCGACTCGCGCACCGCCTTCAGCATCGCGAGCCCCACGGCGTTGTTGAAGCTCTCCGACGCCTTCATCTGCGCCGCACTGTTGTTGCGCGCCATCGCGACGGCGTCATCATCAGCGTCGAGGAAGCCCCAGAACGCGGTGATGAAACCGGCGACGCTGTCGGAACTCACATCGACGCCCTTCGCGGAGAACAGCTCGTTCACCGCGTCGATCGCCTCATCCAGCGGTCCCCGCTTCGGCGCAGATCCGACACCGCCACCCCGCTCTCCGTCGAACGCCGGCAACGGGATCGCCTCGCCGCTGCCTTCGCGCAAGGAATGGTCCTCACCGATCGCGGAGGGGACGAGCTTCACACCGGTCAGCTGCACGCCGTCGAGGTAGCTCATGTCGATCTCGATGCCATCGGTGTGGAGCCGGCGTGCCAGCAGCGTGGTGAGCACAGCCCGCTCTGCGAGCGCGGGGTCGTCGTAGTCGACGATCTGGCTGAGGAACTGCCAGGCGTTGCGGTAGCTGATCACATCGGCACGGAACGCCTCGATCTCGGCGCGAGCCGCCTTGTCGCCCGCGAGCTTCGCCTGCTTCCACGCGCCCTGCCAGCGAGCCGCGATCGGCGAGACCGCCTTCGAGATCTGCTCACCGCCGAGGCCTTCGAGGTACGCCCTGGCGACGGCCTCGAGCCCGCTCTCGGTGTAGTAGCCCGCGGTGTCGAGGCGCTCGGCGAGCGTGTACAGCGCGTTCGGATCGACCTCGCCCTCGACGTGGGCGTCCTCGTAGTAGAGCTGGAAGTCCTTCTCGATATGCTCCGGCGAGTTCATGAAGTCCACGACCATCGGTGAGGTCTTGCCGGGGTACATGCGGTTCAGGCGCGACAGCGTCTGGACCGTGGTGATGCCGGACAGCTTCTTGTCGACGTACATCGCCATGAGCCGCGGCTCGTCGAACCCGGTCTGGAACTTGTTCGCGACGATGAGCACCTTGTAGATGCCCTCCTCGCGGAACGCCGCGGCGACATCGCTGACACCGTTCATCGAGACCTCGGTCACCCGATCTCCGGATCCG
This sequence comes from Microbacterium esteraromaticum, assembly GCF_900163815.1. Taxonomy (GTDB): domain Bacteria; phylum Actinomycetota; class Actinomycetes; order Actinomycetales; family Microbacteriaceae; genus Microbacterium; species Microbacterium esteraromaticum_B. The sequence continues at coordinate 104,065 of NZ_FUKO01000012.1, read as the reverse complement.
TCGGCCAGAGACCCCGAGAACGCCACGAGGGTGTCCATGTCGGTGTAGCCCTGCTCCGCGATGTACGCGTTCATCTTCTTCGACCAGGTGTACGCCTCCATGCGAGTGCCCGTGACGACCATCGCCCGCGCCTCCCCGCCGAGCAGATGAGCGACATTGCGGCGGAAATGCTCGACGACCACGCGGACCTTCTGCGCGACCGCGGTCGGGTGCAGTCGGGCATAGCGGACGATATTCGTCACCGCTTCACCCGTGTTCACCTGGATCTCGGTGTCCTCCTCGCCCTCGATCGCGTTCTTCACCCGCAGGAACATGTCGTAGGTCGAGTAATTCCGCAGCACATCGAGGATGAAGCCCTCCTCGATCGCCTGCGCCATCGTGTAGGTGTCGAACGCCTCCCAACGATCGGTCTCGAGGTTCTGCGTGCCGAACAGGCGCAGGGTCTTCGCCTTCGGCGTCGCTGTCAGCGCGATGAACGTGATGTTCTCCGCGTTCGCGACGGCGCTGTTCTTCGCACGCAGCAGATCCTCCGCGCTCAGTTCGGCATCGATGTCGTCCTCGTCGAAATCCAGACCGACCACATCGGCGAGCAGCTCCTTCAGCTGCCTGGCGCTCGCACCGGACTGGGAGGAGTGCGCCTCGTCGGCGACGACCGCCCAGCGACGCCCGCGCAGGTCGTCCATGTTCTCGATCAGTTTCATGACCTCCGGGAAGGTCTGCAGCGTGCAGGTGATGATGTGGTCGCCCTCGAGGAGCGCCTTCTTCAGTTGCGGGGACTTCGCCCCGGACTTCTCACCGACCGAGACGACGAGGCCCTTGCTGGACTGCACGAGATTCATGTCGTCGCGGACGTTCTCATCCAGCACGGTGCGGTCGGTGACGACGATGACCGAGTCGAACGTCGACTTCGAGTCGGCGCTCATGTGCCGGATCAGCCGGTGGCTGAGCCACGCGATCGTCTTGGTCTTGCCCGAGCCGGCGGAGTGCCAGATCAGGTACTTGCCGCCGGGGCCACGCTGCTCGATGTCGCCGACCACGCGCTCGACGGCACGCAGCTGATGGAAGCGCGGGAAGACCAGACGGCCGTCCTTCTTGCCCGTCTTGCTCGGCTCGAACAGCGCAAAGTCCTTCAGGATGCGAAGGAACGTCGACCGCGCGAGGATGTCGCGCCAGAGGTAGTTCGCGGGCGAGCCCGTGTCCGAGACCGGGTTGCCCTCATGGCCGTTGTTGCCCTGGTTGAAGGGCAGGAACACGGTGTCGCCGCCCTGCAGCTTCGTGGTCATGAACACCAGGTCGGTCGACACGGCGAAGTGCACGAGCGCACGCCCCGGCGCGAGCAGCGCGCGGGTCCGGCCAGGCTTGCGATCCTCCTTGTACTGGCGGATCGCGTGCTGGACGGTCTGCGTGTTGTCGGTCTTCAGCTCCATCGTCACGATCGGCAGGCCGTTGGCCGTGAGCACCACGTCGATGCTCTCCGTCGTCGCCGTGTCGAAGCGCACCTGACGCAGGATCCGCAGCACGACCGCATCGGACTGCTCGACAACCTCGATGAGGTTCGGGTTCGCCGGCGGGAAGATCACCATCGGCCCGAACTTCGCTGCAGGACGACCGATCTGCGCGTAGGAGAAGCCCTTGCGGAGCACGCCCAGCAGCCCGCCGACGGGATGCCCCGTCGTCGGGTCCATCTTCGTCTGCTTCGCGAGCTCCTTCGTGAGGTGCTCGAGGAGCCCCCGTTCGGCGGCGTCGCGCTGGCCGTTCACGAGATCGGAGGGCACCGCCTTCTCATACTCGTCCGGGTACTGGGTCTGCAGCCACGAGAGCACATCGCGCGGGACGAGGGCGAGCCCCACATCCCATCCAGCCGCCGCTGTACGGCCGGCATCCTCGTAGAGCCAGCCGCGTTCGGCGAGCTCCTCGCAGAGGTTGGTCTCGAACTCGTGCTCCAGGAGCTGTGCGTCGCTCATGCGACATCCTTTCGGCCGGTGACCACATCGGTGATGAGTGCGGCCCGGCGCTCGGTGAGGAGGGACTTCAAGGTTGCGACCTTGTCGAGCATCGCGTCGATCTGGCCGGTGACCTCGTCGAGATGGTCGGCGATGCGGGTCTGTTCAGTAGCGTCCGGGAACGGAATCTCGAGCCGATTGATCATTCCGATCGTCAGCTGATTGATCGTTGAGGTTGAGTACTGACTGCGTTCGTGAGCGAAGAGTGTCGACTGCAGATACCAACGCAGGTACTCGTTGTTCGGCGAGCGAAGCACAGTCATGAATGCACCCCAAGTTTCATCGACTTCTTCTTCGCCGATGAGTGCGCTCTTTCCAACCAGATGTGCACTCCCATTCCTGCTGCAGACGAGAAGGTCATTCTTGCGAAGGCGGAGCCTGTCAGGGATCTTTGTGCTGACCTGGAGGAGATCACTTCTGTCAATCATGGAGTTCTGAACGCTCCCAGATCTATGCACGATCGTCCCGCCATCGTCGACAACATCAGCCGGGGCATAGGTCAGACCCGTGATCGCTTCGGCGACAAGCCCGAGACGCGCTGATGAGACACCGATGTACGGGAGGAATGCTCGGTCGATGACAGCCGTCCGCCGCGCCTCGAGCGACGTCGTCAGTTCGTCCATCGCAGCGAGCATCGCGTCGATCTCGCCAGTCTCGCGGTCGAGGTAGTCGGCGATGCGCTGCTGGGTGGGGAGGTCGGGGTGCGACACGGTCAGCTCTCGGAGGCCCATCCACTCGGCGCGGGGCATCTTGACGCCCTTGGAAGCAGCATCGGCGTACTTGACGAAGTCGCGGCTGCCCACGATGTAGTTGAGGAAGCGCGAGTCGACATCATCAGCGGGGCGATAGACGTGGATGTCGCCACCTGCAGTACCCGGTCGATCGGCACGCCAATACTTGGCCAGATAAGGGCGCAACTTGCCGAAGAGAACGTCGCCGGGCTGGAACGGGGTTCCCTTTGAGGAGTACTGCGAAAGCTCACCGGAAACGAGACGGCCGGAGCCGGAGATCATATCTTCGAGGGACACCTGGAAGGAGCCAGGCTCGGCAGACTCAGTGATGAGCGTCGCAAGCGACCAGAAAGGTACGTAGCTCGTCACTCCCCGCTCACCGCCTCGAACATCACCGCAAGCTCGCCCATGACGCGCTTGACGTCGGCGTCGATCTCCGCGAGATCGCGCGGCTCCTCGGGCACGTAGAACAGCCGGGTGAACGGGATCTCGTTGCCGGCCTTCGCGCCGCGCTCGTCCCACTGCGCATCGGGGGCGAACGGCAGCACCTCGTGCTGCATGTGCTCATCGAGGTCCTCGCTGAGCGCGACGCGCTCGGTGATCTTCCAGCCCTCGGCGATCACGGCGGCTCCCTTGCGGTCCACCGCTGGCGGAGCGCTCTCGTCGGGCAGACCGACCGCTTTCACGACGGCGTCGATCTGCGCGAGGGGGGTCTTGAGGCCGGCTTCCTTCGCGACCTGCGGATAGTGGCTCGCAAGGCTGTTCCACGGCAGGCCGTCGAAGGAGCGCAGCACCTCAGCGTGCGCATCGGTGAAGTCCCGGCGCTGGAGCAGCTCATCGATCGCCTCGTCGGTCACCGCGGTCGCGAGGCGTGCCTGCTTGTAGACCGGCACGTCGAGGAACTGGAAGTCCTCGGGCGTCATCACCCGCGAGATCGCGGGATCAGCGTGATCGAACGCCTGGTAGGCGCGCAGGATGGTCTCGCGCTTCGTCTCGGAGATGTACCGACGCTTGTCGCCCATGGCCTTGCGCATCGGCTCCCACTGGCCGGAGCCGTCGATGAGCTGGATCTTGCCCTTGCGCTCGGCGTCCTTGTTCGTGTCGAGGATCCAGACGTAGGTGGCGATGCCGGTGCCGTAGAACATCTGCGTCGGCAGCGCGATCACCGCGTCGATGAGGTCCTCGTCGAACAGCCACTGCCGGATCGCGTTCGGGCCCTTGTCGCTCGTGAACAGGGGAGAGGCGTTCGAGACCACCGCGGCGCGGCCGCCGTGGCCCTGCTTGCCGGCGGGGGTGAGCTTCGAGGCGCAGTGCGCGAGGAAGAGCATCTGCCCGTCGGACTTGCTCGGCAGTCCGTGGCTGAAGCGCGAGCCGTCGACCTTCGCCTGCTTGCGGACCTCGGCTTCCTGGACACCCCAGTCTCCGCCGAAGGGAGGGTTGGAGAGGACGTAGTCGAAGGTCTGCCCCTCGTACTCGTCCTTGATCAGGGTGTCGCCCATGCGGATCGCGTCGGGGCGGCCGCCCTGGATCAGGAGGTCGGCCTTGCCGAGCGCGTAGGCCGAGGGCATGAGCTCCTGCCCGAACAGGGTGACCTTGATGTCGGGGTTCAGGTCCCGCAGCGCAGCCTGGGCGACGAGCAGCATGCCGGCCGAGCCCGCGGTCGGGTCGTAGATCGAGCGCAGGGTGCTCTCACCGACCAGCGAGTCCTCGTCCGCAGCGAAGAGCACGTCGACCATGAGCTTGATCGCGTCGCGCGGAGTGTAGAAGGCACCCGCGCCCTTGCCCTTCTTGTCGAAGGCGCGGTACATGACGTCCTCGAAGATGTCGCCCATCGCGGTGTCGGAGACCTGCTTCGCCCCGAGCGGCAGGGTCGAGAAGTGCTTGACGACCGCGTGCAGGCGGTTCGCGGAGGCGAGCTTCGCGACGAGCTTCGGGATCTCGAACGCGGTCCAGATGTCGGCGATGTTGTTCGAGAAGCCGGCGATGTAGCTCATCAGCGACTTCTCGACGTTGTCGTCGACCGAGGCGATCGTGGCCAGGTCGAGATCGGAGACGTTGTAGAAGCTGAGCTTGAAGCGATCCTTGACCGCGACGTCGATCAGGTGCGGCGGCAGCTCCCCGAGATCACGCACGAACTCGATGACCTCCGGCTTCGTGTCGGCGAGCAGGCACTCGAGGCGGCGCAGCACGGTGAACGGCAGGATGTAGTCGCCGTACTCCTGAGGCTCGACCACGTTACGCAGGAACTTGTCCGCCGTGTCCCACACGATCCGTGCTGTCGTCCCTGCCGAGACCGTCGTCTGCGTCATGCTCACTCCTGTTCCCACCGCGGATCCAGAGTCACCGCTTGTATCAGCAACGTTACTTGCCGGACGGCCGGCAACACCAGCTGACCTCTGTGGGGCAGGCCCGGATCCCGCAGGAGCATGCCGCCTCCAGGCGATCCATGTGAGCTGGATCACTCCCCGGCGGCGCACGGCTGAACATGCCACGCGCACCGCCGACGACAAGCTATGGTCAGCGCTACATCAGATGGCGTAAAAGCCCTCGACTCCGACCCGGCAGCGAGCTGTTGTTCGGCCAAGAAACGGAGCACCGAGCATGGTCAGCGTGACTCAGCGCATCAAGCAGTACAACCCGGGAGTGGGTCAGCCGCGTGGCGGACTGATCAAGCCGTCGATGATGACGGTGTCCAGGTTGGCGATGGGCGTCGGCGGCTGGCCATGGGACCTCCCTGCGTTGTCATGTGTTGTTGAGAGCCAGCTTGACACCACCGACATCGCGACGAGGGTTATTCGTCAGGCTTGAAGTGGAATGAAGAAGACAAACTCAAGACCGACATGATGAACCAGCCCGATCGCTGGCAGGCTGTCTCCGTTGAGCAGGTTCGTGCGAAGTGCCGCCAGCTTGGGATGCTCGCCGATGACGTCGATACCATCGCCGACTATCTCCAACGCCGAAAAGAGGGGCGACGTTTCAATGTCGGGGCTTCATATCGGTCGTGCGAGTTCGCCTGAACAGAACGTAAGGGCGAAGGAACCGTCGCGTTCCGTCCACGAGAATGCACCGGGCGCTATGGTCATTCGTAGAACCATCAGCGCAGACGGGATTCGCAACCAAGAATCGTCTGATCGAGCGACTTGGAATGTGACCGATGCTTGACTTCACCGCGATCGATTTTGAGACTGCCAATTCTTACCGTGGCTCTCCGTGTTCGGTTGGGCTGGTTCGCGTTCGTAACGGTCAGGTCGTCGATGAGCGTCACTGGCTGATCCGGCCTCCGATCGGTGCTGACTGGTTTGACGGATGGAACACGGCGATCCACGGGATTACCGCGGAGACGGTCGCTGATGCACCTCGGTGGAGCGAGATTCTTCCGCACATCGTGAGCTTCATCGGGGACGATGTGGTGGTCGCGCACAACGCGGCCTTCGACACGGGCGTGATCCGGTATGCCTGCGCTGTCGACAACGTCGAGTGGCCCGAACTAAAGTTCCTGTGCACTCTCGTGCTCGCACGACGTGCCCTCTCACTGCCGAGCTACCGTCTGCCGTTCGTGGCGGAGTCTCTCGGGTACGAGTTAGAAGCTCACCACGATGCGTTGGCTGATGCTCGGGCGGTAGTTGAGATCGTACGCAGGCTCACCCAAACACAGAGCGCCGCCGACATTGGGGGTCTTGCTGAGTCGGTGGGCGTCGCAATCGGCACCATGGGCAGCGGCGTCTACAAGGGCAGCGTCGCGACCGGAAGAGGAAGCGGACGTGCGTTCACCCCGATCGAGGTGAATCCGGATGCTGACCCTGATGGCTACCTCTACGGGCGTGTTGTCGTGTTCACCGGCGCGTTGATGTCGATGACACGCGACATGGCGCGACAAGCCTGCGCAAAGCTTGGAGCCACACCAGAGGAAAACACCACGAAGCGCACCAACGTCCTCGTCGTCGGCGATATCAATCCCGCCGTCCTGAGGCCCGGATCGAACCTCACGGGTAAGACGCGCCGAGCATTCGAGTTGCAAGACAAGGGCCAAGAGATCGAAGTGATGACGGAGGATGACTTCCTCCGATGCCTTGACGGCAACACGCTGGATGGAGTCGAGGTTCTCCTCGACGAGAGAAGTGCTGCAACTTCCGTCGCTGTCACCGCTGCGCCGATTCGTGGAAACACGACAGCAGGGCGTTCCGAGACGAAGCCTGTCAAGCCTCCTCGCGCGCTTCGACGAAAGCCGGTTCCTACCGATCAGGTCTGCTCAATGGAAGGGTGCGATGCCGTAGCAGCGTTCAAGACACGCACCAAGCCCACCTGGTGTTCGACGCACATCGCAGAGATTCAACTTGCTGGAGGCCTGCGAGCGTTGGAGTCTTTCACCCATCCCGATGATTGGCAGCTCACTGAGTGCGTCGCTTGCGGCGTCGAGGCTCACTACCGGTTCGCTTACACGCTGGATAAGAACCAGTACTCAGAGCCCACGTGTCGGGCCTGTTATTGGCGCAACTGGGCGGCCGAGGGACGCCGTCTGCAGGGGGAGTGGGCGAACCTCACTCCTGTCTCATTCGAGGAAGCCCAAGCCCACGCGGAAGCTCACGGATTCGACTACCTCGGTCCTCTCACCGCGCCCTCATACGGCGGTGATCCCCACCGCACACAATGCCGGCGGTGCGGGAAGATCAGCGCCGACAGATTGGGAGACATCGGCTTCGGCTGCACCTGCCAACCTCGAGGGTAAAGGGTCGTAGGGCGACGCTCGGCACGCATAGAGGCTGCTGCCGCTCTCGTGATCGGAGCGAGGACGGCGCATTTGCCGGAAGCTCTGGTGCCCCGGCGAGTCGAAGCGTGGGGTGTGGGCGACCTTGCCTGCGCTAAGAGCGTTCGCGCAAATGGTGACCAGTGACTCGGTGTGTCCCGATATGTCGAGATGTGTGCTCGCGCTAGCGTCAGAGAACGCTAATGGAGGTGGGTAGATGATCGAGGTCCACGTCAATGGCGAGTTCATGCGCATCGACCGCGCTGTGTTCATCGCACTCTTCGACAACTCCGTCGCGCACGCTCGTGCTCCGTACGAACACGCTCTCACCGACAGGCGAATCGGTCTGGATGCGCTCGTCAAGCTGGCGCGAGTTGCGGATATCCCGTTCAGCCTGTTGTTCGCGCCATTTGCCGTCGTTGAGCGCCAAGTAGCGCTCAAGACGGAGAAGCTCCTCCAAGGCCTCACGAAGGATTCATTCTCACTGAGCTCGCGACACAAGGTTGAGCTGCGGGACGTCGAACTGATTGTCAAGGATCTTCTTCGTAAGCAACAGTTGCTGAAGAGCTTGAATCCTTCGACATCAATGAACCAGGTAGTAGGTGCCATGCGCCGACGTTCGGGGAGTCTGGTGCAAGACGCCGAGCGATTTCGGGGGCTGGTTGACCTTGATCCCGAGGAGATCCATCGGGCGCGGACAAAAGATGCAGCGCTCAGCCTCATCATCGCCAAAGCGGAAGCCAAGCAGATCTTTGTTTCGCAGAGCCAGAATCTGTACATGCCGCAACGTCTGGTCGGAGTTAAGTTCAGCGGCATGACGATCAAGGACGCCAAGATTCCGTTCGTCTTCCTGGCGGGAGGTGACGAGGACGAGCACGGTGAACCAGCCGGGCGTCGTGTCTTCACTCTCACCCTCATGCTCACCTTGGTCGCTCGCGGGATATTCGCACCCGTCAACTACGACGGCACCAGCACTGGGCCAAGCCCCGGGTACGACTATGACCTTGTCGCCGAGATCCTCATGCCGGCGGCAGACCTCACCCGGGAACACGCGGAGTCTCTTGGCATGATTCAGGCGACGGCTGATCGTTACAAAGTCACCCCGAGTGCGGTCGTCGTGCGAGCCATGAGGCTTGGGCTTCTGGAGCGCGACGCGGCCCTTACCCATCTGAATGCGCTGCGCGAAGAGTTCGCTCAGCGGAAGGAGTCGCAACCCCGTCCGGCAAAACCAATCAACGCTGTCAGAAAGTACAACGGAACCGAGTACTCACGACGCATGTTGGCCGCTGTAGATATGGGCAAGCTCTCTACTGCAGACTTCTGCCGTGTTGTCTGCCTGAATAAGCTCAAGCCGCCGCAGATAGCCGACTTTCGGGCGGCACTCGGGTGATTGAGGAGCCACGGTACCTACTCGACAACAATGTGCTGACGAAGCTCAGCGCCGACGAGCGATCATCACGGTTTGTTGCAACCTACTGCAACATCCCGGCTGACGTGTTTTACGAGGCTCGAGGGCTGCCGCGGATCGACGAGCTCAGTCCGCTAGTGTATCCAACCAGTGTCGGAGTGCTTACAGCGCTGACCGAAGTAATGGCAACGGTCGCAGTCGGTGATATCAAACTTGTAGATCTGTACCACAACCGGGGCAACGCTGATCCTCTACTCGTCGCGTGCGCTTTGGATGCCCAGCGGTCGCCCCAGTCACTGTTTGAGCAAGTGTGGACAATCGTGTCTGACGATCAGGCAGTGCGCACGAAGGCTGATGAGTTTGGTATCGAGTGGATCAGTTCGACGCAGTTTCGTGCGTTACTAATTGAAGGCGAATAGGTGGAGTCACTGCTGGCGGTGAACTGGCGCAGAACAGGCAGGGTCGTGGAGCGACGCTTGACGTTGAACCGTCCCGCTCGACTGCGGGCCTGTACAGCTAAGAGAGGTGCGGGCGTGTCGATGCAGAGTCGCCTCGTGCCCACTTCGAGCTCTGACCGCAAGATGAATCTGTGTCCTCACCGCTGGGTCTCGCACCAGACCGTCCCCCGTAGTGCAGCCGGCTTCGGGAGTGGCGGAACGTGCCGCGTTCGGAACTTTCCGGTGAATCTTGTGCGTGCGTCGATCCGGCGCGCTATCGAGCCGAGTAACATTTGGCATATGTCAAAGCAGTTCGCGTCATTGCGCAACACGCGCCCCATTTTGGACCACGGCATCAATGTGACCGACTTGGCCGCACCGCACCGTCTCGCCGAGCGTGGCTGGTAGGCCTCGAGTCGGCGTTCTCGCTCTGCAGGGCGATGTGCGCGAGCATATCGCCCTGCTCGAGCGTCTCGGGGCAGAGGTCGTCCGCGTGCGCCGCCCGGAGGAGTTCGCGGCCGTCGATGGCCTGGTGATCCCGGGTGGAGAGTCGAGTGTGATCGACAAGCTGGCCCGCATGTTCGATCTGCAGCATCCGATCCGCGACGCCATCGCGGCGGGGATGCCGATGCTCGGCACCTGCGCCGGACTCATCATGCTCGCCGACACGATCGTCGATGCGATCGAAGGGCAGCAGACCTTCGGTGGTCTGGATGTCGTCGTCCGGCGCAACGCCTTCGGCCGCCAGCCGGAGTCGTTCGAAGCAACGCTCGATATTCCGACGCTGGGGCCGGAACCGGTGCATGCGGCGTTCATCCGCGGTCCGGTCGTCGAATCGTTCGGCGCGGATGCCACGACTCTCGCGTCCCTGGCCGATGGCCGTGTGGTCGCCGTCGAGCAGGAGAACCTGATCGGACTCAGCTTTCATCCGGAGATCTCGGGGGAGCGGCGGTTTCATCAGCGCTTCCTCGACCGGGTGACCGCACGAGCCTGAGCGACCGCGGATACGGGCTCCGCAACGTGAAGCGCGCAATTCATTAGACTGGACGATGCCCTGGGCACCGCCCCGGGGCGGATAAGACGAGCGGAGATATATGTCCGGGCATTCCAAGTGGGCAACGACCAAGCACAAGAAGGCGGTCATCGACTCGCGTCGTGCCAAGGCGTGGGCCAAGCTCATCAAGAACATCGAAGTCGCGGCCAAACTCGGCGGGGCCGATCTCGCCGGCAATCCGACTCTGTTCGACGCCGTGCAGAAGGCGAAGAAGACCTCCGTCCCCAAGGACAACATCGACCGCGCGGTGAAGCGCGGTGCAGGGATCGGCGCAGACGCGGTCGAGTACTCCTCGATCATGTACGAGGGATACGGGCCCAACGGCGTCGCGCTGATGATCGAGTGCCTCACCGACAACAAGAACCGCGCTGCCGCCGAGGTGCGCACTGCTCTCACCCGCAACGGCGGCACACTCGCCGACCCCGGCTCTGTGGCGTACAACTTCACCCGCAAGGGCGTGATCGTCGTGGGCTCTGAGGGCACCACCGAAGACGACGTGATGATGGCCGCGCTCGAGGCAGGGGCCGAAGAGATCGAGCCGCACCCCGAGGGCTTCGAGATCATCACCGAGGCGACCGACCTCGTCGCCGTGCGCAGCGCGCTGCAGGAGGCCGGCATCGACTACGAGTCCGCCGATGTCGAATTCGTGCCGAACCTCAAGGTCGAGATCGATGCCGACACGGCCCGCAAGGTCTTCCGCCTGATCGACGCGCTCGAAGACAGTGAGGATGTGCAGAACGTGTTCAGCAACTTCGACCTCACCGCGGACGTGCAGGCCGAGCTCGAGAACGACGACGCTGACGACGAGTGACCCGCGTGCCGGGTGGTGCTCCGGAACGCGGAGCCACCCGGCCGCGCGCCTGCGCGCCGTCAGTCGGCGGCGCTCGTAGCCTGGGGGAGTGAGTTCCTCTCTGCGCGTCCTCGGCATCGACCCGGGCTTGACCCGATGCGGGGTCGGCATCGTCGACGTCGATAGGGCCCGGCGCGCGACGCTGGTGCACGTCGGAGTGGTGCGCACACCGTCGGATGCGGATCTCGCGGAGCGTCTGGCGGCGGTCGCCGCCGGCATCCGCGCAGCCATCGAAGAGCACCGGCCGGATGCTGTCGCCGTGGAGCGGGTCTTCGCGCAGCACAATGTGCAGACGGTGATGGGAACGGCTCAGGCCTCCGGCGTCGCGCTGCTGATCGCGGCAGAGGCCGGTCTCCCCGCCGCGACGCACACCCCGAGTGAGGTGAAGGCCGCTGTCACCGGCTACGGCTCCGCGGATAAGCGACAGGTGCAGGCGATGATCGCCCGGATACTGCGGCTGGACACACCGCCGCAGCCGGCGGATGCCGCGGACGCGCTTGCGATCGCACTGTGTCACGCGTGGCGGCGCGGCGCATCCGGCGCGGCGACCGGCGGTGCGCTGACTCCCGCGCAGCGGGCCTGGGCGGATGCCGAGCGTGTCGCTCGAACGTATGTACGACCTGCTCGATAGGGTGGAGGCATGATCTCCTCTCTGCGTGGCACCGTGCTGCATGCGGTTTCCGGGCACGTCGTCATCGAGACCGGAGGCGTCGGGTTCTCCGTCTTCGTGCCGGCAGACGTGGCACACACCGCTGCCGTCGGCGAGGAGCTGCAGCTGCACACGAACCTCATCGTCCGAGAAGACGCGCTGTCGCTGTATGGATTCAGCGACCGCGACGAGCTGGAGATCTTCGGACTGCTGCTGAGCGTCACCGGCGTCGGTCCGAAATCTGCCCTCGGGGTGCTCTCGCACCTCACTGTCGACCAGATCGCCGAAGCCGTCACCGGTGAAGACGACGCCCCCTTCCGCCGGGTGTCCGGCATCGGACCGAAGACGGCGAAGCTCATCGTGGTGCAGCTTGCAGGCAAGGTGCACCACCGTGTCGCGACCGCTCCCGTCGGAGCGCCGGCAACGGCGGTGGTTGATCAAGTGGCTGCCGCGCTGGTCGGCCTGGGGTGGACGGAGCGCATCGCTGTCGAAGCGGCCGCGCAGGCGGGCGAGCATGCGACCGATGCCGAGCGCGAGTCCGTGCCGGCACTGCTGCGCCGCACGCTCGCAGCGATGGGCCCAGGAGCTAAGCGTGGTTGACGACGCCCGTGATGCCGGCGAAGCGGTAGACGAGACAGAACTCGCGATTGAGGGAGCCCTGCGCCCGACGAGCCTCGGCGAGTTCGTCGGGCAGCCGAAGGTGCGCGGTCAGCTGCAGCTGCTGCTGGAAGCGGCGCGGATTCAGGATCGACCCGCCGATCACATCCTGCTCGCCGGACCGCCCGGTCTCGGCAAGACCACGCTCGCGATGATCGTCGCACACGAGAGCGGTCGGCCGCTGCGCATGTCGAGCGGCCCGGCGATCCAGCACGCCGGTGATCTCGCCGCTCTGCTGTCGAGCCTCACCCCGGGCGAAGTGCTCTTCATCGATGAGATCCACCGCATGGCGCGCTCGGCCGAAGAGATGCTGTACCTCGCCATGGAGGACTTCCGCATCGACATCATGGTCGGAAAGGGCGCCGGCGCCACCAGCATCCCGCTCGATCTCGCTCCCTTCACACTCGTCGGGGCGACCACCCGCTCGGGTCTTCTGCCCAATCCGCTGCGCGACCGCTTCGGGTTCACCGGGCACCTGGAGTTCTACAGCGAAGACGATCTCGAGCATGTGATCTCCCGTTCGGCCGATATGCTCCGCGTCGGGCTGCCGCATGAATCGCTGGTCGAGATCGCCACGCGCTCGCGCGGCACGCCCCGCATCGCCAACCGGCTGCTGCGGCGTGTGCGCGACTATGCGCTGGTGCACGGCGGCGGTGCGGAAGCCTCCATCGGCGATGTGCGGGCGGCGCTCGAACTCTACGATGTCGACGCGATCGGGCTGGACCGGCTGGACCGTGCGGTGCTCGAGGCGCTCGTGAGGCGGTTCCGCGGGGGGCCGGTCGGGTTGAGCACGCTCGCTGTCGCCGTCGGTGAGGAGGCCGAGACCGTCGAGAGCGTGGTGGAGCCGTATCTTGTGCGGATCGGGTTCCTCGGACGCACCCCGCGTGGACGTGTGGCCATGCCGGAGGCATATGTGCACCTCGGGGTAGCGCACCCCGAGGGGTCTGCATTGTTCGATGACCTATAATCGCTGAAGGCTTCCCGGATTACTCCCACGCATCGCCGCGTTCGGCGTGCATTTTGAAAGGCTTTCTCTCTTATGGAAATCATCCTCTTCGGTCTTCTCGCTGTGATGCTCGTGTTCATGTTCATGAACACCCGCAAGCGCCAGAAGCAGATGAAGGCTCAGCAGGAGGAGAAGGCCACCAAGACCATCCCCGGTGCGAAGGTGCTGCTGCAGGGTGGACTGTTCGGCACCGTGGTGTCCTACGACCCGATCGACCTGGACAAGCCGGCCGAGATCGAGATCGCCCCTGGTGTGGTGATCGAGGTGCACAGCCAGGCTGTTCTTCGCGTCGTCGAGCCGACCGATTCCTACGACGAGATCGCCGATGACAGTGTCGTCGTCGTCGACGACGACGTCGCCGTCGATGAGGTCGTCATCGACGAGACGCCGGCCGAAGACGCCGCTGACGGCATCGAGACGATCCAGGTGGAGACGCCTGAAGAGACGAAGGCGCGCCTCGAGCGCAACAACGACAACTGACGCCGGTAGTACGGCAACACTCGCGGAAAGCGGAACTACGTGGCCTCTTCATCACCGACTCGCCATGCGTGGCGAGTCCTCACCGGCCTGCTCATCGTCACGGCGGTGCTCTTCGGGATCAATGCGCTCGGCGTCTACGCCTTCAAGACCGATGAGGGCAAGCCGGCGAGCTCGTGGTCGCCCGAGCTCGCGCTCGACCTGCAGGGCGGCACGCAGATCATCCTGAGCGCGCAGTCCTCGGATGGCGCCGATCCCACACAGGACCAGCTCGATCAGGCGGCGGCCATCATCCGCCAGCGTGTGGATGCCTCGGGCGTCGGCGAAGCCGACATCACCACAGAGGGCGGCAGCAACATCGTCGTTCAGATCCCGGGCGTCGCCGACCAGCAGACTCGTGACCGGATTCAGGCCAGCGCCAAGCTCGAGTTCCGTGCTGTGCTCGCCGCGACCGACCCCGCGACCTCGTTCGTCGGTGAAGACGGTAAGGCCACACCGTTTCCGACACCCGACGCGACGATGAACGCCGTGCCGACCCCGGCACCCACCGATGGCAGCGACCCGGCGTGGATGACGGAGAAGCAGATCGCCGAGCTGCAGTCGTTCGACTGCTCGGCCAAGACCGATGACTCCAGCGCACCCGAAGACGAACCCCTCGTCGCGTGCGACCCCACCGGCTCGGTGAAGTACCTGCTCGGACCGATGGAGCTCGATGGCACCGTCATCAACGACGCGACCGCAGGCCGTGATCAGCAGTCAGGCGCCTGGACCGTGAACCTCGTGCTCGATGGCAAGGGCACGAAGGTGTTCGGCGAGATCAGCCAGAGGCTGTACAAGATCAAGCTCGAGAATCAGTCCCTGCCACCGGAGCAGCAGACCGCGCGCGACCAGTTCGCGTTCGTCCTCGATGGGGTGGTGATCTCGGCACCGTCGATGAATGCGCAGATCCTCAATGGAAAGCCGAGCATCTCCGGAAGCTTCACCCAGGAGAGTTCAAAGGCACTGGCAGATCAGCTGCGATACGGCGCCCTGCCGCTCAGCTTCAACGTCGAGAGTTCGGACACGATCTCGGCCACCCTCGGTTCTGAGCAGCTGCGCACCGGCCTCATCACCGGACTCATCGGTCTCGCCCTCGTCGCGCTCTACTCGCTGATCAGCTACCGCGCTCTCGGCTGGGTGATCATGGCCTCGATCACGGTGATGGGCGTGCTGACCTACATCATCATCAGCATCCTCGCCTGGCGAATGGGCTTCCGTCTGTCACTGGCCGGTGTGGCGGGTCTGATCGTGTCGATCGGATTCACCGCCGACTCGTTCATCGTCTACTTCGAGCGAATACGCGATGAGCTCAGAGACGGGAAGTCGATCACCGGAGCGGTGGAAGACGGCTGGGGTCGTGCCAAGCGCACGATCTACATCTCGAAGTCGATCAACATCCTCGCGGCGGTCGTGCTGTACATCCTGGCGGATGCCACGGTGAAGGGCTTCGCGTTCACACTCGGCCTGACCACCCTGATCGACGTCTTCATCTTCGTGATCTTCACGCACCCGATCATGCAGATTCTGGCGCGCACACGATTCTTCGGCGGCGGTCACAAGCTCTCCGGTCTCGACCCCGAGGCGCTCGGTGCCGTCTACCGCGGCCGAGCGCAGTTCCGTGAGGCGCAGATCGGATCCTCCGGTCGATCGGCTCGCAACAAGGGCGCGCGGATCGAAGCCGAGAAACGGCAGACCATCGCCGAGCGCAAGCGTGCCGAAGCTCTCGCTGCGCTGGGCACCAAGAATGCCGGAAAGGACTCCGACGCCTGATGTTCTCCATGAATGAATTCGGAAACAATCTCTACTCGGGCAAGACGTCCTTCCCCTTCGTCGCGCGTCGGCGCCTGTGGTTCATCATCGCGATCGTGCTGGTGGTCGGCTCGGCCCTTGTGCCGCTGATCCGCCCGGTGCAGTTCTCGATCGAGTTCACCGGCGGCTCGCAGTTCATGGTCGCGGCGCCGCACTCCCTCGAACAGTCATTGGCGACGGATGCTGTTCGCACCGTCGTCCCAGAGGCCGCCACCCGCGTCGTGATCGTCAACAACAAGGACATCCGTGTCCAGACCGATCAGATGAGCGCGAAGGACACGCAGCTCGTCGTCACGGCTCTCGCCGATGCCTATGAGGTCGACTCCGCCGAGATCACGAACTCCTTCATCGGCCCGGCCTGGGGTGCCAACGTCACCCGTCAGTCGCTCTGGGGGCTGGCGATCTTCCTCGCACTGACCTTCCTGATCCTGGCGTTCTACTTCCGCACCTGGAAGATGTCCGCCGCGGCGATCATCGGGCTGCTGGATGTGCTCGTGATCACCATCGGCATCTACGCTCTCGCCGGGTTCGAGATCTCGCCAGCGGCGGTGATCGGATTCCTGACGATCCTGGCCTATTCGCTCTACGACACGACTGTCGTGTTCGACAAGGTGCGAGAGAACACGACGGAAGACGTCAATCAGACGTCGCGAACATTCGGGGAGTCGGTGAACCTCGCGGTGAACCAGACTCTCGTGCGCTCGATCAACACGTCGGTGGTCGCGGCACTTCCCGTGGGTGCGATTCTGTTCATCGGCTCATTCTGGCTGGGCGCGGAAACCCTGACCTCGATCTCGCTGTCGATCTTCGTCGGCATCATCGTCGCGACGTACTCGACGCTGTTCGTGGCTGCGCCGCTGTACTCGCTTTTCCGCGAGAAGGAGCCGGCCCTGGTTGCACACGATGCCAAGGTCTACGAGGCGCGCGAGAACTCGGTAGCAAAGGCGTGATTCCGCGCGGAGTCGAGCACATCCGGCTCCGCGTAGGATTGACCCCATCAGGGGGCTGACAGGGAGTACAGATGGTTGATTCGCCGGCCGCGTCACAGGGCTCCAGCCTGCGACGCCTGGTTCCGCGCATCTTCTCTCGCGCGCCCCGGGTCAACGACCTCGACAACCTGATCCGCACCGTCCGTGCAAATCATCCGCGCGGTGATCTGCCCATCATCGAGCGTGCGTATCGTGTCGCTCGAGAGAAGCACGAAGGGCAGGTTCGTCAGAGCGGCGAGCCGTACATCACCCACCCGCTCGCCGTCGCGCAGATCCTTGCCGAGCTGGGTCTCGGTCCCCGTGCAATCGCGGCGGCGCTTCTGCACGACACGGTGGAGGATACCGGATACGCGCTGACCGAGCTGACGGAGGAATTCGGCGACGAGGTCGCCATGCTCGTCGACGGCGTCACCAAGCTCGACAAGGTCAAATACGGCGAGAGCGCCCAGGCCGAGACCGTCCGCAAGATGATCGTCGCGATGTCGAAAGACATCCGTGTGCTGCTCATCAAACTCGCCGACCGGCTGCACAATGCCCGCACCTGGGGTTTCGTCCAACCCGAAAAGGCAGCGCGCAAGGCCAAGGAGACTCTCGAGATCTATGCGCCGCTGGCTCACCGCCTCGGCATCCAGACGATCAAATCCGAGCTCGAAGATCTCTCTTTCGCGGTGCTGTATCCGAAGATCTACGCCGAGATCAACAGCCTGATTGCGCAACGCACTCCGCAGCGAGAGAAGTACCTCCAGCAGGTGATTGAGTCCGTTGACGAAGACCTCAGGGAGCTCCGCATCCGCGGCAGGGTCTTCGGGCGTCCGAAGCAGCTGTATTCCGTCTACCAGAAGATGGTGGTTCGCGGCCGCGAGTTCGACGATATCTACGACCTCATCGGCATCCGCGTGCTCGTCAACTCGGTACGCGACTGCTACGCGGTTTTGGGCGCGATTCACGCACGCTGGACGCCGCTTCCCGGTCGCTTCAAGGACTACATCGCCACTCCCAAGTTCAACCTGTATCAGTCACTGCACACCACGGTGATCGGGCCCTCCGGGCGCACGGTCGAGATCCAGATCCGCACGCACGAGATGCATCAGCAGGCGGAGTTCGGCGTCGCCGCGCACTGGATGTACAAAGAGCGGATGAACGGCGGCAAGGTCGACGTCAAGGCGGCAGACACCGATATGGCGTGGCTCGCGCACATCTCGGACTGGCAGGCCGAGACTGCCGATCCGAGCGAGTTCCTCGACTCCCTGCGCTTCGAGATCGGGGCGAAGGAAGTGTACGTCTTCACCCCGAAGGGTCGGGTGATCGGTCTCCCGGCCGGCGCCACTCCGGTCGACTTCGCGTATGTCGTGCACACCGAGATCGGCCACCGCACCATGGGGGCCAAGGTCAACGGACGACTCGTGCCGTTGGAATCCGAGCTGAAGAGCGGCGACGTCGTCGAGGTCTTCACGTCGAAGAACCCTGACGCGGGCCCCAGCCAGGATTGGCTCGGATTCGTCAAGAGCACCCGTGCCCGCAATAAGATCCGCGGCTGGTTCACGAAGGAGCGCCGCGAAGAGGCGATCGAGCAGGGCAAGGAATCCATCGCCCGGGCGATGCGCAAGCAGAACCTGCCTCTTCAGCGGTTGATGAGCCAGGAGTCGTTCACCGAGGTCGCTCACCAGCTGCGGTACGAGGACGTCTCCGCGCTGTATGCCGCAGTGGGTGAAGGCCACGTCTCCACTCAGTCGGTGCTCGAGAAGGTCACCGCACTCGTGGCATCCGATCAGGACACGAGCACCGGTGCCATCGAACTGCCCGGCCACGCGCCAGTGCGCGAAGCGCGCACTTCCGACTCCGGCATCCTCGTACGCGGCGCCTCAGACATTCTGGTGAAGCTCGCACGGTGCTGCACACCGGTGCCGGGTGACGCGATCATCGGCTTCGTGACCCGTGGCAGCGGCGTCTCGGTGCACCGCCAGGACTGCGTGAACGTGAAGGCGCTCGGTGAAGAGCCCGATCGGCTCGTCGAGGTGGAATGGGCGCCCACTACCAAGAGCGTGTTCCGGGTGCAGATCCAGGTCGAAGCCCTCGATCGCTCCGCGTTGCTCTCGGATGTCACTCGTGTGCTGACCGAGCACCACGTGAACATCCTCTCGGCGTCGGTGACCACCACTGATGAGCGGCTCGCATTGAGTAGATTCGTGTTCGAGATGGGTGACTCGGTGCACCTGGATCGTGTTCTCAATGCGATTCGCCGGATCGATGCCGTCTACGACGTCTATCGGGTGACCACGTCCTGAGCTGAGATGATCTCGGCGAGCAGGTTCAGTCCCAGGCGGCGACCCGGGCGACGAGGCAGCTGCTCGACATGCGCGAGCGCGCGGCATCCCAGGCCCGGATCGGCGAGCAGCAGCGCCCGCAGCCAGCGATCATCGGCGTGCTCGATCACCGACTGAAACAGCATCTCGACGGCGGCGGAGAGCGGAGTCGCCACGGCGATCCCCGCGATCTGCATGACTTCTTCGGGAGGCAGTCGACGCTCATGGAACACCACTCGGAACGACCGCTGCGAACGAAAACGCGAGGCGCTCACGCGTCGCACATGGTGGACCGCGGGCGGCTGGTCGCCTGCGCCGTGGATCCAAGCAGCGGTGCGCCCGCAGGCGGCGAGACGAGGCGTCACCAGGTCAGCAATGCTCGTGGCTCTGGCATCGCGCCCCTCGACCGTGTCGACGGGCATGTACCCCTCGCCCACCTCGATCACATGGCCGTCGAGCCGGGCGGCGCTCAACTCTGACAGTGACAACCGATCACCGGGTCGATAGAACAGAGCAGCATGCACGCTTAACAGTGTGAGCCGTGCCGCCCGGTGATGGGCGAGCACGGCTCACACTGTGGATAACGAACGATCAGCCGCCGAGCGCACTCAGCCACGCACGGCGTGCCGAGAGTGCTTCGGTGGCTTCGGCGATGGCCTTCTTGTTGCCGGCCTTCTCAGCGGAAGCCAACTCGGACTCGAGCTTCTCGATCACGTCGTGCAGCTGGGAGCTCATGTCGCCCACGCGTGCCTTCGTCTCCGGGTTGTTCTTCTTCCAGTCGACCTCTTCGCGCGACTTGAGACCCTGCTCGATGCTGCGCATGCGGTCGTCGAGCGCGCGCTCCTTGTCGCGAGGGAAGATGCGGCCCACTTCGTCCCACTGACGCTGGATCCGCGTCAGGAGCGCCCGTGCGCGCTTGAGGTTGGACTCATCGGCGACGGCCTTGGCTTCGACGAGGAGCGCCTCGCGAGCCTCGATCCGCGGAGCCGAGTCGGCTTCTTCCGCAGCGGACTGCTCTGCGCGTGCGGCATACAGTTCGTCACCGGCGGCCTTGAACTTCGCCCAGAGAGCGTCATCGGCCTTGCGCCCGGCGCGGCCGGACGCCTTCCACTCGTCGAGCATGTTGCGATAGGCGGGGATGCCATCGACTCCGCGCGGGGCGAGCGCCTCCGCGCGCTCGACCAGACGCGACTTGGCATCACGGGCGGCGCGGTGGGTCTCATCGAGGTCGGAGAAGAACGCGCGGCGTGCCTTGTCTACGACGGAACGGGCATCGCGGAAACGCTTCCACAGCTGCTGCGCGGTGCCCTTGGGCAGGCGTGGTCCGTTCTGCTGATGCGCCTGCCAGGCGTCGAAGAGCTCCGTCATCTCGACGGTGACCTGCTTCCACTGCACCTTCGCGAGGTCGCGAGCGGCCACAGCCTCCGCCTTCTCTACGATCGCGGTGCGTTCGGCAACCGCAGCAGCGAGCGCTTCCTTGGCTGCTTCGTTCTCTTTCGCGGTGGCTTCGGAGAGGGACTCGAGCAGGGCGTCGACGCGAGCGCGGAGCCCGGCCAGGTCTCCCACAGCGGCGGCATCCGTGAGCTCGCCGCGCAGGTGCGTCGCCTGCTTCGTCAGATCGGATGCCGAAGCACCGCCACCCTGTGTGCGAGTCTCGAGTGTGCCGAGCTTGATCGACAGATCATCGAACTTGCGAGCGAAATAGGCCAGTGCCTCGTCAGCGGTTCCGTCAGGGTACTGACCCACGGCGCGCCAGGTTTCGCCTTCGAGAACCTCGACTGTGCCGTCTTCGGTGACGCGGCCCCACTTCGCAGCATCCGATGAGATCGGAGCCGTGACAGCGGGGGATGCAGCGGGTGCGGCGGCGATCCGAGGCATCGGCACTGGAGTGCGCGGCGGCCCTGGAACGGGGGGAGTCGGGACGGGAGGGGTGGGCGTGGGGACGTTGTCGTCAGCAGACACGATGTTCTCCTTGCGCGGGCATCCCGCGGGAGTGGGAAAGGACGTTGATCAGCCTAGTTCACTACTCGGCACTCTGCGTGGGGGCAGGCTCCGGCGACTCGTCCGGCTGATCGGCGGGTGGGGGGAGCGGTGCCGGAGAATCCGTCGAGGAGGGCGAGGGCGTGGGGACCGGTGCTGTCGTCTGGGCATGAACGGTCTGGCTCACGATCGCACCGATCACGATCAACCCGCCGACGACAACGGCGATGACCGTGTCGCGTCGGCGGCGACGCAACTGCTTCTGATGCCAATCCGTGCGCGCGGCATACAGCCGAGCGCGTTCCGACTCGGTTCGTGCTCGCTGCACGCCCCGGCTGCCGCGTACCGCCATCGTCGATCCTCCTTGGGTCGCCTCGGGTGCACCACCCGCTGACCCTGCGAGCCTACCGGGGACGAGGCGCAGTGTCGGTCCGCCGCACTACCCTGGAGCCATGACTTCTGCTGCGCCTCTGCTCTCGGGGCAGACCCCCCTGGCTGTGCGGATGCGGCCGGTTTCCCTCGCCGAAGTCGCCGGGCAGCAGCACCTCCTGCGCGCCGGTTCCCCGATCGTTGCGCTTGCCGATCCGGATGCGACTTCTCCCGGCGCGGTGTCGATCATTCTCTGGGGTCCGCCCGGCACGGGGAAGACGACGCTCGCGCAGGCCATTGCCCGCTCCTCAGCTCGGCGATTCGTCGAACTCTCGGCGATCACCGCGGGGGTGAAAGACGTGCGCGAGGTGATGCAGGAGGCGATCACCCAGCGCGACCTCTATGGGCAGACGACGATTCTCTTCCTCGACGAGATCCACCGCTTCACGAAGGCGCAGCAGGATGCACTGCTGCCCGGTGTCGAGAACGGCTGGGTGATCCTCATCGCGGCCACCACCGAGAATCCCTCCTTCTCGGTGATCTCACCGCTGCTGTCGCGTTCGCTGCTGCTGACGCTGCAGCCGCTCACCGATGAGGACATCGGGATGCTGCTGGACCGTGCGGTCGCCGATGCGCGGGGGTTCGCCGGTGCTGTCTCCGTCGCCGACGATGCCCGCGCTTCGCTCGTCCGCCTTGCTTCCGGCGACGCCCGTCGGGCGCTCACCGGGTTGGAAGCGGCTGCGGCTGTCGCATTGTCCCGAGCCGAGTCGGATGCTGACGAAGATTCTGCGAACGTGTCCGAGACCGAGGATGGGTTGACGGAAGTGAGCGGCGATGACGTCGCGCAGGCGGTCGATCGGGCACTGCTGCGCTACGACCGCCAGGGCGATGAGCATTACGACGTCATCAGTGCATTCATCAAATCCATTCGCGGGTCTGACCCCGATGCAGCGGTGCACTACCTCGCGCGAATGATCGAAGCAGGAGAGGACCCACGCTTCATCGCTCGACGTCTGGTGATCTCCGCCGCAGAGGACATCGGACTCGCCGACCCGCAGGGCCTCGTCATCGCGAATGCCGCCGCCGATGCGGTCGCATTCATCGGAATGCCAGAGGGACGGATTCCGCTGGCTGAGGCGACGATCTATCTCGCCACGACAGCCAAATCGAATGCCGCGTACATGGCTATCAACCAGGCCATCTCCGATGTGCGCTCGGGTGGTTTCGGCCGCGTGCCGCTTCACCTCCGCGATGCGCATTACGCCGGGGCCAAGCGTCTCGGCCACGGCAAGGGCTATCGCTATCCGCACGACAGCGATGCGGGCATCCTGGCGCAGCAGTACCTGCCGGATGAACTCGTCGGTCGCCGCTACTACGCGCCGAAGGCTCTCGGAGCCGAGCGAGATGTTGCGGCGCGGCTCGAGCGCATCCGCCGGATCCTCGACGGCCGGTGAGACGATCGACGTCCGCCGGACACTGACGATTGAGGCGTGGGAACCATCTGCGCACGTGGCGAACGGGACATCGGTGAGAAATATGCGAACTCTGCGAGAAGCAGCCGTCGTGGGAGCGGCGATCGGGGTACTCGTCCTAGCGGGTTGTGCATCGGCGCCCGCTGGCGAGGCCGGTTCGCAGGCACCGCAGCTGTCCCCAGCCAGTCTGGTGATGACTCCGGGCGCAGTGACGGTGCTCGACGACGGCACGGGAGCGGAGCTCTGCCTGGGAATGATGGCGATGTCCTACCCGCCGCAGTGCGGCGGCGCGTCCGTCGTCGGCTGGGACTGGGACGACTGGACCGGTTCGTTCACCGAAGCCGCCGGCGTGCGCTGGGGAATGTTCACACTGACCGGTGAATACGACGCCGAGGCGTTCGAGTTCACACCGACCGAGGTCGCACCGTGGCACGAGAACGACGAGACCACCGAG
This sequence comes from Microbacterium esteraromaticum, assembly GCF_900163815.1. GTDB lineage: Bacteria > Actinomycetota > Actinomycetes > Actinomycetales > Microbacteriaceae > Microbacterium > Microbacterium esteraromaticum_B. The sequence continues at coordinate 80,634 of NZ_FUKO01000012.1, read as the reverse complement.
AATCCCTGGGGGAGTGAGGTCGACTTCACCACGCCGTGCACGACGCCTGACGGCGGGTGGCGTGTGCTCGACGCGGAGCGCACGAGCGACGAGACGATGAATCGTGCATTCGAACGCGCCGCAGAGCTGCCGGGCTACGCGGCATCGTGGGTCGATCGCTCCCGAATTCCGCAGGTCGGCAGCGACGCCACCGCAGAGGAAGAAGTCGCAGCGACAGCGTCGTCCCCTGAGCTCACCATCGTCAACGTCGCGGTTGTCGGCGACACCTCCGCTGCTGAGGCCGTGATGCGCGAAGAGTGGGGCGGGATGCTGTGCGTCTCTGCGGCGGAGCGCACCGAAGCCGAGCTGCAGGATATCGCCGCGGAGGTGACGAGCGAAGACAGCCTCTCATCGGGCACTCTGGGTGTCGCCCCGAACGGCATGACCGGCCAGGTCGAACTGCAGGTCGTCTACGACGACGGCTCGCTGCAGCGTCAGCTCGATGATGAGTACGGCGCCGGGATCGTCGTGGTGTCATCGATGCTGCGCTCGGTGAACTGAGCGGCTCAGGTTGATCTGTTAGCATTGACCGGCTCGAAACACAGTTTTCGGGCATCCCCGCACTCACTCACACCTTCACGCGCCCCGGCGTGCGCATGAAGGCAGAGCGTGGGAGATACGCCCGTGAGGCGCGAAAGACGCGTCCACGTCACGGAAGGAATACTTCGTGGTCACGAAGTCCCAGGACCGCCGCAAGGTCCGTCTCAGCCGCGCGCTGGGAATCCCGCTCACACCCAAGGCCGCCCGCTACCTCGAGAAGCGTCCCTACGCTCCGGGCGAGCACGGTCGCACCAAGCGCAAGACCGACAGCGACTACGCCGTCCGTCTGCGTGAGAAGCAGCGTCTTCGCGAGCAGTACGGCATCCGCGAGAAGCAGCTGCGCATCGCCTTCAACGAGGCGCGCCGGAAGGACGGCCTGACGGGTGAGAACCTCGTCGAGCTGCTCGAGATGCGCCTCGACGCACTCGTGCTGCGTGCCGGCTTCGCCCGCACCACCGCACAGGCCCGTCAGATGGTTGTGCACCGCCACATCCTCGTCGACGGTCAGCTCGTCGACCGCCCGTCGTTCCGCGTGAAGCCGGGTCAGCTCATCCACGTCAAGGCCAAGAGCGAGGGCACCGAGCCCTTCCAGGTGGCAGCAGCCGGCGGTCACGCCGAGGTGCTCCCTCCCGTTCCCGGCTACATCGAGGTCGAGCTCGACAAGCTCCAGGCACGCCTGGTTCGTCGTCCGAAGCGCGCAGAGGTCCCCGTGACCTGTGAAGTGCAGCTCGTCGTCGAGTACTACGCAGCACGCTGATTCACCAGGTGGATGCTGCTGCAGCATCCGCAACACGAGAGGCGTCGGGGATTCCCGGCGCCTCTCGTCGTCTCAGGCACTTTCCGCCTACGATGGAAAGACCGCGTCGAGCGGACGAGCGAGGATGGCGAACATGAAGACTCTGCTGTGGTTTCTGATCGGTGTGATCGGCGGGTTCATCGCTGCGCACTTCATGAACAAGGACCCGCGCGGTCAAGAGATATTCGCCGATGTCGATGCGCGCATCTCGGAGTTCACCGCGATCCTCAGTGACGCCTACCGTCAGCAGGAAGCGCGCCTGTCCGATTCTGCCGACGACTGATCACCCCTGCCGTATCCGCGTCCGCGGGTGCGGCTCTTCCACGCAAGGAAACTCACGAGCTCTATGAAAACTGCGGCCATCGCGCAGCGCTACCTCGACTTCTTCGAGAAGAACGACCACGTCATCGTTCCCTCGGCCTCGCTGGTCAGCGATGACCCGACGGTGATGTTCAACATCGCAGGCATGGTGCCGTTCATCCCGTATCTGACCGGTGTCGTGCCTGCTCCGCACCCGCGCATCGCCGATGTGCAGAAGTGCATCCGCACCAATGACATCGAAGAAGTCGGCAAGACGGCCCGGCACGGCACGTTCTTCCAGATGCTCGGCAACTGGTCGTTCGGCGACTACTTCAAAGAGCAGGCGATCCGCTACGCGTGGGAGCTTCTGACCTCGTCCGAATCCGATGGCGGATTCGCGTTCGACGAGAAGGACCTGTGGGTCACGATCTACGAGACCGATGACGAAGCCGAATCGATCTGGCGCGACACCATCGGCCTCAAGCCCGAGCGCATCCAGCGACTGGGACGCGCCGACAACTACTGGCACACGGGTCAGCCCGGTCCTGGCGGACCGGACTCCGAGATCTTCTTCGATCGCGGACCGGCCTACGGCAAGGACGGCGGCCCCGCGGTCGACGATTCCCGCTTCATGGAGATCTGGAACCTCGTGTTCATGCAGGACTTCATTCAGAACGTGCAGAGCGGCACCGAGTTCGACATCGTCGGCGAGCTGCCGTCGAAGAACATCGACACCGGCATGGGACTCGAGCGCGTCGCGTTTCTCAAGCAGGGCGTCGAGAACATGTACGAGACCGATCAGGTGCGTCCGGTTCTCGACCGCGCGGTCGAGCTTTCGGGTCGTCGCTACGGTGCTGTGCACGAAGACGACGTGCGCTTCCGCGTGATCGCCGACCACGTGCGCTCATCTCTGATGCTCCTCTCTGATGGGGTGCGGCCCTCGAACGAGGGGCGCGGGTACATCCTGCGGCGTCTGATGCGCCGTTCGGTGCGAGCGATGCGGCTTCTCGGTGTCGACGAGCCGGTCTTCCCGGCGCTGTTCGAAGCGTCGCGAGATGCGATGAAGGAGTCGTACCCGGTGCTGGAGAAGGACTGGGCGGTCCTCTCGGGCGCGGCATTCGCGGAGGAGGAGACGTTCCGTCGCACCCTCGCGCAGGGGTCCACGATCCTCGATCTCGCGCTGAACGAGACGAAGAAGGGCGGTGGTTCGACCCTCAGCGGTTCCGAAGCCTTCCTCCTGCACGACACCTACGGCTTCCCGATCGATCTCACGCTCGAGGTCGCCGAAGAAGCCGGGCTCCAGGTCGATCGCGGCTCCTTCGACACCCTCATGCAGGAGCAGCGCCAGCGTGCCAAGGCCGATGCCAAGGGCCGCAAACGGCAGTTGGCCGATGTATCGGTGTACCGGGAGTTCCGTGCCCACGGAGAGACCGGGTTCGCCGGGTACTCGGACCTGCAGACCGAGTCGCGAGTGCTCGGCATCATCATCGATGGGCATCCGGTGCAGACCGCGAGCGAGGGCGATGTCGCGGAAGTGATCCTCGCGGAGACCACGCTGTACGCCGAGTCCGGTGGCCAGGTCGCTGACAAGGGTGCCATCATCGGAGCCGGGTTCGAGCTCGATGTCCTCGATGTGCAGCGCCCGGTGGCCGGTCTCATCAGCCACACCGTTCACGTGGCATCCGGCAGCGTCGCGGTCGATGACCGCGCGACCACTGTCGTCGACGCTGCCAACCGGCGCGCCGCCAAGCAGGCGCACTCGGCGACGCACCTCGTGCACGCCGCACTGCGCGACACCCTGGGGCAGACCGCGACACAGGCGGGGTCCTTGAACCGTGCCGGATACATGCGCTTCGACTTCGCCTGGTCTCAGCCGCTGTCCACCGACACGCGCTCCGAGATCGAAGACATCGTCGGTCGTGCGGTCAACGACGCACTCGAGGTCACCACGCGCATCGTCTCGCTCGATGAGGCCAAGGAAGCCGGCGCGATGGCACTGTTCGGCGAGAAGTACGGCAATGTGGTGCGGATGGTCGATATCGGCGGGCCCTGGTCGCGCGAGCTGTGTGCGGGTACGCATGTGTCGACGAGCTCTGAGATCGGGCTGGTCAGCCTGGTCGGCGAGTCGTCGATCGGCGCATCGAACCGCCGTATCGAGGCTCTGGTCGGCCAGGAGGCCTTCCGCGAGCTCGCCGCCGAACGTACGATCGTCTCGCAGCTGACGGCTGCGCTGAAGACTCCGCGTGATCAGCTGGCCGCTCGGATCGACGAGCTCACCGCGAATCTGAAGGCCGCAGAGAAGCGCGTCGCACAGTTCGAAGCGAAGGAGCGCGAGGGTCGCGTGCCTGCGCTCGTCGAAGCCGCGCAGCAGGTCGGCGCCTACCGCGTCGCCACAGCGGACCTGGGAGCCGTCGGCTCCGCCGACGATGTGCGCACGCTGGCGCTGAGCGTGCGGGAGCGCCTCGGCACGGACGCTGCCGTCGTCGCATTCGGCGGTGTGGCCTCGGGCCGACCGATCGTCGTCGTGGCGACGAATGACGCTGCTCGGGCGGAAGGTGCGAAGGCCGGTGCTCTCGTGCGCATAGCGGCCGGCGTGCTCGGCGGCGGCGGCGGGGGCAAGGATGATGTCGCCCAGGGCGGAGGCACCGACGCATCAGCGCTGAACACCGCTCTCACAGCGGTCGTCTCGGAGCTTCAGGGCGCGTGAGCGGGTTCCGGCGCGGCACTCGACTCGGAATCGATGTCGGGAAGGCCCGCGTGGGTGTGTCCCGGTGCGATCCGGACGGGATGCTGGCGGTGCCGATCGAAACGGTGCCTCGCAGCGAGACCTCCATCGACCGCATCGCGGCGCTCGTCGCCGAGTGGGAGCCGCTGGAGCTCGTGGTCGGGCTACCCGTGAACATGCGCGGCGAAGAGACCCTCTCGACGGTCGATGCGCGGGAGTTCGCCGCTGCGCTGCAGGCGCGGACGGGCACCGACGTCAGGCTCGTGGATGAGCGTCTGAGCACTGTCACGGCGCACGCGGCGCTGCGCTCTTCGGGAAGAACTCAGAAGAACTCTCGTAGCATTGTCGACCAGGTGGCCGCAGTGGTGCTGCTGCAGCACGCCATCGACACCGAGAAGAGCACCGGATACCCTGCCGGTGAGTTGATCGAACCCGTTGAGGAGCTGCCCCGCGATGCCTGAGCCGGATGCGCACAAGCCCACCGGGCTCGGCGACCTCTTCGACAACCTTCCGGACGCGACGTCGCCGCTACCGGATCGAGCGGCCCCCGAAGAGCCGGCTCCCGGCTCGCGACGCGCGCGGCGGGCAGCCGCGCAGCGGGAATCAGGTGATGCGCGCGGCGCCGAGGGCGCCAGCATCCCTGGTCCATCCCCGGCGGGGGCCGCACCACACTCAGATTTCGCATCGGTTTCGGATTCGGCATCCGCCGATCGTGACGTCACGGCGGCAGCATCCACGACTGCGGCCGCCGAACCGGCGCCCGCGCCCCTGGACGATCTCTTCGCCCCCGAACAGCACCGCGAGGTGCCGAAGAAGCGTCGCGGGCGCGGATGCCTCATCGGCCTCATCATCGTCGTGATCATCCTCGGGGGCATCGCAGCTGGCGGTATCTGGGCGATGAACACCTACGGCGACAAGATCAATGAACTCATGGGCTGGGGCGAGCCCAAGGACTACGAAGCCGGAATGGCGACGGGCGAAGCGTACGTCACCATCAAATCCGGCGACACCGGCTCTCCTGTCTCCACAGCGCTCTACTCGGCCGGAGTGACCAAGACCGACCGAGTCTTCTACGAGTGGCTGCTCAAAGAGAACCCGTCCGCGCAGTTCTATCCGGGCGTGTACAAGCTGCAGAAGAAGATGACGGCCGAAGCTGCACTCGCGGCCATCGAAGACCCGGCGAACCGCATGGAGAATACGGTGCGCATCGGCGAGGGCAGCACGATCGAGTCGTCGCTGCCGCGGATCGTCGACGGGGTCGGCATTCCGCTCGAGGAGCTCGAGGCAGCGGTGAAGGACCCCTCCGTCTACGGTGTCAACGCGGAATCGCTGGAGGGATGGTTGTTCCCAGCCATCTATACCTTCGATCCCGGCGCCACCGCTGAAGACGTGATCGCACGCATGGTGGAGCGCACGCGTGCCTCGCTGGAATCGGCCGGGGTGCCGGATGCTGACGCGGAGCGGATTCTGGTGATCGCCTCCATCATCGAGCGCGAAGGACGCACTCCCGACTTCCCGAAGGTCTCGCGCGTGATCCAGAACAGGCTCGACAAGGGCATGAAGCTGCAGATGGACTCCACGTCGCAGTATGGCTACGGCGAGCTGCATGCCGGCAGGGCGAGCACGTCGAAAGAAGCGCAGCACGACCAGAACGCGTGGAACACGTACGAGATCTCCGGCCTGCCGAAGTCGCCTATCGCCAATCCGGGCGATGACGCGATCGAGGCGGCGATGCACCCGGCGGACGGCCCGTGGCTGTACTTCGTAACCATCAATCTCGATACCGGGGAGACCCAATTCTCGGAGACTTACGCCGAGCACGAGCGAGGCATCGAGAAGTGGGATGCCTGGTGCAAGGCGAACCCCGACAGCGGATGCTGAGATGAGCGCACGCGCTCGGCTGGCGGTCTGGGGCGATCCGATCGATCACAGCCGTTCTCCTGCACTGCACACTGCTGCATATCGGCTGCTGGGCTTGGACTGGGAGTACCAGCGGCGACAGGTCGACGAAGAGTCTTTCTCTGCGACATTGGACTCACTCGATTCGAGCTGGCGGGGGCTGTCGCTGACCATGCCGCTCAAGCACGTCGCCCATGCTGCGGCCGACGTGATGGACCGTCATGCTGAGCTGACCGGAGCCGTCAACACTCTGCTGCTCGGAGCGAGACGAAGAGGGTTCAACACCGATGTCGGCGGAGTCGCCGATGCATTCGTCGCGGCGGGTGTCGAGCAGATCGAACGGGCGCGCCTTCTCGGGTCCGGGGCGACGGCAGCATCCGCTCTCGTCGCCCTGCATGAACGCGGCCTGCGTGAGGTCGATGTGCGCGCGCGGCGGCCGGAGGCCGCGCGGCAGCTGCGGCAGATCGCTGAGACTCTCGGCGTCAACCTGAGCGTGCAGCAGTTCACCGCGCCTGCATCCGAGGTCGACGTCACGGTGGCGACCCTTCCGAGCGGCACCGCGCTGGCACCCGATGTCGCAGCCCCCCTGGCTGACGTCGGCGGCACCCTCTTCGAAGCGGCGTACGCGCCATGGCCCTCGGCTCTCGCAGCGGAATGGCCCCATGCAACGGTGATCTCCGGGTTCGAGATGCTGCTCTACCAGGCGGTGCGTCAGATACGGATCTTCGTGCACGGCACGCAGGCCGAGCCGTTGCCGGATGAGAGCGGCATCGTCGCTGCGATGCGCGCCGCCATCGCCTGATTCGCGACTGCGCGTCACATCGCCGTCGCACGGCGTGGCCCGCCCGAAACCCGTGGGAGACTGGAGCAATGCTCCGCGTGCTCACAGCCGGCGAATCGCACGGCCCCGAACTCATCGCCATCATGGAGGGCCTGCCCTCTGGGGTGACCATCACGGCCGAGGCGATCCAGGCAGACCTCCAGCGCCGCAAACTCGGCTATGGCCGCGGGTCGCGGATGAAGTTCGAGCAGGACGAGCTGAGCATCTCCAGCGGGGTCGTTCACGGTCGCACCCTCGGCAGCCCGATCGCACTGCGCATCGGCAACACCGAATGGCCGAAGTGGACCGAGGTGATGAGCCCGGCGCCGACTGACCTCACCGACAGATCGCGCGGCAGGGGCGCAGCCCTCACCCGCCCCCGCCCCGGTCACGCCGACCTGGTGGGGATGCAGAAGTACGACTTCGATGAGGCTCGCCCCATCCTCGAGCGCGCGAGCGCCCGCGAGACCGCCGCGCGGGTGGCCCTCGGCGCGCTGGCCCGCGCGTTCCTGCAGGAGCTGGGGATCCGGCTCGTGAGCCACACCCTCTCGATCGGCCCCGTGCAGGTGCCCGAGGGGTCGCCGCTGCCCGCCCCGGACGACGTCGATGCGCTGGATGCAGATCCGCTGCGCTGCTTCGATGCCGCGACCTCGGCGCTGATGGTGGCGGAGGTCGATGCTGCGAAGAAGGACGGCGATACGCTCGGCGGCATCGTCGAGGTGCTCGCCTACGGGCTGCCTCCTGGCGTCGGCTCGCATGTGCACTGGGACCGACGCCTTGATGGTCGTCTCGCGCAGGCACTGATGAGCATTCAGGCGATCAAGGGGGTCGAGGTCGGCGACGGCTTCGAGACGACACGTCGCCGTGGCTCCGCCGCGCACGATGAGCTGTTCGCCGCAGATGGCGGGATCACTCGCGGCTCTGATCGAGCAGGCGGCACCGAAGGCGGAATGACCACGGGCACCGTGCTGCGCATCCGCGCCGGCATGAAGCCGATCGCGACGATCCCTCGCGCGCTGCGCACCATCGATACCGCGTCCGGCGAGGATGCGACCGCGCATCACCAGCGCTCGGATGTGTGCGCAGTGCCGGCCGCTGGCGTGGTCGCCGAGGCCATGGTTGCGATCGAACTGGTGAACTCGCTGCTGGAGAAGTTCGGCGGCGACAGCGTCGGTGAGACGCGCCGCAACCTCGAGAGCTATCTGGCGGCGATCCCCGAGACGCTGCGCACCGCACCCGCGTCCGAGGCGGCGCTGCTCGCCCATGATGAGCACTCCTGAGCTACCGCCGACGCTGGTGCTGATCGGCCCGATGGCTGCGGGCAAGACCAGCGTGGGGCGTCGCGCGGCGCGCCTGCTCGAGGTGCCGTTCATCGACACCGACAAACGCATCGCCGCCGTGCACGGCCCGATTCCGGAGATCTTCGCGACCCGCGGCGAGGAGCACTTCCGCGAACTGGAGCGGCTGGCTGTCGCTGAGGCCGTCGGCGAGGGCGGCGTGATCTCGCTGGGTGGGGGAGCGGTGACGGATGCCGGAACCCGGGAGCTGCTGGCGCAGCATCCCACGGTCTTTCTCACCGTCACCGAAGATGCGGTGTCGCACCGCATCCGCGGAGCCGGGCGTCCACTGCTCGCCGGCGAGGAAGACCCCGTGAAACGCTGGCGCACGATCTTCGAGAAGCGCCGTCACTGGTATGAAGAAGTCGCCGATCTCACCGTCGACACGTCTCGGCGGCCCATGCGCATGCTGGCAGAGGAGATCGTCGCCTGGAGGAAGGAACAGTCATGAGTACGACGACCATCAGTGTGACGGGGCAAGACGCCTACGACGTAACCATCGGACGCGGCATTCTCGACACCGTCTCGGCAGCGCTCGAGCCGTCGGTGCGGAAGATCCTCGTGGTGCACCCGCCGACGCTCTCTCAGCGCGCGGCAGAGCTGCGCGATCGTCTTCTCGCCGACACGTCCAACGGTCCACGTGACGTTCTGCTCGCCGAGATCCCGGATGCCGAGCAGGGCAAGCGCATCGAAGTCGCCGCCTTCTGCTGGCAGGTGATGGGCCAGGCCGACTTCACCCGCACCGATGCCGTCATCGGCTACGGCGGCGGCGCCGTCACCGACCTCGCCGGCTTCGTCGCGGCGACCTGGCTGCGCGGTGTGCAACTCGTGCAGGTGCCGACAACGGTGCTGGGGCTCGTCGACGCTTCCGTCGGCGGCAAGACCGGTGTCAACACGAACGAGGGCAAGAACCTCGTCGGCGCGTTCTGGGCGCCGCGCGCCGTGATCGGAGATCTCGACGAGCTCGGCAGCCTGTCGGCGAACGAAGCCACCGCCGGGTACGCCGAGGTGGTCAAGGCAGGGTTCATCTGGGCCCCGGAGATCCTCGACATCATCGAGGCCGATCCGCAGCGCGCCATCGACACGAGCAGCGATGAGTTTCGCCGCACAGTGGAGCTGGCGATCGACATGAAGGCGAAGGTCGTCTCGGAGGACTTCCGCGAGGCAGGTCAACGCGAGATCCTCAACTACGGACACACCCTCGGGCACGCCATCGAGCACGCCGAGCGGTACCAGTGGCGCCACGGTGCTGCCGTGTCGATCGGCATGATGTACGCCGCCGAGCTCTCGCGCCTGGCGGGCCGTCTGTCCGACGCGGGCGCGGAGCGCCACCGTGCGGTGCTGGAATCGCTCGGTCTGCCCACCAGCTACCGGGCCGGCGCGTGGCCGCAGCTGCTGGCGACGATGCAGCGCGACAAGAAGGCCCGCGGCGCGATGCTGCGCTTCATCCTGCTCGATGACATCGCCAAGCCGACCGTGCTGCAGGCACCCGATGAGTCGCTGATGTTCGCCGCGTACCAGGAGCTCGGCGAATGACCTCCCGCCGCCTCCTGCTGCTCAACGGGCCGAACCTCAACCTGCTCGGAACGCGCGAACCGGCCTTGTACGGCACCGATACGCTCGCTGACGTCGAGCGGCTGACGACGGATGCTGCTGCCGCCGCCGGCTATGAGGTGCGCGCGCTGCAGAGCAACCACGAAGGCGTGCTCATCGACACGATCCATGCCGCCCGCGAGGACTGCGCAGGGATCATCATCAACCCCGGTGGCCTCACGCACACCTCCGTTGCTCTGCGCGACGCGCTCACCGCAGTCGCCCTGCCCTTCGCCGAGGTGCACGTCTCAGACGTGTACGCCAGAGAAGCCTTCCGGCACTTCTCATACCTCGACGACGTCGCCGCGGTGCGCGTGGTCGGCCACGGCGTGAACGGCTATGCCGAAGCGGTGGAGCAGCTGATCGCGCAGCTTTAGCAGCAGCTGAACGCGGTTCGGGCGGGGCCGTCGACGTGATCCGATAGAATCGTTCATCGGCCCGCTTCTCGCGTGCGCATTCGCACCCGGCCACTGACTTCGACACGAACGGAACTCTCCCGCATGGCATCCACAGCAGACATCAAGAACGGCGTCGTCATCAAGATCGACGGACAGCTCTGGAGCGTCGTGGAGTTCCAGCACGTGAAGCCGGGCAAGGGTGGCGCCTTCGTGCGCACCAAGCTCAAGAACGTCGTGACGGGCAAGTCCGTCGACAAGACGTACAACGCCGGTACCAAGATCGAGATCGAGAACGTCGACCGCCGCGATTTCACCTACCTCTACACCGACGGCGACAGCTTCGTCTTCATGGATGTCGAGGACTACGACCAGCTCAATGTCTCCGCCGCGATCGTCGGCGACGCGAAGAACTACATGCTCGAGAACCAGCAGGTTCAGATCGCGCTCAACCACGGCAACCCGCTGTACATCGAGCTGCCGGCGTCCGTCGTGCTGGTGGTCACCTACACCGAGCCCGGCCTGCAGGGCGATCGTTCCTCCGCAGGCACCAAGCCTGCCACCGTCGAGACCGGCTACGAGCTGCAGGTGCCGCTGTTCCTCGAGACCGGCACCAAGGTCAAGGTCGACACCCGCACCGGTGACTACCTCGGCCGCGTCAACGACTGATCTTGAGCGCACGCACCAAGGCGCGCAAACGCGCCCTCGATATCCTCTACTCCTCTGACATCCGCGACGAAGAGATCTCCATCGTGCTCGCTGCTGCCGCCAAGCGCGCGGCGAACGAGCCCAGTCGTGAAGCATCGTGGCTGTACGCCCGCGACATCGTCGATGGCTACATCGATCACCGCGATGAGATCGACGAGCAGATCACCACGCACAGCCGTGACTGGAAGCTCGAGCGGATGCCCGCCGTCGATCGGGCACTGCTGCGGATGGGCACCTGGGAGATCCTCTTCAACGCCGAGGTGCCGACCGCGGTCGCGATCGATGAGGCCGTCGAACTCGCCAAAGAGCTCTCCACTGACGAGTCCAGCGCATTCGTGCACGGTGTGCTCGCCCGTATCGCCCGGACGAACTGACTCCGCCGCATCGCCGAGTGAGACAGCGTCAGTGGTCCACGGCAGGATGCTGACATGATCCCTCCAGGCAGCCTCGGCCAGCTTCGACAGCTCGCCGGTTCAGGCGGCTATCAGCGCGGGGTGGACTATGCCGATCGTGGCTTCGTGCGATTGACGCGATGGGATGCCGCAGCGCAGACGCTGAACGCGGAGGTCGACGGCAGCGGTCGCGCCCGCTACCACTGCCGGGTGCGCTTCGACGGCGCGCGGATCATGAACACGACGTGCTCATGTCCTGTCGCAACGGCGTGCAAGCACCTCGTTGCCGCCATGATCGTTGCAGAGCGTGATGACTTGACATCCGGCGGAACCGGGGTGTCTGCGACGCCGGCCACGCCGAACCGCTCCGCTCCGCTGTGGCGTACGATCCTCCCCGCGCGGTCGACGCGCGCACTCATCCCGCTCGCGCTCGGTATCGAGCTGCGCACTCGTCCGCACGGCTCGGCGCAGCAATGGAAGCCGGAACCGCCCCGCTCGGCCACCCCGCGTGGACTGGTGCGTGAGCCCGGTGAAGTGATGCTCGCCGTGCGCCCGCTGATGCGGAGCACGAACACTGATCGCTGGATCAAGGGCGACGCGACGTGGGATGCCCTGCGCCGCAGCGGCCAGCACTCCGAGCCGCAGCGCCGCTGGTTCACCGACTTCCTGAACATCTCCAGGGATTCGCTGCTCTCCGGCACGGCCGGGGAATGGATTCTGCTGGATCGCGTGGAGTCCCCGCTGCTCTGGCGGCATCTTGATGCCCTGTCCGGGCTGGGAATTCCGCTGGTGCCGCTCCACGCGCACACCCACGTCACCCTCGCGAGTGCCGCGTCCGCCGGGCTGCGGATCGCCGAGGAGGGCAGCGGCGGGCTCGAAGTCGCAGCAGATGTCAGCCTTGACGGCATCCCCGTCGATTCTGCGCACGTGCAGCCACTCGGACGCTTCGGGCTCTACCACTGGGACGTGATCGCGACCGACATTCACGTGACGCTGGCGGCGGTGGACCTGCCCTCGACGGTTCTCGCCGTGCTGCGCACCGGGGCGCCGATCTCGGTGCCGCCAGAAGACCGCGGCGACTTCTTCGCCGAGGCGTACCCGCTCATCGCGCGCGAGAGCGAGGTGCGCGCGGCATCGGGGCTCGAACTGCCGCCGCTGAGCGTGCCTCGCCCCGTCCTGACCGCCGCGTTCTCTGCAGGCGATCGCATTGATTTCCGGTTCGGCTGGGAGTACGCCGGTTTCGGCGTGACGCCATTCGAGCCCGGAATGCAGGCCTTCCGCGACTTCGAAGCGGAAAGCACAGCCCGCATCGCCGTGGAGAGCATCTGGCACTCCGTCGCGACGTCTCCGTTCGCCGCTGCTGGACGCATCGAAGGCGTGGATGCTGCGGAATGGGCAGCCCAAGTGCTCACCGCATACGAGGACAGCGACGTCAGGGTCGTCATCACCGGGCGCCGTCGCGACTATCGCGAGCTGTCCGGCATCCCGGAGATCACCATCTCGACCGTCGAGACGACAGACGCGGATTGGTTCGATCTCGGCATCATCGTGAAGATCGACGGCCGATCGATTCCGTTCACACCGTTGTTCACCGCGCTCAGCATGCGGCGCACGAAGCTGCTGCTCATCGACGGCACCTACTTCTCGCTCGCGCACCCCGGTCTTGATCGTCTGCGCGAGCTGATCGATGAAGCCACCGGTCTCGCGGAGTGGGAGACCGCTCCGCGAATCAGCAGGCACCAGGTCGATCTCTGGGAGGAGTTCGAAGACCTCGCCGACATCTCCCAGCCTGCCGTCGCATGGCGCGCCCTCGCGGAGGGCCTGCGCGACGTCGATGGCGTCCCCGAGACCCCGGTCCCCACCGGGCTGCACGCACAGCTCCGCGAATATCAGAAGCAGGGCTTCGACTGGCTCGTTTTCCTCTGGGAACGGGGGATGGGCGGCATCCTCGCTGACGACATGGGGCTCGGCAAGACTCTGCAGCTGCTCGCTCTGACGGCGCACGCCGTCGAACGCGGAGAGCAGCATCCGTTCCTCGTCATCGCACCCACCTCTGTGCTCGACACCTGGCGCCGGGAAGCCGCCAGGTTCGCACCGGGCCTTCGAGTGACGATCATCGACAGCACGATCGCGCGGCGCAGCGAGAGCGTGGCGGAGGTCGCGGGGCGAGCCGACCTCGTCATCACCTCGTACACGCTCGCGCGACTCGACGAGCAGGAATACGCAGCAGTCGCGTGGGCGGGGCTGATCCTCGACGAGGCGCAGTTCGTGAAGAACTCCGCGACCAAGCTGCACCGCGCGGTCGCGGCGATCGCTGCGCGGGTGACATTCGCCGTCACAGGCACGCCGTTGGAGAACAGTCTCACCGATCTGTGGTCGCTGTTCGCACTCACTGCTCCCGGTCTGTTTCCGTCTGCGCGGAAGTTCCGCCAGGACTACGTGCAGCCGATCGAGAAGGGCAAGGTGCCTGAGAACGAAGAGGGCGGGGAATACCGCCAACGGCGCATGCAGCGGCTGCGGCGGCGCATCCGCCCGCTGATGCTGCGTCGCACCAAAGAGCTCGTCGCGGCCGATCTGCCCGAGAAGCAGGTGCAGGAGGTCTTCGTCGATCTGAGCCCCGCGCATCGCGCGCTGTACGACACGGTGCTGCAGCGCGAACGCCAGAAGGTGCTCGGCCTGCTCGCCGATCTCGACCGCAACCGCTTCATCGTCTTCCGGTCGCTCACGATGCTGCGGATGCTGGCGCTCGATCCTGCACTGGTGAAGACCGAGGGGCAGTCCGACAAGATTCCCACGCGGGCCGTCTCACGCAAGCTCGATGTGCTCCTGGAACAGCTCGGCGAACTTCGCGCAGAGGGTCACCGGGCACTCGTCTTCAGCCAGTTCACCTCCTTCCTCGAACTCGCAGCCGAGAGACTCGCCGACGCCGGCATCTCCTACGCGTATCTCGACGGATCGACTCGGCGTCGCGCGGACGTCGTCGAGCAGTTCCGCGGCGGGGAGGAGCCGGTGTTCCTGATCAGTCTCAAGGCCGGTGGGTTCGGCCTGACACTCACCGAAGCCGACTACGTCTTTCTGCTCGATCCGTGGTGGAACCCCGCCGCGGAGTCGCAGGCCATCGACCGCGTGCACCGGATCGGCCAGCAGAACCGCGTGTTCGTCTACCGTCTGATCGCGGCGGGCACGATCGAGGAGAAGGTGCTCGCGCTGCAGCAGCGGAAAGCACGGCTGTTCAGCGCCGTGATGGATGACGACGCGGTGTTCGCGCAGGCACTGACTGCCGATGACATCCGGGGTCTGCTCGAGGCGTGAGCGCGGGGGAGAGCGGTTCCGCCATATCCACGGCTGGGCACCAGCCGCCCACAGCATCCGCTCGGTAGAATCGAGGCTGTCCACAGCAGGAGGAGAGACATGCGGATCACGGGACTCGGCCACGCCGGGATGTTCATCGAGACCAACGGCGGAAACATCATCTGCGACCCGGTTCTCGGCCCGTCGTTCTACGGCTCGTGGTTCCCGTTTCCCGACAATCGAGGCCTCGACTGGGAACGGTTCGGCCGCGAAGCCGACTTCCTGTACATCTCGCACCGGCACCGCGATCACTTCGACCCGCGTCTGCTTCAGCGCTACATCTCGAAGGACATCGAGGTGCTGCTGCCGGAGTACCCCATCGATGACCTCGAAAAGGACATCCGCGCTCTCGGATACGACAACATCACCTACGCTCCGGCTGGGGAGGTCATCCAGCGCGGTGAGCTGAAGATCATGATCACGCCGCTGCGGGCACCCAGCGACGGCCCAATCGGCGACTCCTCGCTGAGCCTCGATGATGGCACGGCATCCGTGCTGAACCAGAACGATTCGCATCCGCTCGACCTGGAGGCGCTGCTCTCGTTCGGCAAGCCCGACGCCTATTTCACTCAGGTGTCCGGTGCGATCTGGTGGCCGATGGTCTACGACCTCCCTCAGGAAGCGAAGCAGAATTTCGCCCGTCTCAAGCGCGAAGCGCAGAACAAGCGCGCGATGTACTACATCGAAAAGGTTGACGCGCCGCGGGTCTTCCCCATGGCGGGGCCGCCGATGTTCCTGCGTGATGAGCTGTTCAAGTACAACGGGACCGGCCTCGACAACGACTCGATCTTCACAGACCAGAAGGAGTTCCTCGCCCACCTCAAGGAGCAGGCGCCGCAGTACGACGGCCGGCTGTTCGTGCCGGGCACCGTCGTCGAACTCGATGCGGGTGAGATGACGGTCAGCCAGAGCCTGTACACCGAGGCCGAGATCGCGCACATCTTCGATGAGAAGTGGGAATACCTCGAGGAGCAGCGCGCGTCTCGCCAGCAGGAGATCCGCGATGAGGAGGCGACGCGCGCCGCGGTGCTGCCGCCGGCGGAGATGCTCGCCGCTATCAAGGAGTGGTGGGAGCCGCTGCTGAAGAAGTCCCGCACGATCCGCCTCGGCGTGGGCGGGAATGTGCGCTTCCGCATCGGTGAACTCGACATGGTCGTGGACTTCCCCAAGGCCAAGGTGCGCGAATACTCGGGGGAGGAGTGCATCTACTGGTACACGATTCCCGCTGATCTCGTCTCCACGAACATCGCCGATCACGAGATCGACTGGTCCAACTCGATCTTCCTGTCGATGCAGTTCTCGGTCGGTCGCAGCGGCAAGTTCAACGAGTTCCTGACGACCTTCCTCAAGTGCCTCTCGGTCGACCGCATCGAGTACGTCGAGAACTGGTATCAGGAGCAGACGGACCAGACCGAAGACGCCGAGATCGGCGACTGGACCGTACAGCGCCGCTGCCCGCACCTGCGCGCTGACCTCACCCGCACCGGAAAGATCGACGAAGACGGCATCCTCACCTGCAGCATGCACGACTGGAAGTGGGATCTGAAGACCGGAAAGTGCCTGACGACCACCGGTCACCCGATCCGAGCCGAGCGCTGCCCCGTCACCGAAGACGCCCTCCGTCTCGACGTCTGAGTTCCGCCGCACTCGGCGGCCTGGCCTGCAGGAAGCAGGACGGGACGTTCGCTAGACTGGACCCATCACCACCTTTAACACCGTCCTGAGAGGCGGAGAAGGGACGTGGCCATTGTCTGCACGTACTGTGCTGCAGGAAGCCGATATCGTGCGCGCTCTGACGCGCATCGCCCACGAGATCCTCGAATCCAACCGTGGCGCTGAAGGCCTCGTCCTTCTCGGCATCCCCACCCGTGGCGTCACTCTGGCAGACCGACTCGGTCCGATCATCTCCGCGATCGCCGACACCGAGATCCTCGTCGGCTCGCTCGACATCACCCTCTTCCGGGACGATCTCGCCAAGCACCCCACGCGCTCGCCCAAGCGCACCGAGATCCCCGAAGGCGGCATCGACGGCAAGACGGTCGTCCTCGTCGATGACGTGCTTTTCTCCGGGCGCAGCATCCGTGCCGCCCTCGACGCGCTCCAGTCGATCGGACGCCCCGCAGCCGTGCGCCTCGCGATCCTCATCGACCGGGGTCACCGGGAACTGCCCATCCGCCCGGATTTCGTCGGCAAGAACATCCCGTCCTCGCGGGCGGAGCGCGTCAACGTGCGGCTGCGCGAACTCGACGGCGCCGATGAGGTGACGATCGAATCATGAGACACCTCCTCGACACCCGCAGCCTTGATCGCGATGGTGCGCTGCGCATCCTCGACGTCGCTGAAGACATGGCCGACACGCAGTCTCGCGAGGTCAAGAAACTGCCCACGCTTCTCGGGAAGACCGTCGTCAACCTCTTCTTCGAGGACTCCACGCGCACGCGCATCTCTTTCGAGGCGGCCGCCAAACGGCTCTCGGCCGACGTCATCAACTTTGCGGCCAAGGGTTCCAGCGTCTCCAAGGGCGAGAGCCTGAAGGACACCGCGCAGACGCTGCAGGCGATGGGAGCGGATGCTGTCGTCATCCGTCACTCGGCATCAGGCGCCCCGCGAACACTCGCGACCAGCGGCTGGATCTCGGCAGGGGTCGTCAACGCCGGCGACGGCACCCACGAGCATCCCACTCAAGCGCTGCTCGATGCATTCACGATGCGCAAGCGCCGCTATGGCGCCGCAAGCCGCGGCAAAGATCTCTCCGGCATGCGCGTGACGATCGTCGGCGATGTGCTGCACTCCCGCGTCGCGCGCTCGAACGTGTGGCTGCTGTCGACGCTCGGTGCTGACGTGACGCTGGTGACACCACCGACGCTCATTCCGCAGAATGTCTCGCACTGGCCGGTGCGCGTGCTCTACGACCTCGATGACGCACTGGCCGAAGGCCCCGACGCCGTCATGATGCTGCGCATCCAGGGCGAGCGCATGAATGCCTCATATTTTCCCACTGAACGGGAGTATTCGCGCATGTGGGGTCTTGACGCACTGCGCGCGGCATCGCTGCCGAGCGATAGCATTGTGCTGCACCCGGGACCCATGAACCGCGGGCTCGAGATCTCTTCAGAAGCCGCAGATTCACCGCGCTCCACTGTGCTGGAGCAGGTCACCAATGGCGTCTCCGTGCGCATGGCAGTGCTCTACCTGCTTCTCGCGGGTGAACGCAACGACGAACGAGGGGAAGTGTAATGAGCCAGACCCTCGTCATCGAAGGCGTCCAGCTGCTCGGGCGCGACAGCGCCGACATCGTGATCGAGAACGGCCTCATCGCCGAGATCGGCACCGGGCTGAGCCGATCCGGCGCGCGCGTCATCGACGCGGCCGGACTCGTCGCGCTGCCGGGTCTCGTCGATCTGCACACGCACCTGCGCGAACCGGGCTTCGAAACCTCCGAGACGGTGCTCTCGGGCACTCGCGCCGCCGCTTCCGGGGGCTTCACCGCGGTATTCGCGATGCCGAACACGCAGCCGGTGGCCGACACCGCCGGCGTCGTCGAGCAGGAGCTCGCACTGGGCGAGGCCGCGGGGTACGCCACGGTGCAGCCCATCGGCGCCGTCACCGTCGGTCAGAAGGGCGAGCGTCTCGCCGAACTCGGCGCGATGGCCAGCTCCCGCGCGCGGGTACGGGTCTTCAGCGACGACGGCTTCTGCGTCTGGGACCCGCTGATCATGCGCCGCGCGCTGGAATACGTGAAGTCGTTCGACGGCGTCATCGCCCAGCACGCGCAGGACCCCCGCCTGACTCCCGGCGCCCAGATGAACGAGGGCATCGTCTCGGCCGAACTGGGCCTGGCCGGCTGGCCGGCCGTGGCCGAGGAATCGATCATCGCCCGTGATGTGCTCCTCGCCGAGCACGTCGGCTCACGCCTGCACGTCTGCCACCTGTCCACGGCAGGTTCGGTCGATCTGATCCGCTGGGCCAAGAAGCGCGGCATCCGCGTCACCGCCGAGGTCACACCGCACCACCTGCTGCTGACGGATGAACTCGTGCGCGACTACGACCCGCGCTACAAGGTGAATCCACCGCTGCGCACCCAGGAAGACGTCTTCGCCGTGCGCGAAGGTCTTGCCGACGGCACGATCGACATCGTCGCCACCGATCACGCGCCGCATCCCACGGAGGCGAAGGCCTGCGAGTGGCAGGCCGCGGCCAACGGCATGGTCGGGCTGGAAAGCGCGCTGCGCGTCGTCCACCAGGCGATGGTCGAGACCGGGATGCTGGACTGGACCGACGTGGCGCGCGTGCTCAGCGCCGCTCCCGCGCGGATCGGCCAGCTCGAGGGCTTCGGCTCACTCGAGGTGGGTCGGCCCGCGCACGTCACGCTCTACGATCCGAGCGTGCAGGGCGTGTTCACCGAGGCAGATCTGCACGGGCGCAGCCACAACTCGCCCTATCTCGGTCGCGATCTTCCCGGGCGCGTGCAGTGGACGATCCACGGTGGCACGATCACGGTCGATGGGGGAGACCTCGTCGCGGAGTTGCGCCGATGAGCCGGGAATTTGCCGTCCTGGTCATGGTCGCCATCGCGGCGGTCATCCTGCTGGCGATGTTCTTCGGCTGGCGAGCCCGCATTCGCCGCGACGCAGGGCTGGCCGCGCCACTGGGCGTGCCCGAGCATGCAGAGACGACGAGCAGGCACGAGATCCTCTACGTCGCCAGCACACGTCATGACGAGCCGCTCGAACGAGTGGCCGTGCGGCCGCTGACATACCGTGCACGCGGTGAACTGGTGCTCACCGATCGCGGTGTCGCGCTCAGCCTAGATGGTGCGCCCACGGTGTTCCTGGCATCCGCGCAACTCACTGCCGCCGACCTCGCCACTGTCACCATCGACCGCGTCGTGGAGCCGAACGGCCTCATCCGCCTGGTGTGGCGCGTGGCCGACGGCATCCTCATCGATTCCTTCCTTCGGCTCGCCTCCGGCACGCCGAAACAGATCCTTCCGGAGCTTCAGCACCTGTGCGCGGCCTCGGAGAACGGAGTGAACTCTTGACCACCTCCCCCCGAATTCCGCACGAGCCCGCCGTGCTCGTTCTCGAAGATGGATCGCGGTTCCCCGGTCGCGCCTACGGCGCCCGCGGCACCACCCTCGGCGAGGTCGTCTTCGCCACCGGCATGTCCGGCTACCAAGAGACGCTCACAGACCCGTCGTACGCCGGCCAGATCGTGCTGCAGACCGCTCCGCACATCGGCAACACCGGCATGAATGCGGAGGATCGCGAGTCCGAGCGCATCTGGGTGGCCGGCTACATCGTCCGCGACCCCTCGCGAATCGTCTCCAACTGGCGCTCCGAGGAGTCGCTGGATGCCGCGCTGGAGCGCGATGGCATCGTCGGCATCAGCGGAGTCGACACCCGTGCAGTGACCCGCCGCATCCGCGACGCCGGCGCCATGCGCGGCGGCGTCTTCTCCGGCGCGGATGCCGCGCTGAACCCCGCCGAGCAGCTGCGCCGCGTCACCGCGTCTCCCGAGATGGCGGGCCAGAACCTCTCGGCAGCGGTCTCCGTCACTGAGGTGCGAGTGATTCCGGCATCCGCGGAGCGCATCGGCAACCTTGCCGTGCTCGACCTCGGAGTGAAGCAGTCGACCCTCGACAACCTCGCAGCGCTGGGCTTCGACGTGCACGTGCTCCCGCAGGCCGCGACGTTCGCCGACATCCAGGCGACCGACCCGATCGGCGTGTTCTACTCCAACGGACCGGGCGACCCGTCGGCCTCCGATGCCCAGGTCTCGGTTCTGCGCGAGGTGCTCGATGCCCGCCTGCCGTACTTCGGCATCTGCTTCGGCAATCAGCTGTTCGGCCGCGCGCTGGGGCTCGAGACCTACAAGCTCACCTTCGGGCACCGGGGCATCAACCAGCCCGTGGTCGACAAGACGACCGGGCGGGTGGAGATCACCGCGCACAACCACGGTTTCGCCGTGGAAGCCCCGATCGACGGCGTCTTCGACAGCCCGAACGGCTACGGACGCATCGAAGTCAGCCATGTCGGGCTCAACGATCAGGTCGTCGAAGGGCTGCGCGCCCACGATCTTCCGGCCTTCTCCGTGCAGTACCACCCGGAGGCAGCGGCAGGTCCGCACGACGCCCACTATCTCTTCACCCGTTTCCGCGATCTCGTCATCGCCACCCAGGAGGCCAGCAAGTAATGCCGAAGCGCGACGACATTAACTCCGTTCTCGTCATCGGGTCCGGCCCGATCGTGATCGGGCAGGCCTGCGAATTCGACTACTCCGGCACCCAGGCGTGCCGCGTGCTGCGTGAGGAGGGCGTGCGGGTCATTCTCGTCAACTCCAACCCGGCGACGATCATGACCGACCCCGACTTCGCCGATGCCACCTACATCGAGCCGATCACGCCCGAGGTCATCGAGACGATCATCGCGAAGGAGAAGCCGGATGCCATCCTGCCGACCCTGGGAGGTCAGACCGCGCTGAACGCCGCCATGGAGCTGCACGGGCGCGGCATCCTCGAGAAGTACGACGTGGAGCTCATCGGCGCGAACGTCGATGCCATCCGCAAGGGCGAAGACCGACAGATCTTCAAGGAGCTCGTTCTCGAATGCGGCGCCGATGTGGCTGCCTCCGTGATCTGCCACACCATGGACGAGGTGCTCGCTGGAGCTGAGAAGCTCGGCTACCCGCTCGTCGTGCGCCCGAGCTTCACGATGGGCGGCCTCGGGTCGGGTTTCGCCTACGACGAGAACGACCTGCGCCGCATCGCCGGTGCGGGGCTGCACGACTCGCCGACGAACGAGGTGCTGCTGGAGGAATCGATCCTCGGGTGGAAGGAATATGAGCTCGAGCTCATGCGCGACACCGCCGACAACACGGTGGTCGTCTGCTCGATCGAGAACGTCGATCCGGTCGGCGTGCACACCGGCGACTCGATCACCGTGGCCCCCGCACTCACCCTGACCGACCGCGAGTATCAGAAGCTCCGCGACATCTCGATCGACATCATCCGTGCTGTCGGCGTCGACACCGGCGGCTGCAACATCCAGTTCGCCGTGGACCCGACCGATGGCCGGATCATCGTGATCGAGATGAACCCGCGCGTCTCACGGTCGTCGGCGCTGGCCTCCAAGGCCACCGGCTTTCCGATCGCGAAGCTGGCCGCGAAGCTGGCGCTCGGCTACCGTCTGGACGAGATTCCGAACGACATCACCGGCGTGACCCCGGCGAGCTTCGAGCCGACCCTCGACTACGTGGTCGTGAAGGTGCCGCGGTTCGCGTTCGAGAAGTTCCCGGCGGCGGATGCCACGCTCACCACGACCATGAAGTCGGTCGGCGAGGCGATGGCCATCGGTCGCAACTACACCACAGCGCTGCAGAAGGCGCTGCGGTCGCTCGAGAAGCGCGGATCGAGCTTCCACTGGGGTGCCGAGGACCGCACGGTCGAAGAGCTCCTGGAGATCTCGAAGACGCCGACCGACGGTCGGATCGTGGTGCTGCAGCAGGCGCTTCGCAAGGGCGCGACGATCGCGCAGGCCTTCGAGGCGACGTCGATCGACCCGTGGTTCCTCGACCAGATGGTGCTCATCAACGAGGTTGCCCAGGCGGTCGCCGACGCACCGGAGTTCGATGCCGAGACGATCCGGTACGCGAAGGAGCACGGCTTCTCCGACCTGCAGCTGGCAGAGCTGCGCGGCATCGACGAAACCGAGGTGCGCAGCATCCGCCATGCTCTCGACGTGCGTCCGGTCTACAAGACGGTCGACACCTGCGCCGGGGAGTTCCCGGCTCTCACCCCGTACCACTACTCGAGTTACGACTTCGAGGATGAGATCGCCGCATCCGACCGCACCAAGATCGTCATCATCGGGTCGGGCCCGAACCGCATCGGGCAGGGCGTCGAGTTCGACTACTCGTGCGTGCACGCGTCGTTCGCACTGTCGGATGCCGGGTACGAGACCGTCATGATCAACTGCAACCCCGAAACGGTCTCCACCGACTACGACACCTCGGATCGGCTCTACTTCGAGCCGCTGACCCTGGAGGACGTGCTCGAGGTGCTCGATGCCGAAGCGCGCAGCGGCAGTATCCTGGGCGTCGTCTGCCAGCTCGGCGGGCAGACTCCGCTCGGTCTCGCGAAGGGCATCGAAGCAGCCGGGTACACGATTCTCGGCACCAGCCCCGCCGCGATCGACCTCGCCGAGGAGCGCGAGCTCTTCTCGCGCCTGCTCGACGAGGCGGGGCTCGTCGCTCCGCGCAGCGGCACCGCCATCGACGTGGACGCAGCCGTGCGCATCGCCGAGGAGATCGGCTACCCCGTGCTGGTGCGGCCGAGCTTCGTGCTCGGCGGTCGCGGCATGGAGATCGTCTACGACACCCCGACGCTGCGTGACTATTTCGTGCGCACCGCGGGCGAGGTGGTCATCGAGGCGGGCAAACCGCTGCTCGTCGACCGCTTCCTCGACGACGCGATCGAACTCGATGTCGATGCGCTCTACGACGGCACCGATCTGTACATCGGCGGCGTGATGGAGCACCTCGAAGAGGCCGGCATCCACTCCGGTGACTCCAGCTGCACGCTGCCTCCGGTCTCGCTCGGCCGCACCGACGTCGACCGCATCCGCGTGGCCACCCTCGCGATCGCTTCTGGCGTGGGTGTGCGCGGCCTGCTGAACGTGCAGTTCGCGATCAGCGCGGGCGTGCTCTACGTCATCGAGGCCAACCCGCGGGCGAGCCGCACGGTGCCGTTCGTATCGAAGGCACTCGGCATTCCGATGGCGAAGGCGGCCAGTCGCATCATGGCCGGTGCGACCATCGCCGACCTGATCGCCGAGGGGATGCTCCCCGTGCAGGACGGCTCTCGCATCCCGCTGGGAGCGCCGGTGGCGGTCAAGGAGGCAGTGCTTCCGTTCAAGCGCTTCCGCACGGCAGACGGCAAGATCGTCGATTCGGTGCTGGGGCCGGAGATGCGCTCCACCGGTGAGGTCATGGGAATCGATCGTGATTTCCCGACGGCCTTCGCGAAGAGCCAGGCTGCCGCCTATGGCGGCATGCCCACCTCGGGAACCGTCTTCATCTCGGTGGCGGATGCCGACAAGCGCGCCGTCATCCTCCCCGCGCACCGCCTGCAGCAGCTCGGATTCACGCTGGTGGCCACGGAGGGCACGGCCGAGATCCTCAGCCGCAACGGCATCGATGTCACGGTCGTGTCGAAGTACAGCGACACCGTCGACAGCGGTGAGGTGAACATCGTCGACCTCATCAACGACGGCGAGATCGACATCGTCGTTAACACGCCCAGCGGCGGTGCCGCGCGTGCAGATGGCTATGAGATCCGTGCGGCCGCGGTCGCCGCGGACAAGGCGCTGTTCACGACGATGGCCGTTCTCGGCGCCGCGGTCAGCGGAATGGATGCCGCACACGAGAGCTTCTCGGTGCGCAGCCTGCAGGAGTACGCGCATGATCGGCAGGCGTCGATGTGACTGCGTCCTTCGGGGCACGTCTGCAGACTGCGTGGGATGCGCACGGTCCGCTGTGCGTCGGGATAGACCCGCATGCCGCACTGCTCGACCAGTGGGGCCTGCCGCAGAGCGCCGACGGCATCCGCTCCTTCGGGCTTGCCGTGGTTGCGGCCGCGGCGGGTCGGGTCGGTGTCGTGAAGCCGCAGGTCGCGTTCTTCGAGCGCTTCGGGTCGCGAGGATTCGCCGCGCTCGAGGACGTCATGGCATCGGCCAGAGCTGCGGGTCTGCTGGTGATCGCCGACGCCAAGCGCGGCGATATCGGCTCCACGATGGCCGGCTACGCCGCAGCCTGGCTGGAGCCGGGTTCGCCGCTGGAAGCGGACGCGGTGACGATCAGTCCTTATCTGGGACCGGAGTCACTGCGCGATA
This sequence comes from Microbacterium esteraromaticum, assembly GCF_900163815.1. Lineage (GTDB taxonomy): Bacteria > Actinomycetota > Actinomycetes > Actinomycetales > Microbacteriaceae > Microbacterium > Microbacterium esteraromaticum_B. The sequence continues at coordinate 55,849 of NZ_FUKO01000012.1, read as the reverse complement.
CGCTCACCAGCGCAGTGCGCGCGGAGAAGGGCGTCTTCGTGCTCGCGGCGACCAGCAACCCGGAGGCGGCTGCGCTGCAGTCCGCGCTCACCGTGGACGTCGCTGCTGGTGTCGAGCAGACCGTTGCACAGCGGGTTGTTCGCGACGTCACCTGGGTCAACGGCTCGGACGCATTCGACGGCGGCATCGGGCCCGTCGGCGTGGTCATCGGCGCGACGGTCGATCGCGCCGAACTCGGGCTGGATGACGGGATGCTGATCAGCACGCCCATCCTCGCCCCCGGTTTCGGAGCGCAGGGCGCGACTCCGGAAGATCTCACCCACCGCTTCGGATCACTCGCCGGCAATGTGCTCGCGAGCGAGAGCCGGAGCATCCTCGGCGCCGGACCCGATGGCATTGCCGAGGCGATCACCGCGCGTGCGACGCGTTATCAGGAGGTTCTTCGTGGCTGAGCGCCCGGCTGTACCGGTTGTCGATCGTCTTGCCGCGTCACGGCGTGCACTGGAGCGCCGACGGGCGCGCGCCGCGCTCAAACGCGACCTCACCACGCGGGTGATCGCACCTCAAGATGTGCTCAGCGCCGCGCTCGCGGATGCGGACTCCGACGCCGCGACGATGCGCATCACCGATTTTCTGATGGCACTGCCGGCGATCGGCGCCGGCAAGCGGGATCGCGTCCTGGAGCAGCTGCGGATCTCGGACGTCAAGCGCCTGGGCGGCCTCGGCGTGCGTCAGATCGCGGCGCTGTCGGAGTGGCTCGACGAGCGGTTCCCGATTCCCGCTCCGCGCAGTGGTCGCAGCCGATTGCTCGTGCTGGCCGGTCCGACGGCGGTCGGCAAGGGCACGGTCGCTGCGTGCATTCGTGAATCCCACCCCGAGATCCACCTCTCTGTGTCGGCGACCACACGCAAGCCCCGACCCGGCGAAGTCGACGGTGTGCACTATTTCTTCGTGGATGACGCGGAATTCGACCGGCTGATCGCTGAGAATCAGCTGCTGGAATACGCCGTGGTGCACAATTCGCACCGCTACGGCACGCCGCGCCGGCCAGTGGATGAAGCACTGGCTGAAGGAAAGACGGTCCTGCTGGAGATCGATCTGCAGGGTGCCCGCCAGGTGCGCGCCGCCGAGCCCTCGGCGACGCTGGTCTTCCTGCTGCCTCCGTCGTGGGACGAATTGGTGCAGAGACTCGTGGGCCGGGGCACGGAGGATGCCGAGGAGCGCGCCCGCAGATTGCGCACCGCACGCACCGAACTGGCTGCCCAGAACGAGTTCGATTTCCGCATTGTTAACGCGGACGTCGCCACGGCGGCCCGGGAGGTCGTAGAATTGTCTTCAGTCTCTGCGCGTTGAGCTTTCGCGCGCGCTCTCAACTGCTTCGCGGCACGTCATAAAACTACGACACCGCCGCCTGACCAGGAGGTCCACCATGGCCGGAACCAACCAGGGCATCATCGATCCGCCGATCGACAACCTTCTCGAGCGCGTCTCGTCGAAGTACGAGCTCGTGATCTTCGCGTCCAAGCGCGCGCGCCAGATCAACGATTACTACTCCGACCTGCACGAGGGCAACCTCTTCGACAACGTCGGCCCGCTGGTCGACTCGTCGGTGGAGGACAAGCCGCTCACCATCGCTCTGCACGAGATCAACGAAGACAAGCTCCGCATCCGTCACGCTGAGTGATCTTCGCACCGGGAGCCGCCGACGTCCGTACCCGGATGTCGGCGGCTCCCTGCACACTGGCGTAGAGCCGAATCCGGCTCCGCCCGAACTTCCAGCCCTGGAGCATCGATGAGCGCGTTGCGTCTGTTCACGTCCGAGTCCGTCACCGAGGGACACCCCGACAAGATCTGCGACCAGATCTCGGACAGCATCCTCGATGGTCTGCTGACCGTCGATCGCGATTCTCGCGTCGCTGTCGAAACGCTCGTCACCACCGGTCTTGTGCATGTAGCGGGTGAGATCCGCACCGAAGGCTACGTGGACATCCCCACGATCGTGCGCGACGTGGTCAACGGCATCGGATACACCTCCAGCGACATGGGTTTCGACGGCTCGTCGTGCGGGGTGAGCATCTCTGTGGGGGAGCAGTCCTCCGACATTGCACACGGTGTCGATCAGGCCCAGGAGCAGCGCGACGGCGGGTCCACCGACCCGCGCGACGAGCTCGGCGCAGGCGACCAGGGCATCATGTTCGGCTTCGCGACCAACGAGACTCCGCAGCTCATGCCGATGGCGGCATGGACCGCGCACCGCATCGCCGAGCGACTCACCGACGTGCGCCGCTCGGGTGAACTCGATTTCCTGCGGCCAGACGGCAAGACACAGGTCACGCTGGGCTACGACGGCTTCACACCGAAGACCATCGATTCGGTCGTGCTGTCGACCCAGCACCACCCCGACATCTCGCAGGAAGAACTGCGCGCACTGGTGCGCACCGCCGTCATCGACCCGGTGCTCGCTCAGATCGGTCTCGACCTCGCCGATGACCTCAAGTACTACATCAATCCGGCCGGACCCTTCGTCACCGGCGGGCCGAAGGGCGATGCGGGGCTCACCGGCCGCAAGATCATCATCGACACCTACGGCGGCGCAGCCCGCCACGGTGGCGGTGCGTTCAGCGGCAAGGATCCGTCGAAGGTCGACCGCTCGGGTGCCTACGCGATGCGATGGGTGGCGAAGAACGTCGTCGCCGCAGGACTCGCCGACCGGGCAGAGGTGCAGGTGGCGTACGCCATCGGCGTCGCCCGCCCGGTGGGGCTCTACGTCGAGACGTTCGGCACCGGCAAGGTCGACGAAGCAGCCATCACACGCGCCATCACCGATGTCTTCGACCTGCGTCCGCAGGCGATCATCGAGGAACTCGACCTGCTGCGCCCGATCTACGCTCAGACAGCGGCCTACGGCCACTTCGGCCGCGACAACGCCGACTTCACGTGGGAGAAGACCACCCGCGCTGACGAGCTGCGCCGCGCCGCCGGCCTCTGAGTCGACATGACATCGGGGCGGCGCATCGCGCGTGTGCTCATCGATTCACCTCTGCCGCAGCTGGATCGACTGTTCGACTACGCGCTCCCACCGCAACTCGGCAACGTCGAGTGCGGCGTCCGGATCAAGGCGCCGCTGCGCACCGCCGGCCGGGTGATCGACGGCTACATCGTCGAGATAGACGAAGAGCACGATGCGGCGCGAGCCCTCTCCGAGATCGAGAGCGTCGTCTCGCCGGTGGTCGTCTTGCCCGACCGGCTGTACCGACTCGCGCGCCGCGCGGCTGATCGCGCCGCCGGCTCGGCATCCGACATCCTGCGGCTCGCAATCCCGAAGCGCCAGGTGCGCGTCGAGAAGTCGTGGCATCCGATCGAGGACGCACCTCTGCCAGACGCTGACGCCCATGAACGCGCCACCGAAGTCATCGCCGCGTACGACGGTCTCGATGAGGTGCTCGCCGAACACGCACGCGCCGCGGTCGAAGCCATCCCCGTGCAAGAGGGCGCGATTGCCGGGTGGGCACTGCTACTGGCTGCCACGGCGACGACGAAGCTCGCCGGGGGACACTCCAGCATCCTCGTCGTGCCCGACTACCGCGATCAGGAGATGCTGGTCGCGGCACTGAACACCATGCTGCCGGCCGAGGCTGTCGTCAGGCACGACGCCAGGCAGACGAACCCCGACCGGTACCGTGCGTTCCTGCGAACCCTGGGCGACGCACCGTGCGTAGTGATCGGCAATCGCTCCGCGGTCTATTCGCCGGTGCAGGCGGGTCTGGTCGCGATCTGGGATGACGGCGACCCGCTGCTCGCCGAACCGCTGGCACCGTACGTGCACGCGCGGGACGCGGCGCTCATCCGCCAGGAGCAGGAGGAGAGCACCCTGCTGCTGGTCGGACACACGCGGTCGAGCGATGCCGAACGGCTGGTGCAGCACGGCTGGATGCGCGATGTGACCGCCGTCCGACGGATCACACCGCGGGTGCTGCTGAGCACGCCGCAGGAGCTGGAGCAGACCGCGCAGCGCGTGCCATCCAGCGCCTTCTCCGCTGCGCGAGCGGCCACCGCTGAGGGCCCGGTGCTGGTGCAGGTCGCACGACCCGGGTTCTCACCGACCCTGGTCTGCGCGACGTGCCGCACCCCCGCCCGATGCGCGCACTGCGGCGGCCCGCTGGGAGCACGTCGCCGCGGCGCCGTACCGGTCTGCGGCTGGTGCGGACGCGCGGCGAACTCGTGGCGGTGCGCAGAGTGCTCGTCCGACAAAGTGCGCCTGGCCTCCTCGGGCACAGAGCGCACCGCCGACGAACTCGGTCGGGCCTTCCCCGGGGTGCGGGTGATCGTCTCCGACGGTGCTCACCCCGTGACGCAGGTCGATACGAAACCTGCACTGGTCATCGCCACCCGCGGCGCCGAGCCCATCGCCGAGGAAGGCTATCGCGCGGTCATTCTGCTCGACGGCGCCCGGATGCTGCAGGCCCCCGATCTGCGGATCGGCGAGTCGTGCCTGCGCTGGTGGGCGAACGCGGCCGCTCTCGCAGCGCCCGGCGCACCGATCCATCTCGTCGGCGTCAACGGGCCCGTGGCGCGCGCGCTGGCCACCTGGAGCGCGGCGGGATACGCGCGCAGCGAGCTCGAGGATCGGCTGCCGCTGCACATGCCGCCGACGACCCGCGTCGCGCAGATCGACGGGCTGCCGGCGTCGGTTCGGGCAGCCCTGGATGCGCTCGCTGAAATCGGCATCCGCGGTGAAGCGGTGCTCGGCCCATTGCCCCACGGCGATGACGGCAGAGTGCGCGCACTCGTGCGCTTCGGCTACGCGGCTGGCCAGACAGTCGCCAGCACCCTGCGTGCCGTGGTCGTCGCGGACGCCGCACAGAGCCGACGCGGACGCGGCCGTGTTCGAGCCACCCTCGCGGTGCATCTCGATATCCTCGAACCAGAGATCTGATCGACGACCTCGCATCAGCACAGCCCCATACTCACCGGAGAACCTTCATGCGCCTCGTCTTCGCTGGCACACCCGCCGTCGCGATTCCCACCCTGCAGCTGCTCGCCGCACGTCATGAGATCGTCGCTGTGGTGACCCGGCCCGATGCGCCACTGGGCCGCAAACGGATCCTGACGCCCTCACCCGTGGCCGCAGCCGCTGCCGAGCTGGGAATCGCGGTGATCAAGACCGCCCGGCTGGATGACGACGCCACCGGTCGGATCGCCGCGCTCCGCGCTGACCTCGGGGTGATCGTCGCCTACGGCGGAATCGTCCGGGAACCGCTGCTGTCGACACCTGCGCACGGCTGGATCAACCTGCATTTCTCGATGCTGCCGCAGTGGCGCGGCGCCGCACCGGTGCAGCGCGCGCTCATCGCAGGCGATGCCGAACTCGGGGTGAGCGTGTTCCAGCTCGTCGCACAGCTGGATGCGGGCGACGTCTTCGCCGCGCGCACGGTCGCGATGCCCGCTGAGGCCACGGCGGATGCTGCTCTGAGCATCCTCGCCGACGACGGTGCGCAGCTCACTGCCGATGTCGTCGATGCAATCAGCGACGGATCAGCGGTGGCAGTTCCCCAGGTCGGCGAGGTCTCCCTGGCGCCGAAACTCGTACTTGAAGACGGGCTGATCGACTGGGCAGAGAGCTTCGCAGACATCTTCGGCCGCTACCGAGGGGTCACTCCGGAGCCCGGCGCGCACACCACAGTCGATGGCTCCCGGCTGAAGATCCTCGCCGCGTCTCCCGCCGCGGACGACGCGCCGAAGCTCGCCCCCGGCGAAATCGTCGGCACGAAGGCATCGGTGCTCATCGGCACAGCCACAGTCCCTCTCGATGTCACGCGCGTGCAGCCGGCGGGCAAGGGCGCCATGAGCGCAGGCGACTGGTGGCGGGGCCAGCGCGAGCACGAGAATCTGAAGGCAGGATCATGAATCGTTCGCACGACGGGGCCCGGTCTTCGGGCGTTCCTCGTCCTCGCGCCATCCAGCCCGCACGCTGGGTCGCCTATGACGTCCTGCACGCCGTCTCGGTCTCCGACGCCTACGCGAACCTGCTGCTGCCGAAGCTCATTGCGGATGCGGAGCTCGACACGCAGGACGCTGCTCTCGCCACCGAACTGACCTACGGCACGCTGCGCCGGCGAGGAACCTACGACGCCATCATCGCCGAAGCCGCTGGTCGCTCCGCAGACGACATCGATGCTGCCGTTCTCGACGCACTGCGACTCGGAACGCACCAGCTCCTCGCCACGCGAGTGGCCCCGCACGCCGCAGTGAACGAATCCGTGAATCTCGTCGCCGCAGAAGTGGGTCGCGGTGCCTCTGGTTTCGCGAATGCCGTACTGCGGCGCATCGGCCGCGACACAGCCGAGACCTGGCAGGAGCGCATCGAGGGGCACGCCCGCTCAGACGACGAGAAGCTCTCGCTGCGCACCGCGCACCCGGTGTGGGTGATCCGTGCGCTGCGCCGAGCCCTCGCGGCAGAAGGACGAGTCGAGGAGCTCGACGACCTGCTGCACTACGACAATCTCTCGCCCGAGGTGACGCTGGTGGCTCTTCCCGGACTCGCTGAGCCCGGCGAGCCACGGCGTCCATACGCGCCCACGGCCTTCGGCTCGCCCGGAGGAGACCCGCGTGACGCGATGGCGCACTCGAACGGAGCGATTCGAGTGCAGGACGAGGGCTCGCAGCTGGTCGCACTCGCGGTGGCAGGTGCCGCACCGATCCGCGAAGGAGAGCACTGGCTTGACCTGTGCGCGGGGCCGGGTGGCAAGACCGCGCTGCTCGCCGCGCTCGCCCATGCCGGCGGTGCGGTGCTGGAGGCCAACGAAGTGGTGCATGCACGTGCCGGTCTCGTCCGTCAGGCTGTGCGCCCGCTGCCCATCGACGTCACGGTCCATGAGAGCGATGGTCGCGAGTTCGCCGCGCGGCATCCCGGCGAGTACGACCGCATCCTGGTCGACGCGCCGTGCACGGGCCTCGGTGCGCTGCGGCGCCGTCCGGAAGCCCGCTGGCGGAAGTCTCCGGAAGACGTCGCTGAGCTCGTCGTCCTGCAGACCCAGCTGCTGGATGCTGCGATCGACGCACTCGCGCCGGGGGGCATCGTCGCCTACGCGACCTGCTCGCCGCACCTCGCCGAGACCACTGGCGTCGTGGCCGACGTGCTGCGGCGCCGACCGGACGTCCGAGAACTCGATGCGCGCGCGGTCCTTACCGAGGTGTCATCTTCGCCGATCGACCTCCCCGCTTCAGATGCGGCTGCGGTCGGCTCGGCTGCACCGGGTCGCCTCAGCGCGCAGCTGTGGCCGCACCGGCACGGCACCGACGCCATGTTCCTCGCGCTGCTGCAGCGTCCGACGATCACCGCACCCGATGCCCGCACGACGAACGGAGACCGCTGACATGACCCTGCCCGGAGCACCGCGCATCAACCCCAGCATCCTGGCGGCGGATTTCGCCAACATGCAGGCGGAACTCGCCCGCATCGCCACGGCCGACTACGCGCATGTCGATGTGATGGACAACCACTTCGTGCCCAACCTCACGTTCGGGCCGCAGATGGTCGAGCGCATCCAGGCGACGAGCCCGATCCCGCTGGATGTGCACCTGATGATCACCGACCCCGACCGCTGGGCACCGGGCTACGCCGAACTGGGAGCGGCCAGCGTCACCTTCCACCTCGAGGCGGCTGCGGATCCCGTTGCTCTTGCTCGCCGACTGCGGGCGATCGGCGCGCGTGCCGGGATCGCCATCAAGCCCGGCACCGCGGGGGAGCCGCTGTACGACATTCTCGATGAGTTCGACCAGATCCTCGTGATGACCGTCGAACCCGGCTTCGGCGGACAGGGCTTCATGCCGGAGACCATGCCGAAGCTGCGCGCGCTGCACGATGAGGCGCGCCGACGCGGCTCGGACGTCTGGCTGCAGGTCGATGGCGGGATCACCGACAGCACGATCGCCCAGGCCGCCGCCGCCGGTGCCGACACCTTCGTCGCCGGTTCAGCCGTGTACAGCGCCGACGACGTCGAGGCTGCTGTCACAGGTCTTCGTGAGCGTGCACGAGCGACTACCCTGGAATCGTGAAGACTTTCGACGAACTTTTCGCCGAGCTCAGCGCTACGGCGCTGGCCCGCCCCGAGGGCTCGGGCACCGTCGCACAGCTTGACCGCGGCATCCACGCGATCGGCAAGAAGGTCGTCGAAGAGGCGGCCGAGGTGTGGATGGCAGCCGAGTACGAGACCGCCGAGAACACGGCCGAGGAGATCTCGCAGCTGCTGTATCACCTGCAGGTGATGATGCTCGCGAAAGGGCTGAGCCTGGAGGATGTCTACCGACATCTCTGAGCGCGTCCCGACCAGACCGTTCGATTCTGAAAGACACCCATGCTCCGCATCGCCGTACCCAACAAGGGTTCGCTGTCCGAAACCGCCGCCGAGATGCTCACGGAGGCCGGCTACACGGGTCGCCGCGACCCTAAGACGCTGCACGTGATCGACGCTGACAGCGACGTCGAGTTCTTCTATCTGCGTCCCCGCGACATCGCGACCTACGTGGCCTCCGGTGCGCTCGATGTGGGCATCACCGGGCGCGACCTGCTCCGCGATGTCCGACAGGACGACGCGCGCGAGATCGAGCAGCTGGGCTTCGCCCGCTCGACGTTCCGCTTCGCTGCCCCTCCCGGTCGTTACTCCACCGTCGAAGATCTCGCGGGCGTGCGCGTCGCCTCCGCCTATCCCGGCCTCGTCGACGATTTCCTTCGCGAGCACGGGGTCGAAGCCGAGCTCGTCGCCCTCGACGGCGCCGTGGAATCGGCCGTGCAGCTCGGCGTCGCCGACGTGATCGCCGATGTCGTGGAGACCGGCACCACCCTGCGCCAGGCGGGCCTTGAGATCTTCGGTCCGGTCATCATCGAATCCGAAGCCGTGCTGATCAGTCGACCAGGCGATGCGCCGGGCACCGCCCGGCTGCTGCGGCGGCTGCGAGGCGTGATGGTCGCCCGGCAGTTCGTTCTCCTGGACTACGACCTCCCGGCGAACCTCATCGAGCAGGCTGTGGCGATCGCCGGCGGCCGAGAGTCGCCGACGATCTCACCTCTGCGCGATCCGGATTGGGTGGCCGTGCGCGTGATGATTCCGCGTCGCGGCATGAATCAGGTGATGGATGACCTGTACGCCCTGGGCGCACGGGCTATCCTCGTCTCGGCGATCCACGCGGCGAGACTCTGATGACCGTCTCCGCTCGTGTCATCCCGTGCCTGGACGTGGCCGGCGGCCGGGTCGTGAAGGGCGTGAACTTCCAGAACCTGCGCGACATGGGCGATCCTGTCGAACTCGCCGCGCACTATGCCGCGCAGGGTGCGGATGAGATCACCTTTCTCGACGTCACCGCGACCGTCGATGCGAGGGCCACGACCTACGAGATGGTGCAGCGCACCGCCGAGCAGGTCTTCGTTCCGCTGACCGTCGGCGGGGGAGTGCGCAGCGTCACAGACGTCGCCCGACTGCTCTCCGTCGGCGCCGACAAGGTCGGGGTGAACTCCGCGGCCATTGCTCGCCCCGAGCTGATCGATGAGATCGCCGATCGCTTCGGCGCGCAGGTGCTGGTGCTCTCGCTCGATGTCAAGCGCGCGAGCGGCACCGCATCCGGTTTCGCCATCACGACCCACGGCGGGCGCTCGGAGACGACTCTGGATGCGCTCGACTGGGCGCGAGAGGCGATCGAGCGCGGTGCGGGCGAACTGCTCGTCAACTCCATCGACGCCGACGGCACGAAGGACGGCTTCGATCTCGAACTGGTCCGACTGATGCGGGAACTCTCCTCGGTGCCGGTGATCGCCTCCGGCGGCGCGGGAACGGTCGATCACTTCGCCCCGGCGATCGAGGCCGGAGCGGATGCTGTGCTCGCCGCCAGTGTCTTTCACAGCGGCCAACTCTCGGTGAACGACGTGAAGCAGGCGCTGCGCGCCGCCGGCGTGACGGTGCGACTGTGAGCATCATGGAGGACGACATCGCGCGGGTCGTCTGGAATGACGCGGGCCTCGCACCGGTGATCGTGCAGCAGCACGACACGCGCGAAGTGCTGATGCTCGCGTGGATGGATGCCGAAGCGCTGCGGAGGACCCTCACGGGCGGGCGTGCCGTGTACTGGTCGCGATCGCGTCAGGAGTACTGGCGCAAGGGCGACACCTCGGGCAACACGCAGCGCGTGCATGGGGTCGCTGTCGACTGCGACGGCGACACCATTCTGCTCATGGTCGACCAGCAGGGGCCGGCCTGTCACACGGGCACCCGCACCTGTTTCGACGGACGTGCGCTGACGATGACTTTCACGGAGGGCGAGTGAGCATGCTGCGACGCGCACGCTCACTTGCTGTGCTCTGCTTTCTGCTCGCAGGCGGCATCGGCATCATCTCCTCCACCCAGACCTGGGTGGAGGTGACCAGAGCGGATGCCGGTGAGCAGCTGCTGGTGGCAGGAGCCGACGCGGTCGCGCTGCTCGCGCCCCTCTCGCTGGCGGTGCTGGCACTGGGTGCTGCGCTGTCGATTGCCGGACTCGTCCTGCGGTACCTGTTCGCGCTGCTGGGGGCGGGCGGTGCACTGGTGCTCATCACCAGCACCCTGCCCGTGGTCTTCGACCCGCCGGTGGAGGTCGTCGCCGCTTCCGTGGCCGAGGCGACCGGCCTCAGTGGCACCAGCGCCCTGCACGAAATCGTCGCGAGTCTGACACCCACCGCGTGGCCGGCTGTGGCCCTGTGCGCGTGGGTGGTGCTGCTGGCGGCATCCGTCTTCGTCGTCGCCACGGCGCATTCCTGGGCGGCCGGTGGCAAGCGCTACCGCTCGACCGCAGAAGCTCACCATCAGTCCACCGGCCCGTTGGACGCAGTCGATTCCTGGGACGAGCTGTCTCATGGCACCGATCCCACCGACTGAGCCGGATAGACTAGACCCATCGCCGACCCTCCGGAGGAGAACATGACCAATCCGATCGCCGACCCCGGTCACGGGCACTCACCTGCTGCCTGGGTAGCAGTGACGATCATGCTGATCGGCTTCGCCATCGGCACCGTCTTCTTCTGCCTCGAGCAGTCGACGGGCGTGTGGATCTCTGCCGCCATCGTCGTGATCGGTGCGATCACCGGCGTGGTGCTGGCCAAGGCGGGCTACGGAGTGAAGGGCCCGAAGTACGCGCCCAAGGCGCACTGATGGTCCTCGCCGACCTGACGGCCGGCGCAGTCGAAGACGCTCAGCGTCGCGCGCTCACACGTCCGCTCGCGGACGTCGAGCGTGACGCGGCGGCGCGCCCCGCTGCTCGCGACGTGCTCGCCGCCCTCGCTCCAGCCGACCGGGTGAAGATCATCGCCGAGGTGAAGCGCGCAAGCCCATCGCGCGGCGTGCTGGCCGACATTCCCGACCCAGCACGGCAAGCAGCCCTGTATGAGCAGGGCGGTGCCTCGGCGATCAGCGTCCTCACCGAGGAGCGCCGCTTCGGCGGCAGTCTCGCCGATCTTGAGGCCGTGACTTCGCGGGTCTCGCTGCCCGTGCTGCGCAAGGACTTCATCGCCACGCCCTATCAGGTGTTCGAAGCACGCGCCGCAGGTGCCGACCTGGCTCTGCTGATCGTGGCAGGACTTTCACAGAAGGTGCTCCGCGAGTTGTACGCGTTGATCCTCGAGGTCGGCATGACGCCGCTCGTCGAATCGCATTCTGCGGACGAGCTCGAGATCGCGCTCGATCTGGGGGCCGACCTCATCGGCGTGAACGCCCGAAATCTGAAGACCCTCGAGCTCGACCGCGACATGTTCGGGCGGCTCGTCGATCGCATTCCGGATACGGCGGTCAAAATCGCCGAATCCGCCGTGCTCAGCCCGGCTGACGTCGCACACTATCGGCAGGCCGGCGCCGATGTGGTGCTCATCGGCGAAGCGCTGGTCACGGGCGATCCCGTCTCGACACTCACCGAATTCCTCGCAGCAGGCTCCATGCCCGTGCGCGAGATCAAGGAGAAGCAGTGACTGCAAGCCTGCGCGACCAGCATGGGCCGTTCTTCGGCGAGTTCGGCGGACGGTACATGCCCGAGTCTCTGATCGCCGCGATCGACGAGCTCACCGTCGCATACGAGGATGCCATCGCCGACCCGGAGTTCCGGCGCGAGCTCGCGACGCTGCTGCACTCGTACGCGGGCCGGCCATCGCCGATCACCGAGGTGCCGCGGTTCGCCGAGCATGCCGGCGGTGCGCGGGTCTTTCTCAAGCGAGAAGACCTGAACCACACCGGGTCGCACAAGATCAACAATGTGCTCGGCCAGGCGCTCCTGACCAGACGACTCGGCAAGACGCGCGTGATCGCCGAGACCGGTGCCGGTCAGCACGGTGTCGCCACGGCGACCGCTGCCGCGCTCTTCGGCCTGGAATGCACGATCTACATGGGCGAAGTCGACACCGAGCGCCAGGCACTGAACGTCGCCAGAATGCGCCTTCTGGGCGCCGAGGTCATCGCGGTGACCACCGGATCTCGCACCCTGAAGGACGCGATCAACGACGCATACCGGGATTGGGTGGCCACCGTCGAGACCACCAACTACATCTTCGGAACGGCGGCGGGGCCGCATCCGTTCCCCGCGATGGTGCGTGATTTCCAGAAGATCATCGGCGAGGAGGCCCGCGAGCAGCTGCTCACCGAAGCGGGTCGTCTGCCGGATGCCGTCGTGGCCTGCGTCGGCGGCGGTTCGAATGCGATCGGGATGTTCGACGCCTTCCTCGATGACGACGACGTGAAGCTGTACGGCGTCGAAGCCGCGGGCGACGGAGTCGACACTCCGCGTCATGCCGCGTCGATCGAACGCGGCCGCCCGGGTGTGCTGCACGGTGCCCGCACCTACCTGCTGCAGGATGAAGACGGTCAGACGATCGAGTCGCACTCGATCTCCGCCGGTCTGGACTACCCGGGTGTCGGCCCGGAGCACGCATGGCTGAACGACATCGGTCGTGCCGAGTACATTCCAGCCACCGATGACGAAGCGATGCAGGCACTGCGACTGCTGAGCCGCACCGAGGGCATCATCCCCGCGATCGAGTCGGCGCACGCGCTGGCCGGTGCGCAGCGGATCGGCCGCGAACTCGGCCCGGACGCCATCATCGCCGTGTGCCTCTCCGGACGCGGCGACAAGGACATGGACACCGCCGCGCAGTACTTCCATCTGTACGACGAGCAGGAGACAGATTCGTGAGTCGCGTCGAAGCAGCCATCCGCAAGGCGCAGGATGCCGGGCGCGGCGCGTTCATCGGCTACCTGCCGGTCGGCTACCCGGACCTCGAGACCAGCATCCAGGCCGCGCTGACGCTCGCACGCAACGGGGCGGACATCATCGAGCTCGGTCCGCCCTACTCGGATCCGGTCATGGACGGCGCGGTCATCCAGGAAGCCACCCAGCAGGCACTGGCCAATGGATTCCGCATGCGCGATCTGTTCACGGCTGTGAAGCGCATCTCTGCAGAAACGGATGTGCCGGTCATCGTGATGACGTACTGGAACCCGGTCATGCAGTACGGAGTGGACCGCTACGCCGATGACCTGCTCGCTGCCGGCGGCGCAGGCCTGATCACTCCCGACATCACGCCGGAGTCGGCATCCGAGTGGATCGCTGCGAGCACGCGCACCGGCCTCGACCGCATCTTCCTCGCCGCGCCCACGTCGAGTGATGAGCGCCTCGATCTCGTCATCTCGTCTTCCACCGGGTTCGTTTACACCGTCTCGACGATGGGGATCACGGGGGAGCGGGCAGCACTCGACCTCGCCGCGCGCACGCTCGTCGAGCGCATGCGCTCTCGTGGCGAGACGCGCGCCTGCGTCGGCATCGGCATCTCCAATGCCGAACAGGTCGCCGGAGTGATCGAATACGCCGACGGAGCGATCGTCGGCACCGCCCTGGTGAAGGCCCTCCGCGACGGCGGACTCGAGGCTCTCGCCGAAACCACCAGAACACTCGCCGACGGCACTTCGTCGACGCGATACTAGGATCGTCTTCATGCCTTTCGCGCTTCACAGCACCCTCTCGGGTGTGCCCATCAGCATCCCGAGCCCGCCGGTCAGCTCTTTCCCACTCGGCCCGCTGACCATCCACTTCTACGCGCTGTGCATCATCGCCGGCATCATCGCCGCCGTGCTGCTCACGAATCACCGCCTCACCAAGCGCGGGGCGGAGAAGTGGGTCGTGATAGACATCGCGATCCTCGCGGTGCCGATCGCCATCATCGGCGCGCGCATCTTCCACGTCCTCACGCACCCGAACTTCTACTTCGGACCGGACAAGAACACCTGGAACCCCTTCGAGCCCGGTTCCGTCTGGGCCATCTGGGAGGGCGGCATCGCCATCTTCGGCGCTCTGCTCGGCGGAGCAGTCGGCGCGTGGCTCGGCTGCCGGTGGACCGGCATCCGCTTCTGGACGTTCGCCGATGCGCTCGCTCCGGGGATGCTGCTCGCACAGGCCATGGGCCGCTTCGGCAACTGGTTCAATCACGAGCTCTTCGGTCTGCCCACGGACCTGCCCTGGGGTCTGGAGATCGAATCGACCAACCCGGCGTTCCCCCCTGGCCTTGCCGAGGGCACGCTGTTCCACCCGACTTTCCTGTACGAGGTCATCTGGAATGGTCTGGGTGTCATCGCGCTGCTCTGGCTCGGACACAAGTTCCGCCTGCAGTGGGGCAAGCTCTTCGCGATCTACCTGATCTGGTACAGCGCAGGACGCATCGTGTGGGAGTCGATCCGCATCGACCCGAGCGAGATCATCCTGGGACTGCGCAGCAACGTCTGGGCTGCGATCATCGGCGTGGTCGTCGGTCTCGTCATCATCGTCGTGCAGACGCGCCGTCACACCGGCGTCGAACTCTCGCCGTATGTGCCCGGTCGGGAGCCCGCGACGGCGGATGTACAATCGCAGAACGATCCTTCCGACTTCGTCGATCTGAGTGAGCCTCCGGCTGAAGAAGTCATCGCAGGAGCCACCGCCACAAGCACCGCTCACTCCAGCGAGGACGACGTTCGATGACCATCTCCGTCGAGCGACACCCATTGCACTGAACGAGCGGGCCGACGACGTCCCCAGGTTCATCTGAAATCTGAGGACGGTAACTGGTGTATTTCCAGCCACCCTATGGCGCCTCCGGCGCCTACCCCCCAAAGCAGGGACTGTACAACCCGGCGTTCGAGAAGGACGCCTGCGGCCTGGCCATGGTCGCGACGCTGCGCGGCGAAGCCGGGCACGACATCATCGCACTGGCCCTGCAAGCGCTGCGAAACCTGGAACACCGCGGTGCAATCGGCTCTGATGCCGGCACCGGCGATGGCGCCGGCATCCTGACCCAGATGCCGGATGCGTTCCTCCGCTCGGTCACTGAATTCGAACTTCCCCCCGCTGGTGAATACGCCGCCGGCCTGGCGTTCCTCCCTCGGGAGTCGAGCGCCCGCCGCGAGCAGAAAGCCGGCATTGAGCGCATCGCCGCCGAGGAGGGCCTCACGGTCCTGGGCTGGCGTGTCGTTCCCACCGCCAACGAGAACCTCGGCAAACTCGCCGATGAGGCCCGCCCCGCATTCGAGCAGCTGTTCCTCGCGTGCCTTGGCTCCGGCGACAGTGCTGGCTCCGCGCTCGCACTGGACCGCCTCGCCTACCGGGTGCGCAAGCGCGCGGGCCATGAACTCGCCGCGTACTTCGTCTCGCTGTCGGCGCGCACGCTCGGCTACAAGGGGATGGTGACCACCCTGCAGCTGGAGCCGTTCTACCCGGATCTGCAGGATGAGCGCTTCGCGTCGGAGCTCGCGGTGGTGCACTCGCGCTACTCGACGAACACCTTCCCGTCCTGGCCGCTTGCACAGCCGCTGCGCATGCTCGCCCACAACGGCGAGATCAACACCGTCGGCGGCAACCGGAACTGGATGCGGGCGCGCCAGTCGCAGCTCGCATCTGAGCTTCTCGGTGGCATCCGCCCCCTGTTGCCGATCTGCACCGTCGGGGCCAGCGATTCCGCGTCGTTCGACGAGGTGCTCGAACTGCTCACCCTGACCGGGCGCAGTCTGCCCCACGCCGTGATGATGATGGTGCCGGAGGCGTGGGAGAAGCAGTCCGACATCGATCCCGATCTGCGGGCGTTCTACGCCTACCACGCGAGCCAGATGGAGCCATGGGACGGCCCGGCCGCGCTGATCTTCACCGACGGCACGCAGGTCGGCGCAACCCTCGACCGCAATGGGCTGCGTCCAGGACGGTGGACAGAGACCACCGACGGGCTCGTGGTGATCGGCAGCGAGACCGGCGTGCTCGAGTTCGAGCCGCAGCGCATCAAGCGCCGCGGGCGGCTGCGTCCGGGCCACATGTTCCTCGTCGACACCGCTGAGGGGCGCATCGTCGACGACGAGGAGATAAAGCGGGATCTCGCCGGGATGCACCCATGGCAGGAGTGGCTCGACGAGGGCGCAGTGCGACTGGCTGATCTGCCCGAACGCGAGCACATCGTGCACCCCGCAGCATCCATCACCCGCCGTCAGCGCACCTTCGGCTACACCGAGGAGGAAGTGCGCATCCTCCTCACGCCGATGGGGCAGAACGGCGCGGAGCCGCTGGGTGCCATGGGCAGCGACACCCCCGTCGCCGTGCTCAGCGCGAGGCCGCGCCTGCTCTTCGACTACTTCGTGCAGCAGTTCGCGCAGGTCACGAATCCGCCGCTGGATGCCATCCGCGAGGAGGTCGTGACGAGTCTGCGGCTGGGCCTCGGACCCGAACGCAACCTGCTCAGCTGGGGGCCGGATCACGCCCGCACCGTGACCCTGGATTTCCCGGTGATCGACAACGACGAGCTGGCGAAGATTCGTCACATCGAACGGGCCCTTCCCGGCCGCTCCAGTGCCACGATCAAGGGGCTCTATCATTTCGACGCGGGTCCGCACACGCTGCAGGAGAGGCTCTCCGAGATGTGCGCCGAGGCGGATGCCGCAATCGAACGCGGCGCGGAGCTGCTGATCCTCTCTGACCGCGACTCGAACAAGGATCTCGTTCCTATCCCGTCGCTGCTGATGGTGTCCGCTGTGCACCATCACCTGATCCGACGCCAGAACCGCATGAAAGTCGGTCTGGTCGTCGAGGCGGGCGATGTGCGCGAGGTCCATCACGTCGCCACATTGATCGGCTACGGCGCGTCGGCGGTGAATCCCTACCTGGCGATGGAGACCGTCGAGCATCTGGTCCGCACCGGTTTCATCACCGGCATCACCCCCGAGAAAGCGGTGCGCAACGTCATCTACGCGCTCGGCAAGGGCGTGCTGAAGATCATGTCGAAGATGGGCATCTCCACGGTCTCCTCGTACGCGGGAGCGCAGGTGTTCGAAGCCATCGGCCTCAGCCAGGAACTGATCGATACGTACTTCACCGGCACCGAATCGAAGCTCGGCGGAATCGGCCTCGAAGACGTCTTCGCAGAGAATCAGGCGCGTCACGACTTCGCCTATCCGGAAGATGCGGCCGCACGGGCCCACGAGCGGCTGTGGACCGGCGGCGAGTACCAGTGGCGGCGAGACGGATCACCGCACCTGTTCAACCCGGATACGGTCTTCCGGCTGCAGCACTCGACCCGCACTCGACGCTACGACATCTTCCGCGAGTACACGCAGCTCATCGACGATCAATCGCGTGAGCTGAAGACCCTTCGCGGGCTGTTCGAACTGCGAACCGGCGAGCGTCCGCCCGTTCCGCTCGACGACGTCGAACCGGTCAGTTCGATCGTGAAGAGGTTCTCCACCGGAGCGATGAGCTATGGCTCAATCTCTCAGGAGGCGCACGAGACTCTCGCGATCGCAATGAACCGCCTCGGTGCGAAGTCGAACACCGGCGAGGGCGGTGAAGACCCGGAGCGTCTCACAGACCCCGAGCGCCGCAGCGCCATCAAGCAGGTCGCATCCGGCCGGTTCGGCGTCACCAGCCAGTATCTGACCGAAGCCGACGATCTGCAGATCAAACTCGCTCAGGGTGCGAAACCGGGGGAGGGCGGTCAGCTGCCCCCTCAGAAGGTTTATCCGTGGGTTGCGCGCACACGCCACGCGACGCCAGGGGTGGGGCTGATCTCGCCTCCGCCGCACCATGACATCTATTCGATCGAAGACCTCAAGCAGCTGATCTACGACCTCAAGCGCGCCAACCCGCGCGCGCGGATCCATACGAAACTGGTCAGCCAATCCGGCATCGGCGCCGTTGCCGCCGGCGTTGCCAAGGCACTCAGCGACGTCGTGCTCATCTCGGGCCATGACGGCGGCACCGGTGCGAGCCCGCTGAACTCGCTGAAGCACGCTGGCACGCCGTGGGAGCTCGGCCTCGCGGAGACCCAGCAGACCCTCATGCTCAACAGCATGCGCGACCGCGTGGTGGTGCAGGTCGATGGCCAGCTGAAGACCGGCCGTGACGTCATCATCGGGGCGTTGCTGGGCGCGGAGGAATTCGGGTTCGCCACCGCGCCGCTGGTGGTGAGCGGGTGCATCATGATGCGCGTCTGTCACCTCGACACGTGCCCGGTGGGTGTCGCGACCCAGAACCCGGTGCTGCGCGAGCGTTTCACCGGCAAGCCGGAGTTCGTCGTCAACTTCATGGAGTTCATCGCGGAGGAGGTGCGCGAGCTGCTCTCCGAACTCGGATTCCGCACGCTCGAAGAGATCGTCGGCCGCACCGAGCTACTGCGGACGGATGCTGCCGTGCGGCACTGGAAGACCGAGGGGCTGGATGTGTCGCCGATCCTGCATGGCCCGGCGTTCCCCGCGAGTGAGCCGCGTCGCAGTTCCCGTTCCCAGGACCACGAGCTCGACAAGCACTTCGACAATATGCTGATCGGGTTGTCGGCCGACGCTCTCGACGCGGGCGCTCCGGTCGTGATCGACCTGCCCATCCGCAACACCGAGCGCGCTGTCGGCACCATGCTCGGCAACCGTGTGACGGCGCGCTACGGGGCCGAAGGTCTCGCCAGAGGCACGATCGACGTCACTCTGCGGGGCACCGCCGGGCAATCGCTCGGCGCATTCCTGCCTTCCGGCATCGTGCTCCGACTCGAGGGCGACGCAAATGACTACGTCGGCAAGGGGCTCTCCGGCGGTGACATCACGATCCGTCCGCCGCGAGAGGCGACATACGCCCCGCACCACAGCGTCATCGCCGGCAATGTGATCGGCTACGGAGCCACTAGCGGAGCGCTGTTCATCTCCGGAATGGTGGGGGAGCGCTTCCTGGTGCGCAACTCGGGAGCCACCGCCGTCGTCGAGGGTGTCGGTGATCACGCCCTCGAGTACATGACCGGCGGGCTCGCCGTCATCCTCGGTGAGACCGGCCGCAACTTGGGTGCCGGCATGTCCGGCGGCATCGCCTACGTCCGTAGCCTCAACCCTGCCCAGGTGAACACGGAGGGCCTGGGCTCGGGGGAACTGCGCCTGGAAACCCTGGACGGGGCCGACACGGAAGTGCTGCGCACGCTGCTCGTCGAGCATGTCGAGCGAACCGGTTCGCCACTGGCATCCGAGATCCTGGCCGAGTTCCACACCGCCGCGGCCGGTTTCGTCAAGGTTCTGCCCCGCGACTTCGCCGCCGTGCAGAACATGCGGCAGGAAGCCGAGGCAACAGGACTCGACCCCGACGGCGACGATATGTGGCAGCGAATCCTGGAGGTGACCGGTGGCTGACCCCAAAGGCTTTCTGAAGACGACCGAGCGCGAGCTGCCTGCCCGGCGCCCGGTTCCGGTGCGGATCCTCGATTGGAAGGAAGTATACGAACCCGGAGACCGCACCGTGCTCAAGCGTCAAGCGGGACGATGCATGGACTGCGGTGTGCCGTTTTGCCACTCGGGATGTCCGCTGGGAAATCTGATCCCGGAGTGGAACGACCTCACCTGGCGCGACGAGGGCCGCATGGCCATCGACCGACTGCACGCCACGAACAACTTCCCGGAGTTCACTGGGCGCCTGTGCCCGGCGCCCTGCGAGAGCGCCTGTGTGCTCGGCATCAATCAACCCGCGGTGACCATCAAGCAGATCGAGGTCTCGATCATCGATGAGGCCTTCACGCACGGGTGGGTGGAACCTCAGCCGCCACAGCGTCTCACCGGCAAGACCGTCGCCGTTGTCGGTTCGGGACCCGCGGGTCTCGCAGCCGCGCAGCAGCTCACCAGAGCGGGGCACACCGTGGTCGTGTTCGAGCGCGACGATCGCATCGGCGGTCTGCTGCGTTACGGCATCCCCGATTTCAAGATGGAGAAGCGGCACGTGGAATCCCGGCTGCGTCAGATGCAGGACGAAGGGACGCGATTCCGTGCCGGCGTCGAAGTCGGCCGGCACATCTCCTGGGACGATCTGCGCGCGCGCTACGACGCTGTGCTGATCGCGACGGGCTCCACCGTGCCGCGGGAACTGCCGATACCCGGGCGAGATCTGCCGGGCGTGCACTTCGCCATGGAATACCTCGTCGAATCGAACCACGCGACCGCCGGTGACTCGGTCGCCGACCAGATCAGCGCTGCGGGAAAGCACGTCGTCGTCATCGGCGGCGGCGACACCGGCGCCGATTGCATCGGCACCGCACATCGCCAGGGCGCGCTGAGCGTGACGAACCTCGCCATCGGACGCCAGCCCGGTGTCGAGCGCGCGGAGCATCAGCCGTGGCCGATCATGCCGACGCTGTTCGAGGTGCAGTCCGCTCATGAAGAGGGCGGAGAGCGCACGTATCTGGCATCCACCGTCGAATTCCTCTCGGATGCTGCGGGCGTGCTGCGCGCTGTGCGCGTCGCGGAGACGGAGTTCGTGGACGGCAAGCGCGTGCCCAAGGGCGGCAGCGAACGCGAGATTCCCGCAGATCTTGTGCTGATAGCCATGGGGTTCACCGGCCCGGAGACGCAGTCGTTCACTGGCCGTACGACCCCAGCGGTGACAGAGCGAGGCCTCCTGGTCCGGGATGACGGCTACGCCACCTCAGAGCCCGGGGTCTACGTCGCCGGTGATGCTGGCCGCGGACAGTCGCTGATCGTGTGGGCGATCGCCGAAGGGCGCGCCTCCGCCGCGGCGATCGACCGTCATCTGATGGGATCCACATCGCTTCCGTCGCCGGTGGACGTCACGGATGTCGCGCTCGGCATCCGGCCCGCGTAGGCTGAGCGCGGCAACGTCGCCTAATTTCCCTGTTCCCCCTCACCCTGGAGATGCCGTTGAGACGCGCGAAAATCGTCGCCACACTCGGACCCGCAACCTCGACCTATGAAACGGTCCGCGCCCTGATCGACGCGGGCGTGGACGTCGCTCGGCTGAACCTCAGCCACGGCGACTACTCGGTTCATGACGCAAACTACGCGAACGTGCGGCGTGCTGCCGAAGACGCCGCGCGCGCCGTCGCCATCCTCGTCGACCTGCAGGGACCGAAAATCCGCCTCGGCAAGTTCGAAGACGGTCCGTACGAGCTCGAGGCCGGTGACATCTTCAAGATCACGACCGAGGACATCATCGGCAACCGCGAGATCTGCGGCACGACGTTCAAGGGTCTGCCCAACGACGTCAAGCCGGGTGACTTCCTGCTGATCGATGACGGCAAGGTCCGTGTCGAGGTCGTCGAGTCCGACGGCACGGTCGTCACCACGCGTGTCATCGTCGCAGGCGCCGTATCGAACAACAAGGGCATCAATCTGCCCGGCGTCGCCGTGAACGTGCCCGCGCTGAGCACAAAGGATGAGGACGATCTCCGCTGGGGGCTGCGCATCGGTGCAGACCTGATCGCGCTGTCGTTCGTCCGCGACGCGAGCGATGTGCGACGCGTGCACGAGATCATGGCGGAGGAGGGCGTCCGCGTCCCCGTGATCGCCAAGATCGAGAAGCCGCAGGCGGTTGAGGCGCTCGAGGAGATCGTCGACGCCTTCGACGGCATCATGGTCGCTCGCGGCGACCTCGGAGTCGAGCTGCCGCTCGAAGCCGTGCCGATCGTGCAGAAGCGCGCCGTGGAGATCGCACGCCGCATGGCGAAGCCGGTCATCGTCGCCACGCAGATGCTGGAATCGATGATCAACAGCCCCGTGCCGACCCGCGCCGAGACCTCGGACGTCGCCAACGCCGTGCTCGATGGCGCGGATGCCGTGATGCTGTCGGGCGAGACGAGCGTCGGGGACTACCCGGTCGTGGTCGTAGAGACCATGGCGCGCATCATCGAGTCCACGGAGGAGCACGGTCTGGAGCGCATCGCGCCGCTGACGAGCACACCCCGCACGCAGGGCGGTGCCATCACGCTGGCCGCTCTCGAGGTCGCGGAGTTCGTCGAGGCCAAGTTCCTGTGCGTGTTCACGCAGTCAGGTGACTCCGCACGCCGTCTGTCGCGACTGCGCTCGCGGATCCCGATGCTGGCGTTCACGCCCGAGCCCGGCATCCGTCGCCGCATGGCGCTGACGTGGGGCATCCGCTCGACGCTGGTCGACATGGTCAAGCACACCGATGCGATGTACCTGCAGGTCGACGAGCACCTTTTGAAGAACAAGCTGGCCGAGATCGGGGATCGCGTGGTCGTGATCTCCGGTTCCCCTCCCGGCATCATCGGCTCCACCAACGACATCCGCGTCCACAAGGTCGGGGATGCCGTGGGCGGAGCGGCGCCGGTCTACAAAGCCGGAATCTGAGCACAAGACGAGGGCGGAGCCGCAGGTTCCGCCCTCGTCTGTGCGCTAAAGTCGTTCACGGGCCGGCGTGGCGGAATGGTAGACGCGGAGCACTCAAAATGCTTTGTCCGAGAGGTCGTGTGGGTTCGAGTCCCACCGCCGGCACCAATGCCTGGAGGGTCGCCTTGCGCGGCCCTCCGCGCGTTCGCACCTGCAGCAGCGTCAGTCCGATAGGATTTCATCTGTGACCGAGCAAGAACAGCCTGAACAGCCTGAACAGCCCACGGCATCCGCCCCGCGACGCGTCGTCGTCGCGGAGGATGAGTCGCTGATCCGCCTCGACATCGTCGAGATCCTGCGCGACAACGGCTTCGATGTCGTCGGTGAGGCTGGTGACGGCGAGACAGCCGTGCAGCTCGCCACGGAGCTTCGCCCCGATCTGGTGATCATGGACGTGAAGATGCCCCAGCTGGATGGCATCAGCGCGGCCGAGCGCCTGCACAAGGCGAACATCGCTCCTGTCGTGCTGCTGACGGCATTCAGCCAGAAGGAGCTGGTCGAGCGTGCGAGCGAGGCCGGTGCGCTGGCCTACGTCGTCAAGCCCTTCACCCCGAACGACCTGCTGCCGGCGATCGAGATCGCACTGGCACGCCACGAGCAGATCATCACGCTCGAAGCCGAGGTCGCCGACATGGTCGAGCGCTTCGAGACCCGCAAGCTCGTCGATCGCGCCAAGGGCCTCCTGAACGAGAAGATGGGACTCTCCGAGCCCGAGGCATTCCGCTGGATCCAGAAGGCGTCGATGGACCGCCGCCTCACGATGCAGGATGTCGCGAAGGCGATCATCGAGCAGCTCGCTCCGAAGAAGTAACCACAGCCTTTATCAGAACGGCCCCGTTGCGACGCAGCGGGGCCGTTCTGCTTCTGCAGCCGTGTCAGGCCGGCATGTCCTTGATCATGTTCGTGATGCGGATCGTCGAGCAACGGCGGCCCTGTTCGTCATCGACCGCGATCTCATGCACGGTCATGCTGCGCCCGAGGTGCACAGGCGTGCAGACCGCGGTGACGATGCCGGAGGTGGCCGAACGGGTGTGCGTCGCGTTGATGTCGACTCCGACGGCGAGGCGGCCGGGTCCGGCGTGCAGGTTCGCGGACATCGAACCCAGCGACTCGCCGAGCACGACGTAGGCGCCGCCGTGCAGCAGGCCGACCGGCTGAGTGTTGCCCTCGACGGGCATGGTTGCGACGCTGCGCTGGATGCCGAATTCGGTGAACTCGATGCCCATCTTCTCGGCCAGCGCTCCCATGCCACGGTGGGTGGCCCATTCCAATCCGGCGGTCTGGGTCGTTTCGGTCATGCATCCTCCTCGGCGAGTGTCCGCCACTCTCGTTAGGCTTGCAGGGTGACGGACTCCGCAAAGCCTACCCTCATGGTCGTCGACGGCCACTCGCTCGCCTATCGTGCCTTCTTCGCCCTGCCGGTCGAGAATTTCACCACGAAGGACAACCAGCACACGAACGCCATCTACGGCTTCTTGTCGATGCTGGTGAACCTGATCAAGGCAGAGAAGCCCACCCACCTCGCCATCGCGTTCGACACGTCACGGCACTCGTTCCGCACCGATGAGTACCCCGAGTACAAGGCGACCCGATCAGAGAGCCCCCAAGAGTTCAAGGGCCAGATCCCTCTGCTGCAGGACTGCCTGGCCGCGATGGCTATTCCGGTGCTCACCCAGGTCGGCATCGAGGCCGATGACATCCTGGCCACACTCGCGAAGCAGGGTTCTGAGCAGGGATACGACGTGCTCGTGGTCTCCGGCGATCGCGACACGATCCAGCTCGTGAATGACGATGTGACGCTGCTGTACCCCTCGGTGCAGGGGGTGTCGCAGCTGAAGCGCTACGATCCCACGGCGGTGGAAGAGCGCTACGGAGTGCGTCCGGAGCAGTATCCCGACGTCGCAGCCCTCGTCGGCGAAACCAGCGATAACCTCCCGGGCGTGCCGAAGGTGGGGGAGAAGACCGCCGTCAAGTGGCTCACCCAGTTCGGAACTCTCGATGAACTACTCGCCCGGGCCGAGGAGATCAAGGGCGTCGTCGGCGGCAACCTCCGCGAGCACATGGATGCTGTGCGCAGAAACCGCAAGCTCAATCGCCTCCTCACCGACGTGGAGCTGCCCGTCTCTCCGGACCAGTTGGCAGTCGCGCCCATCGATGCGCAGGCAGTGCGTGACATCTTCGCGCGCCTGGAGTTCCGCACCCTGCTTCCGCGTGTGTTCGACGCCGTTGGAGCGGGTGATGAAGCGGTGCACGATGAGCCGGCGATGAAGGTCCCCGCGCCGACCGAGTCTTCGGCATCCGCCATCGCGGCCTGGCTGAACACGCAAGACGACGAGATCGCCGTCGCCTTCGCCACCGCGGGCGGGGTGATCTCTCGAGTGGGAGTCGCCAGCCTCACTGAACTGCACGAGTGCGATTGGAACGATGAGACGGCGGTGGCGCTGGGGCCCTGGCTCGCATCCGACGCGGCAAAGGTCATCAACGACGCCAAGTCACCGCTGAAAGCGCTGCTGCGGGCTGGAATCCGACTCGGCGGCCTCGCGTACGACACGCTCCTGGCCGGCTGGCTGATGCGTCCGAGCTTCCCCGACAAGACACTCGGTCACCTCGTCTCCCGCTATCTGGATGAGAAGCTGCCAGAAGCCGACCCCACTCAGCTCGTCCCCGAGACCGACGGCGCCACCCCATCGCAAGAGGCGTGGTTCACCCTGCGCACGGCAGCTGCAATCCGTGAAGACATGCCCGAGTCGGTGGCATCCGTCCTCACCGACATCGAGCTGCCGACGCTGCTCGTCCTCGCCGATATGGAACTCGCGGGCGTCGCCGTCTCGCACGACGTGCTGTCGACGTTCTCTGCCGAACTGCTGACGCGCACGGACGGCATCGCCGTCGACGCGTTCGCTCTCGTCGGACGAGAATTCAATCTCGGCTCGCCGAAGCAGCTGCAGGAGGTGCTGTTCGAAGACCTGCAGCTGCCGAAGACGCGCAAGACCAAGACCGGATACTCGACGGATGCTGCGGTGCTCGCCGACCTGCGCGAATCGAACCCGCATCCGTTCCTCGACCTGCTGCTGCAGCACCGTGAGGCGACCAAACTGCGACAGATCATCGAATCGCTCGACAGCGCGATCGGCAAGAACGGGGCGATCGCCGACGATCACCGCATTCACACGACGTACGTGCAGACCGGCAGTCAGACCGGCAGGCTCTCCAGCACCGACCCGAACCTGCAGAACATTCCGGTGCGCACGGAGGAGTCCAGGCGCATCCGCAGCGCATTCGAGGTCGGCGAGGGCTACGGAACGCTGTTGACGGCCGACTACTCGCAGATCGAGATGCGCATCATGGCGCACCTGTCCGGAGACGAGGGCCTGATCGAGGCGTTCCGCACCGGTGAGGATCTGCACCGTTTCGTCGGTGCGCGAGTCTTCGGCGTCGAGCCGGAGGAAGTCAGCTCGGCCATGCGCACGAAGGTGAAGGCGATGTCGTATGGCCTGGTGTACGGGTTGAGCGCCTTCGGTCTTTCCAAGCAGCTGCGCATCGAGCAGTCCGAGGCGAAGAAGCTCATGCTCGAGTACTTCGCGCGCTTCGGTGCGGTGCGCGACTACCTGCGGGCATCGGTGATCAAAGCCAAGGAAGACGGCTACACCGAGACGATCTTCGGACGCCGTCGCCCGTTCCCCGATCTGAGCAGCCCGAACCGCGTGCTGCGTGAGAATGCCGAGCGCGCGGCGCTCAACGCGCCGATTCAGGGCAGCGCCGCGGACATCATGAAGATCGCACTGATCAGAATTCACGATGATCTTCACGGCAGCGAACTGCGGTCTCGTGCACTGCTGCAGATCCATGACGAACTCGTCGTCGAGGTCGCACCGGGGGAGTGGGATGCGGTGGAGGAGATCGTCCGCGCCCGAATGGCTGGTGCCGCAGAACTCACCGTGCCGCTGGATGTGCAGGTCGGCCGTGGTCGCGACTGGAACGAGGCCGCGCACTGACAATCTCAGTGGCCCAGACCTTCGTGGGTCCCTGAGCCTGTCGAAGGGCCACCACAGATAAGCTCGAATCCATGATTGCTGAAGCTCGCATCCCCTCGGCCATCGATCAGATCGCAGAGGACTGGGTCGACACACTGGTCGATCTTTCACCGGTTCTGGCTACCTATATCGGGCGAAACGAAGCCAATGGGCGCCTCGATGATGTCAGCCCGGAAGGCCACGAGCGCTCAGTGGCTGCCACTCGTGAGGCTCTCGCGCGCCTGGATGCCACGGAGCCCACCGACAGCATCGACGCGATCACCAAGACCGATCTCTCGGCAGAGCTGCGGCTCGAACTCGAGCTGCACGATGCACAGTGGCACCTGCGCGACCTCAATGTGATCGCCTCGGCTGCGCAGGATTTCCGACAGGCCTTCGATCTCATGCCGACCGCCGAGGTCGAGGACTGGGCTGTCGTCGCTGAGCGCCTGGCCGCGGTTCCGGATGCGCTCAAGGGGTACACCGAGACTCTCCGTGAAGGAATCCGGCGGGGTGTCGTGCCCGCGCGTCGCCAGGTCGTGGAGGTTGCCAAGCAGATCACCCGCTACAGCGCTGACGACGGCTTCTTCGCCTCCTTCATCGCCGGCGCCGCTCCGCAGGAGGGCCAGCTGCCGGCATCCCTCGCCCGTGAGCTCGCCGACCGCGCCGGGGCCGCTCGGGTCGCGTACGACACGCTGGGCTCGTTCCTCAGCACCGAACTCGCGCCGGTCGCCGGTGAGGAAGACGCTGTCGGGCGTGAGTTGTACGCGCTGAATTCGCGCCGCTTCCTCGGCGCGAGCATCGACCTCGACGAGACCTACGAGTGGGGTCGTGAAGAACTCGCTCGGATGATCGCCGAGCAGGAGTCCATTGCGAATGAGATCCTCCCGGGTGCCACGCTGGAAGAGGCTGTCGCCCACCTCGAGGCCGACCCGAGTCGCAAGCTGCATGGGACCGACGCACTGCAGAAGTGGATGCAGGAGACGAGCGACCGCGCCATAGCCGAACTCGGGGTCTCGCATTTCGATATTCCCGAGGAGATCCGCGCACTGGAGTGCATGATCGCGCCGACGCAGGAGGGTGGGATCTACTACACCGGTCCCACGGACGACTTCTCCCGCCCGGGCCGGATGTGGTGGTCGGTGCCCGAAGGCGTCACCGAGTTCGACACCTGGCGCGAGCTGACGACCGTCTACCACGAGGGTGTGCCCGGTCATCACCTGCAGATCGCGCAGGCGACCTACAATCGCGCTGAGCTGAATACGTGGCGTCGGGTGCTCGCCGGCACCTCCGGCCACGCCGAGGGATGGGCCCTGTACGCCGAGCGTCTCATGGAGCAGCTCGGTTACCTCGATGACCCGGCTGACCGTCTCGGGATGCTGGACGGGCAGCGGATGCGCGCGCTGCGCGTCGTCCTCGACATCGGCGTGCACCTCGGCAAGCCCCGTCTCGATGGCGAGGGAGTCTGGGATCATGACTACGCGCTGGAGACGATGCGGCAGAACGTGAACATGCCGGACGAGTTCCGGCAGTTCGAGGTCAACCGGTACCTTGGCTGGCCCGGGCAGGCACCGTCGTACAAGGTCGGCCAGCGCATCTGGGAAGAAGTGCGTGATGCTGCGCGTGCGCAGCAGGGCGAGGCGTTCTCATTCAAGGATTTCCACAAGCGCGCACTGGACATCGGCGGTGTCGGACTCGATACGCTGCGCACGGTCTTCGCCCGCTGATCCCGACGTCGCCCAGGACAGCTCTGCGTCCGCACAGGAATAGGGTGGAGAGCATGGCGGCAGTGCGATTCGTGGCGATCGGCGATTCCTTCACCGAAGGGGTCGGCGATGAGCTTCCCGATGGCACCGTTCGCGGATGGGCGGACATCGCTGCGCAGGGCTGGGCGGATGCGACCGGCGCGCCGATCGAGTACGCGAACCTGGCGATTCGAGGGCGTCTGGCGTGGCCGATCGTCGAAGAGCAGCTGGAGCCGGCGCTCGCGCTGAAGCCGACGCATCTCTCGTTCAACGGCGGTGGCAACGACATCCTGCGTCCCAATACTGATGTCGAGCACATCGCGGACGTGTTCACCCGAGTCCTTCGACGCTGTGACGAAGAGGGTGTGCGGCTGATCATCCTCTCGGGAGCCAATCCGAGTGCGCAGCTGCCGCTGGGTCCCGTGTTCCAGCGGCGCGGCGATGCTCTGTCGAGCGCCGTGCTGAGGCGCGTCGAGGGGCGGCCCGATGTCGTGCAAGCGCTGAACTGGCCCGACACCGAACTGTCGCAGCCGAAGTACTGGTCCGAGGACCGACTGCATATGAACACGCACGGGCACCATCGGGTGGCGGCGCGGGTGCTGCATGCCCTGCAGCTCAACCCGCCAGAAGAGTGGTGGTCGCCCACCTCGACGCCGACGGCCGGACCGTCAGGCCTGAAGTACTACCGCGAGTTCGTGGGGCCGTGGATCAAACGCCGAGTGACGCGCACCTCCTCGGGCGACGGCCGCACAGCGAAGTACGCCGACTGGGTGGAAAGACACCCGCAATGAGCCGCTTCTCCGGCCGGCGACTACCGCGCCGCCTCACACAGCTCTTCGTCGGACTGTTCCTTTACGGCATCGGCATCGCGTTCATGATCCGCGGTGCGATCGGCGCCGCCCCCTGGGATGTTCTCACTCAGGGCATCACCCGGCATGTGCCGCTGACCTTCGGCACGGTGACGATTCTCGTCAGCGGCGTGGTGCTGCTGCTGTGGATCCCGATCAGGCAGAAGATCGGGATCGGCACGGTCATGAACGCGCTGTGCGTCGGCCCGGCCGCCGATGTCGGGTTCCTGCTGATTCCAGAGGCTGAGCCCCTGTGGTTGCGCGTGCTGTTCTTCGTCATCGGACTCACCGTGCTCGCCGCAGCGACCGGCTTATACATCGGCGCGCACTTCGGCCCCGGCCCACGTGATGGCCTGATGACAGGCCTGCACCAACGACTCGGCTGGCCGATCTGGATCGTGCGCACCTGTCTCGAAGTGACGGTCGTCGCCATCGGATGGGCGCTCGGCGGCAACGTCGGCGTCGGTACCGTCGCGTTCGCGCTGCTGGTCGGCCCGATGTGCCAGTTCTTCATGCGCGTGTTCGCGGTGCGCATCGCCGGGGGAGAGAAGTCGACTCGCACCGAAGGTCCTCGCACCGGCCCACTGCGGGTGACGGGCTGAGCATGGATCTGTGGGAGATGCGGGCGCTGCCGGCAGGCGCGGTCACGCTGCACGATGCGCGTCGTGACGAGCACCGCACCGTTGACCTGGAGCAGTTCGAGATCGGCGTGTTCGCTGTCACCGAAGAGCAATTCGCCGAGGTGCTGGGTGTGCCCGCGCAGCATCCCCGTCGACCTGCGCGAGATCTCAGCTGGCTGCGGGCGATCCGCTTCTGCAACGCCGCATCGGAATGGGAAGGGCTCGACCCGGCCTACGCGTTCGAAGGCGAGGACATCACCTGGCATGTGGATAGCGACGGTTACCGGCTGCCGACCGAAGCGGAGTGGGAATACGCCTGCCGAGCAGGGTCGGTCGGACCGCACTACGGTCCGCTGTCTGAGGTCGCGTGGTCTGCGTCCGACGGCGTGGATGCGCCACAGGATGTCGGGATGAAGCTGCCGAATCTGAATGGTCTCTTCGACACGCTCGGCAATGTGTGGGAATGGTGCTGGGACTTCCTCGATCCGGAGCGATACGACGACTACCGGGTGTTCCGGGGCGGCGGGTTCGCCGACGATTCCTGGAGCGTTCGCGCATCTGTGCGCCGTGGCGGGGCTCCGCGCATGCACCATGACGACGTGGGCATCCGGCTGGCGCGCGGCGGCTTCGATGGACAGGACGCCGCACAGGGGTGGTCGGCGAAGGCGGATATCGAGCGGGGCGGACGCGGCGGCTCGCGCCCGATGGGGTGGACTCCGCGCAGCTGACAGCATCCGCCGATAGGTCTTAGCGGTGTCGACGTCGTTCCGGGTCGAGGCCCATGCGGATGCGGGTGTTCTTGCGCTCGTAGATGATGAACGTGATTCCGAGCGCCCACAACGGCACCTGGGTGAGGAAGGCGAGGCGAAAGGCATCGAGCGAGTATGTGTCGGGCGTGCCGGCGCCCTGCAGGTCGAGCGTGAGTCCGATGAGGAAGATGGCGGTGAGCGCGGCGAGGAAGCCGCCGGAGTTGGTGACGCCGGTTGCGGTGCTGAGGCGGTGCGCCGGGTTGTGGGTGCGGGCGTGGTCGAACGCGACCATGGATGCCGGGCCGCCCGCGGCCAGGCAGACGACGAGCACCACGAGCAGCCAGAAGGGCGCGGGCCCTGGCCAGAACGCGACCGCGAGCCATGCGAGCACCTGCACACCGACGCTGGGCAGCACCAGCGCCAGGGAACGGCGCGTAGGGATACGGCGAGAGAGGATGCCGAGTATCGGGCTGAGGACCATGGCGACGACCACGTTCAGCGACAGCAGGCCCGCCGCTGCGGTGGGGGACAGACCTTCGCCAGCAGTGAGAAAGGGCATTCCCCACAGCAGCAGCAGAGCGGTGCCGGCGAACGGGGTGGTGAAATGCGACCAGAAGGCGAGTCGCGTGCCCGGGTGCGCCCAGGCAGCTCGGATGCCGACGCCCGTGTCGATGGCCGACGTGATGACCTGGATCACACCGGTCTCGGTGTTGACGGTAACGTCGGCTGCGCGCTCGGGTGGGTGATTGCGGATGATCGCCCAGACGAGCACCGCGAACAGCAGGCCGAGGCCTGCGATGCTGCCGAAGGTGATCGTCCAAGTCGTGGCATGCAGGAGCGCGGCCAGGGGGAGCAGGGCAACAAGTTGGCCGGACTGACCGACCAAGCCGGTCATCTGCACCATGATCGGTCCACGCTGCGCGGGGAACCATGTGGCGACCAGTCGCAGCACCGCGGGGAAGATAGCGGCGTCTCCGGCGCCGAGCAGCACGCGTGCGATGAGGGCGATGCCGATGCTGGGGGAGACCGCCATCACGAACTGGCCAGCTGCCATCAGAAGCATGCCGATGACCATGATCGGGCGGGAGCCGTAGCGGTCGAGCAGTACTCCGATCGGGATCTGCATGCCGCCATAGACGGCGAGCTGCACCACGGCGAAGAGCGACAGTGTGGCGGCATCCGCGTGGAAGCGCTCGGCAGCATCCACGCCAACGGAACTCAGCGAACTGCGGTTGGTGATCGCGAGCACATACGCAGCGACGGCGACGCCCCAGATCAGCCAGGAACGCCATCCCGGTGCCTCACGGAGCAGGGGAGTGGCGGTCACTTTCCCAGAGTAGTCGGCGCGGCCGGCATCCCTGCCGTCGATGACTGTGGACGGTTCAGCTGGTGGAATCCTCCTGGAATGCGCGAACTTCCTGCGCGCACCGGCATGCCGCAGCGATCTTCGCGGCCCAGTCCAGTGCATCGTCGTAGGTGGGCAGCTCGAGCACGGTATACCCGCCTTCCATCTGCGCGGTCTGCGAGTACGTGCCCTGCGTGATGTTGCGTTCCGCATCGACGCGCGCCGGTGGCAGCAGCTCGTCGATGCCACCGTTGAAGATCCATACACCAGCCTCCTTCGCCTCCTGCACGACGGCCCGTGCGGCCTCGGCCACAGCCAGCAGTTCCTCGTCGGAGAATGTCATCGCAGCGCTCGGGAACGAGATCAGGTACTTGGTCATGTCTTTACCGTAGGGGAGACGGGCGACGAACGTAATAACTGCGACGTTCAGGCGAAATGGGTTGTGGATGTGCGGCGGCGGGAAGACATTCGGTCTGCACACTTCGGGTTCCTGTCGACTTGTCCACTGTCCGCATATCGGTTATGACCTGGCCTTCGCCAGTATCAGAGGCACACTGCTCGCGCACAGCGAGGGGGGTGCCCCTATGTCGTTTGTCAAGCCGCGAAGGCGGGCGTCGTGGCTCGTGATTCGTAGAGGGTGCCGTCGCGGAGCATGGCGTAGAGGACGTCGCATCGGCGCCGTGCGAGGGCGATGAGGGCTTGGTTGTGGCGTTTGCCTTGGGCGATCTTGCGGTCGTAGTAGGCGCGCGAGATCGGGTCGCGGAGCGCTGCGAAGGCGGAGAGAAACAGTGTTCGTTTGAGGATCTTGTTCCCGCGCCTGGAGGGGTGCTCGCCGCGGATCGATGAACCAGATCTTCGCGTGACCGGTGCGAGCCCGGCGTAGGCGGCGAGGTGGCCGGCGGTGGCGAAGTCTTTGCCGGAGATCTCGGTGAGGAGCCTGGCTGCGGTCCTGACGCCGACTCCGGGCATGCTCGTCAGGACGGGCTGAAGAGGGTGCGCCTCCACGAGACGTTCGACCTCAACGGCGATCTCGGCCCGTTGCCGGCGCAGACCTGCGAGCTGTTCCGCGAGGCGCGGCAGAACGAGCGCGGCGGCGTTGGTGCCGACCACGACGACCGTCTGCTCGCTCAAAGCCGCGATGATCTGCTCCGCGAGGTGGCGTCCCATGCGGGGTGCGAGCTTGACCAGCCGGTTGCCGAGCCGGGTCGCTCCCGCGGCCTTCATCGTGGCCGGAGACGGATAACGCTGCAACAAGTCCAGCACGGCCGGATGATCCAGATGCGGGCCGAGGACCCGCTCCAGGGCAGGGTGGATCTGCGTGAGAAGCCCGCGGATCCGGTTGCTCGTCGCGGTGGCCTGCCCGACAAGGTCGTCATCGAAACCGCAGAGCATGGAGAGCTCAGCGACCTGTTCGTCGGCGAGTTGTATTGACCGCAGTGCGTGAGGGAGTGTGCGGGCGGCTTGCGCGATGATCGCCGCGTCCCGAGCGTCGGTCTTCGCTTCGCCCGCGTGCAGGTCTGCGATGCGGCGCATCGCGAGGCCGGGGAGATACCCCACTAACACGGCCTCCGCCTGAGCGACCGCAATCGGAAGGGCGCCTATCGTCGCGGGCTGATCCACGACGAAGAGCACCAGGCCATGTCGTTTCAGGCTGCCAATGACCGTGCGTAGTCGCGCCTCGTCATTCGGGAGTGCCTTGTCATAGAGCACCGCTCCGCTCCGGTCCAGGGCAACGGCGTGGTGTTCGCCCTTGCCGACGTCGACACCGATGAAGACATCGACTTGTTCGTATCGTTCGATTGTCACCTGCTTCTCCGTCCGTGAGACGTGGCCTGAACCAGGGCGGTGAGTCTCGGCATCCACGTTACGAACGGCCTCAGCATCCGCTGGGTCCAGCCCCTATCAGCGATCACTCACTGCCGAACCGGACCCGGTGACAACACCCCCCGGATCATCAACGACTGGGGGCAACAATCATGCCGGGCCCGGCAGGCCAACACCCTCCAAGAATGACTCCTGAACGGCTACGAAGAAAGTAACGAGGGGATGCCGTCCTTCCTCGAGCGGTTGGGATTCGTGCAGCGTCTGCTCGACGGCCTCGTCGTCGAGGCGACGGCGCAGGTGATCGAACGTGACGGTGCGCCCCGCGACGAACGGCTGACCATGCAGAGCGGATGCCGGGATGCATCCGAATTGCTCCGCCGCATGCTGCGGGTGGACGGACCCACGGCTCGCCGCCCGCGTGAGCTCGTGGTGTCAGCTCACCCGTTCGCTTCGTCGTCCCCGAAGCACTTCTGAACGTCGAGGCCGCTATCCTCGACCTGTGCCAGAACGGCGTCAGCGTCCTTGCCCGGCTCGATACCGGCGGCCGTCAGGCACTCGCGGTACTTGACGAACGTTTCGGAGTCGTACGACTTGGAAAGCTGCCATTGGAAGTCGACGGGCGCAAAATCGACATAGCACTTGTCATACACAGGCTTCGCTTCGGCGAGGTAGGAGAACTGGCGCACGCCGCCGACGTCGCGCTTGACGGAGAGTTCGGCACCGCCCTGATTCATGCACGCCTCGAAATTCGCGTATGCCTCGTCGTACACCTGTTGCGTGACGACTTTCACACCCTCGGGCAGAGGTCCTGCTTCGGGGTTGTTGAATGCTCCGCCGAACGCGGCCAGCCCGCCGACTGTCCCATGCCGGCCGTGGCGACGAGTGCGCCGACGATCATCGTTCGCTTCTTCATGTCTCGTCCCTCACGAATTCACAGTCGATAACCCGGCGACCGACGTTACGACGGGATTTCACCAGCAACGCACCGGCGCATCACCTCGAGGGACGTGTAGATCATGCCAATCGTCTTCCAGTAATCTGACATAATGTGCATTATCGGTTATTCCTCACAGGAGGTCATCCATTGGTGTTGACGACGTGGAGCCCGTGACGATGCCACGATTCGCAGAGGACATTGTCACCGGACACTGCAACGACATCCAGGCCTGCAAGCCTCAACGCGCTCGCGCACTGAATAGCGTCATAGCCGCGAAGCGCGTCAGTGCGCGCGAGCGATGCGGCTGTCCGCATCAAGGTCTCATCAACCTCGACTGCGGAAATCTCCTGCCAGAGGTCAGCGAGCACCGTGAGGGCAGCTTCATGCTCATCTGCATCGATTCGATGTGCGCGAACGGCAGACGCCAGCGCCGCAGACGCCTCGACGTAGGTCACCCGGGAAGACAACTTCGCACTGGCTCCATCCCACAGACGTGCGCAGCGTGACGTAGTCGGTTCGGCGATAAGGAGCGGAACCAGTGCCGATGTATCCAGATAAACGATCATCTGCGTTGTTCTGTGATCAGATCGCTGACTAGTACGCCTTCACCGACCTTCACCGGTTCGAGTCTTGACTCCCCATAGCGTCCCGCCGGTGTCACCAGGCCCTCAGCGATCAGTCGTTCCAGTGCGCTGGGCGCGTCGTAGGCCACCAGGCGAGCTACTGCTTTGCCGTGATCCGTGACCACGACCTCCTCGCCTTCGCGTGCGGCCGCAACATACTTGCTGAGTCCGTCGCGCAGCTCCCGAATGCCTACGTTCATCACTCCCCCAGCCATTATGGCGTGTTATCTACCTTGATTATAGCCACAATGCGATCCGAGCGCTTATCGCTGACCCTATTGCCGCGATGCTGTCAGCTCCAGAGTTTGACCAAATGCCGTTCGTCGGGACGGAGCAGCTGGCGGATGCGCGCATCGAATGTCACCAGCGCGCACCCGTTCACCGCTGCGATGTTCACCAGATGCAGATCTGGCATGCCGCCGGCGATACGTCATCCGCAAGCCATGACCAGCCCGGGGCATCTCGGAAGGTCTGCACCTGTGCCAGCGCCTCGGAAGAGCTGAGAGCACGGCCCACGACCGCTTCTGTCAGCATCGACCGTAGAAGACCGAGTTCGGTGACCGGCGTGGGTGCACCAGGAATCGGCCTGAGAAATCCGCATCGATGTCGTCCTGGTCGTGCATCCTCACGCTCCGACGTACGCCGCAAGATGCTTGCCGGTGAGGGTCGAGCCGTCTGCGACGAGGTCCGCCGGCGTTCCCTCGAAAACGACACGTCCGCCGTCGTGACCTGCCCCTGGCCCGATGTCGATGATCCAGTCGGCATGTGCCATCACCGCCTGATGGTGCTCGATGACGATGACCGTCTTGCCCGTGTCGACGAGGCGATCCAGCAGCCTGAGAAGGTTTTCGACGTCGGCGAGGTGCAGCCCCGTCGTCGGTTCGTCGAGCACATAGGTGCCCGCCTTCTCCCCCATCTGGATCGCGAGCTTGATGCGCTGCCGCTCCCCACCGGACAGCGTCGACAGTGGTTGCCCGAGGGCGAGATAGCCGAGCCCGACATCGTCCAGGCGGCTCAAGATGGCAGCAGCCGTGGGAATCCGCGCTTCGCCATCGCTGAAGAATGCGAGCGCATCGGAGACCGGTAGGTCGAGCACCTCGGTGATGTCGAGCCCACCGAGCTTGTAGACGAGCACATCGGCCTGGAAACGCTTGCCTCCGCAGTCCTCGCACAGCGTCTCGATCGTGTCCATGAAGCCGAGCTCGGTGACGATCACCCCAGACCCCTTGCAGGACGGGCACGCGCCCTCGGAGTTCGCACCGAACAGCGCCGGCTTCACACCATTCGCCTTCGCGAACGCTTTGCGGATGGGCTCCAGCAACCCGGTGTAGGTGGCCGGATTGCTGCGCCGTGAACCGCGGATCGCGGTCTGATCGATCGACACGACATCAGGCAACGGCGAGATCGAACCGTGCACCAGCGAGCTCTTGCCTGATCCCGCAACGCCCGTGACGACGGTGAGCACCCCGGTCGGGACGTCGACGTCCACATCCTGCAGATTGTTCGCGTCAGCGCCCCGCACCGCGATCGCGCCGGTGCGCTCTCGCACAGCATCCTTCAGCGTGGCGCGGTCGTGCAGGTGTCGGCCGGTGAGCGTATCGCTCTTCGTGAGGGCGTCGACGGTCCCTTGGAAACAGATCTCTCCGCCGGCGCTGCCTGCGCCAGGGCCCAGGTCCACCACCTGATCGGCGATCGCGATCGTCTCCGGCTTGTGCTCGACGACGAGCACGGTATTGCCCTTGTAGCGCAATTGCAGCAAGAGCGCATTCATGCGCTCGATGTCGTGCGGATGCAGTCCGATCGTCGGCTCATCGAAGATGTACGTGACGTCGGTGAGCGATGAGCCGAGATGGCGCAGCAGCTTGATTCGCTGCGCCTCTCCCCCGGATAGCGTGCCGGACGGACGCTCAAGACTGAGATCGCCCAAGCCGAGAGTGACGAACGAATCCAGGTTGGCGCGCAGCGCATCCAGCAACGGGCCCGCGCCATTCAGGTCGAGGCCACGAACCCAGTCAGCCAGCTCCGTCACCTGCATCCGGCACGCGTCGGCGGTGC
This sequence comes from Microbacterium esteraromaticum, assembly GCF_900163815.1. GTDB lineage: Bacteria > Actinomycetota > Actinomycetes > Actinomycetales > Microbacteriaceae > Microbacterium > Microbacterium esteraromaticum_B. The sequence continues at coordinate 18,411 of NZ_FUKO01000012.1, read as the reverse complement.
TGATCCCGTCGATCTTCGATGCCCGAGCGCCCTCGGTGAGCCGCGTGCCCTCGCATTCCGGGCACGTGGCGAACGTCGCAACCCGCTCGACGAAGGCACGGACGTGCGGTTGCAGCGCGTCGACATCCTTCGACAGCATCGACTTCGTGATCTTCGGGATCAGTCCCTCATAGGTGATGTTGATGCCGTTGATCTTGACCTTGGTGACCTCGCCGTACAGAAACAGCTGCCGCTGCTTGTCGGTGAACGCTTCGACCGGCTTATCGGCGGGATAGAACCCGGACTCGGCGAATTGTCTGACCATCCACCCATCTGCCGTGTAACCCGGCACCATGATCGCGCCAGCTTCGAGCGACTTCGACTGATCGACGACCCGCGCGAGATCGATGTCCGACACCGCTCCCCTCCCCTCGCACCGCGGGCACATGCCGCCGAGGTAGATCGCATCCTTGACGATCTTCTTCTCGCCTTTGGGCCCGGTCATCACCCCGCTCGCCTTCTGCGTGGGGATATTGAACGAGAATGCCGTCGGTCCACCGATGTAGGGCTCGCCCAGCTTGGAGAACAGAATCCGCAGCATCGCATTGGCATCCGTCACCGTGCCCACCGTCGAGCGCGGGTTCGCGCCGAGGCGCTCCTGATCGACGAGAATCGCGGTCGTCAGTCCCTCCAGCACGTCTACATCCGGGCGTGGCACCGAGGGCATGAACCCCTGCACGAACGCGCTGTACGTCTCATCGATCATGCGCCGAGACTCGGCCGCGATCGTATCGAACACCAGCGAACTCTTGCCCGAGCCAGAGACTCCCGTGAACACTGTCAGCCTGCGCTTCGGCAGGCTGACAGTGATATTCTTCAGGTTGTTCTCGCGCGCGCCTTCGACGCGAATGCTGTCGTGGCGGTCGGCCGGATGCCCATCAGTCACTGCGGTTCCCTCGTGCTCAAGAAGTGCGGATGCTGTCAGTTCGTTCCCTGCGACTCGGCGGCCCTTACGCGCCAGCGCATATGAGCACTACTGTGAGCACTACCTTGCATGTCATCTCCGAAAGGACCATTATGACCGCCGTTCCTTCTGCTGTCCCGGGTTTTCTGCGTTCCGTGAGGATCTTTCTCGGACTTTCGGGGGCCATCGCACTGATCGCTGGGTTGGTTCTGCTGATCTGGCCCGGAAAGTCCGCCGTGATCGTCACCGGCATCTTCGCGACCTACCTCATCATCGGCGGCCTCGTCTACCTGGGGCTTGCCATCTTCTCCGGTAAGGGCGGCGGCTGGTCCCGCATCGGCCACATCGTCCTGGGTCTGCTCTACATCGCCGCGGGCATCATCGCTTTCGCGAACCTCACGGCTGCAACGGTCACGCTGGCCATCATCGTCGCGATCTTCATCGGCGTCAGCTGGATCGTCGACGGCGTCGTGTCATTGAGCCTCCTCGGGCACAACGCGACTAAAGTCTGGACTCTGCTCTACGCCCTGTTGAGCATCGTCGCCGGCATCGTCGTCCTGTTCTCGCCGCTGTATGCCGCAGCCCTGCTCTGGATGATCCTGGGTATCTCGCTGGTCGTGCTCGGAGCGATGCAGATCGTCCGTGCGATCACGATGAACAAGGATGCCGCGACGGCAGCTGCTCACGTCTGACATCTGTGGCGAACACAGAAGGAGGCGGTACCGATATCGGTACCGCCTCCTTCTGTGCGAGAAGCTACTTGGAAGCGAAGTCCGAGGTATCGCCCGTCAGTCGTGTGTTGTCAGCGGGCACCGGGTCGACCGCGGCCTGAGCCACCTCGGCGGCGAATTCCGAGACGTTGTAGAGCTTGCCGGCAGACTCGCGACGTCCGGCGATCGCGCCGGGGTTGGCCCGCTCGAGCAGAGTCGCAGTGATCGTGCCCTCGATCATGTCGCCCGAGACGACCGTTAAGCCGATGCCCTTGGCTGCAAGGCCGGGGATGAGCTCGCGCAACGCATCTTCGCCGGCGCGCTTGGACTTCGCCACCGGTTCGTATTCGGGCATTGTCGGTGTGGTGCGGATGAAGTGCGCCTGGTGGCTGGTGACGAACACGATCCGTGCGCCATCACCCATCAGCGGCTCCGCCGCCTGCAGCACATTCACCTGCGCGTCACGGTTGAGCTTGAGGGCGTAGTCCTCTGCCATTCCAGACTCCATGCCGCCGGAGGCATTGAGAACAAGAATGTCGAGCCGACCGAACTCCTCACGCACGCTCTGGAACATCGCGGAGACGGAGTCGGGATCGGTCAGATCGGCCCCTACAACGAGCACACGGCGTCCGAGTGCCCGTAGCTCGTTCGCGAGCTTCTCAGCGCGGGGGGCCTTGTTGCGGAAGTTGATCACGACATCAGCGCCGGCTTCGGCGAAGTAGCGGATCGTGTCAGCGCCGATCCCTCGTGACGAGCCGGTGACGAGCGCCACCTTCCCGTCAAGGGATCCGGCCGGAAGGATCTGGGTCATATCGATTCCTCGTAGTGCTCGGGGATCGCACGGTCGGCGACACCCCACCCTACATCGGCAACCGCCCCTGACCGGGCGGATCGCTGCGTGATACGTTGACCACAGGAGGCGGCATGGACGGTTTTGCGACATCGCTTGCAGGCATCGAAGATTGGGCCTGGATCGGCTGGTTGGTGCTGATCGCCCTGTTCCTGGTCATCGAGATGCTGACCCTCGACTTCACCTTCCTGATGCTGGCATTCGGCAGCGTCGTCGGCTTGGTCACCGATCTCGTCGGCGTGCCTATCTGGGCGCAGGTCATCATCGCCGCCGTCGCCGCGGCCGCTTTCATTCTCTTCCTGCGCCCGCCGCTGCTGCACCGGCTGCGCCGCGGCGAGGACCCGACGAAATCCAACGTCGCCGCCCTTATCGACCTGCGCGGCATCGCTCTGCACGACATCACCCAGGTCACCGGTCAGGTCAAGCTCAGCAACGGCGATACCTGGACCGCCCGCAGCGCTGATGGCACGCCGATCTTCGAAGGCAGCCGCGTCGCGGTCTCCGAGATCAGCGGCGCTACCGCCATCGTCCGTCCCGTGACCGAATAGGAGCACTGATGAACGACGCCTCGTTCATTCCCACCGCGATCGCCTGGATCCTGGCGATCGCCGTCATCATCTTCGTGCTGGTCACCCTGGCCCGCGCCATCCGCATCATTCCGCAGGCGACCGCCGGCATCGTCGAACGCCTGGGCAGGTACCACAAGACTCTGCAACCCGGTCTGAACATCCTGGTGCCGTTCATCGACCGACTTCGGCCCCTGCTGGACATGCGCGAGCAGGTCGTCTCATTCCCTCCGCAACCGGTGATCACCGAGGACAACCTCGTGGTCTCCATCGACACCGTCGTGTACTTCCAAGTGACGGATGCCAGGGCCGCGACGTACGAGATCGCGAACTACCTGGGTGCCGTCGAGCAGTTGACCACGACGACGCTGCGAAACGTCGTCGGCGGTCTGAACCTCGAAGAGGCGCTCACCAGTCGTGACGAGATCAATGGGCAGCTGCGGGTCGTTCTGGATGAGGCCACCGGCAAATGGGGCATTCGCGTCTCGCGCGTCGAGCTGAAGGCGATCGATCCGCCGGTCTCCATCCAGGACTCCATGGAGAAGCAGATGCGCGCCGAGCGCGATCGACGCGCTGCGATTCTCACGGCTGAGGGCTCGAAGCAGTCGCAGATCCTCGAAGCCGAAGGGCAGCGCCAGGGCGCGATCCTGCGCGCCGAGGGCGATAAGCAAGCGGCTGTGCTGCGTGCACAGGGCGAAGCAGAGGCGATTCAGAACGTCTTCAGCGCGATCCACCAGGGTCAGCCCGATGACAAGCTCCTCGCCTACCAATACCTGCAGATGCTGCCGAAGATCAGCGAGAGCGCATCGAGCAAGTTGTGGATCATCCCCAGCGAACTCACCGAGGCGCTCAAGGGCATCGGCACAGCGTTCACCCCCAAGGGTGACGGGTCCGTTGGCGTCGACAAGTACCCTGGCGCGTGACGCACCCGTACCTCGCCGGAACCGCCCATCCTCGAGTCCTCGCCCACCGCGGACTGGCATCCGCACCGGGTGAGGATTCGTCCATCTGGGAGAACACCGCGGCGGCCTTCGCCGCCGCCGATGCCGCCGGTGCCGAATACATCGAGTCCGACTGCCAGGTGACCGCCGATGGCGATATCGTGCTCTTCCACGACGAGACGCTGCAGCGACTGTTCGGCGATGCCCGTGCCGTCAGCGAGGTGCGCACACTCGAACTCCGGCGCCTGTTCGCCGACTATGGTGGCCTGCTCACGATCGGTGAGGCGCTGGATGCGTTTCCCAACGCCCGGTTCAACATCGATGTGAAGACGGATGCCGCAGCCGAGCCGATCGGGGCGCTGGTCGCACCCCACGCGCATCGCGTGCTGCTGTCGAGCTTCGACGACAGGTGCCGGCGCGCTGCACTGGCATCCACGATGCGGGCCGGTGCCAGCATCCGCCCGGCGACATCGGGTGGACGCTCGATCATCGCGGCTCTGCGCGTGCTCTCTGCTCTGCACCTCTCCCCTGCCCGCGTCCTGCGCGATATCGACGCGGTGCAGATCCCCGAGAAGCACAGCGGAGTGCGGCTCTTCACACCGCGACTGGTGCGCACAGCTCACCGGTTCGGCGTGGAAGTGCACGTCTGGACCGTCAACGAGACGGCCGATATGCTCCGGCTGAGAGACGCTGGAGCAAACGGCATTATCACTGATCGGGCTGACGTGGCACTGCGTACACTGGACAGGCCCTGATACACCGTGTGAAACACTTTTTTCCTGGGATTCCGCTGTGAGTTATGCGCGGAACTCCGGAGTGTGGATGAAGCGCACAGGCGCACGCGTTATACCTGACAGCGACGAGAGGACCACACAATGGCAGATCGCAGCCTTCGCGGCATCCGACTGGGTGCCCAGAGCCTTCAGAGCGAAGAGGGCGTCGTGTTCATGGAACGACGCGCCACTTTGTACAAATGCGAGACGTGCGGCCACGACACGACCCTGATGTTCTCGGCCGACGCCGAGCCGCCGCAGACCTGGGAATGCCGCAGCTGCGGTGCAGATGCAGTGCTTCAGGTCGATGGTGCCTCGGTTCAGCTCGAAACCGCCGACGAGAAGGCGGTGCGCACACCGTGGGACATGCTGCTGGAACGCCGCAGCGTGGAGGAGCTCGAAGAGCTTCTCGCAGACCGTCTCGCCTACGTCCGCGCACGCCGCGGCGCCGGTGAAGACCCGACGAAGCGCGAGCGCGTCGGCGCCTGAGCTACCGTTGCCGTCGATTCAGTGCGCCGGCGACGAGCAGCACCATAGGCCCGGTGATCAGCAGCGCGAGTTGCACCCACGGGCCCAGCAGTATCCCCGCCGTGAGGCCGGATCGCAGTTCGACATCGTCGAGCAGCGCTCCGGCCTCATCTGCGTCCAGGGAAGACACTGTCGAGCCATCGGGACGGATGATCTGGCTCGTGCCGACAGTGGATACGTTGACCACGCTGCGCCCGGTCTCGATCGCCCGCATCCGGGCGAAGGCGAGTTGCTGCAGGTTCTCTTCGGTGCCGCGGAAATCGGCGTTGTTCGTCTGGAAGACGAGCACCTGTGCTCCAGCCTCCACCCCTTCACGGATGACCTCGTCATAGATCACGTCGAAGCAGATGGCGAGACCGACACCCACGTCTCCGACATGAACGATCGGCGGGTTCGAGCCGGGCGTGTACTCGCGCTGGATCAGTCCGACCAGATCGGGAGCGAGCAGGTTGAAGAACGCGCGGTCCGGAACGTATTCGCCGAATGGCACGGGATGCCGCTTATCGTGCAGCTGCGTTGCCGTGCCTTCTGCCGTCCACAGAAACGACGTGTTGAAGATGTCGTCGCCGCGTTCGGTCGCGGTGTTGGCCAGCAGCGGAGCATCCATGCTCGTCACGACCCGCGTCAGACGCCGGGCCGTCGATGAGTCCTGGAACGGGTCGTAGTCGACGCCGCCCTCTGGCCACACGATCAGGTCGATGTCTTCGCCGTGCAGCGGCTCCGTGGCCGCCATCTGGGCGGTGATGACCCCGTACTCCTCGCGCTTGTCGAAATAGCCGGTGGTGCCATTGCCCTGCACCGCTGCGATACGCATGCTCCCGGCATCAGCGGTGGGAAACAGCGGCGTGAACAGCAGAACCAGCACGGCGGCGACCGGAGCGATCAGCGCTGCAGGCCGCCGCCATGTGCGCAACCGGACTACTTCGATCAGCAGGGCGACGACGGCGACCATCAAGAAGCTGAGCCCGCTCACGCCGACCCAGGATGCCACCGCGGCGAACGGCCCCTCGGATTGGGTCATGCCCATGCGCGCCCAGGGGAACCCGCCGTACGGCCAGTTGCCGACGAACAGCTCCTGCATCGTCCACAACGCCGCGACGGTGAGCGGCAGCGCGATGAGGCGGCTCTTCGGCCAGACTCTTGGCATCCACCGATACGCCAGCGTGATCGGCACGAGGGCCACCGCGGTGAGCGCCGCCTCGAGCGTCGCCAGGGCCGCCCAGGGCACCGGGCCGAGGTAGCGCGACGTCCATGACACGAGCAGGAAGAAGAACACCACCCCGTAGATCGCGGAGACGAGAATCGCGCCACCGACTCGGCGGCCGTTCAATGCGAGCAGGAGCAGTGCGAGGGCGACAAAAGCGAGTGGCCATGCGCTGAATGCGGGGAACGCCAGGTACATCGACAACCCGGCGGCCGCAGCCATCCAGGTGGCCACCCAGAGCGGCATCATCGGGCGCGGCAGAGCCGGGGCGTTCTTCGTCTTCTTCATCAGGTCAGACAGTCGTGTAGGAGACGATTCCGCGGCGGATGCCATCCAGCGAGCGCCGTGCAGTGCGCGCGAGATCGCCGTCCTCTGCGACGATCGACAGCTGGTCGAGCAGATCGATCGTCTGCTTCGCCCAGCGCACGAAGTCACCGGCGGCCATGTCGGCGTCGATCAGCACCCTGTCCAGCGACCCGCCGCGCGCCCACGAGTGCATCGCCGCGGCGAGGCCCGGGGCCAGTGGCTCGCTGCGCGGCAGCGAGTAGTCGTGCTCGAGCTCATCGAGTTCGGCCCACAGCCGGATCGTGGCGTCGTAGGCGATCCGGAAAGCGCCTCGCGGCATACCGCGCTCACCCATGGTCTGCTCGTCACGGCGCGGCTCGTAGACCAGGCAGCTCGCCATGGCAGCCAGCGAGGGTGCGTCGAGATTGCGCCAGAGGTTTTGACGAAGCGACTCGGCGACGAGAAGGTCACGCTCGCCGTAGATGCGACGCATGGTGCGCCCAGCCTCGGTGAGCACCAGGTCGTCACCGCTGCCGTCGAGATAGTCGACGACCTGCAGCACCTCGATGACACGGTCGAAGATCCGCGCGACTGTGCCAGTGCGGGTCTCGATCTGACGGCGGATGCGATCGGTGTCGCGCTTCAGCGAGTAGTAGCGCTCTGCCCAGCGGGCGTGCGCCTCGCGGTCGGGGCAGCTGTGACAGCTGTGCCGCTGCATGCGAGTGCGCAGGGTCTGGATCTTGCGCAGACGCTTCTCTCGCGCGACGCGCGGCCCGCCGGCATCCTTGCGGTTCTTCTTCTCGAGGTCGCTGAGCTCTCGGCGGATGCTGGCGTAGTCGAGAAAGTCGCCCTTCTCGCAGGTCATCGCATCGGAGTACCCGCGCAGTGATTCTTCGGCCTCGCGGACTTTGCGGGCGAGGCCGACTACTGCTCGATCGGCCTGGAACTGCGCGAACGACGATTCGAGGATCTCGCGCGCCCTGGCCCGTCCGAATCGGTCGATCAGGTTGACCGCCATGTTGTAGGTGGGCCGGAAGCTCGAGTTCAGCGGATATGTGCGCCGTGACGCCAGCGATGCCACGGCCTGCGGGTCCATGCCATCGACCCACTGCACGACCGCATGCCCTTCGACGTCGATGCCACGACGACCTGCGCGGCCGGTCAGCTGGGTGTACTCCCCCGAGGTGATCGGCACCCGCGCCTCGCCGTTGAACTTCTCCATCTTCTCGAGCACGACGGTGCGCGCCGGCATATTGATGCCCAGCGCGAGGGTCTCGGTGGCGAACACCGCCTTGACGAGCTTGCGCTGGAAGAGCTCCTCGACGACCTCTTTGAACGCGGGCAGCATGCCGGCGTGGTGCGCGGCTACGCCGCGCTCGAGGTTCTCACGCCATTCCCAGAAGCCGAGGACGTCGAGCTCATCATCCTGCAGCGAGCGAGTGCGGTCGTCGACGATGCCGCGAATCTCTTCGCGCTCCTCCTGGGTGGTCAGATGCACGCCGGATCTGCGCACCTGTTGCACGGCGGCGTCGCATCCAACCCGGCTGAAGATGAAGAAGATCGCGGGGAGAAGATTCGCGCGCTCGAGCAGCTGCACGACTGCCGGCCGGTCGACGCGTTCGATGCGCCGACCGCCGCCCGAATGCACCGGCGCCCCACCGCCACGACCTCGACGCTGCGCGTGCCGGCCGCCGTAGCGGCCACCGGACTGCTGCTGGCCCCGCCGATGATCGCCTTCGCGAGATCCGCCGAACGGTCGGATGCGGAGCAGTTCCTGATTCACCCGGGTCGTGGAGCCACCTGCGCGATCATCGAACAGCGGCAGCAGGTCATCTCGTACGAGAACGTGCTGCTCCAGCGGCACAGGCCTGATCTCCGAGACGATCACCTCGGTGTCACCGCGCACGGTGTCTAGCCAATCGCCGAATTCCTCAGCATTCGAGACGGTCGCGCTCAACGCCACCAGGCTCACGCTCAGCGGCAGGTGCAGAATCACCTCTTCCCAGACCGGGCCGCGAAAGCGGTCTGCCAGGTAGTGCACCTCGTCCATGACCACATAACGCAGATCGCGCAACGCATCGGAGTCGGCGTACAGCATGTTCCGCAGCACTTCCGTGGTCATCACGACGATCCGCGCATTGCCGTTGATGTTCGTGTCGCCGGTGAGCAGGCCCACATGCTCTGCCCCGTAGACGGCTACCAGCTCGCGGAACTTCTGGTTCGAAAGCGCCTTCATCGGCGTCGTGTAGAACGCTTTGTCCCTCGGCGTCTGCATCGCCAGGTGGATTGCGAACTCCCCCACGATGGTCTTGCCCGCACCCGTCGGTGCGGCGCACAGGACGCTTCGACCACGCTCCAGTGCGTGACAGGCCTCGATCTGGAAGGGATCGAGGTCGAAACGCTGCTGATTCGCGAATACCTGAGTCTGAGGGTGCTGTGCCGCTGATCGCGCTGCGGAGTAGCGCTCAGAGGGGGATGTCATGCGGTGCTGACGTCAGGATCGAGTCCGGCTGCGATGGTGCGCTTGCGCTTGCGCCGATCGAACAGCATCGAAAGGAGTCCGGCAGCGAAATAGAGCACGATGAGGATGCCGGCCAGCATGAGCATCGAGAAGATATCCGCGGCGGGTGTTGCGATCGCCGCGAACAACGCGGAGATCAGGACTGCGACCCGCCAGCCCTTCACGATCGCACGTCCGGTGATCACTCCGGCGAGGTTCAACGCGACCATGAACACCGGGAGGACGAACGAGACACCGATGACGATCACGAACTTGAAGATGAAGTCGTAGTACTCGGCTGCCTTGAAGTAGTTCACCGCGTTTTCCGGCACGAAGTTCGACATCACCTCGATGACGTGCGGTGCGACGATGATGGCGACGTAGACGCCCGCGAAGAACAGCGGAATCGCCGAAACGAGGAACCAGATCGTGTAGCTGATCTCTTTGCGCGTGAGCCCGGGCATGATGAATGCCCACACCTGCCAGAGCCAGATAGGGGCCGAGAGCAGGAGCCCGATGGCGAACGCGATTCGCAGACGCAGGTTGAACGCTTCGGAGACCGTGCTGAACATCAGCTTGGCGAAGTCAGTGCCGTGCTTGGCATCGAGGACGTGAATCGGCTCTGTGATGAACGCGATGATGGCATCCGTCGCGATGAACGCCACCACCATGCCCACTGCGAGGCCGATCACCGCGATGATCAGCCGGTTTCGGGCCTCACGCAGATGCCCACCCAGAGACATCCGTCGATCGCGCTTGGTCCCCTGAGGCTGCGCGTCGACTTCCACTGCCGCCACGGGCTAAGAGGCTCGGGGCGGCGTGTCCTGGTCGGCAGGACGCTCGACGGCCGGTGCCGTGGACCCCGTGGCCGGGGCGTCAGTGCCATTCGCCGTGGTGGCGGGCTCGTCGTCGTCCTTCATCGCCTTCATCTCACCCTTGAAGACGCGGGCGGACTGCCCGATGCTCTTCGCCAGCGCCGGCAGCTTTGCTGCGCCGAAAAGAAGCAGGATGATGATCAGAATGATCCACAGGTGTGGCCCTGCAAAAAGATTGCCCATGGATTTCTCCTCTTGTGGGTCGGGTTTTTTCAGTCTAGCTCGGAGCCCGGCGTGTCGGGTGCTTTGTAGAGATCGAGTCCGCACGTCGCCCACTCGCGTGTCGCCGCACGCGCAGACGGTGGATCGAGCACCTCCAGCGCGCCGCCGAAACGGGCCGCGATCCTCTTGATTCCGCGCGGGTCGCCCATTCGCATGCTGAGCGTGACGACGCCATCCGCGTCATCGATCACCTCGTGCGGGAACGCCCCGAGCAACGGGACGAGCGCTTCTGGTAACCGAATCGTGACCTTCCCCGCAGACACATCCTGGTCGGATGATGTCGGCGTGACGGCATCCGCATGAGTGATCTCGATGTCGGTGAGCTCCGGGTCGCTCACCCGGTCGAGATGGAATGTGCGCACCGCGCGACGCAGGTGGCACCAGCCCTGCAGATACCACTGGCCGTTCGTGATCAGGATCTGCATCGGATCGACAGTTCGAGTCGTGACGGCGGCATCCGGCGCCTGGTAGCGGAACGACACCGCGACGCCGTCGTGGAGGGCCCGTGAGACGAGCTGCTGCACCTCGCTGACGGCCGTCGGAGCGACCACGAGGTCAGGCGGTGCATCCGCTGCGCCGCGGGCGAGTTTCGAGATCAGCCCCGCGACGAGACCCGAGTCGGCGACCGCGGGCACGGCGGCGACGAGCTGCAGGCCCGCCATCAGTGCAGCCGCCTCGCGCGCGGTGAAGCGCGGCACGCGACGCAGGGCGACGTCATTCGTGATCTCGATCATCCCGTGCTGATCGAGCAGATCCCAGTCGATGTCGAACATCTCCTGCGGCAGCTGCCAGTATCCTGACTCGCCAGGCAGACCGATCACGGTGAGCTTCTCCACCATGGAGCGCATCTCGTTCGGCGTGACGCCGAACTCGTCCGCTGCCTCGTCCAGAGTGACCTGGCCGCGCTCGAGCAGATACGGCACGAGAGTGAGATAAAGCCGAACGCGGTCGGCGGCCAGCAGCGGCCCGGGTGCAGCCATCATCGTTCTCCCCCACCCGTCGACTGATGCGCGTCGACGACCGCCGACAAACGGGCGATCACGCTCTGTCGAAGAGCGGCGGGCTCCACCACGCGCACCTCTGGGCCGTACGTCGCCAGTTCGTCTGCGAAGATGTGCAGGTCGACGTAAGGCACCCTGATCCCCTGCCGTGCCGCGATCGACCGGCGACCGAGCCGCAGCGCGGCCTCAGTGCCCGGCGTGACCTCGAGCAGCGCGTGCTGACTGGCTGCCACGGCAGCGAGACCTTCGAGAGCTCGGTCGGCGGCCCCGTCGCGCAGTGCGGCGTCGAATGTCTGCCCGGTGATCTTCACATCGCCGGTGACGCGGCTGAGCAGAAATGTGCGCTCGGCAGCGGCGTCGATGTCGATGCCGAAGACGTGCCAGCGCGACTCGTACTCGAGGAGCGCGAGGGGGCGGATGCGCCGTCGCGTGGGTTCGTCCTCACCTGGCTTGAGATAGTCGAAGACAGCGACCCGGCTGCGTTCGATGCCTTCCTGCAGCTTCGGAAACGCGGCATCACGCACCGCGATGCGCGGGGCGAATCCGATGATCTGCTCGTCGCCGTCGATCCCCAGCGCCCGGATCTTGCGCACGCCCGCTTGCGCATCGACCGACACGGACTCCTCGCTCCAGACGCTGCCGGCGAGCCGCAGAACCGCGAGTTCGGCGGGCGTGAACTCGATGTCTGCCGGAAGGTCGTATTCCGCGAGCGGGATGCGGTAGCGAGCTTCGCGGAGATCAAAGGGGTCAGCGGGATCACCCAGCGTCTCGATCGGGACGCCCATCGTGCGCAGCTCGTCTTTGTCGCGCTCGAACATCTTCTCGAGGGCGTCCGGCTTCGCGCCTGCCTCTGCGCGCTGACGGTACCCCGAGACGTTGTCGAGGATCTGCTGCTTGGTCAGGCCGATCTCCGTCGCCATCAGCGCGACGACGAGATTGGTCAGCCGCTCTTCGGCAGGGATCCTCGACGACGTCATTTCTGAAGCAACTCCGCAGGCACGATGCCGAGCACATCGATGACGTACGCAGTCGCGTCACCACCCTCTCCGGGCACGACAACCAGCAGCTGCGATCCGACGGTCGCCTCAGAGATGGCCTTCAGCGCATCTTCGGGCAGCTTCGACGTGTCGAAAATAGGTCCGCTGTCCCAGGTGGTGCCGGCCACCGAGCGGTCGGCCCAGCGGACCGCCGTGTGCAGAAAGAGCGGGGTGCCGTCTGCCACGGTCTCCCCGTCGCCTTCGATCAGCGTCTGGACTACGGCCTTCTCAGGCGCGGCGCTGTCGGGGATGATGATGCCGGGCCGCCCATCGGGCGCGCGAACGACGGTAGGAAGGCCCCGGGCGTCGTTGAAGACATCGCGTCCCTCTGCCTTGGGCCGGAGCGTGTACTGAATGTCGTAGATCGCAACGAGACTGCCGTTGTCGCCGATCCCGACCTGCGCTGCCATGCCTTCAGGCAGATCCTTCGCCGGCAGTGCGACGGCGACGCGGCTTCCCGCGGTCGCGCATTCCAGGGCCTTGTCGACCCCGGGAAGCTCGGCATCGGCCGATTCCGGGCTCCACAGGTTCACCGCGGCGTGAATCTGCGCGCCGGTGTCGCCGTTGAGCAGCACGCGGGTCATGATCGCGCTCTGCGCGTCGGAGCTGATCGCCCGTCCGTCGCCGACGATGAGATCGGTATAGGTCATGTGACCGGTGCGAACCTGCGCCTCGAGGCTCGCGGCCGGCGCGCCGATATCGCCACTCACCTGCACGGAAGAAGCCAGTGTCGCCGAGCTGTCGCGATCACAGGCGACGCCGTCGAAGGTCGGCGCGGAGGAGCAGCCGGTCAGAACGAATGCAGACAGGGCGAGGGCCGAAAGGGCAGCGGTCGATTTACGCACGCGCCCCAGTCTATTCCGAAGCGTCGGCCTCATCGCGCGACGCGGCCGCCGCGCGCGCGCCGGTCGCGGCCTTCTGCGCTTCGCGGACGCGCTTGCGGAGGTTCTTGTCCGTGATCTCTCGGTCGCCGACAGCGCCAGGAGTCCACAGTTCGACGTCCTCGTCGCCATAGCTCGATTTCGAAGCGCGCCGCTTCACTTCCGGCGCGATGGCACCGGGCGCCAACCGCCGTGCGGTGAGCAGGAAGCCGGTGTGAGCCACCATGCGATGATCCGGCCGCACGGCGAGACCCTCGACATGCCACCCTCGGACCATCGTCTCGGACGCGTCGGGGTCGGTGAACTGTTCGGTGCCACGGATGTACTCCGCTACGCGAGAGAGCTGCGTAGCAGTAGCGATGTAGCAGATGACGACGCCGCCGGGCGCGAGTGCCTGCGCCACGACGTCGATGCATTCCCACGGGGCGAGCATGTCGAGGACGACGCGGTCCACCGTGCCGGTCTCGAACTGCTCGGGCAGCTGCTCGGCGAGGTCGCCCACGACGACGTTCCAGGTGTCCGGAGCGCCGCCGAAGAAAGTCTCGACATTGGCCTTCGCCACTTCGGCGAAATCCTCCCGACGTTCGAACGACGTCAGGCTGCCGTCCTGGCCGATGGCGCGCAGCAGAGCCAAGGACAGAGCGCCGGACCCCACCCCGGCCTCCACCACGACAGCACCGGGAAAGATGTCGGCCTGCATGATGATGGCCGCGGAATCCTTCGGGTAGACGATCGCGGCGCCCCGAGGCATCGACATCGCGAAGTCACGCAGCAGCGGCCGCAGGGCGAGATAGTCGTGACCGGCACTGTTCGCGACGACGGAGCCATCCGGCTGACCGATCAGGTCGCTGTGCTTGAGCACGCCATGATGGGTGTGCAGCTCACCGTCTGCACGCAGCGTCACCGTGTGCATCCGCGCTTTGGGCCCGGTCAGCTGAACTCGGTCTCCCTCTCGGAACGGCCCGCGGGGTCGCGACGCGCTCATCGCGCCGCCCCCTCGTGCAGTCGCGCATGCAAGTCGCGAATATCCGCAGCCGTTCGGTCCTCGAGAGAGGGCCAGAGCTCGTGCGCCCCAAGGCCGTCAAGGCCCACGATGTGCGGAACGCCGAGGGTCACGGCGCCAGAAGCAAGCCCTGAGGCAAGGCCCGTCGGCGAGTCTTCGATCACGACAGCATCCGCGATGTCGATGCCGAGGAGCGACGCCGCCTTCAGGTAAGGGTCGGGAAAAGGTTTGGGCCGAGCGACCTCGTCACCAGCGACGACCACATCGAACGCGGTGAAGCCGATCAGGTCGACGACGCTCGTGGCCATCCGCTTGAGCGACATCGTCACCAGACCCGTCGGTATGCCGTCGGCGCGCAGGTCGGTGAGCAGCTCGCGTGCTCCAGGACGAAACGGAACCCCCTCGGTGCGCAGTCTCTCGGCGACGCCGTCCGTCAGCAGCTGCACGATCGCCTCTGCCTCCATGTCGACGCCGGCGTTCTGAAGGATCTTCGCGCTGTCGATCAGGGCATTTCCCACCAGCTGCAGCGCATCTTCGTGGGTCCAGGTGCCACCATATGACTCGACGAGGTCGGTCTCTACGGCCATCCAATACGGTTCAGTGTCGACGAGGGTACCGTCCATGTCCCACAGGACTGCGCTGGGCTTGTTGCTCACTGAACCCATGGTAGCCCGGGTCTTCGCGCATCACCGGCCGCGGGCGGCTAGCCTGGAGAGACCCCTCGGGACTGACAGGAAGGAGCGCGGTGGACGTTCTCGGCTCTCGGATCATCGTCGCAGCGTTCGACGGATGGAACGACGCGGGCGAAGCCGCCAGCGGCGCCATCGCCAGTCTGCAGGAATCCGTCGAGTACGAGCGGGTGCATTCCGTGGATCCCGAGCTGTATTTCGACTACCAGTACACGCGACCTTCGACGCAGATGGATGCCACGGGACGACGTGCGCTGACGTGGCCCGCGGCGACGCTGTGGCGGCCGACTGTCACGGTCGACGGACCCGAGCTGTGGCTGCTGACGGGTGCGGAACCTGCCCGCGCCTGGCAGGCGTTCGCGAACGAGTTCATGGATATCGCGCTGCGCGACGACGTGACCGGTTTCGTCACGCTCGGAGCGATGCTGTCAGATGTTCCGCACACGCGACCGATTTCGGTGTTCACCTCCAGTCAGGACGACCGCGTCCGCGACGCCCACGGCTTGGAGAAGTCGACGTACGAGGGGCCCGTCGGCATCCTCAGCGTCTTCGAGCACTTCGCTGAGCAGGCGGGGATCCCCTCTGCCAGCATGTGGGCGAGTGTGCCGCATTACGTCGCCACTGCCTCGCCGTCGCCGAAGGCCACCCTCGCGCTGCTTGATCGGCTCGAAGAGCTCACTGGCGTGGGGCCGGCTCGGGAGCACCTGCGCACAGCATCCGCCGCCTGGGAAGCCTCGATCGATGCGGCCGCCGCCGAGGACGAGGACATGACCGAGTACATCCACCAGCTGGAGCGCACGCGCGACACCTGGGACTCCCCCGATGCCTCCGGCGATGCGATCGCGCAGGCGTTCGAACGCTACCTCCGTCGCCGCGGCGACGGCCCCGACAAGCGCTGATCGCTCCGGACGCCTGAGCCTGTCGAAGGGCCGCTCGTCCGAGCGCGGAGATCAGAGCGCGGGAACGGTTCCCGTCGCAAGCAGCACGATGAGCGCGGTTCCGAGCAGGATGCGGTAGATCACGAACGGCAGGAAGCTGCGCTTGGAGATCCAGTTCATGAAGAATGCGATCACGCCCAGTGCGATCACGAACGCGATGCCGGTGGCCGCGAAGGTCTCGCCGAGGCCGAAGTGCTGGTTCGGGTCGTCCCAGTGCTTGAACAGCTGGTAGAACCCGCTGCCGAAGACGGCCGGAATCGCGAGCAGAAAGGCATAGCGTGCGGCGGCCGCGCGCTCGTAGCCGAGGAACAGCCCCATGGTGATCGTTCCCCCGGAGCGAGAGACCCCCGGCACCAGTGCAAGAGCCTGCGCGAACCCGTACGCCACGCCGTGCGGGTAGGTCAGCTGATCGAGCTTGCGCTTCTTGGCACCCATGTAGTCCGCGATGCCCAACAGGATGCCGAAGCCGATCAGCATGATCGCGATCAGCCAGAGCGACCGGAGCACGGTTTCGATCTTGTCCTGGAACAGGAGGCCGAGCACCACGATCGGGATGCTTCCGATGATGATCAGCCAGCCCATCCGGGCGTCCGGATCATTCCGCGGGGCCTTGCCCGCCAGTGACCGGAACCACTGCCGGATGATGCGCACGATGTCTCGCCAGAAGAACACGACAACGGCCGCTTCGGTGCCGATCTGCGTGATGGCGGTGAAGGCAGCGCCGGGGTCTTCACCCGAGGGCAGGAAGATCCCGAAGATGCGCAGGTGCGCGCTGGATGAGATCGGCAAGAACTCGGTGAGTCCCTGGAGGACGCCGAGAATGAGGGCTTCGAGCAGGTGCATACAGGGCTTTCTGACGTGGCAGGTGAAGTGCGGGAGAGCGGATGCCAGTCAGCAGGACCGCAGCAGATCGGCCAGCACCCGCTGACCGAAGACAAGCGATTCTACGGGAACACGCTCGTCGACGCCGTGGAACATCCCGGTGAAGTCGAGATCCGCGGGCAGCTGCAGCGGTGCGAAGCCGTACCCCGTGATGCCGATGCTGGCCAGCGCCTTGTTGTCGGTGCCGGCGCCGAGAAGATAGGGGATCACCGGAACGCCCGGGTCGTGCTTGCCGAGGGCCGCGACCATCGCGTCGACGAGGTCGCCTTCGAACGGGGTCTCCATGCCGATATCGCGCACGACGGTGTCGATCTGGATGTCGTCGCCTACGATGCGCTGCAACTGGGCGAGCACATCGTCTTCGGTACCGGGGATCACACGGACATCCACGAGCGCTTCCGCAGTCTCCGGAATGACGTTGTGCTTGTACCCGGCGGTCAGTGCCGTCGGGTTCGCCGTGGTGCGGAACGTCGAGCGCAGGAACGCCTCGGCGGGTCCCGCCGCCGCAGCGAGGGCGTCGGGATCGTCGGTCGTGCGACCGGTCAGCTCGCCAAGGCCCTGCAGCAGTGCCTCGGTGGTCGGCGTGAGTCGGATCGGCCAGCGGGTGCGCCCGATCGCCGCGACGGCTTCCGCGAGCCGCGTCACGGCGTTGTCCTCGTGGTATCGGCTGCCGTGCCCCGCGCGGCCCTTGGCGACCAGTCGCAGCCACATCAAGGCCTTCTCCCCCACCTGCAGCAGGTATGCGCGCTGATCGTCGACGGTGATCGAGTAACCGCCCACTTCGCTGATCGCCTCGGTGGCGCCCTCGAACCATTCCGGCTTATCGCGCACGACCAGAGCGGAGCCCTCGACGCCGCCGTTCTCCTCATCAGCGAAGAAGACCAGGATCAGATCGCGATCGGGCTGCTCACCGGCGCGCAGCAGGTCGGCGACCGCGGTGAGGATCATGGCATCCATGTTCTTCATGTCCACAGCGCCACGACCCCACAGCATCCCGTCGCGGACGACGCCCTCGAATGGGTCGACGGTCCAGTCCTCGGCCATGGCCGGGACGACGTCCAGGTGTCCGTGCACGACCAGCGCCGGCCGCTCCGGGTTGCGTCCGCGCACGCGCGCCATCACGTTGGTGCGGCGCGGGATCGGCTCGTAGTATTCCGGCTCGAGTCCGAGGCTCTTCAGATAGGCGCCGACGTACTCGGCAGCCTCGCGCTCGCCGTTCGCCTTTCCACCGCCGAAGTTCGAGGTATCGATGCGGATCAGGTCACGGGCGATCGCGGCGACCTCGGGCAGTGCTGTCTCGGACATGAGTCCAGGCTATCGAAGCGGCGAGCCACGCCCGGGCGTCGGTTCGGTTCGTAGCCACTGTGGAAACCTGGTAACGTTTCTCTCCGGTCGGCAACGACTTTTCATCACCTGCGCGGGTGGCGGAATGGTAGACGCGCTGCGTTGAGGTCGCAGTGCCCGCAAGGGCGTGGGGGTTCAAGTCCCCCTCCGCGCACGGATGTCCTGAGTCGCGACATAGTTTACGAACTTGTCGCGGCTCAGGGCTTTTTTGTTGTCTGATGTGTTGACGGCTGACGGGG
>NZ_FUKO01000024.1 GCF_900163815.1 Microbacterium esteraromaticum | reverse complement strand
GGTGTCGGAATTCACCACATCGTTGACGGCTGATCGTGGGAAATCTGCTCATGATCGTTGACAGGTGAGTCGCGTCATGGTTGACAGGCTGCTGGTCGTGATCGTTGACCGATGAGTCGGGACATCGTTGACGGCATGAAGCCGAAGAATCTCGTCATCGTCCGCGCCGTCCACGACCAGGGGCTGTCCCACGTCGAAGCCGCGGCCCGTTTCGGGGTAACCCGACAATGGGTGCATACTCTCGTGCGCCGCTACGAGGACGAAGGGCCCGACGGGGTCGCGCCGCGCTCGCGCGCCCCGAAGACCCGACCCGGCACCACCGTCCCCGCGATCCGAGACAGGATCATCCAGCTGCGCCGCGAACTCACCCGCTCCGGCGCTGACGCCGGCCCCGTCACGATCGTCTGGCACCTCGAGCAGGAA
Source organism: Microbacterium esteraromaticum (assembly GCF_900163815.1). Classification (GTDB taxonomy): domain Bacteria; phylum Actinomycetota; class Actinomycetes; order Actinomycetales; family Microbacteriaceae; genus Microbacterium; species Microbacterium esteraromaticum_B. The sequence continues at coordinate 962 of NZ_FUKO01000024.1, read as the reverse complement.
GGCCACCCCGCCCCCTCCACCTCGACCATCCGGCGCATCCTGCACACCGCAGGGCTCATCACTCCCGCCCCGAAAAAGCGCCCCCGCAACTCCTACATCCGCTTCCAAGCCGACCTGCCCAACGAATGCTGGCAAGCCGACATCACCCACTGGTTCCTCGCCGACGGCACCCGCATCGAGATCCTCGACTTCCTCGACGACCATGCTCGCTATCTGCTCGATATCCGGCCCGCGGCCGCGTTCACCGGCCCGATGGTCACCGCCGTGATGACCGAACTCATCCGCCGCTACGGGCCACCGATGTCCACCCTCACCGACAACGGGCTCGTGTTCACCACCCGCCTGGCACGCCACAAAGGCGCCCGCGGCGGATTCGAGAAACTCCTCGCAGCCCACGGCATCACCCAGAAGAACGGCCGCCCCGGCCACCCGCAGACCCAAGGGAAGATCGAACGCTTCCATCAGACCCTCAAACGCTGGCTCAAAGCACACCCGCTGCCCGACACCATCGACGACCTCGCAGTCCTGCTCACCGAGTTCACGACCTGGTACAACACCCGCCGCCCACACCGATCTCTCGGCCGCCGCACCCCCGAACAGGCCTACACCGACCTCCCCAAAGCGACCCCGACCAGCACCAGCGACACCACGGAATGGCGCTCCCGCACAGACAAAGTCGATAAGAACGGGAAGGTCACCATCCGCTACGCCGGCCACCTCCGCCACCTCGGCATTGGCCGCGCCCACACCGGCACACCCGTGCTCCTGCTCGTCCACGACCGCGACGTCACCGTCAGCAGCATGAACACCGGCCAGATCATCGCCGAGTTCACCATCGACCCCGCCAAGAACTACCAGCCCAAGAAACCTTGACCACCGCAGTCAACGATGACCCGACTCACCAACACCCCGTCAGCCGTCAACACATCAGACAACAAAAAAGCCCTGAGCCGCGACAAGTT
>NZ_FUKO01000011.1 GCF_900163815.1 Microbacterium esteraromaticum | reverse complement strand
ACTCACCCCGCCACCGCGCCCAGCCCCCTCAGACCCACCTCAACTCTGAAGAGCCGGCATTCTCTTTGTTTCTTCAGTCTTCGTAAGAGCGAGCGCGGATCCATGGCATCGGCAGGAGTTCGACGGGAGCGGCTGCCGCGACAACACCGTCGCCCGTGTCGATGAGGACACGCAGATTCTGGCCAAACTTCGGGATCAGTTCGCGGCACACGCCACACGGGTTGATGACGTGCGGAACATCGTCAATCCCGAGCCCGACCGAAACGATCGCGGTGATGGCGTCGTCGCCGCCGATTTTCGCGTTGGCGACCGCGCTGCTTTCCGCACACACCTTGACGCGGGGGGTCGCGAGGCTCACGCCGAGATACACGGCGCCTGAGGTGCCGCGTGCGGCGGCGGCAACTCGAACGGCGCCAGGATCGTGCACGCGTGACAGCAGGGCCGAGGCGGCCTCGATAAGTTCCTCGTCTGAGGGGAGGATTTCTTGAGTCATAGTCGTACCTTTCTGAAACACACCGGGCAAAGAAGAAAGCCTTCGACCGCGTCTAAGATCCACGGCCGAAGGCTTTCACTGCTGACCGCAATCAGAGCGCGCAGCAGTCCATCACACTAGTTGCTGGTTTCGAAAGACGTGACGGCCTCGACGAGCGCGTCGGCCACGGCAGCCGCGTCAATGTCGAGCAGCACATCGACATTGGGGATGCCGCCCCAGCGGTCAACCATGTGCACGACCGTCTGTCCACGGGTGTGCTTGCCGTCGAGTTCTACATCGACGCGCAGATGACGCACCTGGAACCAGTCCGGGTTGATGGCGTAGGCGACGCACGGAACATCGTTCAGGTGCATGCCTTCGGCCTTCCACTCGGGCATCTCCGTGGTGTCCTGGTGACGGTCGGGGTAACCGATCATTTCGCACAGGGCGCGGCCCATAGAGGAACCTGACGTCCACAGCTTCTCGACGCGGTCAGGGGTGACCGAGAACTTGCGACACACGTCAAGACCGACTTGTGTGAGCTTGGCGCCAGACTGCACCACGATCTCGGCAGCTTCCGGGTCGTTGAAGATGTTTGCGCTGGCCACAGGTGAGGCGTTGCCCCACGCGAGAGCTGCGCCGCCCATGTAGATGATGCGACGAACGTTCTCAGCGAACTTCGGCTCCAACGAGATCGCGAGAGCGACGTTCGTCAGCGGTGCGAGGGCCATGATGCTGATCTGGCCCGGGTTGGACATGACGAGGTCGATCATCTTCTGCACGGCTTCGCTGGGGCCGTCAGTGCCGGGAGCGGGATCGGGGTATTCCCAGTACCCGACGCCGCTGGGGCGGTGAATGTGCTCGGCAAAGTTCGGCTCACCTACAAGAGGGCGGGGAGCGCCAACCCAAATCGGCAGGTCCGGGCGACCCGACAGGTGTGTGATCTTACGGGCGTTGGCAGTTGCCTTCTGAACGTTCACATTCCCGAAGACGGTGGTGAGCGCCTCGACGTGGAACTTGTTCGTTGCGAGTGCCCAGAACAGTGCGCCCGCGTCGTCGATGCCCGGGTCAGTGTCAATGATGAATCGTTCCATGGTTCCGTTCTTTCTATGGTGCGTGTATCAGGGGGAACCTGTGCGCGGTGCCACCGTTGCCATGGGCGCCGGACGGGACCGCGCAGAGATTCGGACTACTTGCCGACGAAGATCCCGTTGCGGTTCTTGGCTAGAACGTACAGAACGACGCTGATCGCGCACAGAGTGGCGATGTATACCGGAAACATCCAGAACATGCCCTCGCTCTGCAACCACAGCAGGAGGTACGAAGCGGTGCCACCGAAGAGCGCAACACCGAAGCCGTAGCCGAGGCCGAGGCCCGTGCCGCGAATGTGTTGGGGCAGCAGTGAGTTGGAGATCGTGACGAAGATGGTCATGTTGAGAAGCAACACGATGGCGCCACCGAACATAACCCCTGCGAAGGTTCCGATTCCGGGCTGTGTGTACAGCAATGACAGGAAGATCGTCGGAATTGCCAGGATGCGGGCAACGATGAAAACCTTCGACATGGCGAAGCGGTCAAGAACCTTGCTGAGGAACAGTGCGCCAAGAGTCATCAGGATGCCGAAGCCGGTGGTGATACCGAAAACAGCGGCAGGGTCTTCCTGGAAGGCGGCACGCGCGAGGTTGGGCAGGCCGGCGATCCACGTGTAGTTGTATGCCTGGATGGCACCGACGATGAAGACAGTGGCCAGAACGCTCAGCCAGTACTTGCGTACGTCACCCCATACCGACGAGCGTTGCTGCTTCTCAGCGTTTGCTTCGCGGGCGTCGCCGACGTCGAGCGTCTCAGGCAGCGTGGTGCGCAGCCACAGCACGATAAGGCCGAACACTCCGCCGATGATGAACGGAATGCGCCAGCCCCACTCTGCGAGGTTGTCGCCGGTAATCAGTTGCGTGAGGAAGAAGATCGACAATGGTGCGAGCAGGTTTCCGAGGTTGTTGAAGAACCCAAAGATGCCGGAGACATAACCGGGGCGGTTGGGAACCAGTTCGAGTGCGAAGGCGGTGCCGAGAGGGGCCTCGACGCCGGCAGACAGACCCTGTAGCAGGCGCATGGCTACGACCAGGATCGGCGCGGCAGCACCGATGGTCTCATATCCCGGCGTGACGCCGATGACGAAGCTGCCAGCCGCAACGGCTGCGATGGCGAAAATCATGACCTTGCGGCGGCCGAGACGGTCGGCCATAGACCCGAAGATGATGCCGCCAATCGGGCGAGCAACGAATCCAACGGCGAAGACGGCGAGCGCGTTCAGTGTCGACGCGAGTTCGTTGCCTGCGGGGAAGAAATGGCCCCCCAGGTATGAAGAGAGCAGACCGAAAATCGCCCAGTCGTACCATTCCAGGGCGTGCCCCCAGCTGAGCGCGCGAAGGTTCTTACGCTCGGTTTTGCTGGCTTTGCCTGTCAGCTGTGCTGACGAGGGCGCCGCAACGTCTTGTGCGCTCATGGAGCTCCTTTGCTCAACTCTCCCGGAGGATAGTTCTTAATATCTGCGAACGCCTCGGGGCGGGCGGCAGGTTTCTAATCACACTATAGTATAGCCGGAACGAGATGGAGCATTTATTTTTCGCACCGGGTAAGTGCGACCGCAGAGCGGCACCCTACGTCTCGCACATCGATCCGATCGGGTGCGGGAGGCGAAGTTCACCCGCGAAGCGATCGAGGTTACCTCGATCGTCGTGCGCGGCGTCGTCAGCAGCACGGGGCGGATGCTGGTGCCCAGCCACCATCACAACAGGACGGGCCGCCCGGCGGCGAGTGATTCATAGGCGGCATCCACCAGCCGCACCGCGGCAACTCCGTCTTCGGGCGTGACCCGCGCCGGCCTGCCCGAACGAAGCGCGTCGACAAAATCGGCAAGCTGCGCCTGATACGGATCGATGGCGGATGCTGGCGGCAGGTACCCCTCACGCTGACCGGCCGAATTGGCAGTGTCGAAGCGCAGGCTTCCGGTCGTGCCGACGATCTCGGCCTGCGAGCGAAGGTCAGTGTCGTTGCCGAACCAATCGGCCTGCACATGGCTGATGGCGCCGTTCGCATGGGTGAGAGTGACGTGCGCGGAGACCGGCGGTTGCACTTGGCCATCGACTGCGGGCGGGTCCTGCGTGGCTGCGACTTCGATGACGGGACCTGCGAGCCAGAGCGCCTGGTCGAAATCGTGGATCATCAGGTCGCGGATGAGTCCGCCGCCGGCATCCTGCGCGTAGAACCAGGCGGATGCGGGGGCTGCGACCGTGCGTCGGAACGTCAGCTCGAGGAGGGCGCCGACTGCGGGCAGCTGTTCGTGCAGGCGCTGATAGCCCTCGAAATAGCGGACGACATGGGCGGGGAAGAGGCGCAACCCGGCATCCGCCGCCTCCTGTGCGATCTCGGCGGCCGCTGCGGCGGTGACCGCCAACGGCTTCTCGCACACGACGTGCCGCCCCATCGCGAAGGCGCGATGCGCGATCTCGGGATGAGTGGAGGTGGGGCTGATGATGTCGACGATCTCAGCGCGCTCGATCAGCTCGTCGAGGTCATCGATGATGGTGATCCCGTAGTTCGCCGCGAGGGCGTCTGTGCCGGTGCGCCGCAGGATGCTGACCTCGGCCCCGAGAGCCAGCCAGCCTTCGATGTGCGGCGCGGCGATGCCGCCGGCCCCGACGATTCCGACGCGCAGCGCTTCCGTGTGCTCCATGCGTCGAGCCTATGTCTCCCGTCCTTCACGGGTGGAGCGGGTCATGCAGGAGGCAATTCGCCCGCAACCTGCTTCTCCAGCGCATCAACGGCCTCGTCCGAGAGCAGGATCAGTCCATCGAGCTCGTCGCGCACACGTTTGTAGGCGATCTGGCGCTCAGCCTGCGTGGCCGACTCGTCGAGGGCTACCTTCAGCATGTGCTGCGCGCGGTCGAGGCGCTTGCGCTCGGCTTCCGAGAACGTCGAGTTGCGCAGGCGGCGGGCATCGCGCTCGGCGACGTCGAATGCCACGGCGTAGTTGCCGACGGCATCCAGATACTCGGCGATCTGCGTTTCGCTCAGCTTCGCCTCGGCGGATGCCGGGCGCAATGTGTCTGCGGTCTTCTTGGCGCGCAGGAACGCGGCAGTCAGCGGCTGGCGCCCGTCGCTCATCGCCGGAAAAGCGATCAGCTTCGCGACGTCGAGTTCGTAGTCGAGCCACCGCGCAGTGATCTCATCGTGTTCGGCGAAGAGCTTCTCGAGCAGCTGCTTCGTTGACGCCTGTTCGTCGCCTGCGGCCTGTCGCGGGGCGCGTGCCGGTGCGACGGCTCCGCGGGCGGCAAGCTGCTGCGATTTGAGTTCGCCTTTGAGGCGCAAAGTCTCGAGACGACGCTCATGACGCTGCTTCGACGACCGCTCCCAGGCCTTCGCGGCGCCACCCGCCATCCCCATGATGGGAAAGATCAGCCACCAGAAGTTGCCTGCGAAATTCCAGAAATCTTGCATGATTGATCAGCCTAGTTCTGGCCGACGGTCCGCATGCGTGCGGTCAGCGCTTTTCCGCGCAGGGCACGCACAACTCGGCGAACGGGCGTACTTCCAGTCGCCCTGCGGGGATGGGCCTACCGCAGCGGGAGCAGATTCCATAGGTGCCGGCGTCGACCCGAAGAAGAGCGTCGTCGACCTGGCGCAGCTCCACGGTGGCAGCATCCGCCAGCGCCGACAGACGCGACCACTCCGACGACAGCGTCACGCCGTCGGGGTCGTGCTCGTCATCATCGGTGGAGCTCTGCCGGTCGTGGATGAGTTCGGCCAGAGCGGATGCCGCGGCCGACGCGCGCTCGGCAGCATCCGCCCGCAGTTGGGTCAGCCGCTTCCGCACATCCGTCATGCCGCCACCCTAATCCGCGCCGTCGCGTCGCGTCGCGTCGCGTCGCCGCGCGCGACTGATCGCACATCCGCTACACATTCCCGCATCCGCGCCATCGATCGATGTAGCGGATGCCAGAAACTGGCGCGGTTGCGGTTGCGGTTGCGGTTGCGGCGGATGCGGCGGTTGCGGTTGCGGTTGCGGCGGATGCGGCGGGTGCGGATGCGGCGGGCGCGGATGCGGATGCGGATGCGGGAATTTGGCGCGGATGCCCGGACCCGCCGAGCCCGCCCGACGCGACCACGACAGATACCCCCAGGGGTATCTGGTACAGTCGAGGCATATCGATGACGAGGAGATCCTAGAACTATGTGTCGAGCAGTGACCTGCCGCAAGTGCGGAAAGACGACGTGGGCCGGATGCGGTCAGCACGTCGACCGCGTGATGCGCGGCATCCCCACCCGCGACCGCTGCGGCGGACACGAGAACGAACCCCGTCCGGGCTTCTTCGCCCGACTTTTCGGCAAGGGGTGATCTGATGCGCATCGTCATCGTAGGGGGAGTCGCCGGCGGCATGTCGGCGGCCACGCGTCTGCGCCGACTCGACGAGTCGGCAGAGATCATCGTGATCGAGCAGGGCGACTACGTCAGCTTCGCCAACTGCGGCCTGCCGTACTACGTCGGCGGCGTCATCTCGCAGCGCGAGTCTCTACTGCTGCAGACACCCGAGTCGCTGCGCGCGCGTTTCGATCTCGACGTGCGCACCGGGAACGAGGCCGTCACGATCGACCGCGAAGCGCAGACGGTGAGCATCCGCGATGTGCGCACCGGTGTCGTCAGCGACGAACGCTACGACCACCTCATCCTCGCCACCGGTGCCGCACCGCGCGAGACCTTCGCGTCGCGTGGCATCCCCGCCACCGGCCCGACCGTCGCCACCCTGCGCACGATCGACGACGTCGACCGGATTACTGCCGCGCTCGCCGATGCACCGGCGACGGCCCACGCGGTTGTCGTCGGCGGCGGATTCATCGGGCTCGAAGCCACCGAGAACCTCATCGAACGCGGGCTGGCGATCACTCTGATTCAGCACGGTCCGCACCCGCTGAGTCCGCTCGACCCCGAGATGGCATCCGTCGTCGTCGATGAGCTGGTCGCGCGTGGCGTCGACCTGCGCACGCACACGTCGGTTCGCGAGCTGGATGCCGAAGGCGTGCACCTCGACGACGGATCCACGCTCGCCGCTGACATCGTCATCGATGCCAGGGGCGTGCGTCCGGCAGCATCCATCGCCGCGAAGGCCGGGCTGACGATCGGCGCCACTGGCGGCATCGCCGTCGACGGGCTGCAGCGCACGAGCGACCCGAGCATCTTCGCTGTCGGCGACGCCGTCGAGAAGATCGACGCGCTCTCCGCCGAGCCGACGCTGGTCACCATGGCCGGCCTCGCCAACCGGCACGGACGCACGGCTGCCGACGCGATTGCGTGGCAGGCCGGCATCCTCGATGCGCGTCCGGCGGATGCCGAGCGTGCCGTCGGCACGGCCATCGTCGGCGTCTTCGGTCTCGCCGTCGCCATGACCGGGTGGAGCGAGCAGCGGCTGCGTGCCACCGGAGGTCCGCACCGCGTGATCCATGCGCACCCGGCCGATCACGCCACCTACTATCCGGGGGCCGAGCGGCTCACGATGAAGCTGATCGTCGACCCCGACACCGACCTGATCCTCGGGGCACAGGTCATCGGTCGACAGGGCGCCGACAAGCGCATCGACGTGATCGCGACGGCGATGCAGGCGGGGCTCACCGCCTCGCAGCTGAGTCGCCTCGAACTCGCCTACGCGCCGCAGTTCGGCTCCGCGAAAGACCCCATCAACATGCTCGGCTACATCGCCGACAATGCGAAGACGGGGCTGACCGACAGCATCCAATGGCATGAGCTCGACAGCGCCGTGCAGGCAGGCGCCGTCGTGGTCGACGTGCGCACCGCCGCTGAAAATGCACTCGGTGCGATCCCCGGCAGCATCAACGTCTCGCTCGACGATCTGCGTGCGCGCCTCGACGACTTGCCGGCGGGCGAGCTGATCGTGCACTGTCAGGTCGGGCAGCGCGGGCATACCGCCGTGCGACTGCTGCGCCAGCACGGGCGGGCGGCGCGCAACCTCGACGGCGGCTATCTCACTTGGCACAGCGGCACACGCATGGGCGTGCCCGCGCGGATGAAGGAGTACGCATGAGTGCGCAGGCATCGGAGCAAGACATCCGCAAGGTCGTGAACCGGCTCAAGCGCGCGCGCGGGCAGCTCACGGCGGTGATCGACGCGATGGAGACGGATGCTGATTGCCGCGACGTCGTCATTCAGCTCGCCGCTGTCGGGAAGGCGATCGACCGGGCCGGATTCGCGGTCATCAGCACGGCGCTGCGCACCTGCATGACCGGCGAGGATGACGCGCAGGACGCACCGACCATCGCCGAGCTGGAGAAGCTCTTCCTCACTCTGGCGTGATCGCTCGCGCGCTGCCAGTGAGTCACCGGGGCATTGCGACGGCGTCGGCGCTGGTGGGAGGATGGGCGAGTCCGGCTCCTGCCGAGCCGATGGCGCGAGGAGATGCAAATGCAACTGGGAATGATCGGACTTGGCCGGATGGGCGCGAACATCGTGCGCCGGTTGATGCGAGACGGACACGAATGCGTCGCTTACGACGTGAACCAGGAGACAGTGAAGGCGCTCGCTGAGGAGGGCGCGACCGGAGCATCCGATCTGAAGGACTTCGCCGCGAAACTGCAGAAGCCGCGCGTCGTGTGGCTGATGGTGCCGGCCGGAATCACGGGCAAGGTCGCCGACGAGGTCGCGGAAGTGCTCGAATCAGGTGACATCATCATCGACGGCGGCAACTCGAACTACCGTGACGATGTGCGCCGTGCGGCTGCACTGCGCGAACGCGGCATCGACTACGTCGACGCCGGCACCAGCGGTGGTGTGTTCGGCCTCGAGCGCGGCTACTGCCTGATGGTCGGCGGATCGGATGCTGCCGTGCAGCACATCGAGCCGCTACTGCGCACGATCGCGCCGGGCCCCGGTGAGATCGAGCGCACGCCCGGCCGCGCCGGAGATCTCGCGCCCGAAGAGCAGGGCTATCTGCACTGCGGTCCGGCCGGATCAGGCCACTTCGTGAAGATGGTGCACAACGGCATCGAGTACGGCATCATGGCGGCGATCGCCGAGGGGCTCAACATCCTCGAGAACGCGGATGCCGGCATCCGCGAAGCCGAGCATTCTGCCGAGATCGCGCCGTTGGAGGAGCCGGAGTTCTATCAGTTCCCCATCGACACCGCGAAGGTGACCGAGCTGTGGCGGCGCGGTTCGGTGATCTCGTCGTGGCTGCTCGATCTGACGGCCGTGGCGCTGAACGAGAACCCGACTCTGGACGGCCTTGCCGGTCGTGTCTCGGACTCGGGCGAGGGGCGTTGGACGGTCAAGGCGGCGGTCGATGTCGGCGTGCCGGTGCCGGTGCTGGCGTCTGCGCTGTTCGAGCGCTTCGCCTCGCGCGGTGAAGACCACTTCGCGAACCAGGTGCTCTCGGCGATGCGCCTGCAGTTCGGTGGACACCAGGAGTTGCCCGCAGGCGATGTGCTCGAGGCCGGCGGCCGCAAGTCGGAGGCCGGGTAGGGGAGGCTCACCGGCATCCGCTGCAGGAAGTAGCATCCGCGCCATCGTTCGTTGTCGCGGATGCGGAAAAGTGCAGCGGATGCTGAGGCCCGCCGCGACTACGGCCGCGGAACCCCGCGCACGGCGAGGTCAGGCAGCACGCGGTCGCGCTCAGGTGTCGGCGCGAGGCCGAGCGTGCGCGCGAACTCGAGCGCGAGCACGGCCTGACCCGCGGCATTCGGATGGAAGGGGTCGTTCAGCAGCCCGCCCGCGATATCACCGCCACCGAGCTCGGCGAACCGCGCGAACTGATCGACGAGAATCACCTCATCGCGCGCAGCGACCTCACGCACGGTCTGCGCGAACTCCGCGATGCGCGCACGCTCCGGAGCATCCTTCACATCGATTCCGGGCTGAGTCTGCAGCACCGGGATCGCACCGATCGCGCGCACCCGGCGTACGAACTCGGTCACCGATTCGCCGAACTCCGCCGCGGTGATGACGGGGAAGACACCCTCGTCTGAGCAGTCATTCGTGCCGACCATCAGCGTGACGACATCGGGCTGCCACCTCGCCACGCGCTGCTCGAAATCCTCCAGCAGCAGCACGATGCGCCACCCGCTGATGGCGGTGTTGATCACGGTGTCGCGCACGCGCGCCATGTCGCCGCGGATCAGCTCGTGCAGATGATCGACGTAGTTGCGTTCGCCGCCGGTGTGCGTGAGCCCGTGCGTGATCGAGTCGCCGGTCATGACCCAGACGAGCGGGTCGTCGGCAGCGAGTGCGGTGCGCAGGTGTTGCAGATCGTCGTTCACAGGGGGACTCCAGAAGGGGAGAAGCAGGTCGGATGCCGGAAATCCGAGCCTATCGAAGCTCGTCTACTGAACTTATTTCTGGCGAAGTCGGGTCAGCACTCGGTCGGCCAGCTCTTCGGGCGGCGCATCGACGGTGACGATCATGCCGTTCTCGTCGGGGTCGAGCGGCTCGAGGGTGTCGAGCTGAGACGACAGTAGAGATGTGGGCATGAAGTGTCCGGTGCGCCCGGCTGCCATCTCGGCGATCTTCTCAGGCGTCGCAGTCAACTCGATGAACTGAGTTGTCGGAGCCTTCGCGCGCAGCGCATCTCGGTACGCGTCTTTGAGCGCGGAGCAGGCGATGACCGGCGTGGGGAAGGCAGCGAGAGTGTCGCCGACGCGATCGAGCCACGGTGCGCGATCCTCGTCGGTGAGCGGATTGCCCGCGCTCATCTTGGCGATGTTGGCCGCGCTGTGCAGGTCGTCGGCGTCGATGAACGGCATCCCGAGTCGCTCGGCGAGCAGCTTGCCGAGCGTCGTCTTGCCGACGCCGGAGACACCCATCACGACGATGGGAGTCTCCGGCTGCGCGTCAGGGGTCATACCGCCTAGCGTCCCACGGTGTCATCCGGCTCGGTGCCGGACGGCCCAGCGTCACGAGTCGGATCAGCGTCTATCCGCGTTGGCTCCGGTGACTGCCCCTCCCGGCGCTGCCGGCGCAGCGACCGCCGGTCTTCGCCGACGGTCAACGATGCGTCGCCGGATGCTGTGTGCGTGGGGTCGTGGGGGCCCGCACGCTGAATCCGGCCCGGATCCAGCGTGCGGGTGACATCTTCTGCCGTAACGATGGGCATCTGCCCGGTGGCAGCCTCGTACCATTCGGTCAGTGCCGGGTCGTCGGAGTCGATCGACGCTCCCGCGCCTTCTGCCGCGTCAACCTCGGTCGCCCCGAACACGAAGTCATCGCCGTGCTCGGCGATGCCGCGGCGCACGCCCTGGGCGATGGCTGCTCGGGCGTAGCGCTGGCGCAGCATGTACGGGTCGGTGGCGAGTTCTTTCGCCCACGAGATCATGATGCCGATCACGATGAAGGCGAATGGCAGCGCCGAGACGACCATCATCGACTGCAGGCCCGACAGCGCGCTCTCGCCACCGGCGAGCAGCAGAGCGAGGGCTGCGGCCCCGAGCAGAACACCCCAGGTGAGTGTCACCCAGGTCGCCGGTTCCGGCTTGCCGCGTTGACTCATCGAGCCCATCACGATCGCGGCCGAGTCGGCCGAGGTGACGAAGAAAAGCACGATCGACAGCATCGCGATCACCGAGAGCACGATGCCGAACGGCAGGTGCTCGAACAGCGCGAAGAGCACGCCCTCTGACGAGCCGACTCCGCTGATGCTTCCGTCCTTCGAATCGAAGTACATCGCCGCACCGCCGAGGATGCCGAACCAGACGATGCACACGGTGGAGGGCACCACGATGATGACGGTGACGAACTCGCGCAGCGTGCGACCGCGCGAGATCTTGGCGATGAACATGCCGACGAAGGGCGTCCACGAAATCCACCACGCCCAGTAGTAGTTCGTCCAGGTCGAGACGAACTCTGCCGAAGCCTCACCCTGGCTGGCATTGCGCGAGAGCATGAGCCAGAGGTCGCCGAAGAATGTCGAGACGCTCGCGGGAATCATATTCAGCAGGAACAGCGTCGGGCCGGCGATGAAGACGAACAGCGCGAGCAGACCGGCGAGCACCATGTTGATGTTCGACAGAATGCGGATGCCGCGCTTGATCCCCGATACGGCCGACACGACGAATGCTGCGGTGAGCACCGTGATGATCACGATCAGGGCGTTGTTACCGAGTGGTCCGAGGCCGCTGACCACCTCGACCCCCCGTGAGATCTGCAGCGCGCCGATGCCGAGGGTGACTCCGGTGCCGAACAGCGTGACGATGATGGCGAACACGTCGATGACGGCGCCCAGCCAGCCTTCCGTGCGCTCGCCGAAGATCGGCCGGAAGATCGCCGAGATCAGCGGGGCGCGGCCTCGCCGGTAGGCGGCGTAGGCGATCGCGCCGCCGACGAGTGCGTAGAACGCCCACGCCATAGGACCCCAGTGCAGGATCGACTGCGCAAGCGCGTCGAGCATGGCATCCGGCGTACCGGCTTTCGAAGTGAACCCGGGCGGCACGTCGTTGAAGTAGCCGAGCGGTTCTGCCGGGCCGAAGAACAGCAGGCCGATGCCCATGCCGGCCGAGAACAGCATCGCAATCCACGACACCGTGGAGAACTCGGGGGATTCATCGTCGGCGCCGAGGCGGATCGCGCCCGTGCGCCCATATCCGACGACCAGCATGAAGGCCACGACGACGATCGCGAGCAGCGAGAACAACCAGCCGAAATTGGTCGTCACTCATTCGAGCGACGCGGCTCCGGTCGCGCTGATGCTGTCGGGAGCGAAGAAGCCCCACACGACCACGGCCAGTACCAGGACTCCCGCGATTCCGAACACGAACCAGTTGGTGTTGAAGATGCGAGGGGTGTCTTCGACACCGATGCCGGGAATCAACGCGGGGTGCGTGACTTCCTTCAGAATGCGCTTTGGAGCGGACGTTTTTGAATCCTTCGGCGGTGAAGTCATGAGCTAAAGGTAGTCCAGCGTCCTCTCGTCGCCACATTCTGCACGGCGGCGAGCCGCGCGTGGCGCATTCGTCACAACGCGCTGACGATGCGTCTCGCGAGCGGCAGCGGGTCGTCATCGACGGCCATGATGATGCCTGCTTCGTCGGGTTGAAGCGGCTCGAGCGCGTCCAATTGCGATTGCAGCAGCTCCGGGGGCATGAAGTGTCCACGCCGGCGCGCTATCTGGTCGGCAAGCCGAGCGGGATCCGCGTCGAGCATGACGGATAGCGCGTTCGGCGCGTGTTCGCGCAGTACGTCGCGGTAGGTACGTTTCAAGGCGGAGCAGGCGATCACCGATGCCGGGGATTGGCCAAGGGCATCGCCGACTGCGTGCAGCCACGGCATCCGATCTTCGTCCGTGAGCGGGATGCCGTTGCTCATCTTCGCGAGGTTCGATGCGCTGTGCAGGTCGTCGGCGTCGACGAACGGCATTCCGAGGTGTTCGGCGACGAGGCGAGCCACGGTCGTCTTGCCGACCCCCGAGACCCCCATCACTACGATCGGGTGCCGGACCGCGCCGGAGGCATCCCGGTCATGCACCCGCGTCACCAATCGTGAATCGTGCCATCGAGCAGGCGGTTATAGGGCAGGTAGGCCTGCTCATACGGGTACTTGCCCGCTTCGTCGATGTTCAGCTCCACGCCCAGGCCGGGCTTGTCGCCCGGGTGCAGGTATCCGTCGTTCCACGTGAAGGATTGCTCGAACACCTGATCCGTCTGGGCACCGTGCTGCATGTACTCCTGAATGCCGAAGTTGTGAATCGCGAGCCCGAGATGCATCGCAGCTGCCATCCCGACCGGAGATATATCGGTGGGCCCGTGCATGCCGGACTTGATCTGGTAGAGCGCGGCATAATCGAGAGTCTTCTTCAGCGCGCTGATCCCGCCCATGTGCGTGACCGCACCGCGCACATAGTCGATGAGCTGGTCGCGGATGATGTCCTTGAAGTCCCAGACCGTATTGAAGATCTCGCCGATGGCGAGCGGTGTCGTGGTGTGCTGGCGCACCAGTCGAAGAGCTTCCTGGTTCTCGGCGGGTGTGCAGTCCTCCAGCCAGAACAGATCGTAAGGTTCGAGATCCTTGCCCAGACGGGCGGCTTGGATCGGCGTCATCCGGTGATGCCCGTCATGCAGCAGCGGAAGATCAGGACCGAACTCGTTGCGCACGGCCTCGAACACACCTGGCAGATGGTTGAGATAGGCACGAGTGTCCCAATCCTCTTCGACCGGCTTAGCCCCACGACGCGCGGGCTCGTGGTCGTAGCGCACACTGGCGTCGCCGACGTCGCCGCCCTGCGCTGCGATGCCGTAGATGGCTTTGAGCGAGGGGACTCCCGTCTGCACGCGAATGGCCCGAAAACCGCTCTCCTGGTGCGCGCGTATCGAGTCGAACAACTCGGGGAGTTCCTTGCCCGACGCGTGTCCGTATGCCAGAAGACCGTTTCGCGAGGCACCGCCGAGAAGTTGATAGACGGGCATTCCCGCGGCTTTGCCCTTGATGTCCCACAGCGCCATATCGACGGCGGCGATCGCGGCCATCGTGACCGGGCCGCGACGCCAGTACGCGCCGCGGTAGAGGAATTGCCAGGTGTCTTCGATGCGTGCGGCGTCGGAGCCGATCAGCAAAGGCACGACATGATCGGTGAGATAGCTGACGACGGCGAGTTCGCGTCCATTGACGGTTGCATCACCGAGCCCCGTGTGGCCGTCGCGTGTCGTGATCTTGAGGGTCACGAAGTTGCGGTCGGGACTGGTGACGATGACTTCGGCTTTGTCGATGATCATGATGCTCCTGCCGGTGTGAATTGCTCGATGAGGGCGGTGACCCGATCTCGCCGAGCAACGGTCTCAAGGTCGCGGGCAAGACCCGCGGTGGGCTGATCGAGAGGCTCGAGCTCGACGATGGAACGCACCCACGTGTCCAGCGCGCTGAGCTGGGCTTCGCCGGCTGTCATTCCGGCTTCTGTCTGATGCCGAAGCACGGTGAGGAGGCGTGGTGCGATTTTCGCTGAGCTGCCCTGGGCGATCTGCTCCAGACGATGCGCGATTCGAGGGTTTGCGAGGCGCACGCGCAGGGCTGCGAGCCAATCGTTGATCTCGGCGTCATCGAGACGGATGCTTCTGCGCTGCTCTGCCCAGAGCGCTTCGACCTCGGCATTGAGGTCCGGGTCGGCGTAGGCCTCTGCGATCGTCTCGTATCGTCGCAGTCGTCCGGCAGCAGCGAGGAAAGTGTGGCCGGCGTTGAGCAACCACAGCTTGCGCTGTTCATACGGTGTCACGTCTTCGACGACGCGTGCTCCAACCGCCTCCCAGGCGGGCCTGGCATCCGCGAAGTTGTCGGTCAGGACCCACTCGGCGAAGGGCTCTGCGACGACGGCGGAGGGGTCATCGAAGCCCGAAAGCTCACGCACGCACCGAATGTCCTCGGCTGTCGCCGCAGGAGTGATGCGGTCGACCACGGTGTCGACGAACGATGCGATCTTGTCGACTTCCTTGGCCTGATCGCCAGCAGCCCTCAACACCGCTCGGCGAAGAGCAGCGCCGTTGCCGTTCAGGTTGTCGCAACTCACGATGGAGATCGGGCCGGCATTCACGGCTGCTCGAGCGATCAGAGCCCCGGCGATGCGGTCGGGAGGGATCGCCCCTTCGGCGTAGCCGGATTCGGTGACCGTCACCGTGAGGACCTTGATCTCGGGGTTCGCGAGTGTGGAGCACCACGTGTGGAAGTCATCGCCGCGCTCCGCTCGCACGATCGATTCGATTCTCTCCAGGCGGTCGCCGTCAGCAGATCGCTCGATGAGGGTGAAGACGCCGTCGGCTTTCGTCAGCTGGTCGGCCGTGCGAACAGAACGGCCGGTGAACGAGACGAACCCCCACTGGTCTTCGGGGCAGCTGCTGTTCGCATGATGGGTGAACCATGCTTGGTGCGAACGATGGAAAGCACCCAGACCGAGGTGAGCGAGCCGTGCCGGCGGGTGCACAGTTCGCGGCGCCCTTGAGGACGGGCTCATCACGAGGGGATCCGGATGCTCTCGCCCGCGACGACTACCTCGGCCGGCTGGATGGCCGAGTCGCCCGGTGCCCAGAAGAAGCGGATGATGTCGGCGCGGGCGCCGATTCGCCACACGTCCGGAAGGCCGATGGCGCGAGCAGGGGCCTGCGTCGCGAGGTACAGGGCGCCATCGAGGGAACCGGTGACGCGCGCGGTGTTCGCGACGCCGACGTCGAGAGTCTGCACGGAACCGGCCAGCAGGCCGGTCGCCACATGCCGCAGCGCGCCCTCTTCTGTCAGACGAACGTCGCCGCCGATCGTCGAGCGACCGTCTTCGACGAGCGCGGCAGGAGTCGAGACCGCGTCGCTGACGAGGAAAGCGCCGTCCCGACCTTTGGCCGCGAGGATGCTCTTCAACGTGCTGTCGGGCAGGTGATGGCCATCGGCGATGACGCCGGCCACGAGGCGCGGCTCGGCCAGTTGCGTCCAGATGTAGTTCGGATGCCGGGGGAGCACCTGGTGCGCCCCGTTGCCCAGGTGAGTCGACAGTGTCGCCCCCGCGTCGACGACCGCGAGTATGGCTTCTTCGTCAGCATGGGTGTGCCCGATCGCTACCCGCACGCCCTGTTCGACGAGGAAGCGGGTGGCTTCGACTGCACCGTCGTGGTGCGGCGACAGAGTGACGACCTTCAATAAATCACCGGCGATGTCGAGCCAGCTCTCGAACTCGGAGATCGAGGGCGGGCGGATATGTTCACGCGGGTGCACACCTCGCGGGCCGTCTTCCGGCGACAGTGACGGACCCTCGACGTGTATCCCGGCGACGGCTCTGCGTGCATCCAGAGATTCCGAGACGGCGGACACGATCGCAATGAGACGGTCTCGCATCTCGTCTTTCGAACCCGTGATGATGGTCGGCAGGAAACGTGTAACGCCTTTCTGGGCGAGAGTGCGAGCCATCGTCTCGATCTGCGCGGGCGAGGGATTGGCGGCGTTGGCGTCGCCGTCAGCATGGCCATTGACCTGGAGGTCGATCAAGCCGGGGGCGATCCACGGCTCGTCGTCCTCGGGCTGCGCCGCGGGCTCGATCCCTACGATGACGCCATCGTGAACATCGATCCGCACCCGGGTGCCGGTCGACGGATCCTTGCCGGTGAAAGTCTGCTGACTCACGCGGTGCTCCCCAACAGGGCGGCGGCCTCACGGTCGACATGCACCTCGCAACGACCATGGCGCCGCAGCACCGTGCACGGCCAGTCGGCGCCAACGGGCTCTTCGACGAGTGCACGGACCGCAGCAGCCTTTTGAGGCCCCGGGACGGCGCACACCAGGTGGGCAGCCGCCATGAGCGTAGGGATCGTAAGAGTCAGCGCCTGGGTCGGGACGTCTTCCAGCGTCGCGAAGCATTCGTCATCGACCTGCTGCACACGACTGACGTGATCGAGCTCGATGATCCGCGCAGGCTTGGCGTCATCGAGGTCGGCGTGCGGTGGCTCGTTGAAGGCGATGTGGCCGTTGACTCCGATTCCGAGGCAGACCAGATCAACAGGTGCGGCGCGAAGCAGGTCCACATACTCGCCCATGCCGCGGTCCTCGGACTCAGTGCGCATCGGGTGGAAGTGCTGCGGATTGACTCGCCCCACGAAATGCTCGATCAGCCAGTTGGCGAAGCGCTGCGGTGCCGCGATGTCGAGTCCGAGGTATTCATCCATATGGAACACCGTGACACGATCCCACGGCATGTCGGGCTCTTCGGCGAGAGCGCGGTAGACATCGAGCTGGCTGGGCGCGGAGGCGGCGATCATGCGTGCTGATCCACGCTGGTCCACCGCGTCACGAATGGTTCGCGCCGCCGACTGAGCAGCGGCCCGGCCCATCTGCTTGCGGTCTTCGTGTGCGCGGAGCGCGAATGAAGTGAAGCTCATGTCTGGATAGAGTAATGCAACCGTTTGCAAAGTCAACCCATTTGCTTTCCGGATGCACCGGGAGACGAGCAGGCATAGTGTGTCTTGTGTGACGCAAAGCAAACGACCCCGCGGCCGGGTGACGATCGGTGACATCGCGGATCTCGCGGGTGTATCGAGGTCGACCGTCTCGCGCGTTTTCAGCCGGCCGGAGCTGCTGAACCCGGCAACGGTCGCGCGAGTGCGCCAGGTCGCAGAGCGGCTCGGCTATGTCGTGAATCACGCGGCTCGGGCCCTGTCGACCGGGCGGTTCGGCAATATTGCAGTGGTCGTGCCCGACATCGCCAACCCGTTCTTCCCCCCGCTCGTCAGGCGCGTGCAGGCGCGCGCTGACCGCGAGGGCTATGCGGTGTTCCTTGGCGATTCCGACGAGGTGGCAGACCGCGAAGCAGATCTGACGCAACGCCTCAGTGCGCAGGTCGAAGGATTCGTGCTCGCCTCTCCGCGCCTGGATGAGGATCGCATTCGCGAGTTGGACATTCAGCGCCCGATCGTGCTGGTCAACCGCGACGTAGAGGGGTTGGGAAGGGTTCTGATCGACCCCTCCGGCGGAATGGATGAGGCGATCGCGCACCTGGATCGGCTCGGGCACCAGCGGGTCGTCTATCTATCCGGCCCCGCCGAGTCGTGGTCAGATCAGCAGCGTCGACAAGCTTTGGCGACGGCGGCGCACTCCGCCGGGATGGACGTGATCATCCTCGAACTCGGCCGCCCGAGTTCGGAAGCCGGGCGGGATGCCGTATCCGGCATCCTCTCCTCCGGTGCTACGGCAGTGATCGCATTCGACGATGTGGTCGCCCAAGGAGTGATGTCGGGGCTGTCATTGCGGGGCATCGACGTGCCCGCGCGAATGAGCGTGATCGGCTGCGATGACACCCTGGCCAGCGGGACGCACCCGGCGCTGACGACGATCTCGGCCGCTTCCGCCGCCGCCGGTGATGCCGCGGCCGAACTGCTCCTCGCGATCCTGCGATCAGGAGAGCGGGAGTCGACGCGCATCGTGATCCCCACCCATCTCGTGCTGCGAGCAACGACCGACGTCGCCCCGCAGCAGACAGGTTGACCCTGCAACCGGTCGCATGCTTTACTTCCGGCATGCCGAAGATCGCCATCGTGGGCGCCGCTCACGCGCATGTGGAATATGTCCTCGACGAGCTCGCTCGTCCTGATCGGCGCGCGTGGGAGCTGCTCGGCATCTCCGACACCGACCCGGCTCTGGCCGAACGCTACGCCGAGCGGATGGGGTCGACGGCGTTCGCCGAAACGCAAGCCCTGCTCGACGCTGGGCCCGCTGTCGTGTACCTCGCGGGGCGTTACGGCGAGCGCGGCCGCGATGCCCTGGCGGCGCTTCGCGCTGGCGCTCACGTCATCGCCGATAAACCGCTCTGCACCTCTCTCGATGAGCTGGACGAGATCGAGCGTGCGATCGATGGAACCGACCTCACCCTGACTCTGCTGCTGGAGAAGCGCGGATACCCCGAGACCATCGCCGCACTCGAGGTCGTCGATTCCGGCGAGCTCGGCGACATCGTCGGGATCACATCTTCCGGACCGCACAAGCTCAACGCCTCCGCCCGGCCCGACTGGTTCTTCGATCCCACGCAGTACGGCGGCATCATCGGTGACCTCGCCGTGCATGATCTCGACGCGGCTCTGCTGTTCGCGCCGGCCGACACGGCCGTCGTGCACGGCGCCGTGGCGGGGAGGGATCATCGGGGATTCGCTCGATACGGGGTCGCAACCATGCAGACTCAGAGCACGATTGTGACCGCGGAGGTCAGCTGGATGACGCCCCAGGCGTCCGACGTCCACGGCGAATACCGAATGCGGCTGGTCGGCACCCGAGGCACAGCAGAGATCCACTGGGCGCGGTCGAGAGTCGACGTCACGACAGAAGAACGCCCGACTCGCGCCCTGTCGCTGCCGGAAGGTCGGCGGCCCGCACAGGATGCTCTCGATTCGTTCGAGGACGGAGCCGTGCCCCCGTACTCGACTACCGCGGATGCGATCGCAATTACGCGTCTCGCGCTTCTCGCTCAGCGCGCCGCTGATTCGGGCAGCGCCATGCGCTGGACAAGAACAACACGAACAGCCATCGATGAGGAGAGCAGATGATGTCACGACGCATTGCTGTAGTCGGCGCCGGAGCGATCGGCGCAGTTCACGCGCGACTGATTCAGTCGCTGCCGCAGGCGACACTGGGAGCGATCGTCGATGACGACGAATCCCGCGCCTCGGCGCTAGCGGAGCAGTACGGGGTTCCCTGGTTCACCTCGGCTGAGCAGGCTTATCTAGAGGCGAAGATCGATCTCGCGTCGGTGTGCACACCGAGCGCGCTGCATGCAGACGTCGCGATCACCGCCATGCGGTGTGGGCTCGACGTCATCATTGAGAAGCCCATCGACATCACTGTCGAAGCCGCTGATCGCATCCGCGAAGTCGAACTCGACAGTGGGCGAACCGTGTCGGTGATCAGCCAGCGTCGATTCCAGCCGGCGGCATCCTTCATCAGGACGGCGATCGATCGCGGCCTCCTCGGACGCATGACGTCCGGGATCGTCGAGTCCGCGTTCTTCCGCTCACAGGAGTATTACGATTCGGGCGGATGGCGTGGCACGCTCGCGATCGATGGCGGGGGTGCGCTGATGAACCAGGGTATCCACGCCCTTGATCTTCTTCTGTGGATGCTGGGCGAGCCGGTTTCGGTGAGCGCCCGCACCGGCAGGCTGGCGCACGAACGCATCGACGTAGAAGACGTCGCGGGTGCGACGATCGAGTTCGAAAGCGGCGCGATCGGGATGCTGCTCGCCAGCACCGCCGCGTACCCAGGTCGCCCGGTGCGCCTGGCGGTGCACGGCGACGCGGGGACAGCGGTGATGGAGAACGACGAGCTCGACTACTTTTCTTCGGCTCACACCGAGGACCCTCCTGCTCTGCCGTCGACGACAGCGGATGCTCCGGAGGGCTGGTCGCAGGTCGATGTTGCGCACCGCGACCAGTATGCCGACGTTCTCGAGGCGATCGAAAACGGGCGGGCGCCCGCGGTGACCACCCACGATGCGAGGCGGGCGCTGCGTGTCGTACTGGCCGTGTATGAGTCCGCTCGCACGGGAATGCCCGTCGATCTTCGAGAGCAGGTGACGCAGTGAACCCGTTGAACGTTGGCCTTGTCGGCATCGAGAACAGCCATGCCGAAGAGATCATCCACTACCTCAACGTCGAGCACGTTGGCGCACGAGGTGCCCGTATCAGCGCGATCGTCGGCGATGGCAGCGACCGCGCAGATCAGCTCAGCCGACTCGGCGGAATCGAGACGATCGCCGAGACGTCAGCGGATCTGCTCGGCACAGTCGATGCGCTCATCGTGACTTCGCGGGACGGAGCGCACCACCGTGCCCACGCTGTGCCTTTCCTCGAGTCCGGGTATCCGGTCTGGGTCGACAAGCCGCTGGCAGCCTCGACCGCCGATGCGGAGGCTATCATCGCCGCTGCCCATCGGGGCCATGCGCCGTTGACCTCGTCGTCGGCGGTGCGCTGGGTGCCGGATACCGACGAGATCGTCGCCG
This sequence comes from Microbacterium esteraromaticum, assembly GCF_900163815.1. Taxonomy (GTDB): domain Bacteria; phylum Actinomycetota; class Actinomycetes; order Actinomycetales; family Microbacteriaceae; genus Microbacterium; species Microbacterium esteraromaticum_B. The sequence continues at coordinate 102,996 of NZ_FUKO01000011.1, read as the reverse complement.
GGATGGAGCACATCGGCGAACTGCAGACAGTAACGGTGACGGGTCCGGCAGACCCCACGAGCGAGTACAGCGGAATCTTCTTCTACGGAATCCATGCCGCCGACGTCGCGCAGCGCATCGTGCCGGGCACACCGGATGCTGTCGACGTGCAGCTCACCCGCGACGCAGTGGTCGCACGCTACGTCGCGAATGATGTGCTCGTGACGCTGGAGCTGGTCCGACCCGACGACGACGGGCGTGTGCCGTTTCGCGCCATGGCTGTGGGTCGACATGGAGTGAGTGCGGGTGAGATCCGCCTCGGAGACGACTACGTCGCCCCGGGGGTCGAAGCCTTCCTCAACATGTTGCGCACGGGGACGCCGCCCGTGGCGTACGAGCAGCTTCTGGCGCCGATCAAGGTGCTCGAATCGATCCGCGAGCAGGAGGCTCGATTCAGGCGTTGACGCGGGTGTTAGCACTGTCGGCGGGTATCGGTTGCACCGCCCGAAGCGGGACAGAATCCAAATAGCTATTGACATTCACAGATCCGGACGGTGTAATCAATGCAACCGATTGCACTAATGCAGGACCAAACAAGCGCACCGGATTGGTCCGGTCGGAATAACGCTCATCGCCGGCTGCTGGTCGGCGTCTCGAACCGAAGGAGAGTCCAGTGGCAACCAAAAAGCTCATCGGAGTGACATTCGTTCTCAGCGCGCTCGTGCTGACCTCGTGCTCCAGCACAGGCACCGGCAACGGCGGGCCTGACGCTGGCGATGGGACGGTTCCTGAGGTCGACGGTGCCGGCCAGAAGGTTACGGTCTGGGTCATGGACGGCGACTACACAGAAGAGACGCTGACCGCTATCAACGAGCGGTTCACCGAGGAGACCGGGGCTGAGGTCAACCTGCAGGTGCAGACGTGGGACGGCATCGCAACGAAGATCGCGACATCGCTCGCGACCGACACCCCGCCCGACGTCCTCGATGTCGGCAACACACAGATCGCCAGTTACGCCGCGAACGGCGGACTCTACGACCTGACACCCTTCAAGGATGACCTGGCACAGGGTCGGACGTGGCTCGATGGTCTCGTCGATCCTGCGACGATCGACGGCCAGCTCTACGGCGTACCCGGCTTCGCCGGAGCACGCGCGGTCATCTACAACAAGAAGATGTGGGCCGACGCCGGGGTGACCGAAGAGCCCGAGACCTATGACGAGCTGACGGCGGCGCTGGACAAGGTGCAGGCCGCGAACGCCGACGTCTCTGACTTCTCGGCGTTCTACCTGCCCGGGCAGTACTGGTTCGCCGGCGTTCAGTTCGTCTGGGACGCGGGCGGAGAGATCGCCACCGAGGAGGACGGAACCTGGTCGGGCGGCTTCTCCAGCGATGACGCCAAGGCGGGGCTTGAGGAGTTCAAGTCGTTCCAGAACGCGTACTCTTCGGCCGCATCGGCAACACTGAACACCACGGAGCCGGACCAGAACCAGATCTTCGCCGATGGCAAGACGTCGGCGATCCTGAACACGAACACCAACGGCATCCTCAAGGTCAACCCGGATCTCGAAGGTGACCTCGGCACCTTCCCGCTGCCCGGTCGCGACGGCGCACAGCCGGTGATGCTGGGTGGGTCGGACTGGGCCATCCCGGCGCGGTCGCAGGCGATCGAGCTCGCACTCAACTGGGTCAAGATCGCGGCGAGCCCCGAGATCCAAGACGAGTACGTCTTCGCCGTCGACGGCTGGATCCCGAACAGCACGGAGGCCATCGAGGCCGCAGATGCCGATGTGCCCGAGGTGAAGAAGGGCTTCTTCGCAGCAGCTCTGAAGTCGCGTGCGACGCCCGCCAACCCGAACTGGACGACCATCCAGAACAACAAGGACATCGAGAACGTCTTCAAGTCGGTTGTCTCCGGCTCCAAGAGCGTCGACCAGGCTGCAGAAGACTTCGACGCGCAGCTCGAGAAGGTACTCAACCTCAAGTGACCCGCTGAGGTGCCGCAGAGATGATCTGCGGCACCTCCGCGATGGGATCGGACGAAAAAATGACGTTGACCACTGAAAAACCGGTGAAGTCGAAGCCTGAAGCGCAGCGCATCCCTCGCGCAACCCGCAAGGGGCCGCAGCACACGAATGCGCCGTTCTGGATGATCAGCCCCGCGGCGCTGATGATGCTTCTCGTCGTCGGGCTGCCGATCGGCTTCCTCATCTTCACCTCGTTCACCAACTACGGTCAGCGCACACTCTTCACCGGCGTCTTCGAGTTCGTCGGAACCGAGCAGTACCGCACGATCCTCACCGATAGTGCGTTCTGGTGGTCACTGGTGAAGACGGTGCTGTTCACCACCGCGCTAGTGGTGGGCAGCGTGTTCATCGGGGCGGGAATCGCGCACCTGATGACGCGCCTGCCCAATGCGCTTCGGTACTGCGTGACGGTCGTGTTGATCATGGCCTGGGCGATGCCGAACGTGGCGGCGTCGTTGGTGTGGTCATGGCTCTTCCAACCGCAGTACGGCGTGCTGAACTGGCTCCTCACCCAGACGGGTCTTTTCGGCGACATGACCAGCACCAACTGGGCTGCTGACCCGACTCTGGCCTGGATCTGCATCTGGCTGCTGGTGGTGTGGAGTGCGGTGCCGTTCATCGCTCTGACGCTGTACGCAGCCGAGACGCAGGTGTCGCTCGATCTGAAAGAGGCGGCGCGTCTCGACGGCGCCTCTGAGGTCACCGTCTACCGGATCGTCATCCTGCCTGCCATCGCACCCACCCTGCTCCTGGTGACGATGCTCTCGATCATCTGGGACTTCAACATCTTCAACCAGATCTGGCTGATCACCGAGGGCGGCCCCGACGGCGCGACCTCCACGCTGGGGGTATTCACCTATCGAACCGCGTTCTCCGGCAACCTGCAGATCGGAACAGGATCGGCGATCGCCGTGGCATCCACGCTGATCCTGATGGCCCTGAGTGCGCTCTACATTCGCACTCTCGTGCGCACGGGGGAGGACCTGTGACTACTACCGAGCTGCTCACGACCGGCAAAACGAGAAGAAGGCGAGGACGTCGCGTTCCGTGGATCAGCAGCGGAATAGCAGTCGCCTTCTGCTTGATCTGGTCCTTTCCGATCTACTGGATGATCAACACGGCGTTCAAGCCTCGCGCCGACGTGCTCAGTTCCACGCCTCAGTTCCTGCCGCTGAATGCGACACTCGACAACTTCGCGACCGCGATCTTCCAGGGCGACTTCCTCAACTATCTGAAGAACTCGACGATCGTCGTGGCGGGTGCCGTCTTACTGTCGATCGCTCTGGGCCTGGGTGCTGCCGCAGCGCTCGCCCGGTTCCGCTTCCGCGGCCGCCACATCATCCTCATCGTCATCCTCATGGTGCAGATGATCCCCGGGGCCGCTCTGCTGATTCCGCAGTTCATCATCTTCAACTCCCTGAACCTCATCGGAACCTATTGGGGTCTGATCTTCGCTTACGTCGCGGGCGTGCTGCCCTTCTCGATCTGGATCATGCGCGGGTTCTTCCTCGCCATCCCGATCGAGATCGATGAAGCCGCACGAATGGATGGGGCCTCGACCTGGCAGCTGATGACCAAGGTTCTCTTTCCACTGGTGATGCCTGGAATCATCGCGAGCAGCGTCTTCGCCTTCATCGCAGCCTGGAACGACTACATCGTGGCGTACACCTTCATGAAGGATCAGGTCGACTACACGCTCCCTGTCTGGCTGAACTCCTTCACGGTCGTTGTCGCCGGCGAGATCGGCGTCGACTACGGGGGCCAGATGGCCGCCGCCACCCTCTTCTCGATTCCCGTCGTGGTGTTCTTCATGATCATCCAGCGGAACCTCGTGACAGGCATGTCGGCGGGCGCCGTCAAGGGCTGACGAACAGAGCAGAAGATCAACAAAGAGAGGAACAACGTGGTTCTCAAACGATTGAAAGCGATCGGAGTCGCGGGCGCACTCGTGTCAGCGCTATTGGTGATGGGAGGCGGTGCCGCGGCCGCGGACGAGCCGACATCCATCGAGATCAGCTCACCAAGCGGTGGCGATGTCGTCTCCGGTGAGACGCTGACGGTGACCGGCACGCATTCGAATACCTCAGAGCTCAACCTCGTCGTCGGAGCTCAGGAGCTCGTGCCGATCGAGACATCCGGCACCAGCGGAGAGTGGTCGGTCGACATCGACATCTCACAGGTGCACGGCGATCTGTCGCTCGCCGTACGGGCAAGGGACCTCACCTCGCTCTATACGACGTGGTCGGAATTCGTCAACGTCGACGTGAACAACCCCGAGGCCGCCGCGCCTGTGGTGACGATCGCGTCGCCGAAAGACGGCAAGACCCGATGGGGCGTGGCTCCCATCAAGGTCGCGGTCGACTCGGATCACGCTGTGAAGCGCGTCGAGGTGAGGGTCAACGGCGGCAAATGGAAGAAGGCGGCGCGGATCGGCCAGTCGACCTATCTTCAGCAGCACAGCAGTTTGCGGCGCGAGTTCGTCAGCATCGAAGCGCGAGCGACCGATAGCAAGGGACACACCAGCTATTCACCGACGACCTATGTCTCGATGAACGGCGCCAAGCGCCAGACGGCGGAAGTGTACGACCAGGATCGTGCGATGTGGATCTGGGAGCGGGCCTCGTACGAGGCGGTGTTCGACACGGCCGCACGCGATCGCCTGGGCGCGATGATGGATGACACGGACACGTTCGACTCCGACCCCATCAAGACCATCTACCTCGGTGTCGACAAGTACGGCGATCGTGACATGCTTCGCGACTCGCGCGACGAAGTCGCGGCTTTCGTCACCTGGGCCCGCGAGCGCGGCTACCACGTGCAGGCCACCGTGGCAGGTGGCACTCAGCCCCCGTACCTCGGAGCCCTCGAAGAGTTCGAGCACTTCGCCGTGGCGGAGTTCGAGAAGGTGCTCAACTACAACCTGGCTGTTCCTGCCGAGGCACGATTCGACGGCATCAACGTTGACATCGAACCCTACATCCTCACCGCATGGAAGCAGCCGGACAATGACCTTCCCATTCGCTGGCTGAAGACGCTCGACGGGTTGATCGACCGTCGCGACGCCTCCGGACTGCCGGTGCTGGTGGGTCCGGCGATCCCGCGCTGGCTCGACACGTCGGACTGCTGCACGTCGATCACGTGGGAGGGCGAGACCAAGCCTCTCAGTGAGCACATCCAGGACATGACCGACTACATCTCGATCATGGACTATCGCGACACCGCCGACGGTGGTGCGGGCATCATCAATCAGGCGCAGAACGAGATCGACTACGCCAACAGCATCGGCAAGCCGAACTCGGTGGTGATCGGGATCGAGACGAAGGATCTTTCCGGCACCGGCGACCCCGAGACCGTGACTTTCTGGGAAGAAGGGCGCACGTACCTCGAGTCGGAGCTCGACAAGGTCTATGACGCCTTCGAGTCAGACAGCTCATTCGGCGGAGTGGCGATGCACCACTACGACACCCTGCTGATGCTGCCTTCGGCGTGGGAGGACGAGCCGCCGTTCTATTACCCGCTGCCGGGCACCGGACCGGATGGTCCTGCAATGCCGTGACGCAGTGAACAAGAGAGGGGCTGGTGCAGTGTTTCCACTGCACCAGCCCCTCGTCGTTGGTTGCGAAGCGCGCTATCCGATCAGCAGCGTCAACACCGTCGAGCCGCCGCCGACGAGGATCATCGAGCCGATTGCGATCCACGCCACCATGCGGATGCGGCGGTTGCGGCGCTCACCGAGGTCGCCGTAGTCCTCGTCATGGGGCTTCAGATCACTCATCGCGAGACCGGCTCCGTGATGGTCGGGCCGAAGACCGCGGGCAGAGTCGCACGCGACGTCTCGCGCAGTTCGTCGACTGTTGCCGTGAAGACGTCCTGAACCTCGAGCGTAGGCTCGCGGTCGGTGACGCCGATGCGCAGCACCGGGTAGCCGCGACCCTCGCACAGACCCTGGAACTTCACGTCGTCTTCGCGGGGGACCGTGACGATGACGCGGCCGGCCGATTCGGAGAACAGAGCGGATGCGGCATCCACCCCATCGCGCTCCATGAGCTCGGTCAGCCAGACGCGGGCGCCGACGCCGAAGCGCATGACGCCTTCGGCGAGGGCCTGGCCGAGGCCGCCCTCAGACAGATCGTGCGCGGAAGAGATGAGCCACTCGTCGCGGGCCGCGCCGATGAGCCCGGCCAACCGCTTCTCGCCGGCGAGGTCGACGGCAGGCGGGCGTCCGCCGAGGTGCTGATGCACCGTCTCGGCCCAGGCAGAACCCGAGAGCTCGGTCGAGGTGACGCCGAGCAGATAGATGTTCTGCCCTTCGTCCTGCCATCCCGAGGGGATGCGGCGGGACACGTCGTCGATGATGCCCATCACGCCGACGAGCGGCGTGGGGTGGATCGGGGTGTCGCCGGTCTGGTTGTAGAACGAGACGTTGCCGCCGGTTACGGGGACGCCGAGTTCGTAGCATCCGTCTGCGAGGCCGTCGACGGTCTGGCCGAACTGCCACATGACCTCGGGGTTCTCCGGAGAGCCGAAGTTGAGGCAGTCGGTGATCGCGGTGGGGGTGGCGCCGGTGACGGCGACGTTGCGGTACGCCTCGGCCAGCGCCAACTGCGCGCCCGCGTACGGGTCGAGCTGGCAATAGCGGCCGTTGGCGTCGGTGGCGATCGCGAAGCCGAGACCCGATTCTTCATCGACGCGGATCATGCCGGCGTCATCGGGGAACGAGAGTGCCGTGTTGCCGAGCACGTAGTAGTCGTACTGGTTGGTGATCCAGCTCGTGTCGGCCAGGTTCGGGCTGCCCAGCAGCGCGAAGAACTGCTCACGCAGCACGGCCGGCTCGTTCGAGCGGGGCAGTGTCTCGGCAGCATCCGCCTGCAGTGCGTCGATCCACGTCGGATACGCGACGGGGCGATCGTAGACCGGGCCGTCGACGGCGACGGTCGACGGGTCGACGTCGACGATGCGCTCGCCCTGCCAGTCGATGATGAGGCGCCCGTCGCCGGTGACCTCGCCGAGCACGCTGGTCTCGACGTCCCACTTCGCAACGACCTCGAGGAACGCGTCGAGCTTCTCCGGCGCGACGATCGCCATCATCCGCTCCTGCGACTCGCTCATCAGAATTTCTTCGGCGGTCAGCGACGGGTCGCGCAGCAACACATTGTCGAGCGACACGTGCATGCCGCTGTTGCCGTTCGCCGCCAGCTCGCTGGTCGCGCACGAAATGCCGGCGGCCCCGAGATCCTGGATGGCCTCGACGAGCTCGGCCTTGTACAGCTCGAGGCAGCACTCGATGAGCACCTTCTCGGCGAAGGGATCGCCGACCTGCACGGCGGGCCGCTTGGTGGGTCCGCCGTCGTCGAAGGAGTCGGATGCCAGGATCGACGCGCCACCGATGCCGTCGCCGCCGGTGCGGGCGCCGAACAGCACGACCTTGTTGCCGACACCTTCGGCATTGGCGAGCTTGAGGTCTTCGTGGCGGAGCACGCCGACGGCGAGGGCGTTCACGAGAGGGTTTGCCTGGTAGACGGAGTCGAAGACCGTCTCGCCGCCGATGTTGGGCAGGCCGAGGCAGTTGCCGTAGAAGCTGATGCCGGCGGTGACGCCATGCACCACGCGGGGAGTGTCGGGGTGGTCGATGGCGCCGAAGCGCAGAGCATCCATCACGGCGACGGGACGCGCGCCCATCGAGATGATGTCGCGGACGATGCCGCCGATACCCGTGGCCGCACCCTGGAAGGGCTCGATGAACGAGGGGTGGTTGTGCGACTCGGCCTTGAAGGTGACCGCCCAGCCCTCGCCGACGTCGACGACGCCCGCGTTCTGGCCCATGCCGACCATGAGGCGCTCCTTCATCTCGTCAGAGACCTTCTCGCCGAAGCGGCGCAGGTAGTTCTTCGACGACTTGTAAGAGCAGTGCTCCGACCACATCACCGAGTACATCGCCAGCTCGCCCGACGTGGGGCGACGGCCGAGGATCGTCTTGATCTGGTCGTACTCGTCGTCCTTCAACCCGAGGGCGCCGTACGGCTGCTCCTTCTCAGGAGTCGCGAGGGCGTTCTCGACTGAGTCGGGGACGTGAGTGGTGGGGGTGTTTGCGGTCACGCGCACTCCAAAGGAAGGGGCCGGCGGGGCGTGTTCAGTCTACCGGCGTCGCGGGCACGCGTCTGGCGGCCCTCATCGCCCGGTCTCGGTGAGCAACCTGTCGAGAAACCACCTCCCGCCCGAGAGACCACGTGTGGCGTGGTTTCTCGCGCAGGAAATGGTTTCTCGGTGGATGCGCGGGACGAACCAGTAGCGCCAAGGAAGCCAGCGCGCGGGCCTCAGATGCGGATGTATGCGGCGCCGGAGAGTTGACCTTCGCTGAGCGCGGCGATGGCGGATGCTGTCGTGCCGACCCCGTCTTGCAGGGCAGCGGGCGCGATGTCATGCACCTGCATGCCGACCTCGCAGGCCTCGAGTGTGGCGGTCTCGGGCAGGTGTTCGATGTCGAGCGGCGCGGCATCCGTCGTGAGTCCGGCCAGCGCAGCGCCGTTCACGATGATGCGGATGCTGTAGGCCGGCCGAGCCTTGTGCAGCGTGCGTGCGGAAAGGATCGCGCGGGCGACGTCTTCGGGGCGATCGGTGACGTGCAGCATCACGATGTTCGGGGCGTTCATGGCATCCTCCGGGAATCGATTGGGTTCAGTCTGTCAGCGAACGACGAAGCCCCCGGAGATCACCGGGGGCTTCGTCAAAGAGTCACAGTTCCACGGTGCCGCTCTCGCCGCCGTCGTAGCGCTCGCCGGTGACCTTCGACTTCACGAGGCTGAACACGGTGGCGATCTTTCCGCCAGGCGTGTCCCAGTACTCGGCCGAGTCGGCGGTGAACTTCAGCACTCCGACGTCGGGGTCGTCGGGCCCGTTGGGGAACCACGCGTCGACCATCGGATTCCACAGCTGCTCGATCTTGCTGCGATCGTCGACGAGCTGTGCGGTTCCAGAAAGCGAGACCCACGAGTCGTTCGAACTCAGCGAGACGCATGCCTCGTGGTGGGCGGCGATCTCGGCGACGGGCGACGAGCTCTTCGGCACCAGGAACCAGAGGTCACCGTCGAACTCGGTCTCCTGCACGGTCAGCGGACGCGAGACCAGCTTGCCCTCGGCGTGCCGGGTCGTGAACATCGCGAAGCGGAAATCCTTGATCAGGTCAGCAACCTTCTGGCGGTCGTCTGTGGTGTCAGCCATCATGCGTTCCTTCCCGTCGCCCGCGGACTGCGCGCGACATCTAAAGGCGACGATGCCGTGTGCGTGCTGATAGAGGGAGGGGGTTGCGGCGTCGGTGGAGAGTGTGCCATCACGGGGCCGAGTGCACATCTCTCTCGGCCTGCCTCAGCGCACGAGGCGATCAAGAGTCCGGGCGACGCCCTCTTCAGCGCATGATGGCACGATTTCGTGGGCGACGGCGCGGACGCTCTCGTGTGCGTCGGCGACTGCGAACGCTGTTCCGGCCCACGTGAGCATGGCGATGTCGTTGGGCATGTCGCCGAAGGCGACAACGTCCTTGGTTGAGACGTTCAGGCCACGGCAGAGTTCGGCCAGAGCGCTGGCCTTGGTGACACCGCGAGCGCTGATCTCAGCGAGCCCGCTGACCGACCACGTGAGGGTCGCTCGATGGCCGACCGCTTCCGTCATCTGGCTGTGGAAGTCTGCTGATTCCAAGTTCGGGTGCCTCACGAGCAGCTTGGCGGCTGGTGCATCCCAGATATCTCGCAGCGGCGCTCTGGGAACGTCGTGGCCCTGTGGGGGCAAAGCCGGATAGCGCTGATCTAGTCGGATCCCGTCGACGCATTCGATTGCGAATTGTGCGCCGGGAACCAACTGCGAGATGCGATCGCACAGGGCGAGTCCTTCTGTGGGCTCTATGCCTGACAAGTGCACGACTTTGCGCTCGGGCACACTGAATGTGATCGCGCCGTTAGAGGCGATGGCTAAGCCATGCGTTCCCACATGCGGCCAGAGTCCGTCCATCCAGCGCAGCGGCCGGCCCGTGACGAACACGACAGGCACACCTTGTCGATCGAGACGCCGGAGGACGCGGGCGGTGAACGCTGGCACCTCGGTAGCGGCGTTCGGTATCAGCGTGCCATCCAGGTCGGTCGCGATGAGCATCGGGAACTATTCGAGTCCGGGCTCGACGCAGTCGCCAGCACTTTCGGCGCATGGTGTCGGAGGGGGCGAAGCCGACAGCATCCGACGGGAGATCAGCAGGTCGGCGGCCGTGCCCTCGATAAGCCCGGCGACGTCGCCGAAAGCCCGCATCTCACGGATCAGACCGACCAGGACGATCGTCGCCATTGCGCCGTAGAGGTCTCCGCTGAAGTCGTGGATATGGCACTCGACCCGGGTGTCGGTGACGTCGTCGAAGGTCGGATTGTCGCCGATGCTGACTGTCGCCTCCCGCCACGAGGATTCAGCTGCGAGCCGCACCCAGGCGGCGTAGACGCCGTCCGGACAGGAAAGTTCGGAGACCTGGAGATTGGCCGTCGGAAACCCGAGTCCGTGGCCGCGTCCGTCGCCGTGTACGACGGTGCCTGTGATCCTCAACGCCTGCACCCCTACGCCACAATCGAGCGATAGCGGCTCTGATGGAAGACGAGTGGTTCGATGTCGTCGAAGTGCTGTACATCATCGATGGCGAGCAGGACGATGGTGTGGTCGCCTGCTGCGACGAGCTTCTCGAAGTGGCAGGTCAGCCACAGCGCGGCATCCTCGAGGTGCACGGCACCGGAATCCTGAGCCACCCAGCGGACGCCGTCGAACCTGTCACCATCTCGCGAGGAAAGACTGCGGCTCGCCTGCTCCTGGCCGTGCCCGAGCACACTCAAGCCGACGGACGACGCTGCCGCGAGCTTCGTCCAAGTCCGCGAGGTATTCGCGACGCTGATCGCTACCAGTGCGGGCTCGAGTGAGATTGAAGTGAACGAGTTCACGGCCATGCCGATCGGCTCAGTTTCATCGTCCCGCAACGCACACACAGCGACGACTCCGGTCGGGAACGAAGAGAAGGCGCGGCGCAGTCGCAGGTCCATCGGGCCCGGGGACGGGGGGTTCTCAATCGACATCGATTCTCCTGGTGACTAGTCAAACTTGTCTAATAACGCTAGCACGGCTGAGGGTTGCACGCCGATAGTCGGAGACGATTCGAAATTGATTCTTGCCCAAGCATTCAAACTTGACTAGAGTCATCTCGACCAGCCCTCAATGACGAAAGGCAAGCGCTTTGAACAACCTCAAGAACCGAGGACGACAGGCTGTCGTCCTGACCGGGGTCCTTCTCGGAGCGTTCGCGCTCGCGGCTTGCGGAGGCACCCCTGCTGATGACGGCGCGGGCAGCGCTGACGGTCTGATCGACAAGGCAGCGTGTGAACGCAATGCCGATGCCGGTACCCTCACCTACATCTCCGGCTACGGCTACTCCGCCAGCGCTGGCCAGCTCGACGTGTTCATCGCAGATGAACTCGGATACTTCGACGACCTGTGCCTGGACGTGGAGATCAATGCTGCCGGTGGCAACGGACAGCAGCTCGTGTCGTCCGGCAAAGCACAATTCACGGAGCTGGGCTCCGCCGAGGACGTGCTGATGGCAGCGGCGAACAGCCGCAACATCACCGCAGTGGCGACCTATGGCACGACATCGCCGTTCTGCATCTTCGCTAACGAGCGCATCAAGTCCCTCAAAGACCTTGAAGGCGGCACGCTCGGATATTTCATCAACCTCACTCCGGTTGCCGGCGCGATGCTGGATGCTGCTGGTGCCGATGAATCCGAGATCGACATGATCAAGATGACCAATTATGACCCGACAGTCGTTCTGCGCGGACAAGTGGATGCGGTTGTCGGCTACGCGTCGAACCAGTGCGCGACGCTGGACGCAATGGGAGACGCGTACTCCAAGTTCTTGCCCGCGGACTTCGACATCGACGGCACGTACAACGTCATGGAGGTCAACTCAGAATTCCTGAAGGCTCACCCGGAAGCAGTGTCCGATTTCATGCGTGCAAGCCTGAAGGCGCTCGCGCACTGCCTCGAGGATGAAGCCGACTGCATCGATCGCATCACCGAGCTCGCCGAGAAGAACGGCCAGGGCAAGGCTTTCCCCCGCGAGCAGCAGGAGCGCACATGGGCAGTTGAGTCCCAGTGGGTGCGCGACAGCACGGTCGGTGCGCCCGGAATGCAGAACGCTGAGCAGTGGCAGCATGCCGCTGGCCTTGTGAAGGAGTTCGGCACGGCCAAGACGGTCCCGGCGATCGAGGACGTCATCAATACTGAAATCGTTGCGTCGCTGTACGACTCGAGCGGTGAGCTGATCTGGCCGGGTGCATCGAAATGACGGCGGACACGATCGGCGAGGGCGTGCAGATCTCGCACCTCGTCAAGAAGTTCGGTCTTCCCGGTCAGGAGATGCTCGCGCTCGACGACGTGAGCCTGAACGTCGCGCCCGGTGAGTTCGTATCGGTGATCGGGCCGAGCGGATGCGGCAAATCGACCCTGCTCAAGGTCGTCGCCGGGCTCTTGGATGCTGATGGCGGTTCTGTGCAGATCGGAACCGACAGCGTGCGCGTGGCGACCAAGCGCAAGTCGATCGGGCTCGTCCCTCAGGCGCCGGCACTGCTGCCCTGGCGTACCGTGCGCGAGAACGTGAAGCTTCCGGTGCGCATCAACCCGCGCGGGAATCGCGGGCGGGTGCTGCGGGAGCCGGATGAGCTGCTGAGATCGTTCGGGCTCGGACACGCACTCGACAAGTATCCGAAGCAGCTGTCGGGTGGAATGCAGCAGCGAGTCGCAATCGCGCGCGCCTTTGCTTTCGACCCGAGCATCCTGCTGATGGATGAGCCGTTCTCGGCGCTGGACGAGATCAATCGCGACCAGCAGCGCATGGGACTGCTCGAATTCTGGCAGTCCAACCGCAAGTCGGTGATGTTCGTCACGCACTCTGTGCCTGAGGCGATCGTCCTCTCGGATCGCATCGTGCTGATGGCCGCACGCCCAGGACGCATCGCCGAGATCATCGATGTCGATCTGCCGCGCCCCCGTCACGAGGACGCGTACGCGAGTGACGCCTTCCGGGATCTCGAGGCCTATGTGCGGCTCCGGTTGGCCGCAGTAATGGAGGAGGACGCGCATGTCTAGCACCATGGATGTCTCGGCGACACAGGCTGTCGTCGCGCAGCGAGCACACAGCGCCTATCCTCGCGGATTCGGTTTCCGCAGGTGGCTCCGGCCCAGCGTCTGGGTGCCGACGGCGATCGTCTTCGCTGCTGTCGCGTTGCTCTGGGAGCTTGTTGCTCTCACGAACCCGTACATCCTGCCGTCGCTGGGCGCCGTCGTCGTGACATTGCTGGAGGACCCGGCGATGTACTGGCAGAACTTCTTCATCACTCTGCAGGAGGTGGCGGTCGGAGCCGGAGCGGCGATCGTCCTCGGATACGGCATCGCTGTTGTCATGAGCGAATTCGAGATCGTCGAGCGGGCTCTGATGCCGCTCATCGTGCTCGTCATGGTTACCCCGGTGATCGCGATCGCACCGGCGCTGGTCGTCGCTTTCGGGTTCGGGATGCTGCCGAAGTACATCATCACCGGCATCGTCGTGTTCTTCCCCGTGCTGGTCAATTCGCTGGCCGGACTTCGGAGTGTCGACCCGCGGGCGCGTGACGTCTTCCGCACGCTTCATGCGTCGCGCTGGGAGATCTTCCGCGACCTGCGGTTCCCCGGTTCGATGCCCTACTTCTTTGCAGGGCTTCGCATCAGCCTTCCCCTGGCCGTAGTCGGTGCAGCGGTCGCCGAGTTCGTCGCCGCCGGTACCGCTGCCGGGCTGGGCTCTCTGGTCACCACATCCGCTGCGCAGGCGAACCTCGAAGTCACCTGGGCCAGCATCTTCATGCTCTGCCTGATGGGCGTCCTCCTGATCAGCGTCCTCGCCATCGTGCGCAAACGGGTGCTGTGGTGGAGCGACGGCGAGCCGACCGCGCAGTGAGCAGCATTCGAGACATGAGTAGTGAAAGGAAGAAACAGTGAAGAAACTGCATTTCGGTCTGTTCGAGAACGCCCAGGCCAACGACACCGGTCGCGCCACCTGGCGGCACCCCGACAATCAGCGCGACCAGTACGACACCTTGGAGTACTGGCTGAAGATCGCGAAGATCTGCGAAGAGGGCGGACTGGACTTCCTGTTCCTCGCCGACGCCTGGGGCTGGGCTGAGGTCAATGGCGTGCGTCCCGACGTCGCCTCCATCGAGGGGCTCGACCTGCCGCGCCTGGATCCGTTCATCGTGGCATCCGCGATTCTGGCGCACACGGAGAAGCTCGGTGTCGTCATGACCGGGTCCACGCTGCTCGAGCAGCCATATGCTTTCGCCCGGCGGATGGCGACGCTTGACCAGCTCTCGAAGGGACGCGTCGGCTGGAACATCGTCACCACTGGCACTGCCGACACCGCTGTGAAGGCATTCGGCGTGCCGATGGTCGCGCACGATGAGCGGTACGCGATGGCCGACGACTTCGTGCAATTGGTCTACAAGCTCTGGGAAGGCGCCTGGGAGCCGGACGCACTGACCAAGGACAAACAGGGTGCCTTCGCCAATCCGACCAAGGTGCACGCGATCTCCCACGAGGGGCCCTATTTCCGCAGCGAGGGTTACGGCAACTCCGCATACTCGCCGCAGGGCACGCCGGTGCTCTTCCAAGCCGGCTCTTCTCCGGCGGGCCGGGCATTCGGTGGCAAGCACGGCGAGTGCATGTTCGTCGGCGGCGGCAGCGTCGAGCAGCTCGCTCAGCACAGTCGGGCGATCAGAGCGGCGGCGGTGGAATCCGGACGGGATGCGGGGTCCGTGCGCGTCATGGCGGAATTCCGCTGCATCATCGGTGAGACCGAGGAGGACGCACAGCGCCTCTACCAGGAGGTGCTGGACTCGCAGACGCCTGAGGTCACGGTGGCATCGTACGCGTGGTTCACCGGGCTCGATCTGTCGGCGTACGATCCGGCGACTCCGATGACTGATCTGCACACCGAGCTGTCGCAGTCGCAGGTGTCGCGATTCGCCGGCATGACCGTGGGAGATGTGCTCAAGGACTGGCACGAGCACGGCGCGGGTTCGAAGGCGTTCGTCGGCACCGCTGAGCAGGTCGCCGACCGCATCATCGAACTCGCCGAAGGCGCAGACCTGGACGGCTTCCTTCTCGCTCCGGTGATCCAGCCCGGCTCGACGATCGACTTCGTCGAGAAGGTGCTGCCGATCCTGCGCGAGCGCGGCGCGCTCGGCGAGAGCCGTGGCGCGACTTTGCGTGAGCGACTGGTCGAATCGGACGAAGCGACCATCACCGGAGACCACCCAGCTGTTTCGTACCGCGCGCAGGCCCCCGCGATCGCGGTCTGATGAACGTCGGACCCGTCTGCGTCGTCGGAAGCATCAACGCAGACCGCTACGCCGGTCTCGCCCGGCTGCCCCAGCCGGGCGAGACCGTCCTCGGCGCCGGCCTCGGGATGTACCCCGGGGGCAAAGGCCTGAATCAGGCGATCTCGGCTGCCCGGTGCGGCGCCGAGGTGCGCATGTGCGGAGCGGTCGGCTCAGACCCCGATGCCGCGATGCTGCGAGAGGCGATGCGGGCCAGCGGAATCGACTGCGACTATGTCGTCGAGGTCGACGGTGTCACCGGAGTCGCGTACGTCTTCTCGCTCCCGGGTGGCGAAAACAGCATTGTCGTCGCACAGGGTGCAAACGCGCAGCTGCGGCTGAAGGATGCTGTCGCATCCGTTCGTGGCGCACGGGTACTGCTCACTCAGTTGGAGATCCAGACGGAGGTGGCTGCAGAGTCGCTGCGCGCGGCGCGCTCATACGGGGTCACCACCGTACTCAACGCCGCGCCCGCGCACCCCGCGACCTGGGAGATGCTGCCGTTCGTCGATATCCTCATCGTCAATGAGTCTGAGGCTGCCGCGCTGGGCGGGCTCGACGCGCTCCGGTTGCACACGACGGTGGTGCAGACTCGGGGGGCGGAAGGCGTCTCGGTGTTCGGCCATGGAGACGAGCCGTTCCATGTGCCAGCATTCCCGATCGAACCGGTGGACACGACTGGTGCGGGAGATGCCTTCTGTGGTGGCTTCGCCGCTGCTCTGGCGCGCGGGGACGGCCTCCGTGCTGCGACGCTCGACGGTGCCGCAGCCGGGGCGATCGTGGCTCAGCACCGGGGTGCCCAGCCCACTGCGTTGAGCGCATCAGCCGTTCGCGACTTAGTCGCGGTTGTACCGAGTCACTCCCCGGCGAACTGGTAATCGCCTGAGCTCACCCGATCCCGCAGTGTCTGAGCCCACGTCTGCTCGGCACGCAGTCGGGCCGAGGCGAGGTCGAAGATCTCGCGCACATACTTCGGCGTCGTCTCGGACTTCAGTGTGTCCTCGACATGGAATGTGTTGGTGGTGATCAGGCCGTCGATCTTGCCGATCCGATGCTCGAGACCGGCGATCACCTCGGCTCGGGTGAGCGCGAACATGAAGGATGTCAGCGCGAGAGCGCCTCTCGTGTCGAACGTCTGCACATCCCACAGCACATCGCGCACCATGCGCAGCAATTCCACTTCCCCGGTCGATGACATCCGATATGTCGTACGTGCGGGGTAGTTGCCCTCAGAGGTCGTGCCGTCTTCTTCGATGTACCCATCGCGAACCAGCGACTTCAGTGCGTTGTAGATCGACCCTGGTCGGGTGTTCGCCCATTCATCCGCATGCCAGGTCGACAATTCCCTGCGCAGAAAATATCCGTGGACTGGCTGGAACTGATGAACCGCACCGAGCACCATCAGAGATGTATATGTGCGCATGGCTTCATGCTAGACGAGAGTAGGCGGCGGGTCGGTCTGCGGTCGTGTCGCGCTCACCGCGCCAGTCGCGCGGCCAGATACGGCGCCGTCCGGCTGCGCGGGTTCTCGGCGACAGCATCCGGGGTTCCCGCCGCGACGATCTTCCCACCGGCGTCTCCGCCCGCGGGACCGAGGTCGATCACCCAATCAGCGTCGACGACGACATCCATGTCGTGCTCGACGACGACGACCGTATCGCCGGCATCGACGAGGGCGTGCAGCTGCGTGAGCAGCCGTTGCACGTCGGCGGGGTGCAGGCCGGTCGTAGGCTCGTCGAGCAGATAGAGCGTGTGGCCGCGCCGCATCCGCTGCAGTTCGGTGGCGAGTTTGATGCGCTGCGCCTCGCCGCCCGAGAGCTCGGTGGCCGGCTGCCCGAGGCGCAGGTAGCCGAGACCCACGTCGAGCAGAGTCTTCAGGCTCCGTGAGGCTGCCGGGATTCCGCTGAGGAAGTCGGCCGCCTGCTGGACCGTCAGACCCAGCACGTCTGCGATCGACTTGCCGTCATAGGTGATCTCGAGCGTCTCGGGGTTGTAGCGGGCGCCGTGGCATGTCGGGCATCTGCCGTAGCTTCCGGGAAGGAACAGCAGCTCCACCGAGATGAACCCCTCACCGAGGCAGGTTTCGCAGCGACCGCCGGCGACATTGAACGAGAAGCGGCTGGCCGTGTACCCGCGCTCGACGGCGAGGTCGGTGCGGGCGAAGGCGGCGCGAACGGAATCGAACAGGCCGGTGTAGGTCGCGAGGTTCGATCGCGGGGTGCGGCCGATCGGCTTCTGGTCGACGCGCACCAGACGGCCGATGTGCTCCAGCCCCGCCGTGCGCCGCACGGTCAGCGCATCGGCACGAGCGTCGGGCACGGTCGCCTCGGCGACGCCCGACTCGTCCGCCGGCTCGCTATCAGCGCCCAACGACCCCTCGTCATCGGCGGTCGGATGCAGCTTCGCGCGCACGACGTCGTAGAGCACGCGGCTGACGAGCGTCGACTTGCCCGAGCCCGAGACGCCAGTCACCGCGACGAGCGCCCCGAGCGGGACGGTGACGTCGATACCGGTGAGGTTGTGCAGGCAGATGCCCTCGACGTCGATCCACTGCGTCGGCTCGCGTCGCGCACGCGCCTCGCGGCGATGGGTATGCTGCGCCGGGAACAGGTACGGCCGCGTGAGTGATGCGTCGACCGCCGCGAGGCCTTCAACCTCTCCGCTGTAGAGCACCTCGCCGCCGCCCTCGCCAGCACTGGGGCCGACATCGACGATCCAGTCGGCATGCCGCACGACATCCATGTTGTGTTCGACCACGAACACCGAGTTGCCCGACGACTTCAGCTGCTCCAAGACCTCGAGCAGCTGCTCGGCATCAGCCGGGTGCAGCCCAGCCGATGGCTCGTCGAGCACGTAGACGACGCCGAAGAGCCCCGATCGCAGCTGCGTCGCCAGGCGCAGTCGCTGCATCTCGCCAGGGGAGAGCGTCGTGGTCACGCGACCGAGACCCAAGTATCCGAGCCCGAGATCGATGAGCACGGTGATGCGGGCGAGCAGATCGGTAGTGATGGCGACCGCGACATCGGTGCGCTCGCCGGAGCGGTTCGTGGGCAGGGCTGCGGCCGGGTCGGTGAGTTCGGTGGTGGGGCGGATGACCGCCGCGAGTTCCGTCATCGGCAGCGCATTGAGCTCGGCGATGGAGCGGCCGGCGAAAGTGACGGCGAGTGCTTCGCGGCGAAGCCCGGTGCCGTGGCAGAGCGGGCACGGGCCCGAGCGCACGAACTGCAGCACCTTCTTGCGCATCATCTCGCTCTGCGAGTCGGCGAGCGTGTGGAAGACGTACTTCTTCGCACTCCAGAACTTGCCCTTGTAGGGCTTCTCGATGCGGTCGCGCAGCGGGATGATCCGCACGACAGGCTGCTCGTCGGTGAACAGCAGCCAGTCACGGTCGGCCTGCGGAAGGTCTCGCCACGGCCGGTCGATGTCGTAGCCGAGCGTGATGGTGATGTCGCGCAGGTTCTTGCCCTGCCAGGCTCCCGGCCACGCGGCGATCGCTCCGTCGCGGATGCTGAGCGACGGGTCGGGAACGAGCGATGCTTCGGTCACGTCCCGGGCGACGCCGATGCCGTGACACTGCGGGCATGCGCCGACCACCGTGTTCGGCGAGAATGCGTCGGAATCGAGTCGGGTAGTGAAACCTTCGGGATAGGTGCCGGCACGCGAGAAGAGCATGCGCAGCGAGTTCGACAGCGTCGTGACGGTGCCGACGCTCGACCGCGAACTCGGCGCACCGCGGCGCTGCTGCAGCGCGACCGCCGGCGGCAACCCGGTGATGGAGTCGACGTGCGGGTCGTGACCCTGCTGAATCAGGCGCCGCGCATATGGTGCGACCGATTCGAGATACCGACGCTGCGCTTCGGTGAAGATGGTGCCGAAGGCGAGCGACGACTTTCCCGACCCCGAAACTCCGGTGAACGCGACGATCTGATCGCGCGGCACATCGACGTCGACATCGCGCAGGTTGTTCTCGCTGGCTCCGCGCACGCGGACGAAGGCGTCGGTCCGAGGGTTCTCACGCATCGCACGAGTGTAGCCGCGCCGAGCGGGTAGCTGGCGGGAACGAGATGAGGTTGCTCCGCAGTCAACGGCCTCAGTGCTCGCGCAGCAAGACGCTGGTGGCTCCGTTGGCGTTAACCGTGAGGGTCTCTGCGGTGCAGGTGAACGTGCCAGTCGTCACGCTGAACGGTTCGTGCGGGGCTTCCACGGTGATCGCGTCTTTACCCTCCATCTGCATCGTCATCATGAGCACAGAACTGCCGACGGTCTCCGTCGTGGTGATCTGATCGCCAGTGACGACGTAGGTGGCCTGATCTTCACCGTTTCTCACCATGGTCGCCTTGGCGCCCTGTTCCTGAGTCACGGTGGTCCACTCGTCGAAAGTCGCCAAGCTCGTTCCGTCGGGGTTGTACGTCACGATCGCCCACCCGCTGACGCTGAGAGCTCTTCCACCCGCCTTCTTCAGCATCTCCTTGAACGCGTCGTTGTCGACGTACCAATTGCCGTACAGGCATTCCACGCCCGCGGGAACATCTGCGGATTCGATGTCTGTTGCTTCTTCCGCGTCGTCTTCGGCATCCGTCGGGGCGTCGGCATCGGTATCCGGTGCGTTGTCGCCATCCGATGCGGCTCCGCCATTGGCGCTCGCGGCTTGATCGATGTCGTCATCACCGCAGCCGGTCAGCGCGAAGATCATCACCAGAGAAAGAGCGGCCACTGCCCCGCGGATGCCTGCCCGGGGCCTCATGCTGCGCCCGCCATGATGACTACGAGCTGCTGCGTTGAGTGCAGGTCCATGTTCTCCCCTTGTGCAGAATGTGGCGTGCAAGATGCCACCTGCAGAAAGGCAACCAGCCGATGCTCACAAACCGCTCACGTTCGTCGCGGACGTATGCCATGTGCCGTGTACCGTGTGAGCGGTTTGTGAGCACCGAATGCTGAAATACGCGCAGAGGCAAGACATTCGCAGCGAATGGCAGGGGAAGACGATGAGCCACAGCAGAATACAGCGATCCATCCGTGTGCGCGTTGCTGGCGGCGCGCTCGCCGTCGTCATCGCGGGAGCATTGACCGGCTGCTTCGCCAACCCGCTCGATGACATCGTGAACAAGGTGTCGGAGTCGTCGGCGAAGGATGCCGCAGAACAGATCGTCGAGGGCATGACCGGTGGCGACAGCAAGATCGAGTTCGGTGAGCTGCCCGCTGACTTCCCCAAGGAGATCCCGCTCGTCTCGAACGACATCATGCAGAGCATGACGGTCGAGGAGGGGACGATGGTCGTCGTGATGGACTCCCGCGGCCTCAAGGACATCGCCGCTCAGGTGAAGTCTGATTTCGCCGACTGGGAAGAAGTCGCTTCCACCGACCTCGGACAGATGATCAGCGCGATCTATAAGAAGGGCGACCTGAACGTGACCGTCACCATCATGTCGAACGACGATGAAGAGGGCTCGATCGTGGGGTACACCGTCACTCCTGCGGAGAACTGAGCCCTTCGGCCGACCACAGCGCCATCGTCGGGGCGGCGGCGATGAGCCGCTCGGCGGCCTCACGGTGATGCGCGATGAGTTGCTCGGGAACGGAGTCATCGCCGCGTGCGAGCACCAGCCGGGTGTCGGCCGCGGTTGAGGTCATGCCGAGCGTCTCGGCGTCAGCGGCGATCGTGTCGAGCTCACTGCGGTTGTCGGATGCTGTCGCCACGGCATGCCGCACGAAGAACTCCAGCAGGCCCCCGCCGGCGATGGCCTGTGCTTCGTCGAGCACAGCCGACGCGTCGGCCAGACACTGCGACCGATCGGCGTCGTCACCGTCGCCGGCATCCGCGGCGAGTTTGCCGCCCATGACGGCCGCGGTGCGGACAGCGCAGTGTGCAAGCATCCCCGCGAAGTAGCTGTGCTGAGCGTGAAGCAGTCCTCGGGCTGACTCGATGAGTCGTCGGGCCGCGTCGCCTCGATGCCCTGCCGTCTTCTCGCCCCACGCCTCAGCCCACGCCCGCAGCATGATGACTTTGGGATCGCCGTCGGCGGCGGCGGGAACGGAATCGAATCGAGCTGCGGCTTCTTCGGACCGGCCAGAGACGGCAGCGGCGGCGCCGGTGAGCGCGAGCGCGGCAGGCAGCAGCCCGGTAGTGTCTCGCCACTGCAGGTGCGCGACCGCCGATGTCGCGATCTCTTCGGCGCGCTCCACGTCGCCCGAGAGCAGCTCCGAGAAGCCCAGCGCATATTCCCAGGCGCCGAGAGATTCCGGCGCGTGCGCTTCGGCTTCGGCAATCGCCTGGTGCAGGCGCCGACGTGCGGAGTCGAGGTCGCCCGAGTTCGACAGCGCCATGATCGACGTGAGCTCCACCATCGCTGCGCCGCCGGGAATCAGCGCGATGATCTCGTCGGGCACATCGCGCAGGCGCCGCAGGGTGTGCACGGCGTCGTCGAGTCGTCCGGTGATGACGCCGGACAGCGCGGCGGTGATCAGACCGAGCGCGGCCGCCGCGTCGCTGGCATCGCCGGGTTCCGCCGCGGCCATTCCCCGGGTGGTTCCGGCGACAGCTGCCCACCGGATGGCATCGCGTTGCAGATTGCGCATCTCATTCGCGTCGTCGACGTCGACGACGGCCCGCTCGATTCGATCGAGGGCCGCGGTGGCGTCGTGGTGGCGCAGGCCGAGGTGCTGCGCGTGTGCGAGGGCGACAGCGGTGCGTTCTGCATCCGTTGTCGTCGCGCTGGACGCGCTCTCGAAATGGGCGGTGGCGTCGTCGAGGTCGCCCAAGGCGGATGCCGCGAGGCCGGCGATGCGCTGGGCGGAGACGTTGTCGGGCGCGAGGGCGATGACGGCGGATGCTGCGCGCAGCGCGAGGCGCTCATCGAAGGCGGCGAGAGCGTGTTCTGCGAGGGCGAGTGTCGCATCGATATCGAGCGGCTCGTCACCCAGATCGAGGGCAAGCACCTGTGCTCGGCGCACCGCGGCGGGAACTCCAGACGCCAGGTCGCTGCGCAGCACGGCCAGCACTTCCCGGCAGAGGTCGTGCCACAGGGCGTCGGAGCACTGCGCGCGCAGGAACTCTCCGTCGAGTGGGTGAGTGAGTCGCAGCCAGTCGGGAGCGGAGTATTCGACGACACCGGCGCGGGCCAGCATCCGCCGCTCCAGCGTCTCCAGCGCAAACGCCGGGTATTCGCCTGCGATCGCGATCTTCGCCGCGGCTTCGAGCGCATCGCGGTCGAGGTTCGCGAACCGCTCGCCGACCAGCTGCGTCAGCCGGGGCGTCGAGGCTGGGTCGTCGCGCAGCTCCCATCCGTGGGGCGTGTCGACCAGGCGGTCCTCTTCGACGGAGGCGGTCAGGATCTCGCGCAGATGCAGCGGATTGCCTTGTGCGGCGGCGAAGATGCGTGGGCGCGACTCGGGGGTGAGCGTGCCGCCCAGTGTGTGCAGCACGAGGTCGTCGGCGTCGGCGGGAGTCAGCGGATTGACGGCGATCTCGGTGATGTCTCCGCTGTCGTAGAGCGCGCGGATGTCGTCTGGCGCCTCGGCGAGATCGGTGGTGGTGAGGATCGTCGGCATCCGCGAGTTGCGCAGCAGCTGGCTGATGACGAACAGCGAAGCGTCATCGAGCTGGTCGACGTTGTCGACGAGGAGCAGAGTCGATGCGCGGTTGCGGGTGAAGTGATCGACGAGTGCGGCCGGAGTCGTCCACTTCTCGGGCAGGATGCCGATGAAGATGCCCAGCGGCACCGCGCGGCTGAGCGGACTCGCCGTCAGCAGCGGCACCGCGTAGCGCTGCGCCTCGTAGCGGGCGCGGAGGGCGCGGAGCAGGTGGGTCTTTCCGATGCCGTCCGGCCCGGTGAGCAGCAGCGCGCGCCGATCGCGCAGAGCGGATGCCAGGGTATCGGGGTGATTGGAGGTGAGCCGCTGCACCGATGCGGCGGGTCGTTCTGCATCCGCTCTGCCGGGCGCATGCGCGACCTCGGGTGCGGCCCCCGGGGCGGTGGACGGTAGGCGCAACAGCGATACGGGCTCCTGCTCTTGGAGGATGCCGAGGTGCAGTCGACCGAGCTCGCTGCTCGGTTCGACGCCGAGGTGCTCGGTGAAGGTCATGCGTGCCCGCGAGAAGGCGTCGAGTGCGTCTTTGGTGCGCCCGTCGCAGTAGAGCGCCGTCATCAGCTGGCTCCAGTGCCGCTCGGTGAAGGGGTCTTCTTCGACGAGGGAGTGCAGCTCGGAGATGACGTCGGCGCTGCGGCCGAGCGCGAGGTCGAGGTCGATGCGGTCGGAGCGGGCGGCCGACCACAGCTGCTCGAGGCGGGCTGCTTCTGCGCGCAGGGCGGTGATGTCGAGCAGCCCGGTGAACGCCTGGCCGCGCCAGAGCTGCAGTGCGCTGCTGAAGTGCTCGGCCGCCTGCGCGAAATCGCCGTCGTTGAGTGCGGTGCTTCCCTGCTTGCAGAGCTGCTCGAAGCGCGCAGCATCCGTCTGGATGACCGATGGATCGATGCGGTAGCCGCCGTCCATCAGCTCGATCTCGATCGGCACCGCCGACCGAAGGCGCGAGATGCGGGCCTGCAGCGCGTGGGTCGGATTGTGCGGGGGCTCGTCGTCCCAGAGATCATCGATGAGCAGCTCGGCGGGCAGCGAGCGGCCGCGCGAGACGACGAGGCGAGCGAGCAGGCCGCGCTGTTTCGGGCCGCCGAGCGCGTGTTCGCGACCAGCAGTGCTGGCTTTTACGGCGCCGAGAAGCGAGACATCCAGCACGATTCCCACCCCTTCCCCGGCGTCACCGGTCACCATAGCAGTGAGGTGCGGCGCGGGTGGGGGTGATTTCGCACCGCAGGATTCACGAAAGGGTGGGGTGCGCGGCTGCCGCACACCCCACCCTCGTCGTGTTCGGTGTCAGTCGACGCTGACCTCAGTGACGCCCTTGAAGTAGAGCGTGCTCAGCGGTGTCAGTCGCCAGCCCTCGACGCTCGGCTTGAACATCACGTTGCGGGCGCGGTAGTAGGTGTTGATCAGCGCGCTGTCTTCACCCATCATGATCTCCTCGGCCTGGTGCATGAGTTCGGCACCCTTTGCCGCATCCGTCTCGGAGTTGATCTGCGCCAGCAGGGCATCGAACTCCGGGTTCGAGTACTTGGCGTTGTTCAGCTCGGAGTTGGTTCCCCAGCCGGCGAGGAACGTCATCGGGTGCAGGTAGTCGCCACCCCAGCCCATCGCGGCGATGTCGAAATCGCCGGCCTTGACGCCGTCGTAGTAGACCTTCCACTCCTGAGTGGTGATCGCCATGTCGATGCCGAGGTTCTTCTTCCACATCTGCTGGATCGCCTCGGTGACCTTCTTCACCGTGTCGTCGGTGTAGTACGACAGCTCGATGGCGGGCAGGCCCTCACCATCGGGGTAGCCGGCTTCGGCGAGCAGCTTCTTGGCTGCGTCGACGTCGCCCTTCGGGTCGATGCCCCAGTCGGGGCGGTCGGCGGTGAAGTCTTCGTCATCGAGCACGTAGCCGGGGGCGACGATTCCGGTGGCCGGCTGGTCGGTCGACTGCAGAACCTTGTCGATCAGCGCCTGACGGTCGATCGCGAGGCTGAGCGCCTTGCGCACCTTCGGGTCGTCGAAGGGAGCCTTGGTGAGGTTCATGATGAAGTAGCTCGTGCCGAACTGCGGCACGGTGTACAGATCTTCGCTCTCGGTCTTCAGACGCGGCAGGTCATCGGTCGGCACCGTGGAGATGCCGTCGATCTGTCCTGATTCGAACGCGGTGAGCGCCGTCGACTGGTCGGGGATCACGCGGAAGGTGAGCTCTTCAAGCTTCACGTTGTCGGCATCCCAGTAGTTCGGGTTCTTGGTGAGCGTGATGCTCTTGCCGAAGGTGAGGTCGCTGACCATGAACGCGCCGTTGCTGACGTAGCTGTCGGCCTTCTTCGCCCAGGTGTCGGCGTTGCCCTCGACGACGTCCTGCTTGACTGCGTTGAACGGGAACATGTTCAGCATCGGCAGGAAGAACGGCGTCGGGGTCTTGAGCTTCACGACGAAGGTGTCGGCGTCGGGGGCCGAGATGCCGACGGCATCCTTGTCACCGGAGCCGGCGTAGAACTCTTCGGCGCCGACGATGTAGTCGGTCAGCAGGTTCGCGTACTGGCCGGCGAGCTCCTGGTCGAGCACGCGGAACCACGAGTAGAGGAAGTCCTCTGAGGTGAGGGCGCTGCCGTCCGACCACTTGAGGTCGGGGCGCAGGTGGAACGTGTACTCGAGGCCGTCGTCGCTGACGTCCCACTTCTCAGCGAGACCGCCGACGAGGTTGTTCTCGGCGTCGTAGGTGACGAGCGGCTCGAACGCGTTCATGATCACCGGTGAGGCGAAGCTGTTGCTCGTCACGCCGGGGTCGAGGCTGTCGGCTTCTTCGTTGACCGCGAACACGATCTTCTGGTCGGGGGCGTTGCCGTCGGCCTTGTCATTCCCAGCGGAACAGCCGCTGAGCACGAGCGCAGCCGCGACGAGCGCTGCGGCGCCGCGAACGTACTTCTTCATCTATATCTCCTTCGGTAGCAGGGGTGCAGGGTAGAGAATTCAGGCGACCATGTGGCAGGCGACGCGATGGCCGCCGCCGACGTCGCGCATCTCGGGCACGACGGCGGCGCAGACCTCTTGGGCGAGTGGGCAGCGGGTGCGGAATCGGCATCCGCTGGGCGGCTCGATGGGGCTCGGGATGTCGCCGTCGATGGATGCTTCGGTGCGCGCCCGCTTCGTGAACGGATCGGCCGCGGGCACGGCGCGCAGCAGCCCCTGGGTGTAGGGGTGCAGGGGGTTCTGATAGATCTCTTCGCTCTCGGAGAGCTCGACGAGCTGCCCGAGATACATCACGCCGACCTGGTCGGAGACGTGCCGCACCATGGCGAGGTCGTGCGCGATGAAGAGGTAGGTGATCTCGTGCTGCTCTTGGATGTCGCGCAGCAGGTTGATGACCTGCGCCTGCACCGAGACGTCGAGCGCCGAGATCGCCTCGTCGGCGATGATGACCTGCGGGTTGAGGATCAGCGCCCGTGCGATGCCGATGCGCTGCCGTTGCCCGCCCGAGAACTCGTGCGGATAGCGCCCGATGTGCTGGGCGGAGAGGCCCACCGCTTCGAGGATGTCGGTGATGAGCTCGCGCCCTTCGCGGACGCTGCGCACGATCCGCTGTGCGATCAAGGGCTCGGCGAGGACTTCGCCGATGGTCATTCGGTCGTTCAGCGATGAGGCCGGGTCCTGGAAGATCATCTGGATCTTCGGCCGGATGGGCCGCAGCTGACGCTCCTTCATATGGGCGATCTCGATGCCGTCGATGCGGATGCTGCCGGCGGTCGGTTCGTACATGCGGATGATGGTGCGGGCGACGGTCGATTTACCGCATCCGGATTCGCCGACGAGGCCGAGCGTCTTGCCGGCGCCCACTGAGAAGCTCACGTCGTCGACGGCATGCACGACTGAGCCGCGCTTACCGCTGACCGGAAAGTGCTTCACCAGGCCTTCGACCTCAAGCATGTGCAGTCCTCAGCTCGGTGAACGGGTTGTTCTCGATCGGGGCATCGGGTGAGAGTAAGTGGCAGCGCGAGGTGTGCGTCTCAGACAGCTGGGTGACTTCGGGAGGCGTGGTCTGGCAGATCTGCCGCGCGAATGCGCAGCGATCGGCGAACGCGCATCCGCGGGGCGGGAACATCAGGTCGGGCGGAGTCCCGGGGATCGATTCCAGGCGTTCGTCGCGGTCGCCGTCGATCCGCGGCCGAGAGTTCAGCAGCCCGAGCGTGTACGGGTGGGCGGTCTTGGTGTAGATCTCTTCGAGGGTGCCCTCTTCGATGATCTGACCGCCGTACATCACGGCCACGCGTGAGCAGACTTCGGCGACGACGCCGAGGTCGTGGGTGATGAAGATCACGCTCATGCCCAGTTCCGCCTGCAGGCGACGCAGGATGCGCAGGATCTGGTCCTGGATCGTCACGTCGAGCGCGGTGGTCGGTTCGTCGGCGATGAGCACATCGGGTTCGCAGGCCAGCGCCATCGCGATCATCACACGCTGGCGCATCCCGCCGGAGAACTCGTGCGGGTAGGAGGAGTATCGCCGTTCGGGCTCGGAGATCCGCACCATGCGGAACAGCTCGAGAACACGTTCCTTAGCCTGCGCTTTGGTCATGTCGGTGTGAGTGTCGAGCAGCTCGCGCACCTGCTTGCCCACCGGGATGAGCGGGTTCAGGCTCGACATCGGGTCTTGGAAGATCATCGCGATGCGTGCACCGCGAACAGCGCGCAGCTGTCGGTCGCTGAGGGTGGCGAGGTCGTCGCCATCGAAGCGCACCGATCCGCCGACGATGCGGCCACTGTGGGCGAGCAACTGCATGATCGACATCGCGGTGACGCTCTTGCCGCTGCCGGATTCGCCGACGATGCCGAGTGTTTCGCCTTCTGCCAGATCGAAGCTGACGCCGCGCACGGCCTTCACCTCTCCCTTGCGAGTGAAGAAGGAAGTGTGCAGGTCTTCGACCTCGAGTATGTTCGCGCTCATTCCTCTACCTGTTCTGCCGCGGGTCGAGTGCGTCACGCAGACCGTCGCCGATGAAGTTGAAAGAGAACATGAGCACGGCGATCGCCCCGGCCGGGATGAACAGCTGGAAGGGCGAAGAGCGCAGAGTCGCCAGCGCGTCGTTGGCCATGGTGCCCAGGCTTGCCATCGGAGCGGCGACACCGAGCCCGATGAAGCTCATGAACGCTTCGATGAAGATCGCAGAGGGGATCAGCATGGTCGCGGTGACCACGATGGAGCCCGTCACGTGCGGGATGATGTGCTGCCCAAGGATGCGCGCATTGCTGGTGCCCATCGTCTGCGCCGCTGCGACGAACTCTCGCTGACGGATGGTGAGCACCTGCCCGCGCACGACGCGGGCCATGTCGACCCAGTACACCGTCGACAGGGCGATGACGATACTCAGGAACCCGGCTGAGCTCGACAGAAGCACTTGGATCAGTACGACGTACAGGATCAGCGGGATGGTGCTGACGATGTCGACGATGCGCATCATGACCGCATCGACGTTGCCGCCGAGGTAGCCGGAGATGCCGCCGTAGATGACGCCGATGAAGAGGTTCACGGCCATGGCGATGATGGCGATGAGCAGGGAGATCTGCAGACCGAGCATGAGACGCGTGAGCATGTCGCGGCCGAGCCCATCGGTGCCGAACACGTGGTCGGCGTTCCACATCAGCGTGGTGCTCGTCAGGGTGCTGCCGTTCTGCATGAGCACGGGCGGTTTGACGCGGTAATTGATCGCGATCTCGCTGCCGCCGCTGACGGTGAACGTCATGCGCTTCGCAACGGGATCATCGACGCCGGACTCGATGGTCTCGAGCAGGTGACCGGACGAGCTCAGTTCGATCAGGCCCAGGCCCTGAGTCGGGGCGAAGAAGCGGCCGTCGACTTCGGTGGCGGTGATAACCGGGGGAAGGTTGACGTGGTCGAGGTTCTGCTCGTCGTAGGAGTAGGGCGACAGAAGCGGGCCGACGAAGGCGAAGAGCGCGAGCAAGAGAACCACGACGGCGCCGACGATGGCGGATGGCCGGCGCAGGAAACGCTTCAGGGTGGTGCGCAGATACGATTCGCTGGGTCCGCTCAGGCGGGTCTGGATGTCATCGGCGCGGATTGCCGGCGCCCAGGGGTCGGTCGTCAGAAGGGGGTCCATGACCTGGGTCACTGCGCGGACCTCATCTCGGATGCTTTCATTTCAGCCTTATTCGCGGGTCGATCATGCTGTAGAGGATGTCGACCAGGAACATCATTGCGATGAGGATCGCGGCGTAGAATACGGTGACGCCCATGATCGCGGTGTAGTCGCGGTTCGAGATCGAGTTGACGTAGTGCTGGCCGAGGCCGGGGATCGCGAAGATCTTCTCGATCACGAACGACCCGGTGATGAGGCCGGCGAGGATCGGGCCGAGCACGGCGAGCACGGGGATGAGGGCGTTGCGCAGACCGTGGCGCAGCACGATGGCGGCCGGGTGCAGACCTTTCGCCTTCGCGGTGCGGATGTAGTCGCGGCCCATCTCATCGAGCAGGCTCGCGCGCACCAGGCGGGTGATGAAGGCGAGCGCGAACCCGCAGCCGGCGATGATCGGCATGATGTACGCCTCGGGACTGTCAAGGCCGAAGGCGGGCAGCACTTCGAGTTTGAGCGAGAAGACGTAGATCAGCAGCGTCGCGATGACGAACGAGGGCAGGGCGACGCCGATGGTCGCCAGCACCATGGTCACGAGGTCTTGCCAGCGTCCGTGGCGCACGGCGGCGATCACTCCCAGGGGGAGGGCGATCAGCAGGGCGAAGCCGACGGTGAGGGCGCCGAGCTGGGCGGAGAGCGGAAAGCCCGAGGCGATCAGCTCGTTCACCTGCATTCCCTCGTACTTGAACGACGGGCCCAGGTCGAGCCTCAGCAGGCCGAGCATGTAGTTGCCGTACTGCACCAGGATCGGGTCGTTGAGGTGGTATTTCTGCTGCAGTGCTGCCTCGACTGCGGGCGGCAGGTTGCGGTCGGAGGTGAAGGGGCCGCCGGGCACCGCGTGCATCATGAAGAAGGTGAGGGTGGCGATGATCCACAGGGCAACGAGCATGAAAGCAACACGCTTCGCCACATACTTCGCCACGTTGCCTCCTTGCAAGCTCACTAGGGGAAAGTATGACGCACTGCCGCCGTTTTGTGCCAACTCGTCGGCTAATATTAGCGCTATGTGCGCACCGATCATACGGATGAGACATTTTGTCCAGGATTCGGAGCCAGTTGCCTGGAATGCGAGGACAGAATGAAACTCGACGAAATTCACCACCGGATGATCGACCTGCTGAGGCACGATGGCCGTCTCTCGGTCAACACGCTCGCGGTGCAACTCGGCATCTCGAGGTCGAATGCATACCAGCGGCTGGAGCGGCTGGTCGACTCGGGGGTGATCACCGGTTTCAGCGCGCAGGTCGACCCGCGGGCGGTGGGCTTGGGCATCGCCGCGATGGTGTTCGTGACGGTCGAGCAGAACCGGTGGGATGAGTTCCGCAGCTCGATCGGCGAGATCGACGGGCTCGAATACTTCGGCGCGATCGCCGGCGAGCACGACGCGATGCTGCTGGTGCGGGCCACCGATGTGGCCGAGCTTCATCAGCTGGTTTCGGGTCAGTTGGCGAAGTGGCGTTGCATCAGGTCGACCGAGACGGTGTTCTTGTTGGATGAGGCTCGGTCGCTGGCGGCGATTCCGGTGGGGCCGACGGTCGCGCCCTCAACCGACGTGATCGACCCGCACGCCCCCGGCAAGACGCGGATCGTGCGCAACCGCCCGCGATGAGGCGGTGATCGCAAGACCTCTTGATCTCGGCGGGTATGGGTGCGATTCTCAGGTATCGATGCCGTGCTGAGGAGGGGCTGTGGCTGTTGCTCTGCTTGCCGATGCGCGCGGCGTTTTCGCGGTGCTCGGTCGTGGGGTGCGTTCATGAGCGCACAGCTTGACCTGATGCGGCGCGTCCGAGAGGCGCTACGCGATCGAAGCCCCCGCGAGGTGAAGATGTTCGGCGGCGTCTCTTTCATGGTCGACGAGCGGATGCTGGTTGCCGTCCGCAACGACGGTGAGTTGCTGCTGCGCATTGATCCGGCGGACAGTGAGCGCCTGCTTGACGAGCCGGGTGCGCATGAGGCGTTGATGGGGGCGGATCGGCCGATGGGTGCGGGTTGGATCAGCGTCCGGTCGGACGTGCTCGAAGGGCCGGGGCTCGGGGAATGGCTCGGGCGGGCGTTGGCGTTTCATGCGGGGCAGGCAGGTGGCTAGCCGACCGCGTGCCGGTTTGCGCAATGACGGCGAGATCATCGGAGGATCTCGCCGTCATTCGACGGGTCCGCGGGTGTGGCCAGCCCACGAAGTCACTGCAACAAGTGAGCGCTGAGAGTGTTGCGGATGTCGGAGACTGAAGATACTTCTGTCCACGCCGCTGCCAGAGCCCGAGCGGCGGTGAGTACCGAGCGGGCGGCCGGGGCGCGCACAGACGAGTCCAGCGTCTCGATGTCTGCCACTTTCGCCGCTCCGACGATGCGCCGGGCCATCTTCGCCGAAGCGAACAGCGCAGACTCGCGAAGTGTGTCAGCTATGCGGCGTTGCGCAAACGCGCCATCAAACAGACGTGTTTCGTGCCAACTCTTTGCGCCGGCAAGATAAGTCTCCTCGAACCCCTGCCAGGTCTGCTCGATCAGCGATAGCGCCCATTCGGCACGCTCGCGCTCGCCGAGCGCCTGAGCGCGTGCAGCGGCGAAGGCGTAGTTGGCGAAGAGCGCTCCGAGGTCGAAGGCCACGGGGCCGTAGAACGCGAACTCCGAGTCGAACACCTTCACCGATTCGGTGGTCTCACCGCGCAGACCCGTGCCGCGCACCATGACCGATCCCGTGTGGAGGTCACCGTGGATCAGTGCCTCGGCCCTCGTCATGAAGCGCCATTTGGCCTCGCTCATTGCCGTTGCGAACGTCGCATCCGCGGCAAGAGCCGCCGCGTCGGCTTCGTTATCGGGCAGCACTGTGTTGCGACCGATATCAAAGACCGGCTCGGTGAAGACCAGATCCTCGGTCACGACACACAACTCCGCGTTTTGCGAACGCGCCGCGATGTCGGCGACCTCCCCGCGGGGCTGCCCGAGTACCGAGGTGCCCACAGCAACCCCTGCAACGTAGCGCCCGAGTTCCGCGGCGACCCCGTCGTGGCACTCGCCGTCGTTCAGCGCACCGCGCCAGACACGGTGGTCTGACAAGTCTTCGAGCGCGAGAATGTACTGATCGTTGTCGTAGCTGATGACTTCGACGACGAGGTCGGGATTGACCGCGCCGTGGGCGACCAGCGACTCGGCCTCGCGCCGCGCACGGTCCGGAGTCATCGGCCAGCCTTCGCCTGTCATGCGCACGTATGGCAGCGCCTGCTTCAGGATCAGCGAGCGACCGTTGTTGTCGAGGACGTGGAAGACGAGATTGAGGTTGCCATCACCGATCTCGCGGATCTGCGCCAGGTTGTCGCCGTCGATGCGCTGGCGCAGTTCGGGGTGAGCGGTGATGTACTCGCCGATGTTCGCCTCGGCGAGAAATTCGTACTCTTGGGACATGTGTCCGTTCCTTCGTAGCGGGATGGATGGGTATGCTGTCGCTTATGTGGCGGGCGAGTACCGCGACTTGCGGCGCGACAGGGTGAACGAGAACAGCAGCGCCACGATCAGCACGAGGCCCTTCGCTGTGTCCTGGAAGTAGTACTGGAATCCGGCCATCGTCATACCGGTCAGCACGATCGCGATGAGCACGGCACCGAGCAGGGTGCCCCAGGCGTTCGGCTTGCCCATCCCGAGCACCGAGGTGCCGACCAGGGCGACCGCGACGGCTTCGAGCAGGCTCGACGATCCGGCGTTCACATCACCCTGTCCGATGCGCGAGACGAGGATGATGCCGGCGACCGACGCGAACAGTGCCGAGATGACGTACGCGCTGCCGCGGTACATCCCCACGCGGATGCCCGAAAGGCGCGCCGCCTCGGGGTTCGCGCCGACCGCGTAGAGCACACGGCCCCAGGTGGTGCGGGTGAGCACGAACCAGGATGCGACGACCAGCACGAGCATGATGACGACGGGGATCGGCACCGGGCCGATGGTGCCGCGGTCGATGAGCAGGAACGTCGGGTCGAACTTGCCGGGGGCGGTCGAGCCGTTGGGCAGGATCATTCCGGACGACACCGACTGGCCGGCGACGGGAATGAGCTTCACACCCTGGATGACGAACATCACGCCCAGCGTCGCGAGCAGGTCGGGGATCTTGCACACCACGATCAGGAAGGCGTTGAGCACGCCGACCAGCAGCCCGGCGATCAGCGCGACGCTCACTGCGGTGACGCCGGTGAGGTTGTAGAAGACCATCGTGACGGCGACGAGTTGCACGGCCAGCCCGGCGACCGAGCCGATCGACAGGTCGAGGCCACCGACGATCATGCTGAACATGACGCCGAGCCCGAGGATCGCAGTGACCGATGCGAACTTCAGCATCGAGAACAGCGACTCGGAGGTGGCGAATGCGGGCTGGGTGAAGGCGAAGAAGACGAACGCGATGATCGTCACCGCAATGAAGCCGTACTTCACCACGCTGTCACGGACGACGTCGCCCAGGTGGGTCTCGCGCTGCTGTGCGCGAACGGTCGTGGTGTCGGCCATGTCAGGCCACCTCCGTCATGCTCTGGACGATCTCATCGTCGGAAACTGTGTCGATACGGGCGTCGAGGGTGATGCGTCCCTCGACGAGGACGAGCACGCGGTCGGCGATCTCGCGCAGTTCGTCGACGTCGCTGCACAGCATCACCACGCAGCTGCCGTCGGCCGCCTGTTCGCGTGCGCGCTTGGCGATCTCGCGCCGGGCGCCGATGTCGACGCCGCGGAACGGCTCATCGAGCAGCAGCACCTCGGGCGGGGTCTGCATCCAGCGCGCCACCATCACCTTCTGCTGGTTGCCGCCCGAGAGGGCATCCACCGATTGTCCGGGCCCGGTCGAGACCACCCCGAAGTCGGCGATCGCCTGCGCCGCACGGGTCGTCTCGGAGCCCTGTTGCAGTATCGCGCCGCGCGCGAAGCGCGAGAGGAAGGGAAGCGAGAAGGTGCGGGCGATCGACCAGCCGGGCAGCATGCCCTGGGCGGCGCGGTCCTCGGGCACGAGGAACACCCCTCGCGCGATCGCGTGTTTCGGATGCCGGGGAGCGTACGCCTTGCCGCCGAGCTTCATCGTGCCGGTGCCGGTCGCCGTGGATTCGCCGAACACGTACTCGGCCAGCTCGGTCTTGCCGGCGCCGATCAGTCCGATCACACCGGTGACCTCTCCGCTGCGCAGCGCCACCGACATCTCGGGTGCTTCGGGGAAGACCCGCAGGCCGTCGATCTCGAGGGCGACTTGCTCGCCGGTCAGGTGCACCAGCTGCTCGATGTCGCGTTCGGCGCCTTCGCCCAGCATCGAGGTAACGGCCGCCGCGAAGTCGAACGGGCGTTCCTGCGCCGCCGTGATGCGACCATCGCGCAGCACCACGATGTCGTCGGCGAGCTGGTCGATCTCGGCGAGCCGGTGCGAGACATGCAAGATCGCGACGCCCCGGTCGCGCAGCTCGAGGATGGTCTCGAAGAGTCGCTCGGCCTCGGACTGCGACAGGGTCGAGGTGGGCTCGTCGAGGATGAGCACCTTGGGGTCGGTGACGAGGGCACGCGCCAGCAGAAGCATCTGGCAGTCGGCGATGCCGAGCTCGAAGACGTCTTGGCGCAGGAACGCGTCGTCCCAGTCGAGTGCGAGGGCTGCGGCGACCTTGCGGGCGCGGGGCAGCAGCGACTTGGGCGAAGCGACAGAGGGGGTCTCGCCGAGCGCGATCTGCTCGAAGACGAGGTTCTCGGCGACGCTGAGGCCGGGGATGATCGCGTCGTCGATCCGCTGGTGCACGGTGCGCACCCCCAGCCGGGAGGCGGCCATCGGGTTCTCCAGCTGCACCGGGGCGCCGTCGAGCAGGATGTCTCCGCCGGTGGGCTGATGCACGCCAGAGAGGGCCTTGATGAGGGTGGACTTCCCGGCGCCGTTCGCTCCCAGGAGCGCGGTGATCCGGCCGGGCCGGAGGGTGAGATCCACGCCCTTCAGAACGGTGTTCGCGCCGAACGACTTGCGGATGTCGCGCAGTTCCAGCACCGGGGCGGGCGACGTTCGGGCGTCGCGCGGCGTTGTCATGATGTGGTTGCTCCTCGCTGAGCGGATCGGGTCTGTGGGGTGCGGTGGGGCGACGAGGCCGTCGCCCCACCGGCGGAGTGTCAGAAGCTGACGACCGACATCCAGTCTGCGGTCGACACCTGCGAGAGGTTCAACTCGGAGACCGCGGCGCGCAGGTCTTCCATGTTCTTGATGTCGTCCTCGCGCAGCATCTCCTGCGTGACGAGCACCGGCGGGAACTCCACCAGCTGGGCGTCGAGCTCATCGGCCATCGACAGCGCGAGCGTACGCAGCACAGCGGCGCCGATCGCGTTGGGGTCGGTCGCGCCGGTGGCGACCCAGCGGCTGCCTTCGGCACGCATCAGCTCGATGTCGGCGTTCGAGATATCGGCGCCGTAGACGAGCACGTCGTCACTGCCGCTGACCTGGTCGAGACCGGTCAGCGTGCCCTTGGTGAACTCGTCGTAGGGAGCGTAGATCGCGGTGACCGAGGAGTTGGCCTGCATGGCGGCGGCGACCATCGGGGCGCTGTCGCTGGCCGACGAACTGGTGAACGAGCCGGTCTTGAACAGCTGGTCCCAACCGTTGTCAGCGACGAACTGACGCCAGACGGCGTCACGGCGGTCGAGCGGTGCGATGCCCTCGACGTTGACGTAGCCGACGGCCGCGCCCTCGCCGATGTCTTCGAGCATGCGGTCGAGCACCAGCTGGGCCATGATCTCGTCGGACTGCTGGGTCTGGATCACGCCGTCGGCGCACTCCGAGACGTTCACGTCGTAGGCGATGACCGCGATGCCCTTGCTGATGGCGTCGTTCACGCCGGGGCACAGCGTGTCGGGGAAGCCGTGGCGCACGATGATCGCATCCACGCCCGACGAGATCGCCTGCTCGAGCTGAGTGGCCTGGGTGGCGTTGTCGCCCTGGGCGTCATACGCCGACAGTTCGAAGCCGAGGGCTTCGGCCTGCTGGCGCGTGCCGTTGAGGTACTGCTGGAAGTAGTCGCCCTGACCGGACTGCTGCACGATGGCGACCTTAGCGCCCACCAGCTCGGCGGGCATCTCGCTGGTCGCTTCGCTGACAGCACCGGAGTCGGCGGACTCCTGTGTGGCCGGCGCGCCCTGGCTGCAGGCGGTGAGTGCCAGCACGGCGGTCAGTCCGACCGTTCCGGTCGCGGCGAGCCTGCGCCGCAGGCTCCGGGATGACATGCGCTTCATTGCGATTCCTTTCTTGGATGCTTCGGCTGATCGCGTTCAGGCGAAAGCGGGTTGGGTGACCGTCGGCTCGACCACGCCGTGCTCGGTGACGATGCCGCTGATCAGGTCGTGCGGTGTGACGTCGAAGGCCGGGTTGAATCCGCGCACGCCGGGGGCCGACATCTGGGTGCCGCCGAAGGCGAGCACCTCGTTCTCGTCACGCTCCTCGATCTCGATGAGGTCGCCCGAGGCCAGAGTGGCATCGACGGTCGAGAGGGGTGCCGCGACGAGGAACGGGATGCCAGCGCGGTGAGCGGCTAGTGCCACGGCGACTGAACCGATCTTGTTTGCTGTGTCGCCGTTGGCCGCGATGCGGTCAGCTCCGATCACGGCGAAGTCAACCAGGCCGCGCAATATCGTGCTGCTGGCGGCACCATCGACCTCGACGACGTGAGGGATGCCGTCCTTTGCGAGCTCCCAACTCGTTAGCCGTGTCCCCTGGAGCAGCGGACGAGTCTCGTCCACGTAGACGAATTCAAGAGCGCCGCGCGCGTGCAGCTCTTTGAGTACGCCATACGCGGTGCCCCACGCTGTTGTCGCCAGTGCGCCGGTGTTGCAGTGGGTCAGGGCGCGCAACGGGCGCTTGCCGATGCGTTCGAGCAGCCAGTCGGCACCGGCGCGTGACAGATCCCGGTTTGCGGCCTCGTCCTGCTCAGCAATTCGATGCGCTTCCGCCAGCGTGTCCCCGGAGCCTTCGCGACGTACTGCATCGACTCTGCGAGCGCCCCATGCGAGGTTCACCGCGGTGGGTCGGGCCAGGGCAACCCGCTCGATCTCGGCGTCGAGTCGGTCTGCACTCCAGCCCTCGGCGGTGCCTTGGCGCTCGGCAAGGACAACTCCGTATCCACCCGCGGCACCCAGTGCGGGGGCACCGCGCACGGCGAGACGCGCGATGGCGTCTACAAGCTGGTCCACGGTGCGCAGGTCAAGGTAGACCTCGATGGCCGGCAGGACAGTCTGATCGATGATCCGCACGGCCGGGCCGTCGGCATCCTCAAACCATTCGATCGCTTTAACCATCGTGTGCTTCTCCTTTCGATGCGCTCCATTTATGGGCACAGCGGGATGCTAACAGTTGTCGGACAACCGAGTCAATCAGAACAAACAACATGTCGATCTGACATGATGTCTCTACGGCCCGCGACCGCACTGCCGCGGCTGAGTTCAGAACGACAGGGCAGCAAGGGAGAGCTCGCGATGGCACGAAGGGCATCCCGCGTTGATGCAGTGGTGGCCGGGATCCGGGCGGGTATCGGTGACGGAACTTACCCGGTGGGGCATCGGCTGCCGACCGAGTCGGAACTCGGCGAGAGCTTTGAGGTGTCACGCCCGACGGTGCGCGCGGCGCTGAGCGAACTGAAGACCGCCGGGCTCGTGTATACACGTCATGGCGTCGGGACGTTCGTCGCGGAGCCGCCCGTCGTGACGGCGGGGCTCGAGCGCCTTGAATCCATCACTGAGTCGATTCGCCGCACCGGCCGCGAGCCCGGCATGCGCTACCGTAGCCGCACTATCAGGCCTCTTCTGCCCGAGGAGGCGGCGAAGCTCGAACTGACAGCCAACGACTTAGCGCTTGAGACTCGACGTGTGATCCTTGCTGATGACGAGGTCGTCGCCTACTCGTATGACCTTCTACCGATCGGCGTCTTTCCTGAAGGTGAGTCGCCCGATGTGCTGAACGGTTCGGTCTTCGAGTATCTGCGCGATGTGCGCGGGATCATTCCCGTGCGCGCTGTCGCCGAGATCCACCCGGTAGTGTCCGAGCACGTCATCTGGGACGCGCCCCCCAGCCGGTCTGGCCTGGCCCTGTTGCTCGATCAGGTGCACTATGACCAGACCGATCATGCGATCGCGTACTCGCGTACGTATTTCATTGACGGTCGCTACACGTTCTCGATCATCCGGCATGCGTAAGCGGTTCAGTGGTTAACTCGATCCGCTATCGTTGTCAGACAACAGGTAGTAAGTGATCGGAGCATATTTCAATGACGAACCACTCCATGCCCGTCGGCGACGCGATAGAGCAGCTCATCCGCGCAGGCTCAGAGATCGTGCAGTCCGGTCTGGCGCTGGCCAGTGCAGGCAACCTTTCGATACGCGTCGATGCCGACCATTTCGTCGTGACGGCTTCAGGCAGTTGGCTCAACCGTCTTGAGGAAACGTCCTTCGCGGTCATGGACCTGGATGGAAACGTCATGGCAGGGGCGGCGAAGGCCTCTAGCGAATGGAAGTTGCATCAGCGCGCGTACCGCGCGCGCGCCGACATCGGTTCGGTCGTCCATGTGCATCCGGCCCATGCAATTCTTCTAGATGCGCTTCGCCACCCCATCCGTTTGGTAACGCTCGATCACGCGTACTACGTGAGATCGGTGGGGCGTACGCCCTATTTTCCGAACGGTTCAGACGAATTGGCCGACACCGCCGCCGATCAGCTTGCCGAACACAACTGCGTGATCATGGGCAACCATGGGTCAACGACCGTTGGTGACGATTGCGATATGGCGTTGCGGCGTGCGCTGAACCTCGAGAACGCAGCTGAGCTGACGTATCGTGCGATCCTTGCGGGCAATAGCGACATCGACTTTCCATGGGAGTCGGAGCCGCATCTGCATCACGCCTGAATCAGGCGTATGGCTGGCGCTAGCTCGAGAGTAGCGCCCTCAGCCCCGGGTCGCACACGTACACATACGTCCCCAGCATCCCGCGGGTCAGCAGCACGCCGTAGATATTGCGGATGAACACGAGCAGATCGTCGTCGCCGAAGGCGTCTTTCAGATGCCCAGTGTTCTCCTTGCCCTTCTTGTCGCGGTAGTCGTCACGGCTCGCGACGATCTCGCCGAGATCCGCGTCGACGCGCATATCCGACCCGATGATGACGCCGGCGTAATTGAGGTCATAGCCCTGCACCGTGTGAATCGACCCGACTTCTTCGAGCGAACCGGGTGAGTTGATCCAGTCCTTATCTGTGCTGTTCCATCGCATCCGCTCGCCGTCAATCTCGATGTCGAAAGCTTGCGGGTCGCGTCGCGACTTCCAGTCCCATGCGTATCCGGCGACGAGCCGCGACAGCCCGACCTCGACGTCGCGCTCGCGAATCGCCTGACGCATCTCGCCGAGGTCGTCGAAGAGGCGCAGGTCGTATTCGCCGAGCGCGGGGCGGGGCGGACGCTCTCCGCGCAGCATCGCACGGATGTATTCGACGTAATCCGCACCTGCCTGGACGCGCATCTGTGTCGTAAGCCGGAAGTGCCGGTGGTCGGTGGCCGCGTGGCGCAGCTCGCGTTCGAGCACGGCGGGCGACAGATCGTGCGGGCGCACGCTCTGCGCGCCGTCGATGAGCAGCAGCTGGTGCTTGCTGCGGGCTTTGATCCAGTCGAGCTGCGTGTATCGCTGATCGTCGGCACCGAAGAGCCGCTCGTTGATCTGCCCGAACTTCTTGTTCTGCACACCGGATGCCTGGTTCGCCCGCTGATTCAGGCGGTGGGTCTCGTCGACGAGGATCAGGTCGAATTCAGCATCCGATTCTCCGACTTGGAACGGTGTCAGCACCATCTTCGGGTCGAGCTTCGGAGTCTTCTTGAACACCTGCTTGACCGATTGGCGCAGCGACTGCTGGGGGATCACGAGCGCCATCTTCAGGTCGCGTAGCAGCTCGCGATTCTCGGGGGTGAAGAATTCGGCGAACATCGAGTCGGCTTCGACGTCGTCGATATCGCTGTAGTCGCGGATGTCGGCGAGCAGCTTCATCAGGAAGATCGCGATGATCGTCTTGCCGGTGCCCGGATCGCCCTGCACGACGAGCGTCGAGCGGGTATCAGGATGCTGCAGATCGGCGAGCAGTCCTTCGACGATGTCTTCGATTGCGATGGCCTGGTCGTCGGTGAGCGCCTTGAATGGCGAGAGCTTGAAGAGATCGGTGTTCTCGATCTGCGGGATGCTGCGGCTGAACAGCCCCTCGGTGCGCAGCGCTTCGAAGACATCGCGGAAAGACTCGCG
Source organism: Microbacterium esteraromaticum (assembly GCF_900163815.1). GTDB lineage: Bacteria > Actinomycetota > Actinomycetes > Actinomycetales > Microbacteriaceae > Microbacterium > Microbacterium esteraromaticum_B. The sequence continues at coordinate 62,599 of NZ_FUKO01000011.1, read as the reverse complement.
GTAGATCTCGCGGTCGTAGTAGCGCGCGTTGCTGAGACCGTCGTTGCCGTTGAGGATGCTGTACTGACCGTCGCCGTGGAACCAGCGGATCAGGTGAGATTCAAGGTCGAGGCAGACGGACTTGTTGTACGTCTCGTCGATGACGACGCGGATGGATTCGAGGCCTTCGTGCTGCTTGTTGCCGGCAAGATGCTGACGCATGCGGGATGCTGCGTTGACTGTCTCACCGACGTAGAGGGCGGGCTGACGTCGTGCGCGTTCGCCATCGATGACGTAGACCACGGGCCAGTCGGTGTGCTGACCGCTGTTTCGTGACCAGGTGTTCACAGCCTCGCGCTCGAACGGCAGTCGCTCGATGCTGAAGCCGCTCATGGCTTGAGTTCCGTGTACTTGGTCATGCTCCCCTTTGCGAGTTCGACCGGGTACTTGGCGCGCGTCTTCTCAAGCTTGTTGAGGATGATCTCGTCGATGTCGACGCCGATCTTGTTCGCCAGGTGGATGCAGTACGTGAGCACGTCGGCGAGTTCCTCTTCGACGCGCTCCTGGTCTGGTTCTTGGCCCCACTGGTAGAGCTCGAGGAGTTCAGCGGACTCGATCGAGATCGACTTCGCCAGGTTCTCGGGGGAGTGGAACTGATCCCACTCACGCTCGGCGACGAAGGCGCGGAGCGCGGCGAGGGTGGCGGGAGTGGGCATGGGAGCGACGGTAGCAGAGAGCAGATGCTGTTCTAAGAGCCGGCGCCGACGAGGTATTCGTAGAGACTCTGCTCCAGTGGAGACTCCATGCCGAGAGTCATGGTGACTACATCCAACGGCGCGCCATCCGACTCCGGCATCTTCGTCTGTTGTGCATTCGAAGACCGTGCTTCACCGAGGTAGTAGAAGTCAGTACCCTCCGCGTCATCCTTCTTGGCGAAGAGGTGGAGCGGTATGCGGTTCTCAACAATGGCCTTCACTTCGCCACTCTGGAGAGTTCGACGGCTGCGCGTAAACCAGTGCAGGCTGGATTCGTTGAGGAACTCGTCACCGTATGCTGTGCTCGCGGATACGTCCTCATGTTTGTGGTACGTAATGAAGATCGGGCATGACAGCGAGGTGTAATCGACTTTGTAGCCGTACATCGTGCTTTGTTCGTTCTTCTCCCAGTTGAGTAGGCGGCAAGCATCTTTACGGGAGTACCGCTGACCAACCTCCAGGCCGTTGCTCCACTGGTAGCGATGACGCGCCAGGTATAGCCCTGTCTCGATGACGTCTTCAAAGTGGCCCGCGAACTCGCCATCGCCGTTGAGCGAGGCGGCCAATTCCGGATTCAAAGTGATCTGGTGGTCGGATGCCATTGCGATGGGAGAGCCATACTTAGCTCGCTCTGCCTCAGTGAAGAACTCGAGAGTGACAATGCGCATCACCGACGAAAGAGTTGCGGGTTCGGTCGACGCGCCGCTGTCGAGCAGTAGCTGGCGGTAAGCCGATTCGGTGATTGCACGACCAGGAGCGTCGAGGAGCGCCCTGATCAGTATGAGTTCGTGTGGACGCTTGCCGTTGAGGATCTCGTTTGAGATGAACGTCAGCCAGGCAGTCTGCGACCCGGAGGGCGCGCGGTTCGTCTTCTTCAACGCATGTAGGAGGTTCCAGTAGTTTCCACGTTTGCATGCCACGACGACCGGATCGGCTGTATCGAAGCGAGCAAAGTCCAAGAGTGCTGGAGGCCGGTTGAGCCTGTTCTCCAACTCTGCGATGGTGCGCTTGAGGTTCTGGATGCTGTCGAGTTTGGTCGCGGCCAGGGAGGAGAAGATTCGCTGTCGGGAGATCTTGTCAAAGTTCACACTGGAGAGTCCGGAGATCGCGCCGGCCTCCTGCGCGTCAATAATCTTTTTGCGGATTGAATCCTTGTTGAGGCTGTTGTCGCCGAACAGGGCAATCGGAATCAAATAGTTGTTGGTGTAGTTCCCGATGAAGTCGATGACCACCAGGTGGTCCTTCCCCGCGGCTTTCCGAAGGCCACGGCCGAGCTGTTGCGTGAAAACGATGCTGGACTTTGTCTGCCGCAGCATCACGACCTGATTGACGCTGGGAATATCGATTCCCTCGTTGAAGACGTCAACGGTGAGTATGTAATCCAACTCACCGTTTTCAAGTTGCGTGACCACGGACTCGCGAACGTGGATGGGGTCGTCGCCGGTGAGTGCGGTTGTCCGCAGCTTGCGTCCATGAATGGCGCGGGTGTTCAGCAGACTGGCTAGTTCACGTACTTCTTCCTTGCGACTGCAGAACATTAGGCCGCGCGCAGGGCTGCCGGTATGCCCGTATGTTTCGATCGCGGAAATGATGTGGTCGGCGCGTTCGGGTGCGACTAGCATCGCCAGCTGGCTGGCATCGTCGATGACGTCATCGCCTTGGATGAAGTCGGTCACTCCGTAGTAGTGGAACGGAGCGAGCATGTCCTCCTCGAGCGCCTGCTGCAGACGAATTTCGTACGGCACATTGAAGTCGAAAAGCTCGAAGACGTTGAAGTCGTCGGTACGCTCCGGCGTGGCAGTCATCCCGAGAAGAAAATCTGGCTTCAAATGATCGATCACGCGACGGTAGGAAGCGGCGCCAGCACGGTGCACCTCGTCGATCAGGACATAGTCGAAGTGCCCAGCGGGAATGTCGAGCAGGTTCTCGGCGCGTGAGAGCGACTGAATGGTGCTGAAAACGTACTTGCGGTCAAGTTCCCGCTGGGTTCCAACGAACTTGCCGAAGTCTTGGATGGGAGCGTTGAGGACTCGACTGAATTCCTCAATCGCGCGGTCAAGGATCTGTTCACGGTGCACGACGAAAAGCATCCGCTCGGGTGCCACAGACCGGACGTCTAGCGCGGACAGAATGGTCTTTCCCGTGCCCGTTGCGGAGACGATCACTGCGCGTCGCTCGCCGACGTCCCGAACCTTCTGAAGCTGCAGGAGAGCTTCGGATTGCATAGCGTTCGGAGTGACAGGACCGAGGGGCGAAGTGGTGGCAGAAGTGCGCGGTGCGAGGATCGTGCGCGGAGCGGGTGGGACGTAAGTCTTCTCGTAATCAGCGATCCATGACTGCGTGAGCGGCACCGATGTAGTGAGCTGCGTGTTGATAGCTCGCTGAAGCTGATCGACGATATCTCCATCAGGCAATGCCGAGAACCTCAGGTTCCACTCCTGATTTGTGAGGAGTGCGGTTTCCGTCAGGTTCGAGCTGCCGACGATAGCCGTCGTGCTCTGCGGCTGCTCGAACAGATAGCCCTTGGCGTGGAACCCGCCACGGACCGACGAGTAGACGAATACGTCGACGCCCGGAAGATTGAGTAGCTCGCGGAAGGCGGCGGGCGAGTTGAAGCCCAAGTAGGTGGATGTGATGATTGTCCCCTTACCGGGGAAATCCAGGAGCACCTGCTTCAGCATTGCAATCGCACTGGTAGTGACGAACGCTGTCGAAAATGTGAACGTCAGTGAGCGCCGCAGCTCGTGGCGAATGGCGCGGAGCATCGTGTTCGCGCCATTGTTGGCGACGAGCAGCGGGTGATACAGCTGGTCTGATTGGACAGACTTGTCGAGGAATCCGAACGCGTTGTCGAGGCGGAGCTGCTGGAGTGGTGTTTCCATGTCCTGACCTACGCCGCGAAGTCGCGCATAATGCGATTGACCGCGGGAATATCGGCCGGTGCCCATTCGACGGAGTCGAGGTGCGCGGCGGGGATCCAGCGAATTTCTGAGTGCTCAGTGAGCTTCGGCTGTCCCTTGGTGAGCTTCGCGTAAAACGTCGTTAGCGTGACGATTCCAAAGTCGTACTCGTGACTAGTGATCTCAATCTCGTCGCCAATTTCGACGACGCAGAGAAGCTCCTCTTGCATCTCGCGGCGAAGCGCCTGCTGTGGTGTTTCACCCGGCTCGATTTTGCCGCCTGGGAACTCCCACATCCCGGGGAGAGACATCGATGGGCTCCGCTGTGCCGCCAGAATCGTGCCGTCGCACACGACGACGGCCCCAACGACGTTGATCTGCTTTTTCACTGACACTCCGAGCTTCGATGGGAACGCGGCCAGCCTATCGACGGCTCGGGACAGAGGAGCGGCGACTCGCGATCGAACACTGAGCACGCATGGTTCAGTGTTGCGGGCCGGGAGCGGTCACCAAATGAAACGACTGACGTCCGATATGGTCGAGACCAGATTCGGTCAGCGGAGATTGGAGCGGTGGATGGAATTCACGGAACGACTTAGTTCCCTCGCGGTCAAGGTGCGGAACCAGGCAGAGGCGATCGGCACCGAGGAGGCTACGAAGAATGCGTTCATCATGCCGTTCATCTCGAGCATCTTGGGTTACGACGTGTTCGACCCGCTGGAGGTCGTCCCGGAGTTCACTGCAGATGTCGGCCTGAAGAAGGGAGAGAAGGTCGACTACGCCATCATGCGTGACGGCGAGGTGCAGATCCTTATTGAGTGCAAGCCTTCGTTGGGCGTTCTGAAAATTGAGCACGCTTCGCAGCTGTTTCGATACTTCGCGGTGACCAATGCCCGCATCGCCGTGTTGACTAACGGTGTCCAGTGGCACTTCTACACGGACCTTGACGCCCCCAATCGGATGGACGCGAAGCCCTTCCTCGTGCTCGACCTGTTGGATATCGACGAGACCTTGATTACGGAAATTCAGAAGCTCAGCAGAGACAGTTTTGATCTCGAGTCGATCATTAGTTCAGCGGAAGAGCTGAAATACATCGGGGCGCTCAAGAGAGAGATCGCAGCGCAGTTCCGTGAGCCGACTGACGAGTGGATCAAGTTCTTCACCGCACGGGTTTATGAGGGGATGTTCACTCAACGAGTTCGGCAGCAGTTTACGGGTCTCGTTGGAAAGGCGGCGCAGCAGTTCCTGACCGAGCGCGTCAACGACCGGCTCAAGGCTGCGCTCGGGGTCAGTGGCACGAACCACGCTGCAGAGGCGCCGACTTCGAGCGCGGAAGTAGTCGAAGCCGATCTGGATCGAGACACTGAGATCGAGACGACGCTGGAAGAGCTCGAGGGATATCAGATTGTGAAGGCGATCGCGTGCGGCGAAGTGAAACCTCAGCGCATTACGCAGCGCGACGCCAAGAGCTACTTCGCGATCCTGCTCGATGACAACAACCGGAAGCCCGTGGCGAGACTGCACTTTAACGGAAAGCAAAAATATCTCGGTTTGCTAGATGACGACAAGGTGGAAACGAGGCATCCCATCTCGGAACTCGACGAAATCTACGCGCACGCGCCGGAGATCAGAGAGTCGGTCAAACGCTACGCATGACCGAACATCGACCGGGTCAGGCGCACCGCCGAGAAACCACATAGCGCACGAGAAACCACCCCTGCGGTGGTTTCTCATGCAGGAGGTGGTTTCTCGGCGGGCTGGGGCTACCGCGCCGGCATCACAAGCAGCGTCGCGGCGCCGCGATCAAGCCGACCCGCTCCACGGTGCGGGAACGATTACCCACATCACACTCGCCCGCGCATCACCGGTGACGTGCCAAGTGTGCGGCTCGCGCCCAGGGAAGGTCAGAGCGTCACCGGCTTGCAACTCGACCGACCGACTGGCGAATCGCACCGTCAGTTCTCCAGACACGACATGCAGCACCTCGACGTCGCAGTTGATCGTGTAGAGCTCAGATCCGCCATGCGCGTCAGGCTCCAACTCCGAGCGCAGCAGCTGCACGCGTTCTTCGCTGCGGGGAGAGAGCAGCCGTTCGTCGGCGTGCATACCGCCGAGATTGATGCGGGGTGCGTCGGCAAACGTAACGCGTTGAATCTCGGGCTCGGCGAAGAGCGCTCCGACAGGCAACGAGAGCACCTGACACAGCTGCACCAGAGTCGCAACGCTGGGTGAGGTCTCATCCCGCTCCACCCTGCTGAGGAAACCCTTCGACAGCCCGCTGGTCGCAGCGAGCTGACTGAGCGACATGCCCTGACCGGTGCGCGCGGCCCGCAATTTCGCCCCGATCGGGGTGGCATTCGCATCTGCATGGGGATGAATCGCTCGCATCGTTGCTCCAGATTCCAGGCGATGACCTTGACGCACGTGTGCCGCGCGACTAGGTTCGGGGAAAGGTTGCTTCTAACGTACCAAAGGTTGTCAAATATGCAACACCCTGAGTCGCACAATTCCGACGAAAACACCGTCCCCTCCCAGCGCGCGGCTTCGCCGGCATCCACCGATCGGATCGCACCCCGCGGACCCGTCGACGCGAGCGTCGTGCCGCGTTTCGCCGGTATCGCAACGTTCGCCCGGCTGCCGAGGCTCGACGAGGTCGAGCGTGCAGAGGTGGCGATCGCCGGCATCCCCTTCGACAGCGGAGTGAGCTACCGACCCGGAGCCCGCTTCGGCCCTGCGCATGTGCGTGAGGCCTCGCGCCTGCTCCGCCCCTACAACCCGGCGCAAGACGTATCGCCCTTCGCCGCCCACCAGGTCGCCGACGCCGGCGACATCGTGGCGAACCCCTTCGATATCAGCACCGCGGTCGCCGAAATCGAAGCCGGCGCTCGGGCACTGCGCGCCAAAGCTGACCGGCTGGTGATGATCGGCGGTGACCACACCATCGCACTCCCCCTCCTGCGCGAGGTCGCTGCCATCCACGGGCCGGTCGCCGTCTTGCATTTCGATGCGCACCTCGACACCTGGGACACCTACTTCGGCGCCCCCACGACGCACGGCACGCCGTTCCGCCGGGCATCTGAAGAGGGCCTCATCGACATGACGGCGAGCATGCACGTCGGCATCCGTGGGCCGCTCTACGACCGAAGCGACCTCGACGACGACGAGCGTCTGGGCTTCGCGATCATCACCAGCGAGTTCATCGAAAAGCACGGAGTCGCCGCCGCGATCGAGCGCATGCACGCACGCATCGGCGACAAGCCGCTCTACATCTCCATCGACATCGACGTGCTCGACCCCGCGCACGCGCCCGGCACCGGCACGCCCGAGGCGGGTGGCATGACCAGCCGCGAACTGCTCCGGATGCTGCGTGCGCTCGCCGACTTCCGCATCGTCGGCGCCGATGTCGTCGAGGTCGCCCCGGCCTACGACCACGCGCAGCTGACCGCGGTGGCTGCGAGCCACGTGATCTACGAACTGCTCAGCGCAATGGCCCCGCGGCCGGCCGCAACCCCTGAAGGAGAGCGATCATGACCACCCCGAACACGGATGCAGTGGCAGCCGCTGCCGCCGCCATCGTCGACGCGTTCGCCGCGACCGACACCGAGCGGTACTTCGCCGGGTTCTCGCCCGACGCGACGTTCATCTTCCACACCGAGCCGCACCGTCTCGAAGGCCGGGCCGCTTACGAACGGCTCTGGGGCGAATGGCTCGAGAGTGCCTGGAGTGTCGTCTCGTGCGAATCGAGCGACAGCCGCATCCAGACGTTCGACGGCGGCGCCGTCTTCAGCCACACCGTCGACACGACCGTGCGCACTCCAGAAGGCGAGGAGTCGTACCAAGAGCGGGAGACCATCGTCTTCACGCTCGACGGCGAGCACCTGACCGCCGTGCACGAGCATCTCTCACCGCTCACCCAAACAGCCTGACCTGAAACCCCGACCCGAATCTCAGACCCGCGACCTCTGACCCGAATCTCAGACCCGCGACGACGCGATCGCGAAGCGAAGGAGCTTTACGATGTCTCTCTACTCCCGTCTCGAACAGAGGCTGCAAACCCAGTCGGATGACGCCGGGCCGATCCGTGGCACCTATCCCACCGGTCGTCTGCTGATGATCTGGTTGGCCGCGAACCTCGTCGTCACCACCCTGCTCACCGGAACCCTGTTCGTGCCCGACGTCCCCTACGGGCTCGTGCTGCTGCTGATCGTCGGTGGCACAGTCGCCGGAGCGGCAGTGCTCGTCGCGGTCGGCACGATCGGTCGCCGCACGGGGCTTCCGACAATGGCCATCACGCGCGGGCCCTTCGGCATCCGCGGCAGCCTGCTGCCTGTTGCCGCGAACGTCATCATCCTCATGGGGTGGAGCTGGGTGCAGGCGATGCTGGCCGGCATCGCGCTCGACTACGTGGTGATGACCTTCACGGGATTCTCGAACCCGGTGATCTTCGCGGTTCTCTGCCAGACGATCGTCGTCATCCTCGCGATCTTCGGTCACGCGGGCGTCGCCCGCATCGAACCGTGGTTCGCCGTGGTCATCCTCGGCATCGCGGCCTATATCTTCATCACCGCGTTCACCTCGTTCGCCCCGGCGGAGTTCTCGTCGATCGCTGCGCCCGCCGAACCGTTCTACACGCCCGGCCTCGTCTTCGACGTCGTTCTGGCGACGGCGATCTCGTGGACCGTGCTGTCGGCCGACATCAACCGCCTCGCCAGCAGCACCCGCGCCAGTGTCGTCGGAGCGGGCGTGGGCTACACACTGTCGACCATCATCTCGATGTCGCTCGGCGCCACGGCGATCGGCTACGTGATTCTCAACGGCGGCGACGCTGTCGCCTTCGACCCGGTGACGATCATCGAGCCCTTCGGCTGGATCTTCGGCGTCGCGATCTTCCTGTCGGTGATGGCCACGAACACGATGGTCGTCTACGGCATGGTGACCACCGTCGTGAATGCAGTGCCCGGCACCCGCCTGCGGTTCTTCCCGACCGCGCTGGTTCTGGGCGTGCTGTCGATCATCGGTGCGACCTTCTTCGGCCTGCTCGACCAGTTCACGACGTTCCTCGTGACCATCGGCGCGCTGTTCGCGCCGATCTTCGCGATCATGATCGTGGATTACTACTTCATCAAGCGCTCCTCGTACGACCACGACATCCTCCGCTCTCGGGCAGGACGGTTCTGGTACACGGCCGGTGTCAACTGGCTCGCCGTCGGTGCGTGGGTGGTGGGCGCTGTTCTCGCCTACGTGTGGGCGTACGTCTTCCCGCTGCCGTTCGGATCGACCGCGCCAGCATTCGTGATCACCTTCGTCTTGTATCTGCTCGTGTCGTGGCCGACGCGATCGCAGGTGCGAGGCGGGCACGTCGGCAACCTCGCCGACGAGCCCGTGGCTGCCAGAAAGGGATGAGCGGATGCTGCGCGACCTGAGCCACCCGCTCACCGACGCGATGATGGTCTATCCGGGGGATCCTGCTGTGACGATCAGCCCGGGGCTGACACTGGAGCACGACGGCGTGGTCGTCGAGCGCATCACGATGGGCTCGCAAACCGGAACGCACGTTGATGCGCCCATCCATACCGTTGCGGGAGGCCGAACGATGGCCGACGTGGCTTTGGACGAGCTCGTAGGAGACGCCCTCGTGCTGCGTGTGCCGGGCGCCCGTGAAGCGCAGCCGTACGGATGGGATGAGCTTGAGGCGGACGGCGGCATCCCCGACGAGGTTCCTTCGATCATCATCATCGATACCGGCTGGGCGCGGTGGTTCGGCGAGGAGCAGGCCACGCGGCATCCGTATCTCAGTGCGGAGGCCGCCTCGGAGCTGTGGCGGCGCGGCATGCGTGTGCTCGCCGTCGACACGCTGAGCCCCGATGAGACCGGCGGCGCATCCGGCGCCTTTCCCGTGCACGAGATCGTGCTTGGCAGCGACGGCCTGATCGTCGAGAACGTGTGCAACCTCGATGGTCTGCCGTCACGCCTGCAGGTCGGGTTCTTTCCGATGAAGCTGCAAGGCGACGGGGCTCCGGTTCGAGGGGTCGTTTTCTAGACGCGCTGCGCCGCCGTAACGGCGAGACGGTTCGCGAGCGGACGAGGCGACCCCTCGACCAGCGGTTTTCAGTCGCGCTCGATCTCGACCATCATTCCGGTGCTGAGGTCGTGGATTCCGGTTGCTGACCCAGACGGCGGTTTCGGAGACGTGGTTCCCGCTGGCGCGGGGCCGGTTGTCGTCGAGCCGTCGGCCCGTTCGACCAGCCAGGACTGCTCGCTGTCGAAATGCACGCGCACAACTTCGTCGTGGCAGGCGCTCGGGCTACCCGGCCGAGCGACACGAACTCCCGCGTTGTTCAGAGTGCAGACGAGCTGATTCCACGTCCATCCCGGATAGTTCTCATTCACGTGCTTCGTCGTGAAGCCGCGGCTGATCGGGATGACGAAGTCGTAGTGCAGCAGCCTGTCGATTTCGGCCTTGGTGCGGGTCTCGCGATAGCCCTGAGCACGCATGGGTCTTCCCTTCACGCAAGGGTGAGACGACTCGCTCACCCATCGACTTGCCCGCACGCGAGTGCGTCGGGCCGGTTCTTCCCCTGGGGCACCCCGCTCGATGGAGGAGGGTTGCCGTGCAGCCGGCCAGGTACCGAAGGCTGCAACTCTTGAACCTGAAATGGACTGTAGCAGGGGGCGGCGACATTGGGGCGGCGTCGTCCGGCGACCATGCGGTCTTCTGCTGCTCGTTGAAGGTCGGTCTCCGCTCGTCGAACGCCGGTTGGGACGAGTTGAAAACAAGAGATTCGTTCAAAATAGTTCGAATAAATGTTCGACACTGAGGGCGATTTCAATTACAATGGAGACATGTCGAAGATGACCCCGGTGCTCGAGGCGATGAGTCGCCTCGATGAGGTCTGGGGTGAAATCGACGACGCGCGCGAACTGTCACGTGAGCAGCTCATCGCCATTGACAGCGCTATCGGAATGGTGAAAAGACGGTTGGATGCTGTGCATGTCGACGTCGCCGCCGAGATCTCCCGCGAATCTCGTCCTGAACTCGGTGCAGACAGCCTGGCCAAGCAGCAGGGCTACCGTTCCCCCGCAAAGCTCATCGCCGCAACGACCGGAATGTCTACCGGTGATGCGACGCGGCTCATCAAGGTCGGCGAAGCCACCGCACCGCGAACCGACCTGCTCGGTGAACGCCTCCCCCCACGGTACCCACTTGTGCGCGAGGCGCTAGCAACGGGCACCCTCAGCGCCACGGTCGCCGGACTCATCGTCGCGGTACTCGATCGCTGCCGCGTGGCCGCTGGATACGAGCGCACGGCTGAAGGCGAGCGGATTCTCGTAGAAGCGGCTACTGGGCTCGCCGTCGATGAGGTGCGAAAGCTGATCGTTCGCGCTGAGGCCTGGCTCGATCCCGACGGTGTCGAGCCGCGCGCTGAAGAGCAGCGCAGCCAGCGCTCGGTCACGCTGTTCGAACGCGACGGCATGGTGCACCTCAACGCACTCCTCGACCCGGAGAGCGCCGCCCCCGTCGTCGCCGCGATCCGAGGCTTCGTCAGCGCAGCGTTCGCCGCGCGCAAAGACCAGACGGATGCCGATGCCCCCGACGCCGATCGCCGCAGCGTTCCGATGATTCAGGCCGATGCGCTCAGTCTCTTCTGCGCGCACCTGCTCGGATGCGAAGGCCAGACTTCGCCCCTCGCCGGGGCGACCGTCGTCGTGCGGATGAACCTGAACGACCTGGAATCGGGGACTGGCTCGGCGACGGTCGACGGGATCGAGCAGCCGATCAGCATCAGTGCCGCGCGAAGAATGGCCGCCGATGGCGGCGTGATCCCCTGCGTACTCGGCGGCGACAGCACCGTACTCGACTGGGGGCGTCGCAAGCGCCTCTTCACCCGCGCGCAAAGACTGGCGCTGGTCGAAAGAGACGGCGGATGCGCGATGTGCGGCCTTCCTCCGGAAATGACTCGAGCCCATCACATTCAATGGTGGAAACGACACCGCGGGCGAACAGACCTGTCGAACGGCGTGCTGCTCTGCGAGAGCTGTCATCACCGCATCCATGACAACGGATGGCAGGTGACGGTCGACGGTGTCGGCACGAAATCAGCGGTCTGGTTCACTCCACCGCCCCATGTCGATCCGTCCGGCACGCCACGCCGGGGCGGCAGGGGCAGGTTCGATATCGCGGCGTGACCGGGGTCCACGACCTGGCAGCCGCCCGCACTCAGTCGATCGGTCGGCGCAGCTTCTGAGTGATCTTGAGGGTCACGACACCGGCATCCCGCTCGGCCTCGGACTTCCACTGCTGATCCCCGCGAACGAAATGCACTTCGATCTCGTCAGGCTTGTCATCGGCGATAGGGTGCTCCTCTTTCGCTTGGCGGGTGAAGCCGGCCGGAGCCAACGAGCGCATCAGCTACCGCTGCCGGACCGATGCTGCGCGGGGGCTGAGCCTGAGTGCATGCAGCCAGTCGTTTGCACCGGCCATTTTCCATTCGTGCATTTGGTCGCTCATGGCGTACCCCTTTCTCAGAGGGGCGGCGCGTGTATCAGGCGCTCACCCATCGACTTGCCCGCACGCGAGTGCGTCGGGCCGGTTCTTCCCCTGGGGCACCCCGCTCGATGGAGGAGGGTTGCCGTGCAGCCGGCCAGGTACCGATGGCTGCAACTCTTGAACCTGAAGTGCACTGTAACAGCAGGCGGCGACATCGCGGTCCGTGGATGCTGCGCGTTCATCTTCTGCTGCCAGATACAGCAGGGAACCCCGGCTCCCCAGCCTCGGGGCCCCCTGCAGCTTATGGGTTACGGCTGAACGAACACTTCGTTGGCGAAGAATCCAGGGCTGACGCGGATCAGCACGCTCTCGCCGTCGGGAACGAGGAACGCGTCAGATCCGGTGGCGGATGCTCCGTTGTAGAGCTCGTCGAGCCCGAAGCCGTCTTCGAGAACGACCATCGCGTCGTAGCTGTTCAGCACGTTGCCTGCACTGGTGACGAACGAGATGCCCACCTCGGCTGCGAGGCCCGACTCATCGCCGGTGTACGTGACCGTGTAGTTCACCAGCTCGTAGTGCGAGCCCGCCGGCGCCTTGTCGTTGAACTGGTTGCCTGCGGCGACAGCGGCTGCGCCATCGGGGGTGTGGCTGTTCACGACGACGGTCCAGTCGTCGCTGCTGATCTTCGACGACAGCGGATACGGGTTGTCGCGCGTGCCCTGCGCAGCATCCGCTGGCTTGTCCTCCGCCTTCTCATCGTCTGCCGCCGCGTCGTCGGCAGCCGCGGCATCGACCGGCTGCGAGACCGTGGTCTCTGAGCCGCCGAAGGCATCGTCGATGGCGGCCGAGAGCCCGGCGAAGAACACGACGAAGCCGACGATCGTCCCCACGATCGACAGCACCAGCCCGACGACGCCCATCCACTTGCGATCGCCCTTCATGAACAGCGAGACGATGCTGAGCACGAACGCGATCGGCAGCAGAATCCAGCCGACGATCAGCGCGCCCGGGATGCAGGCAAACAAGAAGCCCACCGCGGCGACGATCAGCGCGACCAAAGCGAGCACGTTGTTCTTCTTCGCGGCCGGCACCGGCGCGACACCGGGAGCGGGCGCCGTGTACGGCGGAGGAGGCAACTGCTGCGAACCAGCAGGAGGATTGGGTACGGACATGAAAATCTCCTTCAGGAGTGTGCGTGGAGCACCGGCCTGCCCCACGACGGATGCCGTAGGGCGCCGACTCGCACGCACGCCGAATACCGCCCTGATCAGGGCGTGAGACGCGGAGTCCGGGTGGTCTCCTGTCGTCCGTGCGGATCGACTGATTCAGACCGTAGACGGGGTGTCAGACATTCGGTCAAAATCCGCCGCACGGATGCAGGGAGAAAACACGTTTGGCGGGAGAAACACCGGCGTGTCTCCCTGCAAGCGTACAAACTCCCTGCATCCGTACACGGGAAGTCAGACGCCGTCCGCGAGTGACTCCTGCAACTGGTCGCGCACCCGGATCAGCTCCGTGCGCACGGATGACACGAGCAGTGCGGCGTCGCCGAGCGGGTACCCGTCGTCTTGCCAGTCGTAATAGTTGATGTCGAGCACACTCAGCAATGCACTCGCGCGATCGTTCGGCGGGTTCTTCACCGCGAAGTATGCCGACAGCGACTTGATCGTCAGACCCGCAGGGCTCCGGCTGAAGAGCCCGTTCGCGTGGCCGATGATGAAGCAGATGGCCAAAGCGGTGTTCACTGGCTTGCCGCGCACGATCGTCAGCGGTTCCACCTGTGCGATCTGCACCAGTAGACGTCGGGCAGCGGTGCGCAGCTCGACGCTCTTGAAGAACTCCGTGCATGCTCGGTCGAGATGCTCGCCCACTACGGATGCTGCTTCGCGCGCAGCATCTGGAACGTCGTGCAGCCGCAATGGCTCGTCGGGCAGAGGTGCGTCGTCAAGGGCCGCCAGCGTCTCGAAGCCGCCGATGCGGGCGGCCGCGTCACGGAGGAAGAACTCATCGACCGACAACGAGAGCTCTCCCGACTCGTCGCCGTGCTCGGAGATCAGCCGCAGGTACTCCGGCTCGAAGTGGTCGACGGCCGCCAGTGCACTGACCGTGTGCTCCGACGGCACCTCTCGGCTGGCATGCGCGAACCGGACGGTGCGGCGCATGGCATCCGGCATCCCGCGCAGGTATGCCTGGTCGGCCATGATCTTGCGCGGCAGCAGGTCGACGAGCATGATCTCCACCACGACGTTGCTCCAGTGCAGCGGATCCGCGCGGCCATACGAGCTGGCGAACGTGAGCAGCGTCTCGACACGGTCGAGCGTGTCGGAGTCAGCATCCGTCCCATGCGGCGACGCGGCAAAATCGCGCGTGAGCTCCGTGAGGTCGGCATCCGACCACTCCCGGCGGTCGTATCCGGTTCCGCCGGACGGCATCAGGCGCAGCATCCATCGCAGCAGCGGACGCGCGCTGGGCCAGCCGTCATTCTCGAACGGATGCAGCAGCCGACTCTCGTTCTGCAGCACTTCTTCGATCTGTGCGCGGGCGTCTTCGAGCAGCAGTTCGGTCAGCGTCACATCGGTGACGTTCTGGTTCTCGCTGAAACTGATCAGGTCGCCGATGGGCCGGTCGACGGTGTAGCCGTCCTTCGGCACCGTCCCCATGTTGTGATCGATATACAGCACGATCGTGAACGAGCGGCCCGGAGTCTCGACGCCGATGAAGAGATTGTCGCCGTCATTGATCACATGTGATGCCTGGATCGCTCGCGTCGGGCGCACTTCGTCGAGGTTGTGTAGCCAGCGCGGCAGCGGATGCCGCCTCGTTCGTACGTCTCGGACGATCTGTTCCGCGGGCACTTCGTCCTGCAGCATCCGCGCCCACACCAGCAGCAGCGCGTCGGTCTCACGCTCGCCGACGTCGAGGAAGGCGCTGACGAGCTGGTCGCGATCAAGTCGCGGGCGATCGAGGGCTCCGCCGATCTGGGCACGCAATTCGGCCATCGGGTCGGGTTCAGTCGATGCGGCGAGCATGCTGGCGACATCGAGCAGAGCGAGCGGATGCGGGTCGCGGATGCTCTCGCGAAGCCCGTTGATCAGCGAATCAGGCGAAGACACGGCAATCAGTGTAGGCGTTGCCGGTTGTGGATGGTTCTTGTCGAGTGGTTCCCGGCCGTTGCCCGGCACGGATGGCGGGAGAAAACACGTTTGGCGGGAGAAACACCGGCGTGTCTGCCTGCAGGCGTACAAACTCCCGCCATCCGTGCGGCGGCGGGGCGGCGGCCTGGCCCGGCCAGGCCCGCCCTCAGTAGGCTGACCGCATGCGCACACGAGTCATCCACACCGGCCAGGCGCTGGTCGATCTGATCGTCGAGGTTCCCGGCCTGCCCGCCCGCGGCCAGAACGTGATGGCCACCTCAGACGCCCAGTACGCCGGCGGCGTTGTGACCGTGCTGCTGGCGGCCGCGCGCTTCGGCGCCGCCTGCGTGCACGCCGGAGCGATCGGCGCGGGGCCGCATGGCGACGTGATCCGCGCGACGCTCGAAGCAGACGGCATCGCAGCATCCGCCCCTCCGGTCACCACCCACGACACCGGGGTGTGCATCGTGATGCTCGAACCGAGCGCTGAGCGCACCTTCGTCACCACACTCGGCGCCGAGCGCGACATCAGCGTGGATTCTCTCTCGACCGCCGCCGTGCAGCCGGGCGACCTCGTCTGTGTGACCGGGTATTCGCTCGCCGTCGCACAGACCCGCGATCCGCTGTTGGCCTGGCTGGATACTCTTCCCGAGGCAGCCGTCGTCGTGCTCGACCCCGGGGCGGCCTTCGCTGCGTTGCCTTCCGAAGTGCGAGAGCGGATGCTGGCCCGCACCGACGTCTGGACCAGCAACGCCGAAGAAGCCACCGACCTGCTCGCTGCCCGCGGCGTCGCTGTCCCTGCATCTGACCGCGAGATCTCGGCACAGGCGCAGGCCGTGGTGCCGCTCTTGCGCGACGGCGCCGTGGCCATCGTGCGCGACGGCGCCGAGGGCGGCTCGGTGCACGCCGACGGCGAAACCACCTACGTTGCTGGCTTTCCGCAGACGCCGGTCGACACCAACGGTGCCGGCGACACGCACACCGGCGCGCTACTGGCAGGCATCGCCGACGGAGTGGGGTGGGTCGACGCTTGTAGACGCGCCAATGCCGCCGCCGCGATCAAGGTCACCCGGCGTGGCCCCACCACGGCACCGGATGCCGCAGAGGTCGAGGCGTTCTTGCGAGAGCACGCCTCTGCGTCGCCGGCCCGTGCAGCCAGCCGCTAGCTGGCGACGGCGAGCGGCGCGACAACCCGCTTCGCGCGCAGCTCTCAGCCGAGCGCACGCCGCAGTTTCTGGCTGATCTCGACGGTCACGACACCGGCATCCCGCTCGGCCTCGAACTCCGCGCTGCCAGCACCATCCGGCATCCTGAAGCTCACCTCGACGGAACCGGAGTCCTCGTCGGTCTTCTCGATCGGCCAACCCTGGTTGTGCTGCACGTTCTCGACGGTGAACGCGTCGCCATCGGCACGGAATTCGAGCGTTGCGATGCTGCCGACGCTGTAGGAACCACTCTTTGCGTTCGTGATCGTCAGCTGCTTCGAGATCTGCATTGTGCCGTTCTCGAGCTCGACCTCGAACTTCCACCTCTGGTCGCCGCGAACGAAGTGCACTTCGATCTCGTCGGGCTTGTCGTCGGCGACACGGTGCTCCCACCCATCAGCGGGCGTTGCATCGCCGAGCGAGAGGCTGCCGCCGTCCGCTGAGAAATTGACCTCGCCCGCGTCGCCGACCTGCCACAGGCCGTCGCGTACTTCATCCACGGCCACTCCGACGCCGAGGTCGTCGCTGCCAGCATCCCCGCTATCGCTCGGTTCGGTCGCAGATGCAGACGGAGATGCCACCTGCTCGGCGCCCGGAGACGACGGGTTCGCCGTCGTCTCACCGCTGCAGCCCGCGAGCATTGCTCCTGCGGCGATCACTCCGGCAACCACCATCATTTTCTGACGCATCCTCATGCCTCCTCCGATCCCCCGTTGTCCATCTCTTCCGCACGCGCCTTTTCACGTTCTTCGGCAGCCGCAGTGATGCGCGCTGCCATTCCCGAGAAGATGAAACCGTGGAATGGCAGCACGGCGAGCCAATATAGCCGCCCGAACAGCCCGCGCGGGAAGAACACGGCCCGCTGCTCGTAGTGCGATCCCTCGGCGGTTTCCCGGGCACGCAGCTCGAGCCACGCCGCACCCGGAACCTTCATCTCAGCCCGCAGCCGAAGCAGCCCCTCTGCATCCTCGGCGTCCGGCTCGTGCAACGTCTCCACCCGCCAGAAGTCCAGCGCATCACCGACGGTCACGTGCGAGCGGCTGCGCCGCCCGCGCCGCAGCCCGACCCCGCCGACGAGCCGGTCCATCCAGCCGCGCACCGCCCACAAGAACCCCGACGAATACCAGCCGTTCTCGCCCCCGATCCCGACGATCACGGCCCACAGATCGGGCAGGTCAGCGCTGGTGTCGAGCGAACGCTCATCGGTGAACACCGTGCGTCCCGCCCAGTCGGGGTCGCTCGGCAGCGGGTCGCTCGGCGCACCGTTGACCTCAGAATCGCGCCAGCTGGTCTCGACCGAATCCGCATCCGCGCGGCCCAGAGCCATCGCGACCGCGCGACGATACGGCGTCAACCCGTCAGCAGGCCTTGGAATGAGATCGTCGACGGCGTGGTCCTTGGCGACGCACTCGTTCTGCAGCGACGCGACCAGCGGTCGTGCAATCGACCGCGGCACCGGCGTCACGAGATTCACCCAGTGCGATGCCAACCATGGCGTCAGCACCGGCAGCGACGCGATGGCGCGCTGCCGCAGCCCGGCCTCCAGTGCGTAGCCGTTCATCATCTGCCCGTAGCGCAGCACATCGGGTCCGCCGACATCCACCGCCTGATTCACATCCGCATCCACCCGCGCGGCGCCCAGCAGATAATGCAGCACGTCACGCACCGCGATCGGTTGAATGTGGTTGCGCACCCACTTCGGCGCCGGCATGTACGGCAGCACATCGGTGAGGTGACGGATCATCTCGAACGAGGCCGAACCCGAGCCGATCACGACACCGGCCTGCAGCACAAGCGTCGGCACGCCCGACTCGAGGAAGATCTCGCCCACCCGCACCCGCGAACGCAGGTGCGCCGAGAGCTTCGCATCAGACGGATGCAGACCGCCGAGGTAGATCAGCCGGCCCACGCCCGCGTGCTTCGCGGCATCCGCGACGTTCTGCGCCGCGCGCTCGTCTTTCTCTTCGAAGTCGCTGCCGGCGCTCATCGAGTGGATCAGGTAGTAGACGACGTCGACGTCTGCCATCGCCTCGGCGACGGCATCCGCATCGGCCGCATCGCCCTCGACGACCTCGCACTCGCCGCCCCACGGGAAGGCCGCGACGCGGCCAGCGTCGCGGGCCAGCACCCTCACCCGGTAGCCCGCTGCGAGCAGACGCGGAGTGAGGCGACCCCCGATGTATCCGGTCGCGCCGAGCACGAGGGCTCGCGGTGCGGTGCCGTCAGCGCGCGGCTTGGCGCGCAGAGACTCTTCTTGGCCCGTGGGCTGCGTGAGTTCGCTCATCCTCCGACACTAGGCGCCGAAGTCTTTCGAGACGATGCTCTTGACATCGCCCGCAAGATCAGCGTTCGGACTTCTTCTCACGGCGCAGTGCGTGCAGCAGCGGCTCGGTGTAGCCGCTCGGCTGGCTTGCTCCCTCGAGGATCAGCCGGCGCGCGGCGGTGTACGCGATGCCGGGCTCACCATCGTGAGCGAGCGGCTCATACTCAGCATCCGCCGCATTCTGCTCGTCGACGACGACCGCAAGCCGACGCAGTGAGGCGTCGACCTCGGCTTCAGTGATCACCCCGTGCTGCAGCCAGTTCGCCAGCAGCTGGCTCGAGATGCGCAGCGTCGCACGGTCTTCCATCAGCGCGACACCGTGGATGTCGGGCACCTTCGAGCATCCGACGCCCTGGTCGATCCAGCGCACCACGTATCCGAGGATCGACTGCACGTTGTTGTCGAGCTCGGTCGCCACGATGTCTGCCGTGAGGTCGCCTGGTTCGGCCAGCGGGGGAGCCAGCAGGGTGGTCAGCGACGCCGGGTCGTAGGCGGGGAGCCCTGCCCGCACCTCGAACGGATCGACCTGGTGATAGTGCAGTGCGTGCAGGGTCGCGGCGGTCGGCGACGGCACCCAGGCGGTCGATGCGCCGGAGCGCACGTGGCCGATCTTCTGCTCGAGCATGTCGTGCATCAGGTCGGGCATCGCCCACATCCCCTTGCCGATCTGCGCGCGGTGATCCATGCCCGCGGCCAGCCCGATCGCCACGTTGCGGTCCTCATACACCTGCATGAACGGCTGCGCCTTGATGCCCGTCTTGGGCAGGAAAGGCCCGGCATGCAGAGAGGTGTGGATCTCGTCGCCGGTGCGATCGAGGAAACCGGTGTTGATGAAGACGACCCGATCGGATGCTGCCGCGATGCACGCTCCGAGGTTCGCCGACGTGCGGCGCTCTTCGTCCATGATGCCGATCTTCATCGTGCGCTCCGGCAGGCCCAGCAGCTTCTCCACGCGGGCGAACAGCTCGACGGCGAAAGCCACCTCGTCGGGACCGTGCATCTTAGGCTTCACGATGTACATCGAGCCGGTGCGCGAGTTGCCGGTGGTGGCAGCTGTGGCGTCGCGGCCGATGAGGTCGGGCAGGGCGCCGAGCGCGGTCATGATGGCATCGAGCATTCCCTCGAACACCTCGCCGCCGTTGCGGTCGAGCACCGCGTCGGTGTGCATGAGGTGGCCGACGTTGCGGATGAACAGCACCGAGCGGCCAGGCAGCGTCAGCTCACCGGCGTCGAGTGTGTTGTAGGTGCGGTCATCGGCGAGGCGGCGGGTGAACTCGCGCCCGCCCTTCGTGACTGTCTCGGTGAGCGTGCCATCCATGAGGCCGCGCCAGTTGCGGTAGCCGAGCACCTTGTCGTCTGCATCGACGGCGGCGACCGAGTCCTCGAGGTCGATGATTGTGGTGATCGCCGACTCCAGCAAGATGTCCTGCACACCGGCGGTATCCGTGTGCCCGATCGGGCCAGCGTGATCGATGACGATCTCGAGGTGCAGCCCGTGGTGGCGCAGCAGGATCGCGGCCGGCGCCTCGGCGTCGCCCGTGAAGCCGACGAACGTGTCGGCGTCAGAAAGGCGGCGGATGCCGGCATCCGTCTCGACGACGAGACCCTCACCGTCGACGCGGTACGCGGTGGCGTCGACGTGCGAGCCCTCGGTCAATGGCGCCGCCTGGTCGAGCAGTTCGCGGCCACGGCGGACCACCTCGGCGCCGCGGGCAACGTTGAACTCTGCACCCACCGCGAGCTCGCCGCTCTGGTCGATCGCATCGGTGCCGTAAAGGGCGTCGTACAGCGAACCCCATCGCGCGTTCGCGGCGTTCAGTGCGAAGCGGGCGTTCAGCAGCGGCACGACCAGCTGCGGGCCGGCCATCGTTGCGATCTCGGGGTCGACGTTCTCGGTCGTGACGGCGAACGGTGCGGGCTCGGGGGCGAGGTAGCCGATCTCGGTCAGCATGGCGCGGTATGACTCGGGGTCGGGGCGCCCGGGGGAGGCTTTGTGGAAGGCGTCGATCTTCTGCTGCAGCTCATCGCGCACGCGCAGCAGTTCGGCGTTGCGCGGGCCGAGGTCGTGGATGATCTCGACAACACCCGACCAGAAGGAGTCGGCGTCGATGCCAGCATCCGTCAGCGACGTTTCGGCGAACTCGGCGATCGGCGCCGCGACGGCGAGGCCCGCGCGATCGAGGTAAGTGGTGGAGATGGTCGGCGCTGTCGTCATGGTGTTCCTCGGTTCGCTGGGGTTCTCAACCCCTACTGTACGCCCGATGCGGTGATTTTGGAGAACTGATTCCATATTATGGAAGTCAAGGTGTCAGAGCGACGGAAGCCCTTGATGAGCGACAGGTAACGACATATCGTTAACTATCGTTCGACTACAGGAGGTCATCATG
The DNA here is from genome assembly GCF_900163815.1 of Microbacterium esteraromaticum. GTDB lineage: Bacteria > Actinomycetota > Actinomycetes > Actinomycetales > Microbacteriaceae > Microbacterium > Microbacterium esteraromaticum_B. The sequence goes on along the minus strand of NZ_FUKO01000011.1, from coordinate 41,428 downwards.
AACAACGCATTCCCCTCCGGACCGTTCGGCTTCGGCGCGAGCAATGGCAACGGCAACCCGCTCGCCGGCGTCTGGGACGCGATGGACCAGCTGCGCACCAGCTTCGAACAGCGCACCGGCGGCTCGCGCATGGCCCGCGGTGACGTGCGCGCAGCGGTCATCTCGCTGCTCGCCGAGAGCCCGATGCACGGCTATCAGATCATCAGCGAGATCAGCACGCGCTCCGGCGGAGCCTGGAAGCCCAGCGCCGGATCGGTTTACCCGACCCTGCAGCTACTTGCCGACGAAGGGCTGATCAGCGCAGAGGAACAGGGCGGCCGCAAGACGTATTCGCTGACGGAGGCCGGCATCGCCGAGTCTGAAGAAGCCGCCACCAAGCCCGCACCGTGGGAGAACGTCGGCGGGCGCCCGAGCGGCCACCTCTCGGCGCTGCCCAAGGCCGGAATGGAACTCGCCAGTGCCACCGCGCAGCTGGCGCGCACCGGAACACCCGAACAGGTCGAGGAGGGCACCGCCGTACTCGAAGACGCGCGACGTAAGCTGTACGCGATCCTCGCCGAGGGGTGACGCCAAAAGAAGAGGTCTCGATGGCGAAGCACGATTCCCCGCCGGTCATCGAGGGCGCCCATCGCGCCCGCTACCGACGCATCCTGTCCTTCGCCGCGCGCGCCTTCGTGCAGACCTGGTGGTTCGAGCTCGTGCTGCCCCGGATCGGCCTGTCGCGGGTGGCGGATCGCACGCGTGACAAGCGGATGCTGCGCCAAGCGCACGGCTTCCGCGAGCTCGCCACCTCGCTCGGCGGGCTGATGATCAAGGTCGGCCAGTTCCTCTCCTCTCGCCTCGACGTGCTGCCGCCCGAGATCACGGCCGAGCTCGCCGGGCTGCAGGATGAAGTGCCCGCCGTGCCGTTCGAGCAGATCCGGATGGCGGCAGAAGCCGAGTTGGGGATGCCGCTCGAGCGCGCCTTCGCGTCGTTCGATCCGGCGCCGGTTGCGGCAGCATCCCTCGGCCAGGCGCACCGTGCGACGCTGTCGGAAATCGACGCCGCCGACACCGGGCTCAGCAGTGTCGTCGTGAAGGTGCAGCGCCCCGGAATCGATCAGATCGTCGCCGTCGATCTCGCAGCCCTGCGCCGCGTGGCCCGCTGGGCACGGCGCGTGCGCTTCGTCTCGTCGCGAGTCGATGCACCCGCGCTCATCGAGGAGTTCGCGCAGACCTGCCATGAGGAGATCGACTACCTGCACGAGGCGGCCAACGCCGAGCGCTTCGCCGAGAATTTCGCATCGGATGCCAGAGTCGCAGCCCCTGCGATCGTCTGGGAGCGCACCACGCGCCGCGTGCTCACCCTCGAAGACGTCACTGCCATCAAGATCAGCGACACCCATGCGCTGCGGGCAGCCGGAATAGATCCAGCCGAGGTGGCGAACGTGTTCGCCGAGGTGATGATGGACCAGGTGTTCACGCACTCGTTCGTGCACGCCGACCCGCACCCTGGGAACCTGTTCGTGACGCCGAGGCCGGGCGCCGATGGCGCAGGCTGGAAGCTGACCTTCATCGACTTCGGGATGATGGCCGAGGTTCCCGATGGCATCCGCTCGGGTCTGCGCACTCTCATCATCGCCGTCGCCGCGCGCGACAGCCAGGGGCTGGTCGCCGCCGCGAAGCAGATCGGCGTACTGCTGCCCTCAGCCGACACGAAAGAACTCGAGCGTGCGCTCACGACCCTGTTCGCGCGATTCGGCGGCATGGGATTCAACGAGCTGCGCGACGTCGACCCGCGTGAGCTGCAGGACTTCGGCGTCGAGTTCGGTGACACGGTGCGCTCGCTGCCGGTGCAGCTGCCCGAGAACCTGCTGCTGCTCATGCGCGCGGTGTCGCTGACGTCGGGAATGTGCAGTGCGCTTGATCCGGAATTCAACATCTGGGAACCGGTTCAGCCCTACGCCAGCAAGCTGCTGCGCGATGAGAGCGGCAACCTCCTGCAGGATCTCGGCAAGCAGACGATGTCGAATGCCGCGACGATGTGGCGGATCCCCGGTCGCATCGACGACGTCATCACCCGGTTGGATGCTGGTGAGCTGACCTTCGACATCTCGAGCCTCGAGAACCGCCTCGACCGCATCATCCGCGTCGCCGTGCGGGCCGTCTCGGCCGTGCTCTTCGGCGGGATGCTGATCGGCGGGGTGCTGCTGCTGCCGATTGTGGCTCCGCTCGGCATCGTGCTGATGTCGGTCTCGGCGGTGCCGCTGCTGTATGCGGTGTTCGGGCGACGCTAGTCAGGCGGCGGGTCAGTCTTCGAAGCGGGAATGCTCGCTCAAGCGGTGCCATCCGCGGTTGTGATAGACCAGCGCATCGCCAGGCTCGCCCGGTTCGACGTCGCGCCCGATGTGGGACTCCAGTGCGTGAGCGGCGATGACGGTCGAGGTTCCGGCATCCATGCGATTGATGACCGCGCAGCGCACCCACGCGCGAACGCCGTCGAAGACGGGCTCACCGGTGCTCAGGCGAGACCAGGTCTGGTGCTGCGCGAAGCGGTCGATGCCGCGAGTCGCGCCGAGCTTCGCGAGCTCGACGTCGTTCGCGTCGAGAAGGTGCACGACGACGCTCTCGGCGCGCGCGAGCACTTCGGATGCCGATGACAGCGTCGAGATCGAGAAGATCAGCAGCGGCGGCTCGGCGCTCACCGATACGACCGAGGTGGCTGTCAATACGACGGGCCCGTCGCCAGCATCCGCCGTGATGACGGCAACGCCGCCGGGGTGGCCGCGAAAGAGCGCCTTGAATTCGTCTGGCGAGAGTGAGGACGAGAAGCTGTGCTTCGGCTTCTCGGTCCACGATGCCGCGGGGTATGCGTGAAACATGACCTACGAAACTTTACTCTTCGCAAGTGAGAGCTCGTCGCGAAGGATGCTCGCCCCCGCGCTCAGCGCGCGCAGCTTCGCCAGCGCCAGGTCGCGACGGAATGGCGCCATGCCGCAGTTCGTACTGGCGATGAGCTTGTCGGCATCGACGAATTCGAGTGCCTTTCGCAGCGTCGCGGCGACTTCGTCAGGCGACTCGACCTCTTCGTTCGCCACGTCGATGGCGCCGAGCATGACGTTCTTGCCGCGGAGGAGCTCGATCAGTTCCATCGGCACGTGAGAGTGGTGCGACTCGAGCGAGATGGTGTCGATGCTGGAGCGCTGAAGCAGCGGGAACGAGTCCTCGTATTGACGCCATTGCGACCCGAGCGTCGTCTTCCAGTCGTTGTTCGCCTTGATGCCGTAGCCGTAACAGATGTGCACGACGGTCTCAGCGCTGAGCCCCTCTACCGCGCGCTCCAGCGCTGCGACTCCCCAGTCCTTGACCTCATCGAAGAAGACGTTGAATGCAGGTTCGTCGAACTGGATGACGTCGACGCCGGCCGCTTCGAGCTCGCGCGCTTCTTGGTTGAGGATCGTCGCGAACTCCCACGCCAGCTTCTCGCGGCTCTTGTAGTGAGCGTCGTAGAGAGTGTCGACCATCGTCATCGGGCCAGGGAGGGCCCACTTGATGGGGCGATCGGTCGCCGCGCGCAGAAACTTCGCGTCGTCGACGAACACAGGGCGCTCGCGCGTCACTGCGCCGACGACGGTCGGCACGCTCGCGTCGTAGCGATCACGGATGCGCACGGTTTCGCGCTGCTCGAAATCGACCCCGCTGAGGTGCTCGATGAACGTCGTGACGAAGTGCTGACGAGTCTGCTCGCCGTCGCTGATGATGTCGATGCCGCGGGAGGTCTGCTCGTGGACGGCGATGCGCAGGGCATCCTGCTTGCCCTCCACCAGCTCATCACCCTGCAGCTTCCACGGCGACCAGAGGGTCTCCGGCTGTGCGAGCCATGACGGCTTCGGCAGGCTGCCGACGATCGAGGTGGGCAGGAGTGCGCGCGTGCTCGACGACTCTGCGCTGCTCATGCGACGGAAGCGAGGTTGCGGCCGGCCCACTGCTCGAGGACGTCCTTGTGCGGTGTGATGAAGTGCTCCTCGGTGTACTTGCCCTGGGTGATAGCCAGCTGGCTGCGCTCGACGCGGTCGTACGCGATCTGGGTCTGGGAGTAGTCCTGCTGCTGCAGGCTCGGCCGATAGATGGTCGGGGCAGCAGAGTTCGCGTTGTAGATCTCGGGGCGGTAGATCTTCTGGAACGTCTCCATCACGCTGATCGTGCCGATCAGCTGCAGGTTGGTGTAGTCGTTGAGCAGGTCGCCGCGGAAATAGAACGCGAGAGGTGCGACGCTGCCGCGCGGCATGAAGTAGCGGGCCCGCAGTCCCATCTTTCCGAAGTAGTCATCGGTCAGCGAGGAGTCATCCTGCTGGTATTCGACGCCGAGCACAGGATGGTGGTTGCCGGTCTGGCGGTACGTCCTGCTCGTCGAGACGCTGATGCAGATCACGGGCAGCGCCGTGAAGCGTTCGAGGTACGCGGCGGAGTCGAGGAAATGCTCGAACAGCTTGCCGTGCAGCTCGCCGAAGTCGTGGGGGAGCGGCGCGTCTGCCGCGTTCGCCTTGATGGCCGGCAGCAGCACGCTGAAGTCGAAGTCGCGCACGTACGACGAGAAGTTGTTGCCGACGATGCCGTGGTGGCGCTCACCGGTCTGCCGGTCGACGATCCAGATGTCGAGTACCTCGAGCAGCGGGAACTGCTGGTCTGCGCCTGACGCGGTGAACTCCAGCTGTGCAGAGACGATATCGAGTTCGAGCGCGTAGCGGTCGCCGGTCGGGTTGTCCCAGTGCGCGAGGTCGTTGAAGCGCTGGTTCATCATCGTCAGGGTGTTGCGAAGGTTCCGCTGACGGTGCTCACCACGAGCCAGGTTGGCAAAGTTCGTCGTGGCGCGGGAGCTTTCCGACGGCGAGTAATCCTCGTCGAAACGGGTGGTGTGGATGCTGAAACCAAATGCGTCTGCCATGGTGGCCAATCCGGTGAGTGAGGGGCCGGGGTCGGCCTTTCAGAGGAGATCAGTCCATCGTGCGGGAGGAAGGCGGATATCGAGTAACTCGGCTTGACTATGGGCTGGCATAGACTCTGCCTATGCCCCAGGGATCGAGTGGCCTCACGCTGCAGCAGCTGCGTTACTTCATCGAAGTCGCAGCGGAGGGGTCGATCTCGGCGGCCGCCGATCTGCTCTTCGTATCGCAGCCGACCATGTCGGCGGCGATGAAAGATCTCGAGGCCCGTGTGGGGCGCGCGCTGCTCGTGCGCTCTGCGCGTGGCGTCACGCTTACCCCTGATGGCGCGGAATTTCTCGGGTACGCGAGACAGGTCGTCGAGCAGTTGGTGCTTCTTGAGCAGCGCTACCTCGGGCGGCCGCCGTCGAGGCGTTTGCTTGGGGTGTCGACGCAGCACTACTCGTTTGCGGTGGATGCATTCGTGCGGATGGTCAAGGGCGGTGAAGCACCCGAGTACGAGTTCTCGCTGCGTGAGACTCGTACGTGGGACATCATCGAAGATGTCCGCACATTACGCAGTGAGGTCGGCATCCTCTACAGGAACGACTTCAACCGCAGGGTCATCGACAAGTTGCTGCGCGACTCCGGTCTCGCGTTTCACCCGCTCTTCCTCGCCGAGCCGCACATCTTCATCTCTCGGAGCAACCCGCTCGCCGCTCGAGGTCGTGCGACTCTCGATGACCTCGCAGACCTGCCACGGCTCACCTTCGACCAGGGCGCGAACAACTCGTTCTACTTCGCCGAAGAGATCCTCTCCACCTTGTCGAGCAAGCAAGAGATCCGAGTCTCTGATCGTGCGACGATCTTCAACCTCATGATCGGTCTCGGCGGCTATACGATCTCGACCGGCATCATCAGCGACGAACTCGACCCTGAGATCGTCGCCATTCCGCTCGACGTTGACGAGCGCATCGAGATCGGCTGGATCGGCCACGCCGCGATTCCGCTCACCGAGCAGGCGCAGCGCTACCTCGCAGAGGTGCGAGCGGTTGTCGCGGAGTTCGGTGTTGCGCTGATCGGGTGATGCGCCGAGACGGGTCTTTGGCGGCGTCAGGAGAGCGCGGAGTACGGGTCTATCGGATCTTGATTCTCGGCCGCGATGCGGTCACGCTGCTGCTCCGCGAGCGTCGGCGCGCGATCGTCGGGCGCGTCTTCGGGTCGACCTGCCTCGGCATCTGCGGCGTCACCGCGGTCGTCGTCATCCTTGCTGAGGTCGGGGTCTGCGCCGACAGGCTCGAGCGGGTCGGTGGGGATAGGTGTGGGGTCAGACATGGTCGTCTCCGATCGTCGTTGGGAGCACAGTGTGACACGGCTGGGGCGACGGACGGATGCCGTTGACAAACGCACTCGGCTACCCGTCTGGGTGGTTCGCTGGGTGCGCAGGAGTCGCTGGTGCGCAGCATCCGACCGCAAGTCTGAAGGACGGAGGCAACTCTGAAGGATGCTGGCGGGCCGAGCGTCCTTCAGAATGACGTTCGTCCTTCAGAAGTGTCGGGGCTGTCGACAAGAAAGCTCTTGACACAGCATCCGCCCGGGTCTAACGTACAACCAAATGGTTGCACAACTTGGACTCAGTGAAGCGGAGATCGACCGTGTGTTTCACGCACTGGCGGCATCGACTCGGCGCGACATCGTGCGCCGGACCATCGAGCGCGAGCAGTCGGTATCTGCGCTCGCCGGCGAGTACGACATGTCGTTCGCGGCCGTGCAGAAGCACGTTGCCGTGCTCGAAGAAGCCGGCCTCATCATCAAGCGCGCCGAGGGACGCGAGCGGCTGGTCCGCGCAGATCCCGAGATGATCGCGCGTGCCCGATCCCTGCTCGCCCGCTACGAAGAGCTCTGGCGCGCCCGCGTCGCGCGGCTCGACGACCTGCTGGCCGCCCCGACCGCACCCCCATCCGCACCGAAATCTGGAGAATGAAATGCCTGTCATCGATGTCATCACCGAGACCGAGACGCTGACGATGACCGTCATCGCCGAGTTCGCCGCCCCCGTCGAGCGCGTCTGGGCCGCCTACAGCGACCCGCGCCAGCTCGAGCGGTTCTGGGGTCCTCCCGGCTGGCCGGCGACCTTCACCGCCTGGGATCACACCGTCGGCGGACGGGCGCAGTACACGATGCACGGGCCACGCGGAGAGCGCGCATCGGGCTACTGGGAGTTCCTCGCGATCGATGAGCCGCACGGCTTCGAGGTGCTCGATGGCTTCGCCGATGACGAAGGAAACCCGAATCCGGACCTGCCCGCGATGCGGATGGCGGTGCGCTTCGAGCCCACCGACGACGGAACGCGCATGACTATGACGAGCTACTTGCAATCGATCGAGGCGCTGGAGCAAATGGTCGAGATGGGTGCAATCGAGGGCACGCGCACGGCGATGGCGCAGCTGGATGCCGTGCTGCAGGATCTGCGCGAATACGCCCAGGGCAAGGGCACGCGGGTGGAGCTGCTCGATGACACCCACGTGCGCATCACCCGCCTGGTGGAGGGGTCGCGTGAACTGGTCTGGCGTGCGCACCATGACCCGCAGCTCATTCAGCAGTGGATGCTCGGACCGGACGGATGGGAGATGACGGAGTGCGTCGCCGCCACCGAGGTCGGCGAGACCTACCGCAACTCGTGGGCGCCCGTCGGCGATACCGAGGGCGAGCCCTTCGGCTTCGAGGGCGAGCTGCTGCTCACCGATGCGCCTCGCCGTGCCGTCACAACTGAGCGGATGCAGGGCATGGCAGAACCGCAGACACTCAACGACCTCAACCTCTACGAGGAAGACGGGGCCACATTGGTCACCGTGCTCATCGAATACCCCGACCTGGCGACGCGTGACATGATCCTCGCCACCGGCATGGCCGACGGCATGGAAGCCTCGTTCGCCCGGCTTGAGAGCACTGTGCTCGCGGCCTGACGCTGGCGCGAATCAGCGGGACTGGCGTGGTGCGCGCGTCGACCACAGTGCCCACGCCACCAGCAGCGGTTGGAAGAACAGCCGGCCGAAGCGCTTCATATCGGTGTTGAGCCCGAATCCGTCGCGGTGATGGGTCCACTGCGAGATGTTGCCCGGAAGGACCGCCACGAAGAAGAGTGCGGCGACGATGCCGACCAGTCGGCGGCGGCGGCCGACGAACAGCAGCGCGGAACCCAGCGCGACCTCGACCACGCCGGATGCCACGACCGTCGTGTCTTTGTCGGTGGGGACCCAGTCGGGCACCTGCGCCTGGAATTCATCGCGGGCCACCGTCAGGTGCGACAACCCGGCGAACGCGAGCATGGAGCCGAGCGCGATGCGTGCGAAAGTGCGTGCCGGTGTCGTCATGCGCTCGATGCTACGCCGGGATACGGAATGCCGCATCGGCGGCGCGAGTCAGCGTCGCGGCGCGCGCGTCGCCCAGAGCACGAGCCAGATCAATACCGGCTGCAGGAACAGACGCGCGAAGCGCTTCGCATCCGTGTCGAGGCCGGGCGCGTACCGCTGATGCTTCCACTGAGAAACATTGCCGGGGAACACCGCCACGAGGAACAGCGCGGTGAGAGTGCCGACCAGCCCTCGATGACGGCGCGCGAACAGCATCGCCGTTCCGAGACCGATCTCGACGACGCCGGATGCCACGACCGTGGTGTCCGGATCGCCAGGCACCCAATCCGGCACCGCGACCCGAAAGCCTTTGCGGGCGACCGTCAGGTGCGAGACCCCGATCAGCGCCAGCAGCGACCCGAGAACAATGCGACCGACTGTGCGCGCGGGAGAAGTCATGCGGCGAGTGTACGCGGATCGCGTCAGGCAGTGCGTGCGTACCCACCGGCGTTGCCGCTCAGATCAGGCGACGCAGAGCCTCACCGAGCGAGACCCCCTGTGCATCGGCCCGGTCGCGGAGGCGCGCATGCTCGTCTGAAGTCAAACTCAGGTGCACCGCCACAGGCGGGAAATCCTCTACCTCTTCGAGCCCGCTCAGCAGATCGCCCTCGCCCCAGAGCGTCGTGTGCTCGGCCTGCGCGGTCTCGGCTGCGGCAACCACCGGCATGGCCGCAGCAATAGCCGCCCCCGCCCCTGCCGCCGACACGAAACCGGGACCTCGGCGGGGCTCTTCGCCCTGTTGGTACGCCTTCGCGGCAGCATTCGCACGCTCGTCGGCTGCTTCGTTCAACGGATGCCCGGCGTGCCCCTTCACCCAGGTGAACGACACGTCGCGCCCGCGGATCGCCTCGTCGATGCCCTCGAGCAGATCGCGGTTGAGCACCGGTCCGCCATCAGACTTGCGCCAGCCGCGGCGCTTCCACCCCGGCATCCACTTCGTCACCGAATCGATCACGTATCGGCTGTCGCATTCGATGATGAGCTTCTCGTCGATGCCCGCCGTCGCGCGCAGCAGTTCGAGTACCGCGCGCAGCTCGCCCTGGTTGTTGGTGCCGTGGGGGGAACCGCCGGCGGCCCAGCATCCGTCATCGATGTACCAGGCCCAGCCGTTCGGTCCTGGATTGCCGAGGGCGGAGCCGTCTGCCGCGGCGGTGATCGTCATCCTTCAACCGTAGAGCGTCCGCGTGGCGCTCCCGTCCTTGGTAGCGTCGGAGGATGTCCGGGTTCGCCATCAAAGCCATCATCGTGCTCGTCGCGATCATGCTGATTCTGGTGTTCATCGCCCGGTTCGTGCGCCGGGTGAGCCCGGCGAAGAGCGTGTCGCTGCGCCAGCGGATGCCGACGTTCGTCGCTCTCTTCGGAGGCGCGCTGCTGGCGATCGGGTTCGTGCTTGCGCTGAGCTCTTTCGTCTCGCGGTACACCGCCGAGCTGCTGGTCATGCGCATCGCCGCCGCGGTCACCTTCGTCGCCGGCGCGTGCGTGGTCATCGCCTACCGCAACTGGTATGTCGAGGCCGGGGCGTGTGAAGTGCGTTTCCGCACGATCTTCGGCCGCGAGAAGCACATCGCCTATGACGACGTCGCCTCGCAGCACCGAAGCCGATTTCTGGGGGAGCCACGCATCACTGTGCGCTCGCGCAGCGGCGTGAAGTTTTCAGCGAATCCCGCGCGCTACGACCTCTCGGCGATGACAGCCGCGCTCGATCGAGTGCAGTAGTCCATCGCTACGTGGTCGCCCCGGCGAGCAGCTTCGTGACGTTGGATCACTAACGTCGGCTGCGAGCGCCGTGAACCGGTTAGTGATCCAACGTCGGCGGCGGGTGGGGGTCAGTCGACGGATGCTGCGCGGAAGGTGAAGAACCCTTCGACGCCGCCGTGATTCACCACGCCTTGGCCGGTGCCGAGGATGCGCGAAGAGGTGGTGGCACCGCTCTCCACGAACACGTGGCTGGTGCTTTCGAGGCGCCAGCCCAGCTTCTCGACCTCGCTGAGGAAGTAGCCGACGTGGTCATCGCGCAGCATCCGGTTGTCTGCCGACCCCCATGACGAACTCTCGCCCGACAGTTGCGCCACGTCGAACTGCAGGTGCAGCAGCGAATCTCCGCGGGTGCGGGCATCGCGCGCGAGCTGGAGCAGACGGCTGGCTTCTTGGCTGTTCGGCATGGAGCGAGTGTAGCGAAGCGCCCTTCGACAGGTTCAGGGACCTTCGACAGACGCCCAGTGTGGGCTCAGTCGTCGCCTTCGGCATTCGTCGTGTCGGCGGCCTCCGGGGCCGGCGGCTCGGCCGGAAGCACCACGGTCGAGTACTGCGCGCCGATCCCGATGCCCAGCAGGTCGCTGGCGGGTGGTTCAACGAGACGGTTCGCGTCGTCTTTCTCATCCAGTGGCTCGCCGGGCAACGCTGCCCAGGTGCTCGGTTCCTGCTGCTTCTGCGAGAAAAGTCCCATGTTCCTATCCTTCCGTGCGGTGATCGTCTGCGACAGGGCGCTCGTCTGTGACAGGGGGCTGGTCGGCGTCGCGAACAGCATCCACGAGTTCGCGCCATGCGCCCTGCAGATGGGCATCCGGCAGCACCTGCTCGAGCTGCTCGTCGTGAACCCGCGCGTGAATGCTCCAGACGAACCGATCCGCGCCGACAGCGACGTCATCTGGCGCGTCGCCCCACGGGCACCGCTCGACGAGTGCGAGCCACTCGGGTCTGCGGTCGGCGTCCGCTTCTGCGCGCCAGCGACGAGGAAGACCGGCGATGCCGCCGCTGCGCACGACCGCGACAATGACAGGATCGCTGTCCATGGCATCCGATCGGCCGTCCGCTTCGTCAGCGGGATTCTCGTACTCGTGCATCCTCGATCACTCCGACAGTGACCCACGCGGTGCGGATCGCTTCTTCCACGCTAGACCCGATGTCAGCGGCTGCGGCGAGTGTGCGCTCGGCGAATTCTGTGAATCCTGCGGTCGTAGACAGCCCGCTGCTGAGTGCGCGGTACCAGGCGAGGCCTGCGCTCTCCCACGCATTGCCGCCGATCGCCTGTGCTGCGAGCGCGAAGGCGCGGTTCGGGATGCCGGAATTGATGTGCACCCCGCCGTTGTCCTCCTCGGTGCGGACGAAGTCGCGCATGTGCCCCGGTTGCGGATCCTTGCCCAGCTCATCGTCGTCGTAGGCGGTGCCCGGTTCGAGCATCGAGCGCAGGGCGCGACCCTGCACAGCATCCGTGAAGATGCCTTCGCCGATCAGCCAGGTCGCCTCATCCGCCGACTGTTGGCGCAGATGCTGCTCGGTGAGCGCGCCGAAGACATCGGCGATCGACTCGTTCAGGGCGCCCGATTGGCCCTGGTAGACGAGCCCCGATGCGCTCTGGATCACGCCGTGCCCGAGTTCGTGTCCGATCACCGAGATCGATCCGGTGAAGCCGCGGAACACCTCGCCGTCGCCGTCGCCGAACACCATGCGCTGCCCGTCCCAGAAGGCGTTGTCGTAGTCTTCGCCGTAGTGCACGGTGGCATTGAGCGCGGCGCCGGCGCCATCGAGCGAGTCGCGGTCGAAGGCATCGAGCAGCATCCGAAATGTCGCGCCGAGCCCGTCGAAGGCCTCGTTGACCGAGGCGTCTGCGACGGGGACATCGTCTTCGCCGCGCACGATCATGCCGGGCAGCTTCTCGCTGTTCTGCGCGTCGAAGATCGTGCGGGTGGGCGCCGGCGTCACCTCGGCGACGAGCGCCCCGTTGGCGTCGATCGAGAGTTCGAGCGCCGCACGAAACGTCGGCCGACCCGCGATCAGCGTCTGCCGGGCGGCGTGGGCCGCGTGAGAGTGCCGCTCGGATTCAGCGAGCCGCGCCAGCAGGTAGCCGGGAACGATCCCCTGCATCCCGTTCATCGTCATCGTCATCGTGACCTCCGCTGTCCTTGCTCTGGACGATACGCCGGGGCGGAGACAAAGTCATCGGTACCGTGCAAGCGCGCTCCGTGTGCCCGCGTCTTCCCCAGGTTGCTCGCGTAGAATCGGCCCAATGACCGATGCCCCTGTGCCCGCCGACTCCGGCGTCGACCCGGATGAGCTCGCCACCACTCTGAAGGTGCTCGCAGAGCTGCATCACATCGATCAGCAGCATCCCGATTTCATCTCGGTGCGCCGGGCGACCTCCATCATGTTCAAGGCTGCGAAGCGCGTGCGCCGGCGCGAGATCCGCGACGCGATCGCCGACGCGGATCGTGCCGTGATCGCCGCGACGGCGACGGGCGCACCCGACCGCATCGATGACGAGACGCGGGGCATTCCGCTGGAGACATCTGCCGAGACGCCGATCGCCGGTGAGCTGCTGAAGCCGCGCAACTGCTATATCTGCAAGCAGCCGTACACGCTCGTTGATGCGTTCTATCACCAACTGTGCCCCGAGTGCGCGCGGTTCAGCCACGGCAAGCGCAACGCCCGCACCGACCTCACCGGCAAGCGTGCGCTGCTCACCGGCGGACGCGCGAAGATCGGCATGCACATCGCCCTGCGCCTGCTGCGCGACGGCGCGCACCTCACGATCACGACGCGCTTCCCACGGGATGCCGTGCGTCGATTCGCCTCCCTGCCGGATGCGGCCGACTGGCTGCACCGCCTGCGCGTGGTCGGCATCGACCTGCGCGACCCGGCGCAGGTGATCGGCCTCGCCGATTCGGTCGCGGCGCAGGGGCCGCTCGACATTCTCATCAACAACGCCGCGCAGACCGTGCGCCGCTCGCCGGGTTCGTATTCCCTGCTGGCGGATGCTGAGCTGCAGCCGCTTCCGGACGGACCGCTGCCCGAGGTCGAGACGTTCGGCCACACCGCCGACCCGCACCCGCAGGCGCTGCAGGCCTCGGTCGACGCGCACCCGCTGCTGTCGGTGGCGGCGCTGGGCGGCACGGTCGCCGAACAGGGCGGGCAGGCGCTCACTGCCGAAGACCTGGCGCGGCTCGCCATGGCACCGGGTTCGTCATCGCTCGTGAAGCACGCCGACGGCACCGCGATCGACGCTGGCGGGCTCGTACCCGACGTGAACACCGTGAACAGCTGGGTGCAGAACGTCGAGCACGTCGATCCGCTCGAGATGCTCGAGGTGCAGCTGTGCAACACGACTGCGCCGTTCCTGCTGATCAGCCGGTTGAGGCCGGCGATGGCCGCGTCGTCGGCGCACCGCAAATACGTGGTGAATGTGTCGGCGATGGAGGGACAGTTCTCACGTCGGTACAAGGGCCCGGGGCATCCGCACACCAACATGGCCAAGGCCGCGCTGAACATGCTCACCCGCACCAGTGCGGGGGAGATGCTCGAGACCGATGGCATCCTGATGACCGCCGTCGATACCGGCTGGATCACCGACGAACGCCCGCACTTCACCAAGGTGCGCCTGGCCGAAGAGGGCTTCCACGCGCCGCTCGATCTCGTCGATGGCGCAGCGCGGGTGTACGACCCGATCGTTCGCGGCGAGGCCGGCGAAGACGTGCACGGCTGCTTCTTGAAGGATTACACGGTCAGCGCCTGGTGAGTCGCGTGGTGGGCGGGTCGCGCCGGTATGCCGTCAGGCCAGCTCGTCGCGGTGGTGATCGACGGTGAGCTCGTAGAGATCACCGCGGTACTGCGATCGGGTGGACTCCACGATCGCACCATGCTCGTCTTTTGCCGTCGCATGTACGGCAAGGCAGGGCGTGTTCACGCCGAGCTCCAGTAGCGATGCTGTCTCAGGCGAGGGTGTGACAGCGGTGATCCGAGAGGTCGCGCGCTCGATTGCCGTGTCGTACTGCTCACGTAGCACGGCGTACAGCGATCCGCCCAGATCCTGACCGAGTAGACCTGGGAAGCGATCGGCGGGCAGGAGTGATTCATCCACACCGATCGGAACGTCGTCGCCGAAGCGCAGTCGGCGGATGGAGTAGACGTTCGTGCCTGTTGGTACGCCGAGGATCTCGGCCGTATTCGCATCGGCAGGGCTCATCGACATCCCCAGCACCGTGGCGTTCGGCACCCGGCCTTGCGAGCGCATCGCCTCGCTGAAGGACATCAGCGTCATCGTTCGGGTCACTGGATGCTGCGAAACGAAGGTGCCTTTCCCGCGAATGCCCACGATCCGCTTCGCATCGAGCAGGATCGTCAGCGCTCGCCGAGTCGTCATTGGCGAGACGCCGAATTCCTTCGAGAGCTCCTCTTCGCTGGGCAGGGCATCGCCGGGGTTCATGCCGTCGATGCGCGACGACAGGGTCTGAAGAATCTGTTTGTACTTGGCAACCATGTGCGGCGTGATCCTCTCTTGCGGCGACGATGCTGCATGAACTGCTTCCCCGGCCATTGCGAGGCGACGATATCGAGGGACTTTACCGCAAACCTAGGTATGAGCGCTGGCAATTGTCTTGCCGTGCGTTGAATAGGCCTGTTTTGAGCCAAATTCTCACCCATCTCGTCAGTTGACGTGGTTCGTGCTGACTGTTATGTTATCGCCTACACCTAGAGTAGACATAAATCCCTAGGGTTAATCAATCAAAGGAGACTTGATGAGGACGTCCTCTCGCGCACAGCGCGTGCGTCGGCTTGGTGGGGCCGCTCTTGCGGCCGGCACTGCAGTTACTCTTGCGGCCTGCTCCGGGGGCGATGCCGCTCCATCCGGAGAAGCATCGCTCACCGTGACTTACATGGATTCCGGCACATACAACGTCGCCGCCGAGAAGTTCGCGCCCGACTTCGAGAAGCAGCACGACGCAAAGGTGACCATCGAAGCCTTCCCCTTCGCCACACTCGGTCAGCAGAATGCCACTGACCTGATCACGGGAACCGGCGCTTTCGATGTGATGTCCACGAGCGCGTGGGACGTCGAGGTCTACAATCACCTGGACCCGCTGACCAAGCAGATTGACGGCTGGAAGAGCCGCGACCAGTACATTCCCGAGCTGCTGAAGGACGGTCCCAGCCCTTACGCGTCGGGCGACCAGGTCGGCCTCACCTACGCCTCTGACGCCTACGGCGTGTTCGTGAACACGAAGTACCTGCCCGCCGACACCGAATTCGCCGACTGGGACGATCTCGTCGCCCAGGCGACCGACCTCAAGTCGACGCTGCCCGAGGGTGTTGTTCCGATCTCATTCGCCTTCGGAGCCGCCGATCAGATCCCCTCGATCTTCCAGGGTGCGTATGACAGCTTCTACGTGACGTCCGACGGCAAGTGGGGTCTTGATCAGGAACCCGCAACGAAGGCGATGCAGACGATCGTGGACATCGCGGCTCTCGGCACGCCCAACGCGGCGTCGTTGAGCATCGATGAGGCGAACGAGAATTTCCTCGCTGGCAACGCGGCCATGCTCATCGTCTGGCCGAGCTTCGTGCGCGGTGCGCTCAATGACCAGGATCGTTCCACCCTGGGCGACGCATGGGCACAAGTGCCGTACCCCGGCCCAGGAACTCCCGCACTGTCGACGTGGTCGCTGTCGATCTCGAAGCTGTCGAAGGACAAGGATCTGGCCTGGTCGTGGATCGACGAGTTCCTCACGCCTGAGCACTCCAAGGACTGGATGTTCACGTACGGCATCGGCTCCCCGTTCCAATCGACCTATGACGACCCCGAGCTGCTGAAGAAGCATGCTAACGACCTGCCCGTCCAGGCGCAGAACCTGGCGAAGGCGCTGCCCCTCCCGCTCACGCTCAAAGCATTCGACCCGTTCATGCGCCCGATGGGCGAACTGGTCTCGGGCAAGGGGTCCCCGGCTGACGCAGTGGCCGCCATCAACCAGGGCTGGTCGACGCTCGAGCTGCCCGAGGCTCTGCTCAGCACGGCAGAGGCGAACGGGTTCGTTCAGAAGTGACTACGACACTCGTCACGACGGGGAGGCCGCGCCGGAACGCGGCCTCCCCGCTCACGACCCGGCCCGACAGGCTCTTTCTCTGGATGTGCCTGGCGCCAGCGCTGCTGGCAGTCATCGCCCTCCAGGTGTATCCGCTTGCCAACGCCAGCATTCTGTCGTTTCGGGAGTGGTCGCTGACGAACTCCACTGAGCCCGGCCCGTTCGTCGGCTGGGACAACTACGCGAAGGTGCTCGCCGACCCGATCTTCTGGGGTGCGGCGCGTACCAGCCTGATCATCACGGTGTGCGGGGTCGCCCTGCAACTGCTGCTGGGCACCGGACTCGCCGCACTACTGCGCAAGGGCAGACTGCTTCACCGCACAGCCCGCGCCATCTTGCTGCTGCCGATGGTGATCGCACCGGTGGCGGCAGCCAACATCTGGCGCCTCATGTTCAACTCCCGCAGCGGGTCTGTGAACGCGACGCTGGCATCGGTCGGGATCACCGGGCCGGAATGGCTCGCCGACCCCTTCTGGTCGATCGTCGCGATCGTCATCGTCGATACCTGGCAGTGGACCCCATTTGTGATGCTCGTGGTGAGCTCGGCGATGCTATCCATCCCCCACGAACTCTCCGAAGCGGCGAGTGTCGACGGTGCTGGCCGCTGGCGCACCTTCAGAAGCGTGGAGCTCCCCATGCTCACAGGGGCCTTCGCGCTGGTCGTCACATTCCGGTCGCTGGACTCGTTGCTTCAGCTCGACACGGTCTACACCCTTACCCAAGGTGGGCCGGGGTACTCGAGCTACACGCTCACCTATTACCTGTACGCCCTCGGCCTGCGCAACTTCGAGATCAGCTCGTCGGCCGCCGGCTCGTGGCTGTTCATGATCATCGTGGCGATCATCATCGTGATGATGTTCCGGCTCGATCGCGCATCGAGAGAGGTCTCATCATGAGAAAGCGCATCGTCCCCCTCCTGATGGGGGTGCTGATCATCGGCATCGTGCTCACCTGGTCGTTCCCGTTCTTCGAACTGATCTCTGCGAGTTTCAAGAGCCCGGCCGACTTCTTCACCGCGTCGTTCCTGCCGGAGCATCCGACCACCGAGAACTTCGCCGACATCTTCAGCGATCCCAAGACGGGGGTGATGCTGCGTAATTCGCTCGTCATCGTCACCGTCACCACGATCGTCTCGGTGCTGCTGGGCACGCTGAGCGGCTACGCGCTGGCGCGCCTGGGCCTGCGTCCGTGGGTGGTGGGCGCGGTCATCTTCGTACTGCTCTTCTTCCGCTTCTACCCGCGTATCGCAATGGTCATCCCGTTCTTCGTGATGATGCGCGACTGGGGGCTTTTCGACACGCCGATGGCCGTGATCCTCGGGCATCTGTCGATCACGATCCCGTTCGCGACGTGGCTGATGCTGATCGCCTTCCGTGGGCTGCCGGCCGAGATCGACGAGGCGGGTGCCATCGACGGAGCCAGCCTGCCGAAGCGATTCCTACACCTGACTCTGCCGATGGTCGCCAGCAGCATGGCGACCGCTGCGGTCCTGACGGCCGTGCTCAGCTGGAATGAGTTCCTCATTGCGCAGTCGCTGACCCGCTCGAACAATCCCGTGCTGAGCACAGGGGTAGCTTCCTTCATCACCGACGCCGGAGTCAAGTATGGCTCGATGGCAGCACTCAGCCTGGTGATCTGCGTGCCCATTGTGATCTTCGCCCTGCTGATGCAGCGCCACTACGTCGCGGGCATGACGATGGGAGCGGTGAAGGGATGAGCTCGAGACCGACAGTCGCGCCCTCGCTGCGTCCGGGGCTGGAAGAGCTCGCCGAGACCGTCCCGACGGATGTCGCATCGATGTCGGATGTTGCCGAGTACCGCCGCGTCGCCGCGGAGCGGGGAACGACTCCGGATGCTGTGGCACTCAGTCATGATCTGCGCTGGTCGGACCCTGCGCAGGGCGTCACCGTGTTCCGCAGCTCCGCAGTCCCCGCTATTCGAGTGGTGTTCCTGCACGGCGGAGGGCTGATCGCTGGCAATAGGTTCGATGGCGTCGACGTGCTTGCACGCCACTGCGCGTCCGCGCAGCTCGAGGTGTGGACCTGCGAATATCCGCTGGCTCCTGAGGCGAATCTTGACGAGATGGTAGACAACGTTCTGCGCGTGGTCGCCGAGGCGAAGCGCGACGGTCTGCCGGTTGTGCTCGCCGGCCAGAGCGCGGGCGGGGGCGTCGCCGCGGCCGCCGCGCTGGAATGCCGTGATCACGGCCTCGACCTGGCTGGTCTCATGCTGGTATGCCCGATGCTCGATGATGCGGATACAGTCTCCGCTCGACAATTCGAGGGCGATCCGTCGTGGAGTCTGCTGTCGAACACGACCGCCTGGGCGATGGCGCTGGTGGGCGCCGTCGGAACGGCACCCGGACGGCGTGAAGATTTGACCGGTCTGCCGCCAATCTATCTCGACACCGGCTCTGCGGAGGTGTTCCGTGATTCGATCACGGCATTCGCGACGTCGTTGTGGTCGTGCGGAAACAGCGCCGAGCTGCATGTGTGGTCTGGGGGGTTCCACGGCTTCGACTCCGTTGTGGAGGACGCCGTGGTGTCGAAAGAGTCGCATCGCGCACGCCGTGAATGGCTTCGCCGTCTTCGTGACGGTGACGTATGAGACCGGAGTTGAATGTGAAAGACCGTGACGGCATCCTCGCTGCTCTCGACGGAGGGCTCGTGGTCTCGTGCCAGGCCTACCCCGGGGAGCCGATGCGAGACTCGAACACGATGGCACAGATCGCCCGCGCCGCTGTGACAGGCGGCGCAGTCAGCATCCGTCTGCAGGGAATCGGCGACATCCGCGCGGCGGAGGACCTGACGGTTCCGGTGATCGGACTGTGGAAAGACGGCGCTGACGGTGTCTTCATCACACCGACCCTTCGCCACGCGCTCGCGGTCGCGGAAGCGGGCGCTGACATCGTCGCACTCGACGGAACCCGACGCCCGCGACCCGACAGCCTGAGCCTCTCGACGACGATCGCGCGGCTACGCCAGGAGCATCCGACCGTGCTCGTGATGGCAGACTGCGGCTCACTCGCAGACGCGCGTGCCGCCGAAGATGCGGGTGCCGACATCCTCGGAACCACGCTCTCCGGTTACACGGGGGAACGACCGCGTACCACAGGGGCCGATCTCGAGCTGATCGCCAGCATCGCCGCGGACTGCCGCACTCCCGTGATGGCCGAAGGGCGGATTCGCACACCAGCGGAGGTCACCGCCGCGCGCGCCGCAGGAGCCTTCGCAGTCTGCGTGGGAACGGCCATCACGCATCCGACTACGATCACGTCGTGGTTCGCGTCGGCGCTGTCTTCCGACGGCAGTGCGCGCGCGTGACTCTGCGTGACCGTGGAATCGGTGTGACGTTCTGGTGGCCGACACACCCGATGCTGGACGTTCTGCGGCATCTGGTTCGGCATCTGGCTTGTCGGCCCACGATCCGCAACGCGGGATGACGCGCCCTACAACCGGTCGAAGCCCGTCACCGCGATGACGGCTTCGCCCGCCTCGTCGGACGCCGCCAGATCGACGGTCGCCGAGATGCCCCAATCGTGGTCGCCAGCCGGGTCGTGCAGAATCTGACGGATGCGCCATGCGCCGGGTTCCTCGGTGATGAGCAGCAGCTTCGGGCCGCGTGCATCGGCATCGGTGAGGATCTCATCGTGCTCGGCGAAGTACGCATCCAGCGCCGCATCCCACGCGTCGGCACCGAAGGCAGCATCCAGTTCCGCAAGACCGGTGACGTTCTCTCGGGCGACCAGCTGCACCCGGCGGAACATCTCGTTGCGCACCAGAACCCGGAAGGCGCGAGTGTTGGCGGTGAGGCGTTTGGGGGCTGGCGGTACAACCGGGCCGTCGCCGTGGCCGACGAGCACCCCGGCCACCAGTTCCTCCCACTCGTCGAGCAGCGAGGAGTCGACCTGGCGCACCAGCTCGCCCAGCCACTCGATGAGATCGTGCAGCTCTTCGGTCTTCAGGTGCTCGGGAATCGTCTGCGAAGCGGCGCGATATGCGTCAGACAGGTATCGCAGCACGACTCCCTCTGAGCGCGCGACCTTGTAGTACGCGACATATTCTCCGAACGACATGGCTCGCTCATACATGTCGCGCACGACGGATTTCGGATGCAGTTCGAAGTCGCGAATCCAGGGCTGCGACGCGCTGTAAGTCTCGAATGCGGCGCCCAGCAGTTCTTCCAGCGGCTTCGGATAACTGATCTGCTCGAGCAGCTCCATGCGCTCGTCGTATTCGATGCCCTCGGCCTTCATCGCCCCGACGGCCTCGCCGCGGGCGAGGAACTCCTGCTGGCTGAGGATTGCACGAGGGTCGTCGAGGGTGGACTCGGCGATCGAGACGATGTCGAGCGCGAAGCTCGCATCGTCTGGGTCGAGAAGCTCGAATGCTGCCAGCGCGAACGGCGAGAGCGGTTGGTTCAGCGCGAAGTTCGGCTGCAGGTCGACAGTCAACCGGATTGCACCGTCCACATGCTCCACGACACCCGAGTGCAGCAGGGTGCGGTAGATGCCGATGGCGCGCAGCGCGAGCAGACGCTGCTGTGCGCGGGTCTCATGATTGTCATATACCAGTGATCGCATATTGGCGAAGACATCGCCGCCGCGCGCGATGATGTTCAGCATCATCGCGCTCGTGATCTGCATGTGCGAGGTGAGCGTCTCGGGCTCCGAGCCGACCAGCTTCTGAAACGACGGTTCGCCCCACGAGACGAACCCGTCCGGTGCCTTCTTGCGGATGATCTTCCGTTTCTTCTTCACGTCATCGCCGGCTTTGCGGATCGCGGCGAGATTCTCGGTCTCGTGCTCAGGAGCCTGGGCCACGACGGTACCCGCGGTGTCGTAGCCAGCCCGCCCTGCACGACCCGCGATCTGGTGAAACTCTCGGGCGTTCAACTGCCGCATTCGCTTGCCGTCGAACTTCGTCAGCGCGGTCAGCAGCACGGTGCGAATCGGCACGTTGATGCCGACGCCGAGGGTGTCGGTGCCGCAGATCACCCGCAGCATCCCGCGTTGCGCCAGTTGCTCGACCAGTCGCCGGTACTTCGGCAGCATCCCCGCGTGGTGCACGCCGATTCCCATGCGCAAGAGGCGCGAGAGCGTCTTGCCGAAGGCGGTCGTGAAGCGGAATCCGCCGATCAGCTCGGCGATCGCATCGCGCTGCTCACGGGTCGCGACCTTCGCGCTGGCGAGGGCCTGAGCGCGCTCCATTGCCGCCGCCTGCGAGAAGTGCACGATGTAGATCGGCGACTGGCCGGTGGTGAGCAGATCGTCGATCGTCTCGTGGATGGGCGTCGTCTCGTAGTAGTAGTGCAGCGGTACGGGGCGCTCGACTCCGGTCACGACGGCGGTCTCGCGGCCGGTGCGGCGCGTCAGATCCTCTGCCAGCGTCGTCACATCGCCGAGCGTCGCCGACATGAGGACGAACTGCGCCTGCGGCAATTCCAGCAGCGGCACCTGCCACGCCCAGCCGCGGTCGGGGTCGCCATAGAAGTGGAACTCGTCCATCACGACCTGGCCGACATCGGCATCCGAGCCCTCGCGCAGCGCAAGGTTCGCGAGGATCTCGGCCGTGCAGCAGATGATCGGGGCGTCGGAGTTCACCGATGAGTCACCAGTGATCATGCCCACGTTCTCGGCGCCGAAGATATCGACGAGTGCGAAGAACTTTTCGCTGACCAGGGCCTTGATCGGCGCCGTGTAGAACGAGGTGCGGTCGTCGATGAGCGCGGCGAAGTGGGCGCCGACCGCGACGAGCGACTTGCCCGTGCCGGTCGGGGTCGACAGGATCAGGTTCTGACGTGAGACGATTTCGATGACCGCCTCGTCTTGCGCGGGGTACAGGCTGATGCCGGTCGACTCCGCCCATTCGACGAACGCTGCGTAAACAGCATCCGGATCGGAGCCCGCGGGCAGAGAAGAGGTTTCGAGGAGCTCAGCCATGACCCCTTGATCTTCTCACCGTTCACAACTCCTCAAGAATCCCTCTGCCGAGCGCCGCAACCGGGAAGCTGCAGCAGATGCGACAGATTTTTGAGGAGTTGTGAACCGTCAGGCCTTCTTGACCAGGCTCGATTTCAGCAGCATCGCGCCGAAACCGTCGATCTTGCAGTCGATATCGTGCCCGTTGACCGGGTCGATGAGGCGGATGCTGCGCACCTTCGTTCCCGCTTTGATCCCCTGCGGTGAACCCTTCACCTTGATGGAGGTCGTCACCACGACGGTGTCGCCATCGGCGAGTTCGTTGCCGACGGCATCGGTCACGACGGGGCGGACCGCCGGATCGGATGCTGCGGCGTCAGCCGCCTCTTGCTCAGCAGACCACTCGTGGCCGCACATCGGGCAGACGAGCAGCGCGCCCATCTCATAGGCGAGCTCGCTGGAGCACGCCGGGCACAGGGGAAGCGAATCAGCCATGAAGCAACCATATCGCGATATGATGAAACCATCACATCGTGAAAGAATGACAGGACCCGGAAGGAGTCAACGGATGCTCAGCGATCCCAACCGCCCGCTGTACGAGGTGAAGGCAGGGCTGTTCAAGGGGCTCGCGCATCCGATCCGCATCCGCATCCTCGAAGCGCTCTCCGCCACCCCGGAGGCGACGGTCTCGGAGCTGCTCAGCATCGTCGAACTCGAACCGTCGCACGTCTCGCAGCACCTGGCGGTGCTGCGCCGAAACCGGCTCGTGGATTCCGAACGCCGGGGCAGTCTGGTCTACTACCGCCTCGCCTACCCACAGGTCGCTGACCTTCTGCGCGTCGCCCGCGCGCTGCTCGCCGAGGTACTCGAGACGACTCAGCAGCAGCTCCTCGAACGCGACCACCTGCCCGATATTCCTGCGCCGGCATGAACCTGCGATCCCTGCTGCCCGCGGCATCCGACTACCGCGGCCTCCGCCGCACCTGGCGTGTTGATCTGCTCGCCGGCGTCACCGTCGGCATCGTCGCGCTGCCGCTCGCGCTCGCGTTCGGCGTCAGTTCGGGCGCCGGTGCCGAGAGCGGCCTCGTCACAGCCATCATCGCCGGCTTCGTCGCAGCCGTCTTCGGCGGATCGCACGTGCAGGTGTCGGGTCCGACCGGGGCCATGGTCGTCGTGCTCGCACCGATCCTCGCGATGCACGGCGCGGGCGCTCTCGCCGCGATCTGCCTGCTGTCGGGAGTGATCGTCATCGCTGCCGGGATGCTGCGCCTCGGCCGCACCGTGGGATACATCCCCTGGCCGGTGATCGAGGGGTTCACACTCGGCATCGCCGTCATCATCTTTCTGCAGCAGGTGCCCACTGCGACCGGCACGAAGCCGGGGGAGAGCACCAACGCGCTGATCGCTGCGGTCCAGTCCGCAGCTGCTGCCTCGTGGCCGAAACTCGGCTGGTCACTGCTGCTGGTGGGCATCGTCGTCGTGGTGATGCTCGCCTCGCTGAAGCTGCATCCGCGGTTCCCCGGTTCGCTGCTGGCCATCGTCATCGCCTCGCTCTTCGCGGCGATCGCGGGCTTGCCGGTCGACACCATCGGTGCGCTGCCCGTCGGACTGCCCGCGCCGACGCTTCCCTCCCTCGACGCGGCAACGCTGATGTCGCTGATCGGCCCGGCCTTCGCGGTCGCAGCCCTTGCCGCGATCGAGTCGCTGCTGTCGATCCGGGTCGCCTCGACCCTCGCCGACACCGGCGCGTATGACGCCGACCGCGAACTGGTGGGGCAGGGACTCGCCTCACTCGCAGCCGGCCTCTTCGGCGGCATGCCCGCTACCGGCGCGATCGCCCGCACCGCCGTGAACGTCCGTGCCGGTGCGCGCACCCGCCTGGCATCCGTCGCGCACGCCGTGCTGCTCCTGCTGATCGCACTCGTCGGGGCGTCGGTCGTCGCGCACATCCCGCTGGCCGCGCTCGCCGGGGTGCTGATGGTGACCGCAGCCCGCATGATCTCGCCGCGCACGGCCCGCGTCGTGCTGCGCTCGACGCGGGCGGATGCCATCGTCTTCATCCTCACCGCGATCATCACCGTCAGCGTCGATCTCATCTACGCCGTGCTGATCGGCGTGGTCGTGGCTGGCTTCTTCGCCCTGCGTCAGCTCGCCAAGACCAGTGGCGTGCACCGGGAGGAGCTGCCCGGCCCGGCGCGCGCGGGCGACGAGCGCATCGCCGTGTTCCGCCTCGAGGGCGCCCTCTTCTTCGGAGCGGCAGAGCGGATGCTGGAGCGCATCGCCGCGCTGCGCGAGATCGAGGTCGTTGTGATCCGGATGTCGCAGCTGCAGATTCTCGATGCCACCGGTGCGCAGGTCATCACCGAGCTGATCACCTCGCTCGAACGCCGTGGCATGACGGTTCTCGTGAAAGGCATCCCGCCGCAGCACCGCATGCTCGCCGAGCGGGTGGGGGTGCTGGCCTCGCTGCGCCACCAGAACCACCTCTTCGACGATCTCGCTGCGGCGGTCGTGCACGCCCGCAGTCACATCGACCGCACTGCCGCCTGACGCGCTGCCCCCTGACCCTCAGTCGTCTTCGCGCAGCTCGCCGTGAATGCGGCGGAGGTCCTCCATCAGCGACCCGACGAGAATCCAGTGGTCTGATTCGGGCGGCCGCATCATCAGGGGAGCGGTCAGTGCCGGAACGGCCGAGGTCATCACGTCAGGCTCGGGGGCAGCATCCGCCAACTGCACCGCCAATCGCACATCGTGCCCTGCCCGGCGCAGCTGCTCGGCGATCGCCCGCACCGAGGCATCATCAGCGAGGGAATCCTCGTAGTGGTCGTAGTACGCGCGGGTCATGCCGATCACCTGCGTCACCACGGGGGCGATCCGGGTGAGCAGCGCACGGATCTCCTTCAGATCATCGTTGTGGCGAGACCGACGGGGATTCAGCGAGAGCGATTCCTCTGCGCTGGCGATCGATGCCTGGGCCGCGGCGAGCATCGGGCGCAGCAGCCGCACCTCGAGCATCAGCTCCTGCAGCTGGGGGCCGCTCTGCACAGATGGCAGCGCGTCGGCGAGCCGCTCGAGCGAGGCGGCGACCTCGCGACCCAGCATCCCGACATCACGTCGTGCCGGGGCCGACAGCACCGGAGGCACGACGGCGACATTCACGATGAACCCGACCACCGCGCCGATCAGCGTCTCCACGATGCGCTCCCACGCATAGTCGGAGTTCGACGAACCGAGCGCGAGCACGAGAACCGCCGAGATCGCGACCTGATTTCCTGTGCCGGTAGACGCGCGCAGCGCCCAGGCGATGAGCAGCGCGACCACGACCGCCGCCAGCACCACCCAGCTCTGCGGCCCGAGCAGCAGGCTCAGCAGCACCGCGATCACGACGCCGACGATCACCCCGACACTGCGCTCGATCGCCTTCGAGAGCGACTGATTCACGCTCGGCTGCACGACGAGCAGCGCCGCGATCGCCGCGAAGATCGGCAGGGGCCCCGGCAGCAGCCATCCAGCGAGCAGCCACGCGCCGATGGTCGCTGCGGCAGACTTCAGCACCTGCAGCAGCGGCGCCCGCCGTGCGGCGCGGATCGCAGAGGGAAAGCGCATGCGCATAACGCTAGCCCGGACGCGTGCGCGGCGGCGTCGCAACCCCGGTTTCGGCGCGTGGCGTGGTTCGATGGGGCAAGGAGCGGATGTCGGAATGAATGACAGTGAGCGGATGCTGCGCGAGCAGACCCGCGGCCTCTGGGCCACGGCGTGCTGCTTCGTGCTCGGCGCCGTCGCGGGTGCTTCTGCGCTCTGGGGCATGACCCGGCCGTTCGCCGGTGACGGCTCGGTGATGATCCCGATGGCGCTCATCGCCGGGGTGATCGCGGGCGCGGCCTTCGTCGTCAGCACGCTGCTGCACCGGGCCGGAGAGACCTCGCCGATGCCGCGCTGGCAGGCACTGGTGTCGGATCTGTCGTCGATCGCGGTGACCATCGCGCTGATCGGGGTGACCGGCCTCGGGGTGCTGCTCGCCGGCGAGGTGCTTGCGGTCGGGTTGCAGGGCCTTGAGCTCTCGGCGATTGGCGGCGGGGTGCTCACCGCGGTGGCCGCGGCGCTCGGCGGACGACTGTCGTTTCAGCTCGGGGTGCAGCTGAGCACGCGCGCGATCTCGGCGCTGCTGTTCACTTTTCTCATCATCGGAACCCTGTTCGCGATGATCACCGCGACGGACACCGCGTGGTGGGAGCACAGCTTCTCGCAGCTGGGCGCCGGCATCGGGGCGTGGGCGTTCAACGGCACCCTCGTCATCGCCGGTCTGCTCGTGGCGACAACAGGCTCGTACGTCGGACGGGACCTTCACCGGATGCGGGGTGACGACGCACTCAGGCTCATCGCGCCGGTAGTCGTGATCTGGGCGCTCGCGGGCGCGGGCCTCGCCGGCGTCGGTCTGCTGCCGGTGGATCGGATGCCGGTGGCACACGCGATCGCCGCGTTCACCACGCTCGCGTGCGTGGTCACCGCAGCGATCCTTACGACCACAGCCGTACCCGCCGCTCCGCGCATGCTCATGGTGCTCACGATCGGTCTCGTCGCGCTCATCGCGGTGGCGGTGGTGTTCGCCTTCGCCGTACCCGTGTTGTCGATCACAGCGCTGGAGAGCATCGTCATCGGACTCGTGCTGCTGTGGATGTCGACGCTCGCCCGCGTGCTCGGCATCCTCGCCCCGCAGGTTTCTCGGCCGTCACTGCGGCGCTCGCCGCTGAGGGGCTGATCGTCGCACGGTGCGACATCTGCCCACCGAGCTCAGCCCTGGCGGCGCACCATCTCGGCGATCCACGCCGGCGCGAACGGTGAGGTGCAGTTCGGCGGAGTCGGATAGTCGGCAAGCACCTGCAGCCGCTCACCGATCGCCATCGCGCGGTCGCGCAGCTCCGGGTGATGGATGCCGATCTGCGCGAGGGTCTCATTCATCGCCCACTGCTCACGCGAGGGTGCTGCGACGAGTTCTCGCTCGATCCGATCCAGCAGGCCATCGAGATCGATGCCCTCGGGCGACTTGATCACGCGCACGCTGGTGAGTGACCAGCCCGCCGCGCGGGCATCAGCATCCGCATCGTCGAACCAGCGCACCCGCAGCGCCTCGGTGTGCGGCGACTTCTTGGCGATGTAGTTGACCAGCCAGTCGTGGGCCTTGTTGGATCGGGTGCTGCGCAGCATCCGATCGACCTCGTCAGCCATCAACTCGCGAGGTTTGGCGACCAGCAGCGCAAGCAGTTGACCGGCGACGTCATCCGTCGCCCACAGCTCACGCGCGAGCTCGGTGTTCATCCCGCTGCGCTTCGCCAGTGCGCGCAGCTTCGACAGATTCACCCCGTGCGCATCACCGTGGCGCTCGTTCACGACCCGCATCTTGGGGTCTTCCAGAGCGGCGAGCTCGCCGAGCCATTCCTGGACACTTACCGCACTCATCCACACAGCTTACGTTCAGGATGGCCTGGCGGACGCCGTCGGGGTTTGACATCATCGAATGAACTGTCGCGGTGAACGTCACCGCCAGGGGGAGACGAGGATGTCCGACCAGATATTCATCTACATCGCGCTGGGGCTGTATTTCGCTGGGATGCTGCTCATCGGCTATTTCGCCTTCAAGCGCACCAAGGATCATGAAGATTACATGCTCGGGGGCCGTAATCTTCCGCCGTGGGTGGCGGCGCTGAGCGCCGGCGCCTCGGACATGTCCGGCTGGCTGGTGATGGGTCTTCCCGGAGCCATCTACCTGACCGGACTCATCGAAGCCTGGATCGCGGTCGGACTCACCATCGGCGCGTACTTGAACTGGCTGCTGGTCGCACCGCGGATGCGCGCCTACACCGAGGTCTCGCGCAACTCCATCACCGTGCCGAGCTTCTTCGAGAACCGGCTGCGCGACAACACGCGGCTGCTGCGCATCGTCGCCGGCATCATCATCCTGGTGTTCTTCACCATCTATGTCTCGTCGGGCATGGTCGCTGGCGGAAAGTTCTTCGCCAGCTCGTTCGACGGCGACTACCTGTTCGGCATGTTCCTCATCGGTGGCGTGACCCTGGCGTACACGCTGTTCGGGGGATTCCTCGGTGCGTCGCTCACCGACGTGGTGCAGGGCCTCATGATGGTGATCGCTCTGATCGTCGTGCCGATCGCCGCGGTAATCTCCATCGGCGGCCTCGATGAGACGACCGCCCTCATCGGCGCGAACACCGATGCCGGACACCTATCGTGGATCGGCGGTTCTGTCTTGACCGGTGGTACCGTTCTCGCCATCGTCTCCGCGCTCGCGTGGGGCCTGGGCTACTTCGGCCAGCCGCACATCCTCGTGCGCTTCATGGCTCTGCGCTCGCCGCAGGAGGCCAAGAGCGCGCGCCGCATCGGCATCTCATGGATGGTCATCTCGCTGATCGGCGCCGTGCTCTCGGGTCTGGTCGGCATCGCCTACATGGCTGCCAAGGGGATCGACCTCGCCGACTCGGAGACGGTCGTGCTGATCATGTCGAAGACACTGCTGCACCCCTTCGTTGCTGGCCTGGTGCTGGCGGCGGTGGTCGCGGCGATTATGAGCACGATCTCCAGCCAGCTCATCGTGACGTCGTCTGCCCTGGTGGAAGACCTCTACAAGGTGATCCGCAAGGATCCGCCCAACCCGAAGACGCTGGTCCTGATGGGGCGTGCCGCCGTGCTCATCGTGGCGCTCATCGCCATTGTCATGGCGATCGTGCCGAATGACACGATCCTCGGTCTGGTTTCGTTTGCATGGGCCGGTTTCGGCGCCGCGTTCGGCCCGATCGTCCTGCTCAGCCTCTTCTGGCGCCGCCTGACGAACTGGGGCGCCCTCGCGGGAATGATCGTCGGTGCGGTTACTGTCTTCGTCTGGAAGGCTCTGGACACGGGACTGTACGAGCTGCTGCCCGCCTTCGTGCTCGCCACGATCGTTGCCGTCGTCGTGAGCATGCTCACGTACAAGCACAACGATGAGATCCAGAAGGAGTTCACCGACACTGGCAGCATGCTGGTCGTAGCCCGCCCGCGCGCGGTGGGCGACATGCCCTGAGTCTGGTGCGTGCGCTCAGCCTCTGAGTGCGTGACGCTCGCGATTCGACGGCGGCGCTTCGGGATCAGTCCCGGGGCGCCGCCGTCGACTTACTTCCGGGGCGCCGCCGTCGACGCGCGGACGATCAGTTCCGGGTGCGTGTCGGGCAGTTCGCCCTCGGTCTCCGTGCCCTCGAGGTGGGTGATGAGGCGCAGAGCCGCGGCGCGGCCCATCTCCTCGAACGGCTGCCGCACCGTCGTGAGTGCGGGGGAGGCATAGGAGGCCAGCGCGATGTCGTCGACGCTGACGACCGAGACATCGTCGGGGACGCTGCGGCCGGCTTCATGCAGGGCGCGCATCAGGCCGAAGGCCATCTCATCACTCGAGACGAACACAGCCGTCGCCTCGGGGATCGCGGCGATCGTGCGTCCGGCGCGGTAGCCCGATTCGGGGGTCCAGTCGCCGGGGATCAGTGGAGGAGGAGTGATTCCGCGCTCGATGAGAACCTGCTCCCAGGCAGCCTGTCGCTGTGTGGTCTCCAGCCAGAACGGGTCGCCGGTCACGTGCCATACCGTGCGGTGCCCGAGGTCGAGCAGGTGCTCGACAGCGAGCCGCGCGATCGCGTACTGGTCGACGATGAGGGGCGCATCAGCATCCGTCGATGGCCGCTCGACGCGGGTCGATGGTGTGCGCGCCGTGCGCAGCTGCATCGCCTTGTTGTCGAGGGCGACGGGCACGCCGAGGATGACACCCTCGGCGCCCTGCCGCTCGAGCCTGTCGAATGCTTCGATGAAGGCGTCGTTCGACGCGTGGTCCGGCACTGCGGCCGTGGTGACGGTGTACCGGTTGGCCGCGGCGGCGTGCTCGATGCCGACGCTCAGGGCCGAGGTGGAGTAGCGGTCGGTCGAGACGACGATGAGGCCGAGAATGCGGGTGCGCCCGGATGCCAGGGATGCCGCCGCCGCGTGCACCCGGTAGCCGAGCTCATCGACCGCCGCCATCACCCGTCGCGCGGTCTCGGGGCGCACATTCTGCTGGCCGGACACCACTCGCGAGACGGTCTGAGTGGATACGCCCGCGAGTCGCGCGACGTCGACCTGGTTCGGCGTGTGGTCATCGGAAGGGTGGCGCGGTGGCATGTGCCCATGTTAGCGATACAAGAGACTTGGTCGGCAAGCCCTTTTGATGCAAGGATGAGAGCGCAAACATTATCGATCAGGGAGATCCATGCTCAGTTCAGCTTCCCCCTCTTTCGCCTGGCGTGACGGCGGACTCTTTCGCGATGGCAAGCCGCACCGTATCCTGTCCGGCGCGGTGCACTACTTCCGCGTGCACCCCGACCAGTGGGAGGACCGGCTGCGCCGTCTCGCAGCCATGGGTGCGAACACGGTCGACACCTACATCGCCTGGAACTTCCACGAGCGAGTCGAGGGCGAATACGACTTCACGGGGTGGCGCGACGTCGCACGCTTCATCCGCATCGCCGGCGAAGTGGGCCTCGACGTCTTCGTGCGCCCCAGCCCGTACATCTGCGCAGAGTGGTCGAACGGCGGCATCCCGTTCTGGCTCTCCGGACGCACCCAGGCCGTGCGCACCGTCGAACCGGTCTTCCTCTCGGCGCTGGATGCCTGGTACGACCAGCTCATCCCGCAGCTCGTTCCGCTGCAGGCGGTCAACGGCGGGCCGATCCGTCTGATCCAGGTCGAGAACGAGTACGGCTCCTTCGGCAGCGACGCCGGCTACATGGCGCACCTGCGCGATGGCCTGCGTGATCGCGGACTCGTCGAGATGCTCTCCACCGCCGACGGCATCACCTCCGACATGATCGAGTACGGCAGCGTTCCCGGAGCGATGGCCACCTTCACCTTCGGCACCGGCGTGCCGCGCGCCATCGAGCTCAAGCGCGACGGCGAGCACCTGATGTGCAGCGAGCTGTGGGGCGGCTGGTTCGATCACTGGGGCGAGCAGCACCACATCCGCTCGGTCGACAGCATGATGTCCACCGTCACCGAACTGCTCGACGCCGGCGGCTCGGTGAGCATGTACATGGCGCACGGCGGCACGAACTTCGGGTTCTGGAACGGATCCAACCACGACGGCGTGATCCAGCCCACCATCACCAGCTATGACTCCGACGCCCCGATCGGCGAAGACGGCACGCTGAGCGAGAAGTTCCACGCGCTGCGCGCCGCTTTCGCACCGTTCCACGAGGGCGAGCTGCCTGCTGTTCCCGACGCTCCGCGCAGGCAGAGTGCCGCATCCACGCCACTGAAGGCATCCGCTTCGTTGCTGGACGTCGTGCGCGCCGTGCCCGTGACAGCATCCGCGCCGATGCCACTGAGCTTCGACGAGCTCGGTGCCGAGGACGGACTCGTGGCCTACGAGGCGCAGGTCTCGTTCCCGGCTGGCGCCAGCCTCGGGCTGCGCGAACTGCACGACCGCGCGGTCATCTTCCTCGATGATGTGCGTCTGGGCGTGATCGAGCACGACGGTGAGCAGTCGCTGCCGCTTCCCGCCGCGGGCGGATCGGGTCGACTGACGATCATCGTCGAGAGCCTCGGACGCATCAACTACGGACCGCTCACCTGCCAGGGCAAGGGCATTCTCGCCGGCGTCGTCGTCGACGACCGCCGTTACGTGCACGGCTGGACGCACCGCGTGCTCGGCGATGGTGCGCCGACTGCGGGCGGTGCATCGGCGGCGGATGCTGGCGCGGCGGGGCTCGCCTCGGCATCCCTCGAGGTCTCCGAACCGCTTGACGCCTGGCTGGCGTTCCCCGGCGGCACGAAGGGCATGGTCTGGCTGAACGGGTTCCTGCTCGGTCGGTACTGGGAGCGCGGGCCGCAGGAGACGCTCTACGCCCCGGCACCGCTGTGGCGTGCCGGAGCGAACGAGATCGTCGTGCTCGACAGTGATGGCCTCGGCGACCGCGTCGAGATCCGCGAAGAGCCCGTCTTCGGGCCGGTCGAGGAGTTCATCGGCACCTGAGCGCGCCGCTCCGCGGCATCCGCGCAATTTCACCGAGAAACCACTTCCCGCTCGAGAAACCACGCACCAGGTGGCTGACATTTTGCGGTCGGCGGTGGAACACGCGGTAGCAGACCGCGCGCTGACGCGAGGAAGATGGGAATACCTCATCTGCGTCGAGGTTGTACCCTGAGAGTAGTACCCCCCGGGGGTATCAACGGAAGGAAGTGCCATGACCACTACAGAGTTCACCGTGACCGGAATGACCTGTGCGCACTGCGAGAAGTCGGTGCGCGAAGAAGTCGAGAAGATCGCGGGCATCGAAGGCATCGACGTCAGCGCCCAGACTGGTCGACTTCTCATCACCTCCGATGCGGAGGCCGACGCGACCGCCGTCATCGCCGCCGTGGATGAAGCCGGCTATCAGGCAGCATCCGTCTGAATCCGACATCGTCATGACGATCGCAGCGCAGACCAGCATCAACCTCGAGATCGGGGGGATGACGTGCGCCTCGTGCGCGATGCGCATCGAGAAGAAGCTCAACAAGATCGACGGCGTCACCGCGACCGTCAACTACGCGACCGAGAAGGCGCAGGTCGCCATCGCGGGCGATGTCGACGCCGCGCGGCTCATCACCGAGGTGGAGAACGCCGGCTACACGGCCGTCGTGCCGAAGGCGCCCAAGGCGGACGGCGACGCAGATGCCGAGCCGGATGCCGAATCCCTCGAGCTGCGCACCCTGCGCCACCGCCTGATCGGTTCGATCGTCCTCTCGGTGCCGGTGATTCTGCTGGCGATGATTCCGCCGCTGCAGTTCCCCAACTGGCAGTGGCTCTCGCTCGCGCTCGCGGCACCGGTGATCGTGTGGGCGGCGTGGCCGTTCCACCAGGCGGCATGGGTGAATCTGCGCCACGGCGCGGCGACCATGGACACGCTGATCAGCATCGGCACGTCGGCCGCCTTCCTCTGGTCGCTGTACGCCCTGTTCTTCGGCACTGCCGGCATGACAGGCATGACGCACGAGTTCTCGTTCACCATCGAGCGCAGCGACGGCGCGGGCAACATCTACCTCGAAGTGGCTGCGGGCGTGACGATGTTCGTGCTCGCCGGACGCTACTTCGAACAGCGCGCGAAGCGCACGGCGGGTGCCGCATTGCGCGCACTGCTCGAGATGGGCGCGAAAGACGTCGCGGTGCTGCGTTCTTCAGCCGGTGGCGACCGGACCGAGGTGCGCATTCCCATCGCCGAACTGCGCGTCGGCGACGAGTTCGTCGTCCGTCCCGGCGAGAAGATCGCCACCGACGGCGCGATCGTCTCGGGTGCGTCTGCGGTCGATCAGTCGATGGTCACCGGCGAGGCTGTACCGGTCGACGTCGGAGTAGGGGATGCTGTCACCGGCGCCACGGTGAACGCCAGCGGGCGACTTGTCGTGCGAGCCACGCGCGTCGGCGCCGACACGCAACTCGCGCAGATGGCGCGGCTGGTCGAGCAGGCCCAGACAGGCAAGGCCGACGTGCAGCGTCTCGCCGACCGGATCTCCGGCATCTTCGTGCCGATCGTGCTCGTCATCGCCGTCGTCGCATTGTCGGCATGGCTGCTCGCGGGCTTCCCGGCATCCGCTGCTTTCACCGCCGCTGTCGCCGTGCTCATCATCGCCTGCCCCTGTGCGCTGGGGCTTGCGACACCGACCGCGCTGCTGGTCGGCACCGGCCGCGGCGCGCAGCTCGGCATCCTCATCAAGGGGCCGGAGGTACTGGAGTCCACCCGTCGCGTCGACACGATCGTGCTCGACAAGACCGGCACCGTGACCGAGGGGCGCATGAGCGTCGTCGAGGTCGTCCCCGAAGCGGGAACGGATGCCGGCGACCTGCTGCGCCTGGCCGGCGCGATCGAGCATGCCAGTGAGCATCCGATCGCCCGCGCCATCGCGACGGCCGCGGCCAGCGGGTCGGGCGCATCACCCCTCAACCCGGCTCAGGTGTCGCAGGTGGTCGCTTCGGGGGGTGCGGATGCGGCGATTCGGGGCACCCGAACGGAGCTGCCTGCCGTCGAGTCGTTCGAGAATCTCGAAGGCCGCGGGGTCAGCGGCGTTGTCGAAGGGCGGGCGATGCTCGTCGGGCGTGAGTCCCTGCTCGATGACTGGGCGATCCGTCCCTCTCAGACGCTTCTCGACGCGAAGGCCCACGCCGAATCATCCGGCCAGACCGTGGTGCTCGTCGCCTGGGACGGTGAGGCGCGCGGCATGATCGCTGTCGCCGACGAAGTGAAGGCCACCAGCGCCGCTGCCGTCGAGTCGATGAAGGCGCTCGGGCTGACGCCCATCCTGCTCACCGGCGACAACACGGCTGCCGCTCAGCACATCGCTGCCAAGGTCGGCATCAGCGAAGTCATCGCCGAGGTGCTGCCGAGCGAGAAGGTCGATGTCATCACGCGTCTGCAGGGCGAAGGAAAGGTCGTCGCGATGGTCGGCGACGGCGTGAACGATGCGCCGGCGCTCGCGCAGGCTGAGCTCGGCATGGCGATGGGCACGGGTACAGATGTCGCGATCGAAGCATCCGACATCACGCTCGTGCGGGGCGACCTGCGGGCAGCATCCGATGCCGTGCGGCTCTCGCGACGCACCCTGGGCACGATCAAGGGCAACCTGTTCTGGGCCTTCGCCTACAACGCCGCCGCGATTCCGCTGGCAGCCCTCGGCCTGCTGAACCCGATGCTTGCGGGGGCCGCGATGGCGTTCTCGAGCGTGTTCGTCGTGGGCAACAGTCTGCGCCTGCGCCGTTTCCGGTCGCAGGTCACAACAGGAAGAGCGTCATGACCGATCCCCACAGCTCGCGCGTGAACGCATCACAGACGCCCCCAGGGGAGGAGAACGCACGGATAGCGCCCCCAGGGGAGGAGAACGCACGGATAGGAGGATCCGCGCGCGCAGGAACTCCTCCGCATGGTGAGAACTCCTCCGATCACGAAGCGCACCCCGCGGGCCAAGATCACGAGCACCACGACCACGGCGGCCACGTCGCCCAGTTCCGTCGCCTGTTCTGGATCAACGTGCTCATCGCGATCCCCGTCGTCGCCTTCTCGCCGATGTTCGCGATGCTCCTCGGATACAGCGTTCCTGACTTCCCAGGGGCCGCGTGGATCGCCCCTGTGCTGGGCTCCATCATGTACGTGTGGGGCGGGCGCCCGTTCCTGACCGGGGGTGTCGATGAACTGAAGGCCCGGCGCCCCGGCATGATGCTGCTCATCGCGCTCGCGATCACGGTCGCGTTCCTCGCCTCCTGGGGTGCGACCCTGGGCATCCTCCACCACGAGCTCGAGTTCTGGTGGGAACTCGCGCTGCTGGTCGTGATCATGCTGCTCGGCCATTGGATCGAGATGCGCTCGCTCGCGCAGACGACTTCCGCGCTCGACTCCCTCGCCGCACTCCTGCCCGATGAGGCCGAACGGGTCGAGGGCGACGAGGTCGCCAGGGTCTCGCCCGCCGATCTCCTCGTGGGCGACATCGTCATCGTGCGTCCCGGTGGCAGCATCCCCGCTGACGGCGTGATCGTCGACGGTCGCGCCGACATCGACGAATCCATGCTCACGGGAGAGTCCCGCGCTGTGTCCCGCACGGTAGGCGACCGGGTCACCGCGGGCACCGTCGCGACCGATTCAGGGCTGCGCGTCGAGATCGACGCCATCGGCGATGACACGGCGATCGCCGGCATCCGCAAGCTCGTCTCCGATGCGCAGGCTTCCAGTTCGCGCGCTCAGCGACTCGCCGATCGGGCCGCCGCATGGCTGTTCTGGTTCGCGCTGGGTGCTGCTGTGGTCACGGCGATCGTCTGGTCGATCGTCGGAAGTCCCGACACTGCAGTCGTGCGCACGATCACCGTGCTCGTGATCGCCTGCCCGCACGCATTGGGCCTGGCGATCCCGCTGGTCGTCTCAATCGCGACAGAACGGGCCGCACGCGCCGGTGTGCTCGTGAAAGACCGCCTCTCGCTCGAGAGCATGCGCAGGGTCGACACCGTTCTCTTCGACAAGACCGGCACGCTCACGAAGGGTGCGCCGACGGTCACGGACATCGCATCGACCGAAGCGTGGGAAGCGGATGCGGTGCTGGCGCTCGCCGCCGCCGCCGAGACCGACAGCGAGCATCCGCTGGCCAGGGCGATCGTGCGCGCAGCATCCGACCGCGGCCTTGATGTGGCATCCGCGACCGGCTTTCACTCGTCTCCGGCCGTCGGCGTCACTGCCGTGGTCGACGGCAGTGAGATCCGTGTGGGCGGACCGCACCTGCTTGACGAGGTCGACGGCACCGAGATGGCGGATGCTGACGCCTGGCGTGCTGACGGCGCGATCATCCTGCACGTCGTGCGCGACGGAGAGGTGATCGGTGGTCTGGCCCTGTCCGACGAGATCCGCGCCGAGTCGCACGAAGCAGTCGATGCGCTGCACCGCCGCGGCGTCGCCGTCGTCATGATCACCGGCGATGCCGAAGCCGTGGCGCACGCCGTCGCCGCTGAACTGGGCATCGACCGCGTCTTCGCCGGCGTGCGTCCCGAGGACAAAGCCGCCAAGGTCGCCGAACTGCAGCATGAGGGCAAGAAGGTCGCCATGGTGGGTGATGGCGTGAACGATGCGCCGGCACTCGCGCAGGCGGAGGTCGGCATCGCCATCGGCGCTGGCACGGATGTGGCGATCGCCTCAGCCGGCGTGGTGCTGGCCTCCGACGATCCGCGCTCGGTGGTCTCGGTGATCGAGCTCTCCCAGGCCAGCTATCGAAAGATGAAGCAGAACCTGTGGTGGGCGGCCGGGTACAACCTGCTGTCGGTGCCGCTCGCCGCCGGGGTGCTCGCCCCGATCGGATTCGTGCTGCCGATGTCGGTCGGTGCCGTGCTCATGTCGCTGTCCACGATCGTCGTCGCGGTGAACGCGCAGACGCTGCGCAGACTCGACCTGCGCCCCGAGCGCCTCACCCAGCGTTGAACGCAGCCGTCGCCGTGCCAGGAGCAGGCCATTCATCGGCGAGAAGTCCGTAGTTCAACCCATCCATCCATTCGCCTGAGCGGTGCAACGCGGTGCCGCGGCTGAACTCCTCGCGACGCATGCCGATGCGCTCCATCAGTCGCCACGACGGCTCGTTGTCGGCAAAGCAGCCGGCATGCACGCGACGCAGCGCGAGTGCACCGAAGCACACGTCGATCACGGCTCTGATCGCCTCGGTGGCGTAGCCGTGGCCGGTGTGATCGGTGTCGAGCACCCAGCCGAGCTCCGCCTGGGTGCGACGAGCCTGGTCGATAACCTCGGCCTGCGCATAGCCGTCCTCGATGCGCACCATGACGTCACCGATCACCGTTGATGGCTCGCCTTTCGCATCGAGCAGTTCGATCACGAAGGTGGTCGCCAGCCGCTCGGGGTCGAGATAGGTCTCGTGAAACGACTCGCGGGTGTCGGGCGCGCGGCCGAGCCATCGATTCACGCCGGGCAGGCGTCGGTACGCCCATACGGCGTCGAGATCAGTCGGCGTGCAAGGACGGATCTGCAGTCGCGCGGTTCGGATCGGCCAGGCGTTGGCCGGATGCGGAGCATTCACCGCACCAGATTAGTCCCGCGCCACCGGCAGCCTGCAGCGAGGCCGCCATATTCTGCGGCGTCCTGGCACCTGCATCGGAGGAGATCTCACCCATCGGAGGAGCCCTGCGCGCAGAATCTCCTCCGATCAGAGAGAACTCCTCCGATCACGGCGGCGCCCCGACGCACGCACGCGCACTCACTCCCGATCGGGCGGCCCGCCCGGCCGCTGCGCCCGGCGCTCGCGCCGCGGAGCTCCTCCGTACAGGGCGACCGGCCGACCGGCGCGCTGCTGGCCGGGCAGCGGTCGCGAGCGACGGCCGTAGATGAGTTCCGACGAATCCAGCAGCCACGGCACCAGCGTGATCGACACCCCGTGCACGAGCATGAGTTGGTTCGCCATGCGGCGGGCGCGGCGGTTGTGCAGCACCTTCTCCCACCAGTGCCCCACGATGTACTGCGGCAGATACACGGTGACCACACTGGGCCCGTGCTTCTCGCGGTACTGCCTGATGAAGTGCTCCACCGGCTGCGCGAAGGTGCGAAACGGCGAGTCGACGATGATCAGCGGCACCGGGATGCTGTACTCCTGCCACTGCCGGTGCAGCTCTTCGCCGTCGGCGGGTGTGAGCGCCACGTGCAGCGCGATGGTCTTCTCGTGCCGCGCGGCGATCGCGTAGTCGAGCGCCTTGATGACCGGCTTCTGCAGCCGACTCACCAGCACGATCGCCACATCGCCGCGAGCCCCGAAGTGCGTGGCGTCATCGACCGTGATCTCGTGCTCGACATCGCGGTAGTACCGCTTCACCCCCAGCATGAGCATTGCGAGCACGGGAATCGCCAGAAACACCATCCACGCGCCGTGCGTGAACTTCGTGATCGTCACGATCATCAGCACGAGCACTGTGAACGCGGCCCCGCCGAGGTTCACCGTCATGCCCGTGTAGATCTCGCGTCGTGATCCGCCATCGCCACCGGAGCGGATGCTGCGCAGCATCCGCCGCCAATGCCGCACCATCCCGATCTGCCCGAGCGAGAACGACACGAACACGCCGATGATGTAGAGCTGGATCAGGCTGGTCAGATTCGCCTGGAACACGACCAGCACGCCGATCGCCGCGACTCCCAGCACGATCATGCCGTTGGAGAAGACGAGCCGATCGCCGCGGGTGTTCAGCGCCTTGGGTGCGTATCCCTCGCGTGCGAGCACCGAGCCCAGCAGCGGAAACCCGTTGAACGCGGTGTTCGCGGCCAGCAGCAGCACGCAGGCGGTCGCCGCCTGGATGATGAAGAACGGGATGCTGCCCGCCCCGAACGTCGCCGCCGCCACCTGTGCCATCAGACTCGGCTGCGGGCCCGTGCAGTCGAAACCGATCAGGTCGCACGGATTCTCGGCGTAGCGCACCCCAGACACCAGCGCCATCGTCGTGAGTCCGGCGAAGAGCACCGCCGCAATCGACCCCATCAGGGCGAGCGTCGTCTTCGCATTGGCGACCTTCGGCACCCGGAAAGCGGGCACGCCGTTGGATACGGCCTCGACCCCGGTCAACGCCGAGCACCCGCTTGAGAACGCGCGCAGGATCACCAGGACCATCGCCGCCTGACCGAGACTCTCGGCATGCACGGCGTAGCCGGCGCTGGATGCCACGGGCGCATCGCCCATCAGCATCCTGATCAATCCCGTGCCGATCATCACGACGACCGAACCGATGAAGACGTAGGTCGGAATGGCGAACACACTCGACGCCTCGCGCACCCCGCGCAGGTTCACCACGATGATGAGCACGACGAATCCGACGGCGAGCTCCACTCGCCACGGATTCAGCTCCGGCAGAGCCGAGATGATGTTGTCGACACCGGAGGCGATCGACACTGACACGGTGAGGATGTAGTCGACCAGCAATGCCGCGGCGACGATCACCGAGGGCAGCTCGCCGAGGTTCTTCTGCACGACTTCGAAGTCACCGCCGCCAGAGGTGTACGCCTTGATGATCTGCCGATAGCTGAGCACCACGACGATGAGCAGCAGCACCACCGCGGCGGCGATCCACGGGCTGAGGGTGAGAAATGTCGTGCCGCCGATCAGCATGATCATCAGCATCTCCTGCGGCCCGTAGGCCACAGAGCTCAGTGCGTCGGACGCGAAGATCGGCAACGCCATGCGCTTTGGAAGCAGCTGATCGTTCACCTGCTCGGTCGTCAGCGGTTCGCCGATCAGGATGCGTTTGGCGAGTTGCGGAGCATCCGCACTCTCGCGGCCTTCGTGTGCCACGAACGGCGACATTACGCCTGCTGTGGCACCATCTGCAAGATGCGCGGCCGAAGGGTTGGCGTGTCGTGACCAGAGGCGCTCAGGAGGCCTCGGCGCGCCCCGCCCGCCAGTACCCCATGAACGCGATCGAGCGACGGTCGATGCCGAGATTCCGCACGAGGTGGCGGCGCAGCGCAGTGATGGTTCCGGCCTCGCCGGCCAGCCACGCGTACTCCGTCTTCTGCTCTGTCGCGAGTGCTGTCGGCGCGGCCTCGGGGACCTCCCAGAGCACCTCGTCGTCGGTGACGTCGGGCAGTTCGGCGGTGGTGGTGTCGTCGGCGCCGGCGGATGCTGCCGCGGATTCCACGGCGGATGCCGCGCGTTCGCGACCCCAGGCGTGGACGGCCGCACTCAGTCGCATGCCGTGCACGGCGCCGTTGCGCGGCAGCCAGGTCACGCGCACTCCCGAAGGCGCGCGCAGCGGCAGGGCGTCGGCTGCGACGGGAACCTCGATGCAGACTTCGCCGGTCACATGATCATCCAGCGACTCGACGATCGAGCAGATCGCCGGCACCGCGGTCTCATCGCCGGCGATGAGCACAGAGATCGCTGAGCCCGGTCGCCACTCGATGCCGCTGCCGCGCTGCTCCGAGCGAGCGTCGGGCCCGACGACGCAGAGCGGGTCGCCCACCTGCGCATCAGTCGCCCACGCGGATGCCGGACCGTCGGTGCCGTGCAGCACGAAATCGACGTCGATCTCGCGGTCCCACGGGCGGGGCGCGCGAATCGTGTACGTGCGGATCGGATTGCGCAGCTCGTCGGGCAATTCCCGCCAGCGTCGGTACCATTCGCTTTGGTTCTGCGTCTCGTCGAACTGACCGACATCCGTGACCGAACCATCACGGAAGGGGAACATGAGCTTGATGCGCTGATCGAGGCCATCTGTGCCGAAATGCTGAAGTTCCTCGCCGGTCAGAGTGACGCGGGTGAAGTTGGGCGACAGCGGAGTCAGACGCGCGACGGTCGTTCGAAAAGTGCGGTAGGCATGGTGGCTCACCCAACCAACTATAGGTTAGGCTCTCCTAACGTGACAGATCTTCACTTTCACGAAGCCCGGGCCGACGAGCTGCACGGCGAGCATCTCGCCCTCAGCTATGGGCGCACCCGTGTTGTCCATGACGTCTCTCTGCATCTTCGACGCGGTGTCGTCACCGCGCTGATCGGGCCGAACGGCAGCGGCAAGTCAACGGCGCTGCGCGCATTGTCGCGCCTGCATCGGGTCGATGCCGGCACCGTGCACGTCGACGGCGCCACCGGCCCGCGCGATGCGGCATCCCTCTCCGTCAAGGAGTTCGCGCGCACCGTGGCGATGCTCTCGCAGTCGCGACCGCACCCTTCGGGACTCGAGGTCTGCGACGTCGTCGCCTATGGCCGGCATCCGGGGTTATCGGCCAAAAGGAGTGGATGGGTTCGGGCGTGTCATCCCCTTCCTGCCCATCCGGCTCGTTCCCA
>NZ_FUKO01000009.1 GCF_900163815.1 Microbacterium esteraromaticum | reverse complement strand
ACACAAGGAGTATCGTCGGCAGCGTCAGATGTGAATAAGAGACACGAGTGTCATGAGTGTTCCTTCAGAGAGAGCGAGCGGGGTGATCAGAGTGCGCAGGACACGCAGCCCTCGATCTCGGTGCCTTCCAGCGCGGGCTGACGCAGACGGATGTAGTAGAGCGTCTTGATCCCGGCCCGCCACGCGTAGATCTGGGCTTTGTTGATGTCGCGCGTGGTCGCGGTGTCGCGGAAGAACAGCGTCAGCGACAGCCCCTGGTCGACGTGACGGGTCGCCGCGGCGTAGGTGTCGATGATCTTCTCGTAGCCGATCTCATAGGCGTCTTCGAAGAACTCGAGATTGTCATCGGTCATGTGCGGGGCCGGGTAGTAGACGCGACCGAGCTTTCCCTCCTTGCGGATCTCTACCGTCGCGGCGATCGGGTGAATGGATGCCGTCGAATTGTTCACATACGAGATCGATCCGGTCGGTGGGACCGCCTGCAGATAGGCGTTGTAGATTCCATGTCGCTGCACCGACTCCCGCAGCGCGATCCAGTCGTCGCGGCTGGGGATCGCGACCCGAGCAGTGGAGAAGAGCTCGCGGATGCGTTCCGTGGACGGCTGCCATTCTCCGTCGGTGTACTTGTCGAAGTACGATCCGTCGGCATAGGCAGACGCTTCGAAGCCGGCAAAGGCCTCGCCTCGTTCGATCGCGATCAGGTTCGACGCGCGCAGCGCGTGGTAAGTGACGGTGAGGAAGTAGATGTCAGTGAAGTCGATGCCTTCCGCACTGCCGTAGTGGATGCGCTGCGAGGCGAGAAAGCCGTGCAGATTCATCTGACCGAGGCCGATCGCATGCGAAGCGCGGTTTCCTTCCACGATCGAGGGAACGGCGTCGATCTCGGTCTGATCCGACACGCTCGTCAGCGCGCGCACCGCTGTCTCGACGGTCGCCCCGAAATCCGCCGAAGCAAAGGCCTGCGCGATGTTCAGAGAACCGAGGTTGCAGGAGATGTCCCGGCCGACTTCCTGATAGCCGATTGCCGCGTCGTGCACCGATGCCGTGTTGACCTGGAGGATCTCACTGCACAGGTTCGACATGTTGATCCACCCAGCTAACGGATTCGCCCGGTTGACCGTGTCTTCGAACAGCACATAGGGATAACCCGATTCGAACTGCAGCTCGGCCAGCGTCTTGAAGAACTCCCGCGCACTGACGGTGGTCTTGCGCACGCGCGGGTTGGCGACGAGATCGTCGTAGTTGTCGTTGACGGAGATGTCCGAAAGCGGCTTTCCGTATTCGCGTTCCACGTCGTACGGGCTGAACAGGTGCATCTCCCGGTTCTCTTTCGCGAGTTGGAACGCGACATCGGGGATCACGACGCCCAGCGAGAGCGTCTTGATGCGGATCTTCTCGTCGGCGTTCTCTCGCTTCGTGTCGAGAAAACGCAGGATGTCCGGGTGGTGGGCGTGCAGATAGACCGCCCCGGCACCCTGCCGCGCCCCGAGCTGGTTGGCGTAGGAGAAGGAGTCCTCGAGGATCTTCATCACCGGGACGACACCGGATGCCTGGTTCTCGATCTTCTTGATCGGTGCGCCGGTCTCACGCAGATTCGTGAGCAGCAGCGCCACCCCGCCGCCTCGCTTCGACAGCTGCAGCGCCGAGTTGACGCCGCGGCCGATCGACTCGAGGTTGTCTTCGAGTCGCAGCAGGAAGCAGGAGACGAGCTCACCCCGCTGCGCCTTTCCCGCATTCAGGAACGTCGGGGTCGCGGGTTGAAAGCGTCCGGTGAGCATCTCATCCACCAGGCGCGTCGCCAGCAGCTCATCTCCCCGCCCGAGGAACAGCGCCGTCGCGACGACGCGCTCTTCGTACCCTTCCAGGTAGGTCGTGCCGTCGAACGACTTCAGTGCGTAGGAGCTGAAGAACTTGAAGGCGCCGAGGAAGGTCGCGAACTGGTGGCCCGTGTCGTGGGCACTCGCATGCAGCGCCGTGACGAACTCCGGGGAATAGTCATCGAGGAAGTCCTTCTCGTAGTAGGCGTGGGCGACCAGCCAGTCCAGGCGTTCTGCAACGCCGCTGAATTCTTTCGTGTTCGGCACGACGTGCTGGCGGAGGTACTCGCTGACGGCCTCGTGATCCTTGCTGAACTGGATGGACCCGTCTGCGGCGAAGAGGTTCAGCTGCGCGTTGAGCGCGTGGTAGTCCTTCCGCGCGCCGATCCCCGTGGACGCCGGTGATTCCAGGGCGATGGTGGTCATGCGATCTTCCTCTCGTCGGTTGCCTGTTCCCAGAAGCGGGTCAGGCCGTTGGTGACTTGCTCGACATCACGCCGGGTGCCGAGCAGCTCGAAACGGTAGAGCTCCGGCACGTGGCACTTTGCGGAGATGATGGTGCCGGCGAGGCAGTAGTGCTCGCCGAAGTTCGT
Organism: Microbacterium esteraromaticum; assembly: GCF_900163815.1. GTDB lineage: Bacteria > Actinomycetota > Actinomycetes > Actinomycetales > Microbacteriaceae > Microbacterium > Microbacterium esteraromaticum_B. The sequence goes on along the minus strand of NZ_FUKO01000009.1, from coordinate 118,501 downwards.
GTTGCCCGCGGTGATGACGCCGCGGAGGAGCGCACGATTGGCCGGGTCGTTCAAGAACATTCCGACCTGCTTCGGAACCGCGCCCGAGTTCTCGCCGCCACCGTAGGTCGGCAGCACCAGTACGAACGGCGCTGCGACTCGAATCAGGCCATCGCGGCGCGGACGCAGCGGAATCCGCGTGGCGGGCCGGTCAAGGTTCTCGACGAAGCGTCGCGTGTTCTCGGAGACGCTGGAGAAGAACACCAGGTCCGGCGAGTCCGCAGGCAGCAACTCCGAGATGGGATGCAGCGGATCGACTGCTCTCGCCGGTGCTTGCATGGCAGATTCCTTTCCTTGCGTCGTGTGTCACGCAGCTGCGCAGCGCACTACATGTTGTGGCGCTTCCGCTTTGTGGCGCCGTATCTAGTAGTACCAGCCAATCTTGCACATAAAGTGCGACATGCCGTATCTTCAACTACGGCAGGCCAAACATTGCAGGTCGCGTCGAATCCGGCAGAGACAGCACGCCCGAGCGCGGAGTACAGTGTGATCCGAGATTGGACGCGCAGATGGCTCCGCACCGCGCCGATGACGCTTCGGCAGGTCTGCCGAGCGACCGGGACCCCGGCCGCGTGCACTGGATGGAGCTCTTCTTCGATCTGATCTTCGTCGCACTCGTGGGTCAGCTCGCCGCCGGCCTGCACCGGAACCCGACTCCGCTCAGCCTGATCGTCTTCCTGGCGCTGTTCGCGACAGTGTGGTGGTCGTGGGTCAATCTGACCTTCGTGGTGAACATCATGACCGGACTCCGTCAGCGCCAACTGGCTGCCGTGATGCTGAGCGCGATGGTGATGGTGGGCGCGCTCGCGGTCGCCGCGCCAGAAGCGACGGCAGATCGGGCCTGGCTGTTCGCCGCGGGAAACACGGCGCTGCGCCTTCTGCTGCTCGGACTGTGGGTGTCACGGTCGTGGCGCAACGGCGACGCCGCCACTCGGGTGCGGGTCTCGGCATACAACGGCGGCACAGCAGTGCTGTGGGGAATCTCGATGTGGCTGCCCGAGCCATGGAACTTCGTCCTGTGGGGTGTCGCGCTCGCCGTGGAGATCACGCTCATCGTCGCGAGCAGCCCCACCTGGGCCTTCGCGGCCCTGAGAAACCTCAACACGGATCATCTGTCCGAGCGGTTCGGGCTGCTCGTCGTGATCATCCTGGGAGAGTCCGTGCTGTCGACCGTCGTCGCCGTCGATGAGACCTGGACGCTGCCCGCCGCCATCGCGGGTGCGCTGTCGTTGACGATTCTGGCCGCGCTTGCCTGGTCCTTCTTCATGTTCGGCACGAGCGCGATGACTGCCGGGCTCGAGAAGCTGAAGGACGACGGCAACATCGTCGCGATCCGCGACACCGTTGCGTTCCTGCCCTATCTGCTCGTCGCCGGAGTCACCGCCATCTCGGGGAGCGTCGCCATGGCGATCACTCACCCGGACACGGTTCTGCCGTTCGTCTCCGCAGTTTCGCTCTGGGGAGGAATCGCACTCTTCTTCCTGACGAACGCGATCATCTCGATCCGGTTCGGCACCGCGCCTCGGGTCGTGGCGCGGTGGGCGATTCCCGCGTTCGTGCTCGTCGGTGCGCTGGCAGTGCTGGGAACCACTGCCAGCGGCATCTGGATGCTGGCCGGCGCCGCCGGTGCGCTGGCCATCACCACCCTTCTCGCCGAGGGGTTTCGGCACCAGCGGCTTCGAGGCGTGTGACGCCCGCGGTGCGGACTACTTGATCCAGCGGTAGTTGAGCGGGTATCGGTAGCTGCCGCCGCTCTTCACCTTCAGCCCGCCCTTGATCGCGAAGATGATGTTGACGATGATGACCGCCCAGATGACGAGGGTCAGCAGGATCCAGGCGATGAAGCCCAGAATCGGAATGAAGCCGAGAATCGCGCTGAGGATGTTCAAGACGATCACGACGCCGGCGACGTTGATCGTCCAGTTCAGTGCTTCCTTGCTCTCCACAGCGACACGTGGACCGCGTTCCTTGAACACGAGGAAGATGATGAGCGCGGGCAGCACCAGGACGATGTTGAGGAAGTGCGCCAGCATGGCCCACTGGGCATCTTCCGCGGCGGTCAGCGGCGCGGACGCTGCGGGTGCGGAGGGAGCGCCAGCGGGAGCTCCGGATACGGGGTCGGCATTCGGATCGGTCATGATCACACCTTTCGTTTCAGGGCACGCCGATGTGACGCTGCGATGACGACAAGTTCATCAGCGCGCACTCACAGTTCGCTCACACCATCCGCACGTCACCGCGACGAGAAGTGTGAGCGCCGTGTGAGCCGAGTCTGTTTGTCTCGACGGATGAGAATGACATCAGGTGAGAGACGGCCCCGGCGTGCGGGAGTGGCGCTGTGCGGAATCATTGCGCTGCTGCTCGTCGGCTGCGGCGCTGCGGCCACCGGAGATGAGACGGCGACGGACGGCGATGTCGCCGCGGAGCAGCCCGCACAGATCGACGATGTCGAAGCCGGGCTCACGGCCGAGGCGATCGTGTCGGCAGCCGAGGCAGAGGGGCTCGTCTGCGAAGAGAATGAGCCGCGACTGAAGAGTCGCGCGCAGGTGATCGCCTGCAAGGGAGACGACTACGTCATCCTCACCGCAACCAGGCTCGTCTCCGCCGATCTCATGGACGAGCAGATCGCCACGGCGAAGAAGGCGACGTGCAAGAGCGACTTCGGCCTGGACGGCGTCCGCTTCGCGGTATCCGACGCCTGGGTGCTCTCACCGGGTGGAGACGACGACCGCAACATCGAGACGTTCACGGCCGTGACGAAGACACTCGGGCTGGAATGGACCGAAGACCTCTGTTGACCCGGGCTGCGTGTCAGCGGAAGAGCTGTCCGCCTCGCGCACGGGCGACGACGATGCCGCGCTGAGACGTCGGAAAGCCCATCAGCATCTCCCGCAGTTCTGTGGCACCCACGTCGGCGCCGAAGATCTCACTTCCGGGCTCGAGCATGATTCCCGAAGCCAACTCGCCCGCGACGACGGGATCGAAACCGAGATCGTCGACGAAGGACGCCACCACGGCCACATCAGCCGGATCGTCGCCGGCGATCGCGATCGCCTTGCGCTCGGGCATCCCGACCGGTCGGCTCTCGTCTTCGAGATCGTGATAGCCCATGTGCCCCAGCGCCTTCACCACGCGCGAGTGCGACAGGTGCGCCTGCACGGTCTCGCTCGTCGAGGTGCGCAGATCATCCAGATCGGGGCGGATGCCGTCGGCACCCCACCAGTAGTTCATCGCGTCGATCACGAGCTTTCCGCGCAGCTCATCGACCGGCAGCATCCGCAGTTTCCCGAGAGGGAGCGCCAGCACGACGGCATCCGCTTCCGCGATGACGGATGCTGTCGGCTTCGCCTCCGCGTCGATCGCCGCCATCGCGCGGGCGATGGCATCCGGCCCCGATGAGGTGGCCACGAGAACCCGGTACCCGGCGGTGGCAGCCAGCGCGGCGAGCACTGTGCCGAGCCGCCCTGCTCCCAGGATCCCCACCGTGCGGATCGGCTGCGCAGCATCGGTCATCCCGCCATCGTATGGCCGGCAGCGCGAACCCGGGGCCGGCCCCGCTACTGCGCCGCCGACCAGGTTGCTTCCGAGACATGCGGCGGATGCGCGCCGGCGTCGTAGACCCGCACCCAATCCACCTCGACGGCGAGCACCTCGCACCCGGCATCCAGCGCCGCCGAATCGGCGAACCTGTCGCTGTACTCCTCACCGAGCCGCCAGCGCTCTTCGTCGCGGGTGACCCGCGCCCGCCCCTCGATCTGGACGGTCGTGTCCGCTCCCGTCACCGCGATGGCAACCCGTTCGCGCGCTCTGATGTTGGCGACCTTGCGGGAGTGCTCGGCGGCGTCGAAGATCACGAGTCCTGAGGCAGCCGTCGTCAGGCTGACATAGGCGGCCTGCGGTGCGCCATCGGCTCCGCACGTCGCGATGACGCCTGCTCCGCACACTCGAATGAAGTGCCCGACAGCAGCGCGGTCGGCTGCATCAATGCTCATGGCCTGACGCTACGCGCACTTCGCGTGCAGTGCGACCGCATCTCGTCACGGAGCGTCGTTGGGCGTGCGGGCGGCACTCGCGCGCCACAGCTTCGACGGCCACCAGATGGCGGATCCGATGTCGTAGCTGAGCGCCGGAACCAGAAGCGACCGCACGATGAAGGTGTCCAGCAGCACGCCGAAGGCGACGATGAAGGCGATCTGCACGAGGAACAGGATCGGGATCACCGACAGCGCGGCGAACGTCGCCGCCAGCACCAGGCCCGCCGAGGTGATCACGCCGCCGGTGACCGCCAGCCCCCGCAGGATTCCCTCACGGGTGCCGTGTCGGCGCGACTCCTCGCGCACCCGCGTCATCAGGAAGATGTTGTAATCGATGCCCAGTGCCACCAGGAAGACGAATCCGAACAGCGGAACCGCCGGATCTGCCCCCGGGTAGTCGAAGACGCCGTTGAACAGCAGAGCCGAAACTCCCAGCGCTGACCCGAACGACAGCACCGTGGTCAGGATCAGCAGCACCGGTGCGAGCACCGCGCGCAGCAGCAGCATGAGGATCACCAGGATCACCACGAGGATGACCGGAATGATGAGGTTCCGGTCGTGGATGGATGCTGTATTCGTGTCGATCGCGGTTGCCGTCACACCTCCGACCAGAGCATCGAGATCATCGAGCCCCGCACGAAGAGCAAGAACGGTGTCTTCGGCAGCGGCGGAGTCGGCCGCATCGGCCAGTGTTCCCTGCAGCAGGACCCGGTCATCGACGAGGGTAGGGTCGGGTGCCGGGGTCCCCGGCGGGCCGAATGCCTGTACGCCCTCTGCGGTGATCGGCGCGCTTCCGGAGGGGGAGTCCGATGCTGTCACCGAGACACCGTCCACGCCGTCGGTGTCGAGGAGCACGCCTGCGGCATCCTGCATCCGAGCCTGGTCGACCAGGACGTAGACCGGACTGCCCGATCCTCCGGGGAAGTGCTTGCCGAGCACCTGCTGCCCATCCCGCGCCTCGGACTGGCCGAGCACCAGGTCCGACTGCGCAACACCGCTCGCCTGCAGCTGGGTGGTGCCGACCGCGGCGAGTGCGAGGACCACCGCGGTCGTGATCCAGATGACGCGCGGACGGCGACTGATGAGGCGGGCGAGACGCTGCCAGATGCCGGTGCCCTCGAGCGGGTTCTCGTCGGCGGCATGATGCGGCTCGAAACGCGGACGACGCGGCCAGAACACCGCTCGGCCGAACAGGCCCAACAGGGCGGGCAGCAGGGTCAGCGCCGCGAGCATCGCGAAGATGATGCCGATCGCCGCGACCGGGCCCAGCGTGCTGTTGGACTTCAGATCGCTGAGCAGCAGGCAGAGGAGTCCGGCGATCACCGTACCGCCAGACGCGAGGATTGGTTCGAACGTCCCCTTCCACGCGTCGCGGACCGCCGGCCATCGCCGCTCGGTGCCGCGCAGCTCCTCTCGGAACCGTGCCACGAAGAGCAGCGAGTAGTCGGTCGCGGCGCCGATGACGAGGATGAACAGAATTCCCTGGGTCTGGCCGCTCAGCAGCAGGATGCCGAATTTGGCCGCCCACCACACGACCAGCAGCGCCACGCACAGCGCGAACAGGCTGGTGCTGAGCACGACGAGCGGGAGCAGCAGCGATCGGTAGACGATGATCAGGATCACCAGGACCGCGAGCAGCGCCACCAGCAGCAGGATGCCGTCGATGCCGGCGAACCCGGCGATGAGGTCAGCGGTGAAGCCGGCAGGGCCGGTGGTGTACACGGTGATGCCATCGGGCACCGCGCTGCGCAGATCTTTCGAGAGGGCGGCGGACACGTCGCCGACATCGGCATCCGCATCGATCGGCACGAACGCCTGCGCGGCACGTTTGTCTTCAGAGACGAGCACGGGAGACGAATCGCCCTTCACTCCCTCGGCGGTGACAGCATCGGACAAGGCCGTGCTCAGCGCATCCTTCGTGGCATCGTCGATCTCAGCATCTGCCTCGAAGACGACCACTGCGGGAATCGAGTCCGCCCCCAGAAAGGCCTCGAGCGACTTCTGCACCTCGGTGGCGGGCGCCGAGTCCGGCAGGTAGGCGGTGCGGTCGTTGGAGGAGACCTCATCGACCTTGCCGAACAGCGGTCCGCCCAGGCCGGCGCCCACGAGCCAGAGCAGGATGATCACTCCCGAGAGCAGCCCGCGCAGCCATGGTCGGCCGGTGTTCTGTCGCTGTCGCAGTTCAGCCCGTGTTGTCATGCTTCTCCCCGGTTCGCTGTGGCCACGCTAGCACCGTCACACGGCCGCCAATGAGAATCGCCGACGCCCTCCCGGAGGGCGCAGCAGCGGCCTAGAGTGTGGACATGGAGAGAACGCTGGTGATCTATGCGGTCGTCCCGGTTCCCAGTGGGAATCGGGTAGAGATCACGCAGGTCCGCGCGCGGCAGGCGGACGCGGAGGCATCGGCCGCGTGGGCTTCGGATGCGGGCGAGATCGTGGCGGTGCGTGACCTCAATCGGGGAATTGGCTATCAGCTGCGCGACGTTCCTCGCGATCAGGTCGACACGTGGCGGGCGCAGGTGCGCGACTGCAGCGTCGTCGATACGGCCTGCGGTCCGCGGACGACGCTCACGGTCATGGCGGTGGATGCACGGCAGTCCGCTGCAGATGCACTCAGCGAAGCGGATGCTGCGGCTCTGGCGGCCAAAGCAGAGTCTGACCGGTGGGGCGGGACGGATCGGCCGCAGACCCCGCCGCCGAAGCGATTCTGGTGAGGCGACATCGGCAGAATGCTCAGCGGAAATCGCGCGAGCGATGTACGAAGCGCGTGCGCAGATCTTCGAATGCATCGGCAAGGATATTCACCACGCCCTCATTCGATCGCTCCAGCATCCCGCGCACGATGAGCGCGGGCGAGTCCCGGGCCACCTGACGGTAGCGGCTCCATACTCCCGTCGAGCACACCACATTGACCAGTCCCTCCTCGTCTTCGAGATTGACGAAGGTGATCCCACTCGCCGTGGCCGGGCGCTGCCGATGCGTGACGAGCCCCGCCACTTCGACGCGCCTGCCCTCCTCATGGTCGCGCAACTGGTCTGAGCGCAGCACACCCCGATCACGGAGGGATTCCCGGAAATGCGCGATCGGGTGGTCATCGGTGGAGATGCCCGTCGCCCACAGATCCGCCACCAACTGCTCGTGGCTGCTCTGATCGGCGAACAGTGGCGGCTGCACCGACACCGCCGTACCGGGAAGGAAGCGTGCCCGGTCCTCGCTGGCGGAACCTGCCATCCACATCGCCGTGCGCCGACTGATGCCGAGGCAGTCGAATGTTCCCGCAGATGCCAGCGCCTCCAATTGAGCGGCGGTGGCATCCGTGCGCCGTACGAGATCGTGCAGGTCGCGAAATGGTCCGTGCTGCTCTCGTGCGGTGACGATCCGCTCCGCCAGGGCCGTGCCGATGCCGCGCACGCCGGAGAGTCCGAGCCGCACCGCGAATCTGCGATCTCGGCGGTGCGCAGCCGACTCGTCAGGGGCATGCCGATCGAACGGGCGAGGAGAGTGCGGCTCGCTCGCGTGCTGACAGGAGGCGAGACCGGTCGGACCCGGACCGTCTTCGATTCGCTCCAGGGCATCCATCGCCCCGGAAGCATGCAGATCGGGACGCAGCACCCGCACGCCGTGCCGACGGGCATCCGAGGTCAGTGACGATGCTGAGTAGAACCCCATCGGCTGCGCGCGCAGCAGCCCCGCCAGGAAAGCGGCGGGATAGTGCAGCTTCACCCAGGAGCTGGCATAGACGAGCAGTGCGAACGACAGCGAGTGCGATTCGGCGAAGCCGAAGTTCGAGAACGCTTGGATCTGCGCGTAGATGCGATCGGCGGCCTCGCCGGTGAGCCCCTTCTCGGCCATGCCGGAGTACAGCGTTTCACGGATGCGATCGATCTTCTCCAACCCGCGCTTGGATCCCATCGCCCGTCGCAGCAGATCAGCATCATCAGCTGAGCAATCACCGAGCACCGTCGCCATCTGGATCAGCTGCTCCTGGAATACGGGGATGCCCAGAGTGCGCTTCAGCACCGGTTCCAGCACAGGGTGCGCATAGGTCACCGGGTCCTGCCCGAGCTTGCGCCGCACGAATGGATGCACGGCCCCGCCCTGGATCGGACCCGGCCGGATCAGGGCGATCTGAATCGCCAGCTCGTAGAACTCGCGGGGCTGCAGCCTGGGCAGGAGTCCCATCTGCGCTCGCGATTCCACTTGGAACACGCCGATCGAATCGGCCCGGCAGAGCATGTCGTACACCGCCGACTCCTCCTTCGGCAGCGACTGCAGCGTCCACTGCTCGCCGGTGGACTCCTCGATCAGATCGAAGCAGTGCCGCAGCGCAGCCAGCATCCCGAGGCCCAGCAGGTCGAACTTCACCAGCCCCATCCACGCCGCATCATCCTTGTCCCACTGGATCACGGTGCGATCGGCCATCCGGGCATGCTCCACGGGAACCACCTCGCCCACCGGGCGTGCGGTGAGCACCATGCCGCCGGAGTGGATGCCCAGGTGCCGCGGCGCCTTCAGCAGCTCACCGGCGTAGGAGAGCACATCGGCGGGGATGTCGCTGCCCTCCGTCGATTCCAGGGTCGCGCCCCAGCCATCCACCTGCTTAGACCAGGCGTCCTGCTGACCCGGTGCATGCCCGAGGGCTCTCGCCATATCGCGGATGGCATTCTTCGGCCGGTACTGGATGACATTCGCCACCTGAGCTGCACGGTCGCGGCCGTACTCGCGGTACACCCACTGGATGATCTCCTCGCGACGACTGGAATCGAAGTCGACATCGATATCGGGCTCCTCCTCGCGCGTGGTCGCCAGGAAGCGCTCGAAGGGAAGGCGATAGAGGATCGGATCGACAGCGGTGATGCCCAGCAGATAGCAGACGGCGCTCGCCGCAGCCGAGCCTCTGCCCTGACAGAGGATGCCGCGTCGTCTGGCTTCCTCCACGATCCCGTGCACGATCAGGAAATAGCCCGGAAAGTCCTTCTCCTCGATGACATTCAACTCACGTTCGATCCGCGAGCGCCCCTCGGTGTCGAGCCGCGGGTACAGTCGCGGCACGGCTTCCCAGACCAGCGCACGCAGATGACTCATCGTCGTCCGCCCCTCCGGCACCGGTGTCTGCGGCAGGGCCGGACGTGCCCGCCGCAGGGGAAAGGCGCATTCCGCAGCGATGCGCAGGCCGTTCTCGATCGCTCCTGGATAACGACGGAAGCGACGACTCATCTCAGCGCCGCTGCGCAGATGCGCGGTGCCGTGTGCGGGCAGCCAGCCATCCAGCTCATCCATGCTGCGGGTGGCGCGCACGGCTGCGATGGCCTCGGCCAGTCGCGCACCTTCCGGTACGGCGTAGTGCACGTTGTTCGTGGCGACGGTGCGCAGGTGCAGGGCGGTGGCGAGCTCGGCGAGAGTGTCATTGCGGCGGGTGTCGAGTGGATCGCCGTGGTCGATGAGCTCGACGGCGACCTGATCCCCGCCGAACAGATCCACCAATCGGCGCAGCGGTGTCTCGGCGTCGCCGTCGGCCAGACCGCGCCGCACGGCGCCCTTGCGGCATCCGGTCAGAATCGTCCAGTGGCCGCCCGCGCTGGCGGCCAGATCATCGATGTCGTAGAGCGGGCGACCCTTCTCGCCGCCGCGCAGCTGAGCGCGGGTGATGGCGCCGGCGAGTCGGTGATACCCCTCTACACCTCGCGCCAGCACGAGCAGGTGCTCGCTCGTGGGATCTGCCGCGCCGCGCCGTTCCGGGGACGGACTCGACAGCATCCCCTCGTTCAGCCCCAGCGACAGTTCCGCGCCGAACACTGTCTGCACTCCGGTGAACTCGGCGGCTTCGGCGAAGCGCGCCGCACCGTAGAAGCCGTCATGGTCGGTGATCGCCAGCGCGGTCAGCCCCAGGGCTTCGGCCTCGGCCAGCAGATTATCCGGTGACGACGAGCCATCGAGAAAGGAGTAGGAGCTGTGTGCATGCAGCTCGGCATAGGGCACGGCATGCTCTGGTCGCGCCACGGCCGGGGGAGCGGCCGGCGCACGGTGCCTGCTCAGCGGACCGGGGTCGACGCGGTCTCCTGAGGGCTCGGCGGATGCTGGCGCCGTCGGTGCGCTGAGCGTGCGCTCCAGCTCCGCCCAGGACAGCTTCGGGTTGTGCCATCCCGCCATCAGCGATACCTCCCCTCAGCCCACCAGCACCCCTCGGAAAGGAAGACCAGCCAGGCTCGATGCCTGGCATCCAGCAGCTGAAAGCGGTGGCCGCATCTGACTCGCTCGGCATCCCACCGGTGCTCGCTCATCGGCCAGGGGCCGGCCCATCCGATCACCTCGTCATCGTCGATCCGGGTAGGAGTCTGCGAGAGATCTCCCCGGGCATCGACACGGACTTCGGCACCGCCCGGCCCCACCACGCGAATGGGACGCGCGGGGATGAACACCTCCGAGGGCAGGGGGCCGGGCAGGCTTCCGGGCCAGGGGCGTGCGGGGTCGCGCTCGATGACGGAGCGCTCTCCCCATGGAGTGAGGACCTGGCGGTCGGCGAGCATCCGGCCACCTGCCACTGCGGCTGTGACCACTCCGCGGTGCCCGAGCAGCGTCTGCACCCGGGAGACCGCATGGTGCAGACGCTCATCCGATCCTGAGCCGAACAGCCCGAGCTGGTGATGGGCGGCATCGTCGATCGCTGTGGGGATGATCCGCGCACCTATGATGCCGCGGAAGGCATGCGCGGCATCGGCGTCGTCTGGGGACTCGGCGATGATCGCCTCGAGCTGCCAGCGGATCCGGTCGACCAGGTCGCCGGCGTCGAAGCAGGTCGGGTGCAGCCAGGTGCGTGAGAACACGCGTCCGTCGTCGTCGGTGAGATCGATGCGCACCTCGGTGCACACCACCGATGCATCTGCGAGAGCCAGCAGCACAGCATCCGCCGTCTGCCGAACCGCGAAGGCGATCTGATCGGTCTGGCCGAGCGGCGTCTCGAACTCGCTCTCCCTCGCCAGCTCAGGGTCGGGCGGCCGGGGAGAGAGCGGGCGGGAATCCGCACCGCACGCCAGGGCGTGCAGGCGCGCCCCGTGCTCGCCGAAGCGGGCGTGCACAGTGCTGGCATCGAGGGCAGCGAACTCTCCGAGGGTGGTGATGCCGAGCCGCTGCAGCAGGCCTGCCAGCTCGCCCTCGCCGAGCACCTGCAGCGGCAGAGGAGCGAGGAAGGCCCGTGAAGCACCGGGAGGGATCACCTGCTGCGTCGGGGCGGCTCGGGCAGCCAGCTCGGCAGTGAAAGCACCATCTGCCACCCCGATCCGAACCTCGGGATACCCCGCGTCGGTGAGGACCGCGCGCAGCACGTCGGCGGCTTCGGCTTCGCCGCCGTGAAAGCGGGAGATCCCGCGGGAGCGGAGTGCGGCGAGCCCAGGGCGCAGCAGATGCACCCCCGGAGAATGCTCTTCGATCAGACGCAGCACCGGCAGAAAAGCGCGTTCGTCCTGGGCAGGGTCGTGCGGCAGCATCCGCAGTGACGGCAATCGGCTCTGCGCGAGACGGCGTCGCTGGCCGACGCGCACTCCCTGTGCTCGGGCTGAGGCCGTGCATGCCACGACAGCATTCGCATGCACGAGCGCGGTGGGCGGGTGCGGGGGAGCAGCCTTCAGCGCTGCGCGCAGCGGCCAATCCGGAAACCAGATGGCGTGCATCCGCATCGTCTCCTGCGCGGCCATCACGCCACCGCCCATCGGGGATGGCTGGGCAGAGACGCGGCCTCGGCGGGGGCGGTCTCGACTCTGCCCAGCCCATCAGGAAGCCGCACGCGCAGGCTCTTCGGACGCGGGGTGGATCGGGTCTGCGCTGTCACCGTCACCGTGCGATCCGACAGCAGCCCCCACCCTTCGCCCAGACCCTCCCAGTGCGGATCGTGCAGGCTGATCAGCCCCTCGCTCTGCGGCCAGGCGGGAACAGCAGGGGAGGCGGTCGCCAGCATGGTGCAGCCGCGATCGCGCAGCCGGGCGGCCAGCCGAGCGGCATCCGCATCGCGCACGCGGGTGCCGGGGTTCACCGCGATCAGCGGAACCACCTCGGCCAGAGCGGAGACGACAGCCAGCCATCTGTCACCGGGAGAGGGCACCAGAATCAGGCGAGAGAGATCGATGCCGTAAGCCGCCGCAGCCTCGAGACCGAGGGTCGGCATGCCCACGGCTGCGCACCAGCTGCCACGGAGCGAGGCGGCACTCATCAGTGCGAAGATCAGACTCGGTGAGGGAGAGACGGAGTACACCGCTCCGGTCTGCAGACCCTTCTCCGGCAGCAGCGGCTGCAGCACGGAATCCACCGGCAGCACCGCATCTTCACTGCGGCGACGCTGCATTCGCCCGATCTCGCGGCGCAGTCGAAGAATGTCTCCCGCTCGCTCATCGGCGGGGGAGAGCGCCGCAACCGTTCCGATCCCCATGCATCCATCCTCGAATATAACTTCGAATACTTCAAGTATATCTTGCACGATAGTTCGGACATCCGACATTGCTCTGAGGTGGGATCGGGATACGCTCTGTGCATGCGGATCGAGTTCGAAAGCGTCGTCACACTCTGGGATGCGCGGGTGGAATCCTGGTTCTTCGCGACGCTGCCCGAAGAGCTCTCCGCCGAGATCAGAGAGCTGCCCGCGCCGACGCGCGGCTTCGGATCGCTGCGAGTCGCGGCGCGGATCGGCAGCACGACCTGGAAGACCTCGATCTTCTTCAACGGATCGGCCTTCGTGCTGCCGCTGAAGAAGCAGGTGCGACAAGAGCAGTCGATCGAAGAAGGCGGCATCGTCGCCGTGGATCTCGACATCCTCGATGTCTGACGAGTTGTCCACAGGCATCCGCGCGGACAGCCCGCGATCGCCTAGCCTGCCAGGGTGCCCATCCATTGCGTCGTCGTACTGATCGCACATCTGCTGCTGGCTGGACTCGGAGCATGGCTGATCGTCATCGATGCGCGCACGCACCGTCTGCCCAATCGCATCGTCCTGCCGACCCTGGGCGCTCTCGTGCTGCTGATCGTCATCGAGGCGCTGGCGACGGGAGACGGCGGACGGATGCTGCGCGCCCTGCTCGGCGGTCTTGCTCTCGGCGCGTTCTACGCCGTCATGCATCTGGCCTCGCGCCAGGGCATGGGCGGCGGCGATGTGAAGCTCGCGGCGGTGATCGGGCTCGTGCTCGCGTGGCACAGCTGGCAGACACTGCTGATCGGAGCCGCTGCGGCGTTTCTGCTCGGCTCGCTCTTCGCGATCACACTGATGCTGCTGCGTCGCGCGAATCGGAAGACCCGCATCGCTTTCGGCCCGTGGATGATCCTCGGCGCCGCACTCGCGATCGTCGCGACGTGAGGTCGAACGCGTCACGGCGCTCCCGCCCGATGTCGCCGCAGAGGACTATGGTGAGCACATGGCAATCGCACGACTTCACGGCGGCCCGCTCGACGGGCAGATCATCCCGCTCGAAAGCGTGGACCAGGAATCCCTGATCCTGCCCTACAGCGAGACCCAGCTGACCTATCAGCGCGAGGGCGAGGCGACGAACACCGGCGATCACGACGGTCCCTCCGAGGTGGCGTTCCGGTTCGTTGAATCCAGTGACGAGATCTCGCCCGGTGACGACTGACGCCGGGGCATCCGAACCTGCGGCATCCGAACCTGCGGCATCCGAGCCGCAGCGCACGTTCGAGGTGGAGCGGAAATACGACGCGGACGCTGACACGCCGCTGCCGGACTGGTCGGCTGTTCCCGGCATCATCCGGGTGAGTGCAGGCGAGCCGCGCGAGCTCGACGCCCGCTACTTCGATACGGTCGATGCTGCGCTCGCACGCGCTGGCGTCGCGCTGCGCCGCCGCACAGGTGGGCCGGATGCCGGTTGGCACATCAAGGGTCCGCGCCAGGGCGACGGCCGGCTGGAACTCGGCTGGCCGCTCGATGTCGACGATCAGATGCCGGAAGCCGTCGCTGCCGCGGTCGCGCAGTGGACGACCGCTGAGCTGCAGCCGCTCGCGCGAATCGAGAACTCCCGCGTCGCGTTTCACCTGTCCAACGCACAGGGAGTCGTCGCCGAATTCGTTGATGATCATGTGCGGGCGACCGATCTGCGCGCCGGCAGGCAGCGCAGCTGGCGGGAATGGGAGATGGAGCTCGGTCCCGCCGCCCCCACCGATGATGCCGGTCGCGATGCCTTCTTCACGGCGGTGGAACAAGCGGTCCGAGCAAGCGGCGGGCGTCCGCCCTCGTCAGGGTCGAAGCTGGCTCGGGCGCTCGGCGCCTGACGGCAGCATCGGACGCGGGCGCTCTGACGCAAGCCCCTTGTCCCCGACGGCGCGGAATGCTTGTGTGTGCACATGAGCCGTCCTATTCAACTGCGATCACTGCAGACGATCGTGCCCGATATCGTCCTCGAGCAGAATGCCGTGCGCGATGTCTTCGCCGCGCAGCCGGAACTCTCGCGCCTCGCTCGAAGGCTGGTCACCGCCTCCTTCGACGGCTCTGGCATCGAGACGCGACACAGCGTGCTGACAGAACTCGACCCGAGTCAAGAGGCATCGTCGACGCTGTTCTACGACCGCGAGTCTGGATCGCTTCTCAGCCCGGGAACCAAGACGCGCAATGACATCTACATCCGCGAGGCGGATCAGCTCTACATCGCGGCGGCCCGCCGTGCACTCGACGCAGATCCAGACCTCGTCGCCAGTGATGTGACGCACATCGTGACGGTGTCGTGCACCGGCTTTCACGCCCCGGGCCCCGACTACGCGATCGTCAGGGCTCTGGGCCTGTCGGATTCGGTCGAGCGCTACCACCTCGGCTTCATGGGCTGCTACGCATCGATGCCGGCCCTGCGGGCCGCCGCACAGTTCTGCCGCGCAGATCCGCAGGCGGTGGTGCTGGTGGTCAGCGTGGAGCTGTGCACCCTGCATCTGCGGTCCTCCGATGATCCGGACCAGATCATCGCAGCGTCGCTGTTCTCCGACGGCGCGGCAGCGGGGGTGGTCACGGCGAGAGAGCTGCCGACCCCGGTGCCGGCCTTCTCGCTGGATCGCTTCCACACGGCGATCGCGCCGGAGGGCGAGCGCGACATGGCGTGGACCATCGGCGACAGCGGCTTCGAGATGGTGCTCTCCACCGCTGTCCCGAAGATCATCGGGGAGAACATCGAGGCCGCTCTGGGCCCGCTCTGGGCAGAAGATGACGCACCGAGCGCGGCGTTCGACGAGGGAAGGATCGGCGACGCGGTGCAGCACTGGGCGATCCACCCCGGCGGACGCAGCATCCTCGACCATGTGCAGGACCGGCTGCATCTCAGCGATGCGCAGCTGCAGCCCGCGCGCGAAGTGCTGCGCACCTGCGGCAACATGTCGAGCGCGACGGTGCTGTTCGTCCTGAAGCACATCCTCGAGGAATCCGATGCGAGAGCAGGAGAGCGGGTGACCGCGATGGCCTTCGGCCCCGGTCTCACGGCAGAGAGCGCGCTGCTCACCGTGCTAGGGGAGGAATGATCGCCGACCTGTCATCGCGGGCAGTCCATGCGCGCGAACGGATGGATGCTGCCGATGCGGATCTGAGCATGCTGGAGCGCACCTATGCCCGGTTCGGTCTCGTCAACGCCGTGGTGTCCGGCGCGCGCGCTCTCTATCGCCGCGAGGTGCGTCCGCGCGCACAGAGTCGGAGCCTGCGGATTCTGGATATCGGCTCCGGTGGCGGTGACCTCACCCGCGCGCTGGCCGGCAGGCTCCGTCGCGACGGACTGGATGCGCAGATCACCGCGGTCGACACCGATCCTCGGGCGGTTCGCTGGGCTCGGCAGCACGATGACACCGGGCGGGTGATCTGGCGCTGCGCGTCGTCATCCGAACTTGTGCACGAGGGCGACGAATTCGACGTGATTCTCTCGAATCATGTTCTGCACCATCTGACTGCCGCAGACCTCGCCGGCCTCCTGGGCGATTCGCAGATGCTCACCGCTCCCCACGGGGTAGTCATCCACAGCGATATCGCCCGGAGCAGGGCCGCATATCTCCTGTTCGCCGCCGCGACCGCGCCGTTCGCGTGGAACCTGCTGGCTGGTTCCTTCATCCGTCCGGACGGGCTCACCAGCATCCGCCGTTCGTACACCGCCGCGGAGCTCGCCGAAACGGCACCCGCCGGGTGGCGCGTGGAAGAGCGGATGCCGGCCCGTCTGCTGCTGCGATGGGAGGCGGGGGATGGCCGATCATGAGGTGATCATCGCCGGGGCGGGACCGGTGGGCTTGATGCTCGGCTGCCTGCTTGCGGGGCGCGGGATCGATGTGCTCGTCTGCGATAGCGGCGACGGCGTCGATGGACGTACACGGGCGATCGGACTGCACCCGCCTGGTCTTGCCGCACTCGATGAGGCCGGGGTGGGGGAGCAGATCCGCCAGTCGGCTGTGCGTCTCGAAGGCGCGGAGGTCTTCGCTCGCGGGCGGATGCTGGCATCGGTTCCGCTGGTCGGTCGGCGCGAGGTGCTCGCCCTGCCCCAGGGGCGCACAGACGCCGTGCTGCGCGGGCGCCTTCAGCAGTTGGGTGCAGCGATGCGCACCGGGTGCGAAGTGCGAACCGTGGAGCAGGACGGTGCCGTCGTTCGGGTGCAGGTCGTCGAAGAAGCGATGGCCAAAGAGCTGACTTCCTCCTTCTTCATCGCCGCTGATGGCGTTCGCAGCATCGTGCGCACGCAGCTCGGCATCCCGTGGCTCGCCCGGCCCGGCCGCGCGCGGTATTCGATGATGGACATCCCCGATCCGGATGCTGCCCCCGTCGCCCGGCTGTTCTGCGAACCCGCGGGCATCGTCGAATCCTTCCCTCTGCCGGCCGGTGCGCGAAGGTGGGTCGTGCGTCACACCGATGACGCCGCCGAGCTTTCTGCCGACTCCTTCGTCGGCGAGATCGACGCTCGGACCGGCATCCGCATCACGCCACCGGCCGACTGTGTGCCCACAGGGTTCACCGCGAAGCAGCACCGCGCCGAGCGGGCTGTGCATGTTCGCATCGCGCTGCTCGGCGATGCGGCGCACGAGAGCAGCCCGATCGGGGGCCAGGGCATGAACCTCGGCTGGGTGAACGCCCGGCGCCTTGCCGAGAGGATCCAGGCGGCGCTGCAGTCAGGAGGTGTGCTGAGCGGTGACGACCGTCGGTCAGCACGAGCGGTCGCCGCTGTGCAGCGTCGTGCGCACTTCTACATGTCGATGGGCAGTCCGGCCGCCGGCGTCATCCCGCCTGCACGCGAGACGCTGATCCGCATGCTCGGCTCCGCACCTCTGCGCCCCGCTGCGGCGTGGCTCATGACCATGGGAGGACTGTGATTCGGAGGCCCGCCCGACACGTGCACGGCATGAGGAAGGCCCGGTCACCAGGACCGGGCCTTCCTCGGGAATGGTGCCGGATCAGAAGTTGATCATGTGTCCGGCGAGGCCGTGGAAGCCCTCCTGCAGGGCCTCGGACAGCGTCGGGTGCGTGTGCACGTTGCGGGCCAGTTCCAGAGCGGTGAGATCCCACTTCTGCGCGAGCGTCAGCTCGGGCAGCAGCTCGGACACATCCGGGCCGATCATGTGTGCGCCGAGCAGTTCGAGATGCTCGGTGTCGGCGATCATCTTCACGAAGCCGACCGGCTCACCCAGACCGTGCGCCTTGCCGTTGGCCATGAACGGGAAGGTGACGACCTTGATGTCGTGCCCCTCGTCCTTGGCCTGCTGCTCGGTGAGGCCGAATGATGCGACCTGAGGCGAGCAGAACGTCGCCCGCGGCATCATCCGGTAGTCGCCCAGCGTCTGCGTCTCGGCCTTGCCGATGGTCTCGGCGGCCACGACGCCCTGCGCCTCGGCGACGTGCGCGAGCTGCAGCTTCATCGTGACGTCGCCGATGGCGTAGATGCCGTCGACGTTCGTGCGCATGTGGTCGTCGATGTCGATGGCGCCGCGCTCAGTGAGCTTCACGCCGGTCTTGTCGAGGCCGTAGCCCTCGACGCGGGGCGCGAATCCGACGGACATGAGCACCTTGTCCGTGTCGATGGAGGTCTGGTTGCCGTCCTTGCCGGTGTATGTGACCGAGACGGAGGAACCGTTGTCGACGATCTTCTCGACCCTGGTGGAGGTGAGGATGTCGACACCGTAATTCTTGTACTGCTTGGTGATCTCCTTCGACACATCGGGATCCTCATTGGGAAGCGCGCGGTCGAGGAACTCGATGATCGTGACCTTCACGCCGTAGTTCGTCATGACGTATGCGAACTCCATGCCGATCGCGCCGGCACCGACGATGACGATCGACTTCGGCAGCTCGCGGGTGAGGATCTGCTCTTCGTAGGTGACGACGTTCTCGCTGAGCTCGACGCCAGGAAGCAGACGCACCTTCGAGCCGGTGGCGATGATGACGTTGTCGAAGGTCACCTCTTCGGTCGACCCATCGGATTTGGCGACAGAGATCGCCTTCGGCCCGGTGAAGGTTCCGCGACCGTTGTACTCGGTCACCTTGTTCTTCTTCATCAGGAAGTGGATGCCCTTGACACGACCCTCCGCGACCTCGCGGCTGCGATCGAACGCCTTGCCGAAATCGATGGTGAAATCACCCGAGATGCCGAAGAAATCGGCCTTGTGATTCAGAGTGTGGGCCAGTTCCGCATTCTTGAGCAGAGCCTTCGAGGGGATGCATCCGACGTTCAGACACACACCGCCCCAGTACTTCTCCTCGATGATCGCGGTGGACAGGCCGAGCTGGGCGCTGCGGACGGCGGCGACGTATCCGCCAGGGCCCGCGCCGAGGATGACGACATCGTAGTGTGGCATGTTCCCAGCCTATCGCCTGCGCTGGATCGCGAGAGAGCAGATGCGGGACAGAAAAGGACAAGTCCGGCCTCCCGATGAGGCCTCGGCATCCGATAGGCTGGAGCGTCAGGGAGGGACGACTGTGAGAGATAGCGACAGCACAACCGGCGCCGGCGGCGCGATCCACCGCAATGGTGAGCAGCGTCATGACGTGACGCAGACCTTTGGTCATGAGTCCGACCTTTCTTTCGTGCCCTTCGGGGCCGATCTCACCGAAGCGGAGAGCGCCGCGATCGCCGCGCTGCCCGGCGGTTCCGCGCTGCTGCTGGTGCGCGCAGGCGCGCTGGCCGGCGCTCGGTATCTGCTGGACGCCGAGGTCACCACCGTCGGACGCCACCCCGAGGCAGACATCTTCTTCGATGACGTGACCGTTTCGCGTCGTCACGCAGAGATCACTCGGTCGGGCACCGCCTTCGAGATCATCGATCAGCGCTCGCTGAACGGTACCTATGTCAACGGCGAACGCGTCGATCGCAGCGAGCTCGCCACTGGTTACGAGTTGCGCATCGGCAAGTTCCGGATGAACTTCTTCGCTTCACCGATCGACCTCGCAACGGCGACAGACTGATGGCGGCGGCGGGTGCCGCGCGGGGTCGATCTGAGCCCGCGGGTCTGCTCAGCATCGGCCAGGTGCTGGCTCGTCTCACACCAGAATTCCCTCAGCTCACCTCGAGCAAGCTGCGTTTCCTCGAGGCGCAGAAGATCGTCTCGCCTTCGCGCACGGAATCCGGGTACCGCAAGTTCTCGGCATCCGACGTCGATCGCCTGCGCACCGCGCTGACGCTGCAGCGCGACCACTATCTTCCGCTCAGCGTCATTCGCGAGCAGCTCGACGACGCCGAGGCCAGGGGCGAGGCGTGGAGCGCTCTCGCGCCGCCATCCATCGCGCCGACCGCGCGCCGATACCGCCGAGATGAGCTCGTCGCGCGCACCGGTGCGACCCCGCAGCTTCTCAACGATGCCATCAGCGCCAACCTCATCACCGCCGCCGAGAGCTACCCGGAGCAGATCGTCACGCTGCTGTCCGGCCTGGTGTCGCTGGCTCGTCACGGCATCGAACCGCGCCACCTGCGCAGCCTTCGTCAGAACGCAGAGCGTGAGGCGGCGCTGATCGAATCAGCCCTTTCCACACTGCTGCGCCGGACGGATGCCGCGTCGCGCGGTCGTGCCTCAGAACTTGCCCCAGAGCTCGCCACGCAGATCGACGATGTGCGCAGTCTTCTGGTGAAGCAGGCGCTCGAGCGAGCGCTTACGTAACGAACGGGTTGCGACACACCTTCGAGGTGAGTCGGATGTCATTGCCGGGACACGTGCCCTGCTCTAGCGTTGAGGTAGTCGGCCAGGAGGGAATGAATATGAATGCGGATGAGCTTTCAGGCAGCCCGCGGTTCGTGTCCGAACTTCTCTTCACAGACGGGCTTCCCGCTATGGATGATGAGGTCGGATACCGGGGTGCGGTCGCCGCTCGTGCGGCGGGCATCACCTACCGTCAGCTCGACTACTGGGCGCGCACCGAACTGGTCGTCCCGACGGTTCGCGGAGCCAGCGGCTCCGGATCGCAGCGGCTCTACGGATTCCGCGACATTCTCGTTCTCAAGCTGGTGAAGCGACTTCTCGACACCGGCATCTCGCTGCAGCAGATTCGCACCGCTGTCGAGCAGCTGCGCGCCTCCGGCATCCGCGATCTCGCCGGAACCACACTGATGAGCGATGGTGCATCGGTATACCTGTGCACCTCCAACGACGAGGTGATCGACCTCGTCAGCCGCGGTCAGGGCGTCTTCGGCATCGCGGTCGGCAAGGTGCTTCGCGAAGTCGAGTCCACACTCGTCGAATTCGATCCGACGGCCCCGGACCCGGTCGACGAACTCGCCGCCCGGCGCTCCAAGCGCACGGCCTAACCCTTCTAGCCACGCGCCACTCCAACTGTCGCTCCGCGCCGCGCGGAGCCGTCGGGGCGCGTAGGCCCGGCTCACGGGTTCGCCCTTCGACAGGCTCAGGCACCCACGAGGCTCAGCGGCCCAGGCCCACCCAGGCTCAGCGCCCAGGGGGAGGGTCAGGACTGAGAGCCGTTTTCGGGAACAGGCACACGGCCGGCGCGGATGATGCGGTCCAGCAGCAGGTCGAAGTCAGCGGCCAGTTCCTGCGCGGAGTCTCCCGGCCAGATGTGCAGCGGCTTCGCCGCCCCCTGCGCCTGCTGCAGTGATGTGCGCTCCGGAAGCTGGGGGGCGAGCACGAGCGGGCCGAACATGTCGCGCAGCTCCTTGATGCGGAACTGATGCTCGATCGACTGCGGTCGCACCCGGTTCACGACGATGCCCAGCGGCTGAAGGCGGGGGGAGAGCCCGCGCCGGATCTCCTCGATAGCGCGCAGCGCACGGTCAGCAGCAGCGACCGAGAACAGTCCGGGCTCGGTGACGACCATCACGCGGTCGCTGGCCGCCCACGCGGTGCGCGTGAGGGCGTTCAAGGACGGAGCGCAGTCGACCAGGACGAGGTCGTACTCGCTCTCGACGGTTGCCAGTGCCTCTTCCAGCTTCCACACGTCGCGCACACTCGGGTGCGGGCCGTCGAAGTTGATCGCGGACGGGCTGCCGATGAGCAGATCGATCGTGCCGGGGTGCACCTTCGCCCAGCCGCTGGTGGTGATCGCCTGGCGGACGACCTTCTCCTTGGGATTCTCGAGAACGTCGGCGATGTTCAGCCGGCCGGCGATCTGGATATCCATCCCGGTCGACACATCCGATTGTGGATCGAGGTCGACGACGAGGGTACGGATGCCACGGGCGAAGGCGGCGGAAGCGAGACCGAGAGTAACGGTCGTCTTTCCGACGCCCCCTTTGAGAGAGCTGACGCTGAGTACGTGCACGAGCTACACGTTACCGTGCCCTAGTCTGGGGAGACACTCAGCCCCCGCCCTGCGCGTCGATCGGCGCGCGTCGACCTCTCCAGAGGTGTGCATGTTTCAGAAGATCTTGGTGGCCAATCGCGGTGAGATTGCGATCCGTGCATTCCGCGCGGCCTATGAGGTAGGGGCGCGCACCGTCGCGATCTTCCCCTACGAGGACCGCGGCTCCCTGCACCGGCTGAAAGCCGATGAGGCCTACGAGATCGGCGAGCGCGGCCACCCCGTGCAGGCATACCTCGACGTGGATGAGATCATCCAGGTCGCGCTGGATGCCGGCGCGGACGCGATCTACCCCGGGTACGGATTCCTCTCCGAGAACCCCGAGCTCGCCGAGAAGGCGACCGCGGCGGGCATCACCTTCATCGGTCCGCCCTCCCACGTTCTGGAGATGGCAGGCAACAAGGTCGAGGCGAAGCGGCACGCTGTCGAAGCAGGTGTGCCGGTGCTGCGGTCCACTGAGGCCTCCGGCGATGTCGACGCGCTGCTCGCCCAGGCAGATGAGATCGGCTTCCCGCTGTTCGCGAAGGCTGTCGCCGGCGGCGGCGGCCGCGGGATGCGACGCGTCGCCACCAGGGAAGAGCTCGGGCCCGCACTCGCCGAGGCGATGCGCGAGGCGGGTGCCGCCTTCGGCGACGATCGCATGTTCCTCGAGCAGGCCGTGCTGCGCCCCCGCCACATCGAGGTGCAGATCCTCGCTGACGGACACGGCAGCACCGTGCACCTGTTCGAGCGCGACTGCTCGGTGCAGCGTCGCCACCAGAAGGTCATCGAGATCGCCCCGGCACCGAACCTCGACGATGACACCCGCAGCGCGCTGCACCGGCACGCCATCGCCTTCGCCGAGTCGATCGGCTATCAGAACGCGGGCACGGTGGAGTTCCTGCTGGAGACCTCCGGTCCTCGCACCGGCGAGATCGTCTTCATCGAGATGAACCCTCGCATCCAGGTCGAGCACACGGTGACCGAGGAGGTCACCGACATCGATCTCGTCCGCGCGCAGATGCAGATCGCGGACGGTGCGACGCTCGCAGACCTTGACCTCGAACAGGACGATATCCGCCTGCGCGGCGCGGCGCTGCAGTGCCGAATCACCACCGAGGATCCGACGCAGGGCTTCCGCCCCGATACCGGCAAGATCACCACCTACCGGTCGCCGGGCGGCGCCGGTATCCGTCTCGACGGCGGCACCACCGCCGCCGGTGCGCAGATCAGCCCCTACTTCGACTCGATGCTGTCCAAGCTCACCTGCCGCGGGCGCACTTTCGGCACCGCTGTCTCGCGGGCCCGTCGGGCCCTGGCCGAGTTCCGCATCCGCGGCGTCTCCACGAACATTCCCTTCCTGCAAGCCGTGCTCGATGACCCGTCTTTCGCCGAGGGCGACCTGTCGACGTCGTTCATCGATGAGCGTCCGGAACTTCTGCGCGGTCGCGTGTCGAAGGACCGCGGATCGAAGATCCTGAACTGGCTGGTCGACACGACGGTCAACAAGCCCTACGGGGAGAATCCGCTCACCGTCGCTCCTGCGCAGAAGCTCCCGACCCTCGATGTGAGTGCGGATGCGCCTGCGGGCTCGCGCCAGCAGCTGCAGCAGCTGGGCCCTGCCGGATTCGCAGCGGCGCTGCGCGCGCAGCATCCGCTCGCCGTCACCGAGACCACCTTCCGCGACGCCCACCAGTCGCTGCTGGCGACGCGTGTGCGCACGCGCGACCTCGTCGCGGTCGCGCCGTACGTGGCGCGGATGACGCCGCAGCTGCTGTCGGTCGAAGCATGGGGCGGAGCGACCTACGATGTCGCGCTGCGATTCCTCGGCGAAGACCCGTGGGAGCGCCTGGCCGCGCTGCGCGAAGCGCTGCCGAACATCAACATTCAGATGCTGCTGCGCGGACGCAACACGGTCGGCTACACGCCGTACCCGACCGAGGTCACCGACGCATTCGTCCGCGAGGCCGCAGCCACCGGCGTCGACATCTTCCGCATCTTCGACGCCCTCAACGATGTCTCGCAGATGCGCCCTGCGATCGATGCCGTGCTCGAAACCGGCACCGCAGTCGCGGAAGGCGCCCTCTGCTACACCGGCGACCTGCTGAACCCCGGTGAGAACCTCTACACCCTCGACTACTACCTGCATCTCGCGGAGCAGATCGTCGATGCCGGCGCCCACGTGATCGGCATCAAGGACATGGCCGGCCTGCTGCGCCCTGCCGCGGCAGCGAAACTCGTCACCGCGCTGCGCGAGCGCTTCGATCAGCCGGTGCACGTGCACACGCACGACACTGCCGGCGGTCAGCTGGCAACGCTGCTCGCGGCGAGCGATGCCGGGGCGGATGCTGTCGACGTCGCTTCCGCGCCGATGTCGGGAACCACGAGCCAGCCCTCGCTCTCGGCGCTGATCGCCGCGCTCGCCCACACCGAGCGGGACACCGGGATCGACCTGCAGGCGGCCTCCGATCTCGAACCGTACTGGGAAGCGACCCGCCAGCTGTACCGGCCATTCGAATCGGGGCTTCCCAGCCCGACTGGCCGTGTGTACCACCACGAGATCCCCGGCGGTCAACTGTCCAACCTGCGCCAGCAGGCGATCGCCCTCGGTCTTGCGGATGACTTCGAGCTCATCGAGAACATGTATGCGGCCGCCGACCGGATCCTCGGTCGCGTGCCGAAGGTGACCCCGTCATCGAAGGTCGTCGGAGACCTGGCGCTGCATCTCGCAGCCGTCAAGGCAGATCCGGCCGATTTCGAGGCCAACCCGGAGAAGTACGACATTCCGGACTCGGTGGTCGGCTTCATGTCGGGCGAGCTGGGGGATCTGCCAGGAGGGTGGCCCGAGCCGTTCCGCAGCAAGGTTCTCGCAGGCCGCGCGGCCAAGGCCGCAATCACTCCGATCTCCGATGCGCAGCGTGCCGCGCTCGACGGAGCGTCGGACGAGCGTCGCGGCATGCTGAACGAGCTGCTGTTCCCCGCGCCGACCAAGACCTTCAGCCAGTACCGCGAGCAGTACGGCGACCTCTCGGTGCTCGAGACCGCCGACTACCTCTACGGCTTGACTCCGGGGGCGGAGCACGCGGTCGAAATCGAACGAGGTGTGCGCCTGTACGTGGGTCTCGAGGCGATCGGCGATGCCGACGCCAAGGGCATGCGTACGGTGATGACCACGCTGAACGGCCAGCTGCGGCCGGTGTCCGTGCGCGATCGATCAGTGGCGGCTGATTCCCACGAGATCGAGAAGGCCGACACGGCGAAGCCCGGCCAGATCGCGGCACCCTTCTCCGGTGCGGTGACGCTGAAAGTCGAAGAGGGAACCGTGGTGAAGGCTGGAGATCCGGTCGCATCCATCGAGGCGATGAAGATGGAGGCGGCGATCACCACCCCCATCGAAGGCGTCGTCGAGCGACTGGCGATCAGCGCCACCCAGCAGGTCGACGCGGGTGATCTTTTGGTCGTCATCCGTTCGGCGCACTAATCTTGGGCGGGCGCGTGTCTGCGCGCAAGCTTGGAGTTGAACGTGACGTCGAAGAAACCTGTCGATCCCGAGGGGGACGATTCTCTCGGTGTGCTCGATGACACCGCGTCGTCGGACACCACGGGCATCGGCCTGATCGGCGGCACCGCTCACGTGAGCGTGTCAATGCCCGCCGGTGACGAAGACGACGATCTGGTCGACGACGAGGTCGTCGGCGGCGAAGTCATCTCGGACCTCATCATCGACACCTCCGCAGTCGCCGATGAAGACACCCTGGCGCGGATGCAGCAGGTCTCGCCGGAGATCATCATCGAGCTCCCCGCCGAAGCGCTGCCCGTGAAGTCGACCGCGCCGGACAGCTCCGACGACACCGTCGAGTCGGATGCTGCCGAGTCGGATGGCGGCGAGTCTGACGCTCCCGAGCCGGATGCTGCCGAGCCGCGTGCTGCGGATGCCGTGGCCGCGCCCCGCACCGACGCGGAGCCCAAGCTCGAGCCGATTGATGTCGAGCCGGTCGTCGACGAAGCGGAAGAGCCGGTCGACCCACCGGTCGCGGCACCCGCGAACCGACCGGACAAAACCGCATCGAAGAAATCTTCTGCATCCAAGAAGTCGTCTGCATCCAAGACTTCATCGAAGCAGCCATTGTCTGAGAGCGCCGAGAGCTCATCCAGGAGCAGTCGCTCCCAGAGCGCTGCGCCGGCGCAGAAGACACCTGCGGCGCCCGGTTCTCCGGAGCCGAAGTCTGCGGAGTCGAACTCCGCGGAGTCGGAATCCCAGGCCGCCGAGCAGCCAGTGAAGGGCGAGGCGGTCGTCGACTTCGAATCGGTGGTGGCTGCGGCCAAGGCCGAGTTGCGCGAGGCGATGTCGCCGGCACGCCCGCCGCAGCAGGACAGCACTCGATCACGCATGATCGAACCCGCAGAGGAGAAGACCCCAGTGGCGACGAACGACCGCGTGCCAGCTGCCCGCGCCGCAGCATCCGAGAGCCCTGCTCCGGCTGCCGATCTCTCACTGAGCTCGAAGCGGCTTGATGACCTGGACGGCGCCGCCGGACGCGAAAGCGCGGATCTGCTCACCGCAGACCGTCTGCTCGACCCGGCCAAGCTCGCCAAGCCCGAACCGGAGGGGACGTGGAGCCATCTGCTCTACTCGATCTCCGGTGGGCTCATCAACATCGGCGACGGACGCAAGGCTCGAGAGCGCAAGGCGCTGAGCACGCGCATCGCCGCGCCGATGACGGGCACCGCACGGTTCGTGCCGGTGCTGTCTCGAAAAGGCGGCGTCGGCAAGACGACGGTCACTGCGCTTCTCGGCATGGCACTGGCGGATGCTCGCGACGATCGCGTGATCGCCGTCGACGCGAATCCTGACCGCGGCACGCTCGCCGAGCGCGTTGTCGGCAGCCAGACGAAGTCGGTGCGCGATCTGGTGCGCGCGCAGCACGACATCCGCGGTTTCCACGATATCTCCGCGCTCGTCGCCCGGGATGAGACCCGCCTCGACGTGCTGGCATCCGACTCCGATCCGCGGGTCTCCGAGGCCTTCGGCGATGCCGACTACCGAGACGTCGCCACCGTGGCCGCGCAGTACTACTCGCTGGTGCTCACGGACTCGGGAACGGGAATCGTGCACTCGGTGATGGGAGCCACTCTCGATCTGGCTGACCAGCTGGTGATCGTCTCCGGGCTCAGCGTCGATGAAGCGCGGCTGGCGTCTGAGACCATCACCTGGCTGGAGTCCAACGGCCATGCGGGCCTCGCACGTGACGCGATCGTGGTGCTGAACCAGTCGACGCCGGGAGCACCGCTGGTGCGCCTGAGCGAACTCGAATCGCACTTCTCCACTCGCGCCAAGCATGTACTGCGCATTCCATACGATCCGCAGATCGCCGGTGGCGGTGCCATCGACTTCAGCAGCCTGCGACCGGAGACTCGTCGTGCAGCCCGTGAACTCGCAGCGACCCTCATTGAGGGCCTGCGCACAAAGGCAGCCTGATGACGGTTCGTGAGATCCGTCTCTACGGCGACCCGGTGCTGCGCACAGTCAGCACCGCGATCGAAGACATCGATGAGGGCGTGCGCGCGCTCATCGCCGACCTGGTCGACACGGTCGAACTGCCCGGGCGCGCGGGCGTC
The DNA here is from genome assembly GCF_900163815.1 of Microbacterium esteraromaticum. Lineage (GTDB taxonomy): Bacteria > Actinomycetota > Actinomycetes > Actinomycetales > Microbacteriaceae > Microbacterium > Microbacterium esteraromaticum_B. The sequence continues at coordinate 91,093 of NZ_FUKO01000009.1, read as the reverse complement.
GCCGCGAACCAGATCGGGTTCGCGCTGCGCGCCTTCAGCTACAACATCGATGGCGATATCGGCTATGTGATCAATCCCGTGCTCACCGAGGTGCGCGGCGAACCCGAGCTCGTCGGCGAGGGATGCCTGTCTGTGCCGGGGCTCTGGCACGACACGCCTCGGCATCCGTGGGCGCGCGTCGAGGGCATCGACCTCGACGCGCAGCCGGTGGTGCTGGAGGGGGAGGGGCTGCTCGCGCAGGCGCTGCAGCATGAGACCGACCACCTCGAAGGGCGGGTCTATCTGAGCCGCCTGGAGGGCGATGTGCGCAAGCAGGCGATGCGCGAGGTGCGCGAGAGCGACTGGTTCTGAGACGCCCTTCGACAGGCTCACGGACTCACGGGAGACGCACTCAGGAAGCCGCGTCCGCCGACGGGCTCATGAAGTGTGAGCCCGTCGACGCGTGTCAGCCCAGCGGCGTCGTGGTGGTGTGCACCGGCTCGTCGTAGATCTCCGAGATCTTGCCTGCGAAGTCCTTGAGGATGATGTTGCGCTTGATCGACATCTTCGGGGTCAGGTGGCCGCTGTCCTCGGTCCACTCCGACGGAAGGATCGTGAACTTGCGGATCGATTCGGCGCGCGAGACGGACTTGTTGGCGCGATCGACGGCGCGCTGGACCTCGTCGCGCACGGCGGCGTTCCGGCTCGCTTCCTCGAGGGACATCTTGGCGTCCAGACCGTTGTTCGCCAGCCACGTCGGCAGCATCTCCGGGTCGAGGGTGACCAGCGCCGCGATGAACGGCTTCTGATCTCCGACGACGACGACCTGACTGATGATCGGGTTGCCGCGGATCGGGTCCTCAAGAGCGGCCGGGGCCACGTTCTTGCCACCCGCGGTGACGATGATCTCCTTCTTGCGGCCGGTGATCGTGAGGAAGCCCTCGGAGTCGAAGCTGCCGATATCACCGGTGCGGAACCAGCCGTCGTCGTTGAACGACTCCGCGGTCGCGGTCGGGTTGTTCCAGTACTCCTTGAAGACGTTGATGCCGCGCACTTCGATCTCGTCGTCCTCGCCGAGGCGCACGCCCACACCGGGCAGGGCCGGACCGACCGTGCCGATCTTCGACTTGTCGGCCAGGTTGACCGTCGCCGGTGCGGTGGTCTCGGTGAGGCCGTAGCCCTCGAGGATCACCACGCCGAGGCTGTGGAAGAAGTGCCCCAGACGTGCACCGAGGGGGGCCGAGCCGGAGACGGCGTAGGCGACATTGCCGCCCATGGCCTCACGGAGCTTGCTGTAGACGAGCTTGTCGAACAGGGCGAACTTGAGCTTCGTCCCGAAGGGGATCTTCTGTCCCTCTTCCTTGAGTCGGGAGTGCTCGACGGCGACAGCCGCAGCAGCCCGGAAGATCTTGCCCTTGCCGCCGGCTTCGGCCTTCTGCTCCGCCGAGTTGTACACCTTCTCGAAGACCCGGGGCACGGCGAGCAGGAACGTCGGCTTGAAGGATCCGAGTGCGGGCAGCAGGTTCTTCGTGTCGGGCTGGTGGCCCGTGCGAACACCCGAGTGCACCGCGAGGATCGAGATGAAGCGCGCGAAGACGTGGGCGGTGGTGATGAACAGGAGCGTCGACGCGCCGGGCATCGACACCACAGCATCCAGCGCCTTGGCCGAGTTGCGCGAGAGCTCGACGAAGTTGCTGTGCGTGAGAACGCATCCCTTCGGTCGGCCCATGGAGCCGGAGGTGTAGATCAGCGTTGCGATGTCCTCACCACGGGCGAGGTTGCGGCGCCGCTCGATCTCGGCATCCTCCACCGACGCGCCCTGCGCGGTGAAGGAATCGATCGCGCCGAGCGCGAGCTGCCACACCTCGCGCAGCAGCGGCAGGTCACCGCGCACCTCGTCGACGCGGGCGAAGTGATCGGGAGATTCGACGATGAGAGCGGTGGCGCCGGAGTCCTCCATGATCCACTGGATCTGCGAGGGCGAGCTCGTCTCGTAGATCGGCACCATGACGGCGCCCGCGTAGAACAGTGCGAAGTCGATCAGGGTCCACTCGTATGTGGTGGATGCCAGGAAGCCGACCTTCTCGCCCGGCTGGATGCCCGCAGCGACGAATCCCTTGGCGAGAGCGATCACCGCGGTCTCGAAGTCCTTCGCGGAGATGTCGCGCCAGCCGCTGCCCTCCGGGACGGAGAAGAGGGCGAGATCGGGGGTCTTCTGCACACGCTGTGCGAGCAGGTCGGTGACGTTCGCTTCGGGGTCAGCGGGGACGATCGCGGGCACTTCAAACTGAACCACGGCAGCTCCTTCGGTGGGCGGGTATCTGACGATCCTAGGGCATGACACTCGGTAGCGCCGCACGTGAAACTCGGTCGCGTGCGACTCCGCACGGCTAGACTTCCACTCGATGTTCTATTGGCTGATGAAGTATGTCGCGATCGGTCCGCTGGTCAAGGCGATCTTCCGACCCTGGATGGTGGGACGAGACAACGTCCCCGCCAGCGGTGCGGCCATTCTGGCGAGCAATCACCTCTCCTTCGCCGACTCGATCTTTCTGCCGCTGCTGCTGGATCGGCCGATGTCCTTCCTCGCGAAGAGCGACTACTTCACCGGCCGTGGCCTCAAAGGCTGGGCGACGAAGGTGTTCATGAAGGGCACCGGACAGATCCCCATCGACCGCTCCGGAGGGAAGGCTTCGGAGGCGTCGCTGAACACCGGGCTGCAGATCCTCGGCCGAGGCGATCTGCTCGGCATCTACCCGGAGGGCACGCGCAGCCCCGACGGCAAGCTGTATCGCGGACGCACCGGCATCGCGCGGATGGCGCTCGAGGCGAAGGTCCCGGTGATCCCCGTCGTCATGGTCGACACCGACACCGCGATGCCGATCGGACAGCGCGTCCCGAACATCATGCGGGTCGGGATCGTGATCGGCGAACCACTCGACTTCTCGCGGTATGCCGGTATGGAGAACGACCGGTACATTCTGCGCGCGGTGACCGACGAGATCATGATCGCGCTGCAGCGTCTGGGCGAGCAGGAATACGACGACGTCTACGCCTCCACGGTGAAGGATCGCCTTCCCGCGGGCGGGCGTCGCCGAAGCTGATCGCCGCCCGTCACAGCGCGATTGCGGCCTGTGCGCGCCTACTAAGCTGGGGGAATGCTTCCCTCCCACTCTGGCCTCGATGTGTGGCGCACTCTTCCGATCAAGCAGCAGCCGCAGTGGCTGGACGCCGATCGGGTGGCTGATGTCTCTTCGCAGATCTCCGCGCTTCCTCCGCTGGTGTTCGCCGGCGAGGTCGACAACCTGCGCGCGCGGCTCGCACGGGCGGCATCCGGCAATGCCTTCCTGCTGCAGGGCGGCGACTGTGCGGAGACCTTCGCCGGTGCGACGGCCGAGCAGATCCGCAACCGCATCAAGACGGTGCTGCAGATGGCGGTCGTGCTGACCTACGGCGCGTCGATGCCGATCGTGAAGATGGGGCGGATGGCCGGCCAGTTCGCGAAGCCCCGCTCCAGTGACACCGAGACGCGCGGTGACGTCACCCTGCCCGCGTACCGCGGCGACATCGTCAACGGCTACGACTTCACCGAGGGCTCGCGTCAGGCCGACCCGGGTCGGCTGCTGCAGGGGTACCACACGGCGGCTTCCACGCTCAACCTCATCCGCGCGTTCACACAGGGGGGCTTCGCCGACCTCCGCGAGGTGCACTCCTGGAACAAGGGCTTCGCGCAGAACCCCGCCAACCAGCGCTACGAGCGGATGGCCGCTGAGATCGACCGTGCCATCAAGTTCATGGAGGCGGCGGGTGCGGACTTCGACGAGCTCAAGCGGGTCGAGTTCTTCACCGGGCACGAGGGTCTGCTGATGGACTACGAGAGCCCGATGACCCGCATCGACTCCCGCACGGACACGCCGTACAACACTTCGGCCCACTTCCTCTGGATCGGGGAGCGCACCCGCGACCTCGACGGCGCGCACGTCGACTACTTCTCTCGCATCCGCAACCCCATCGGGGTCAAGCTCGGACCCACGACCACGCCCGAGACCGCACTGGCTCTGATCGACAAGCTCGACCCGAACCGCGAGCCGGGACGCCTCACCTTCATCACGCGCATGGGTGCGGAGAAGATTCGCGAGGCACTGCCACCGCTGCTCGAAGCCGTGAAGGATGCCGGCGCCAGCCCGCTCTGGGTGACCGACCCGATGCACGGCAACGGCATCACCACGCCCACCGGCTACAAGACCCGTCGCTTCGATGACGTCGTCGACGAGGTGCGCGGCTTCTTCGAGGCGCACCGCGCTGTGGGCACGTTCCCCGGCGGCATCCATGTCGAGCTCACCGGTGACGATGTCACCGAGTGCCTGGGCGGCTCGGAGCAGATCGACGAGGCGGGGCTCGCCACGCGCTACGAGAGTCTGTGCGACCCGCGGCTGAACCACATGCAGTCGCTCGAGTTGGCGTTCCTGGTTGCGGAAGAGCTCGAGAAGCGCTGACGCTCGCCGGGCGCCCTGCGCAAGCGGATGCGACGCGAAGTCAGCCGCTGACGTTCAGGACGATATAGATCTCGGTGCCCTGGCGACGCATCGCACCCTGCTCGGGGTCTGTGCTCTGCGCTTTGGTGAGCCCGTTGGGTACGCCGTTCCAGAACGGCGCGAAGTCCACGGCGAAACCGGCATCCTTGAGCTTCGCGACGGCCTCGTCTCGGGTGAGATCGGCGACGTCGGGCACGGCGAACAGCTGAGGGCCCTTCGAGACCGTCAGGGTCACCGTGTCACCCTGCCGCCAGCTGCCCCCACCCGGGCGCTCGGTGGTCTGCGAGATGACGGAGCCCTTTTCGATCGAGTCGCTCCATGACTCCGGTCGGTCGTCGGCGACCTTGAGGCCAGCGTCTTTCAGCGTCCGCAGCGCGTCGTCGAGCGGTTTGCCGGTGACGTCGGGGAGCGGTCCGAGTGACACCTGGATCAGTGCCGTGTCGTCTTCGAAGACATCGCAGCCTTCGCCGCAGGGATAGGGATCGCCGCCGGCCCGGGGAGTGATCCGCACATTCAGGACGAGGCCCTTGTCCAGCGGTGCGAAGTACAGCTCGGCGTCGTCCTCGACGTTGACCTTGTTCGCTGTGAGAACGTCGCGCACATCCTGCTCGCTGCTTCCGCTGAGCTTCGCCAGTGAGTGCAGCGCGGGTCCCGACGACACGACGAGCGTGACGGTGCTGTCGCGCTCGACCCGTTCGCCTTCGCCCGGTGTGGACTCGATCACGTCGCCCTCGTCGACATCGACCGATGCGCGTTCCGAACGGTCGGGAACCAGGCCCTCCTCGGTGACGGATGCCGCGGCATCCGCATAGGGCATTCCGACGACCTGGGGGACCGCGATGAGCGAGCCGGGGCCGGAGCCGAACCACCAGCCGACACCGCCGGCGGCGACAGCCAGCAGGAGCACGAGTGACAGCAGGAACGCTCCCCGCGCGCGTCGACGCGCGGTGCGGCGGCGCAGTCGAGTGGCGTTGTCTGCCGACTCCGCGACCTCTGGGGTCGGATTCACCGTCGAGGGGAGACCGGGAAGGATCTTGGTGACCGCGCCGGAGTCGTGTTCGCGGATCGGAGCCGTCGTCGCGGTCTGCACCGGCGTCACACCCAACTCGCGCTCGATCTCGCGCAACCGGTCGAGCATGGCCTGCGCGTCCAGCGGTCGCTCGTCCGGCGACTTCTCGGTCGCCCACAGCACGAGTTCGTCCAGTGGCTCCGGCACGGCCGGATTGCGCACACTGGGGCGCGGCACCTGCTCGGTGGCGTGCTGGAAGGCGATCTGCATCGGCTGCTCGCCCTTGTACGGCTGTTCGCCGACGAGCATCTCGTAGAGCATGATGCCGAGAGCGTAGATATCGCTGCGCGCGTCGGCCGTTCCGCGGGTGACGAGCTCGGGGGCCAGGTACGCGATGGTGCCCAGCAGCTGCGCACCGGTGGCCGTGTTCGCCGTTGTCGCGCGCGCGAGTCCGAAGTCGCCGATCTTGATGCGGCCGTCCTCGGCGAGCAGCACGTTCTCCGGCTTCACATCGCGGTGCACGATCCCCGCGCGGTGCGCTGCCGCCAACCCCGACAGGATCGCATCCATGATCGTGATGGTCTGCGGGATCGTGAGTCGCTTCTGCTCACGCATGAGCTCGCGCAGCGTGATTCCTGGGAGGTACTCCATCACGAGGTAGGCGAGTTCTCCGTCCTGCCCCTGATCGAACACATTCACCACGTGCGGGTCGGCCAGGCGGGCTGCTGCCCGCGCCTCCTGGATGAATCGGCTCTGGAATGCCGTGTCATCGCTGAGGTGAGCATGCATGACCTTCAGCGCGATGCGCCGCTCCAGGCGCATGTCGGTGGCGACGTAGACGGTCGCCATGCCTCCCCGTGCGATGCGCGCCCGCACCCGGTATCGACCGTCGACAAGCCGCCCGATGAGGGGGTCGGCCTGCGGTGTACTCACAGAACGAGTCTATGAATAACCGAGCCCGGGCCGTGGCAACGGCGCACCTCTGCCGTGTTTCGATCCGGTGACGACTGGCGTGTCATCGCAGTGTTGCGACCCACTGGTGCGCCTGCGTCTCCCACTGACCGTAGCGATCCGGGTAGGCCGAGATCTGCACGGCCTGCGCAGCCGCGGTGAAGGTGCGACTCTGCCAGCCCGAGATGTCCAGCAGTCCACGACTGTTCGCGCCGTTCGGATCCTTCGGACCGCCGTAGAAGACTCGGATGCTGCGATCAGCATCCAGAATCTGGGCTGCGGTTCCCCAGCCCTGGCTGGGGCGCTGCTGGAACAAGCCGAGCGAGTCGCGGTCGCCGTAGTCGAGGTTGCGCATGGAGGACTCCACCATCGCCGTTGCCAGGGCGATCGCGATGCCGTGGTCGGGCACGCCGAGTTCGCGGCCCACGTTGATGATGTGCACGGCATGCGCGCGCTGTGCGGTATCCAGAGTGGCCGAGCGCTGGGCAAGAACCGGCGGGGCCAGCAGCAGCGCCTGACCCGGATAGATGATGCTGCCACTGGCGAGCCCATTGGCACTGAGCAGAACAGCGACGGTGATGTCGTAGCGCTGCGCGATCGAGAAGAGCGTGTCGCCGAGCGCGACTGTGTGCGCTTTCGGCTTCGCCGCGGGAGCGGGAGCAGGCTTGGGGGCGTGCTGCGGTGCCGGTTTCGCCGCGGGCTTGGCCGAGGCCGCGCCCACGCGGAGCTTCTGGCCGGGGTAGATGATGGCGGAGCTGCCGAGGCCGTTCGCGGCGATGATGCTGGCGACGGTGGTGCGGTACTTCGCTGCGATCGCGTAGACGGTGTCGCCGCGGACCACGGTGTGCGTCGCTGCGGGGGCTGCGGGCTTGGGCGCCGGCTTCGCCGCGGTCGCCTTCGGCGCGGGCTTGGGCGCAGCCGGCTGCGCTTTCGCCGAGAGCCGCAGCTTCTGACCGGGGTAGATCACCGAGCGCCAGCCGAGGCCGTTCAAAGCCAGTACGTCTGCGGTGGGAAGTCCGTGCCGCGCGGCGATCGACGATACGGTGTCGCCCGGCTTGATCGTGTAGGTCGTCTGGCGTGCGGTGCTGGGCTGGGCGGTGCTCGGAAGATGCGCCGCACTGGTGCTGCGCTGCGTCAGCGGCGCTGCAGTGAGTGGAGAGAGCGCGGTGGCCGCATGCCCTGCATCCGGCATCGCCCTCACACGCTCGTCAGCATCTGCCGGTGCTGCAGTGAGAACCGCGGCAAGAGTGCCGATCACCGCAGCCGGCGTCGTGAATCGCATCGTTCTTGATCGCTTGGTGCGATTGCTCATATCAGTCGTTCCCCTTTGGTGCTCAAGACACGCTGACACGGTTGGATATGGAAGTCAACAGAAGTAAACGGAAGTTGCTGCTGTGACCAATGTGATTTGGGCGCCCGATGGGGTTCGGACTGGCCGCAGGTGAGATAGTGGAGTGGTGTCTGACAATGCCTCCGAAACCTCCGCCTGGCTGACGATTCCTGATCTGGTCGAGGTCCTCGACGAGACACCCGGTCGTGTGCGCCGCCTCCTCGATGAGCGCTACCTCATCGGCTCCCGTCGCAATGGGGCCTTCGCAGTGCCCGCGATCTTCATCGTCGACGGACGACCGCTGACGTCGCTGCGCGGCACCGTGATCGTGCTTCAGGATGCGGGCTTCTCAGATGATGAGGCCATCGACTGGATGCTGCAGGAAGAGGAGTCGCTCGGACGCGCGCCGATCGACGCGCTCCTCGCCGGGCACAAGAGCGAAGTGCGTCGCGTCGCGCGCACGCTCGCCTGATCTGCGCCATCGGCACGCAGACGGCTGCGAACAGCGCCGGTCAGGCCGAGCGCGACACCGCGGCCGCCGCCAGCTGCTGCAACTCGGCGGTGACAGCGGGTTCCAGTCCCGCCGTGCGCAGTGCCTGCTCTGCCTGCACGGTGTAGGCGGCGATCATCTCCTCGACCGTCGTCACCGCACCGGTGCCCTCGATGAGCTGCTGCAGCGACTCGACCGCCGATCCAGAGAGGTCGGCATCGCCGATTCTGGCATCCAGTTCGGTCCGCATCGCGGGTTCCAGCCGCTCCCGCGCGATGGCGATCAGCGCCGTGCGCTTTCCCTCGCGCAGGTCATCGCCGGCCGGCTTTCCGGTGACGGCCGGGTCGCCGAAGACACCGAGCACATCATCGCGCAGCTGGAACGCCATCCCGACCGGATGGCCGAAGGCGCGCAGGGCCGCGAGTTGCGCAGCATCCGCCCCGGCCAGGGTCGCGCCGAGCACCAGCGGCTCCTCGATGCTGTAACGCGCGGATTTGAGTGAGGCGACGCGCAGAGCGCGTTCGAGAAGCGCCGCCGGTGGGCTCACGCTCCATGCGGACTCCTCTGCGATGTCGAGCATCTGCCCGACGGTGACGTCGCGTCGCATCCGGGCGTACTCGGCGCGGGTGGGTGGGGCCTGCGGATGCTCGAAGAGCGCCTCTTCCAGCAGGTCATCGCTCCAGGCGACGAGGAGGTCGCCCAGCAGTACCGCCGCCGATCTGCCGAAAGCCTCGGCATCGCCGTGCCAACTGGCGCGGCGATGCGCGGCCTCCAGTGCGCGGTGCGATGCGGGTCGCCCGCGGCGCGTGTCGGAGTTGTCGATGATGTCGTCGTGCACCAGCGCTGCGGACTGGAATACTTCGAGTGCCGCGCACAGCCCCCACAGGGCGTCGCCGGGCTCGTCGCCCAGTGGCGAAGCGGAACGCCATCCGGCATGGCAGAACCGCGCTCGCAATCTCTTTCCACCGGACAGTGTGTCGGCTGCCGCGTCGAGGAACAGAACGGCGTCCGGCCCGTATTCATCGCTGCTCGCGCGAATTCGGTCGAGAAAGAGGTCCAGACGGGCGGCGACCGCATCCGTCAGCGAAGGGGATGACACGATTCCCAGCCTAGATGCAGGAATCTGCCACCGTGCGGCTAGCCCCGTGCCGCGCACACGGGTAGACTGGGTGAACCGAACCGAGGGGGTTGGACATGCCTCTTTCTGAACAAGAGCAACGCATGCTCGATGAGATGGAACGCCATCTCCTCCAGCACGATGCAGACGTGGTGTCTGCGCCGTCTGGCGATCGTTCGCTCAGCTATCGAAACCTGGTCTATGGCGCGCTGCTGATTCTCGTCGGTGTGGGTGGTCTGGTAGCCGCGGTCGCGACGCGTGACGATCTCGGAGCGGCCGGAAGCGTCATCATCGGCGTCGTCGCGTTCCTCGCGATGCTCGGTGGTGCGATGCTCGCCTTCACTCCCGTTCGCCGCACGTCGCCTGGTGAGACGACGCAGCGCACGCCGCACAGTCCGAAGCCTCGTGACTCCTCTTTCATGGATCGGATGAACGACCGATGGGATCGACGGCAGGAAGAGCGCTGACCTGGTGAGCGGACGCTCGCCGACGTAGGGTTCTGAAAGTCCGGATGCTGTGCATCCGGACTTTTTTGCATTCCAGGCGCATTTTTCCTCCACCCTTCTCCACCCCCGTGATCAGCGTGATCACGGGGGTTTTTGCACCTGTAATAGCAGAGCATGCAGAACGGTGGCGATCTATCGTAGGAAAGTGGGGGGAAGTGGAGTAAAGTGGTGCGCACCTCGGTTGGCCGGACGTAAAGGGGGTGATGACCGGTGTTGTTGGGGACGCACACGCCAAAGCTCGATGACAAAGGGCGAGTCATCCTTCCTGCGAAGTTTCGTGAGGACCTCGCCGGCGGAATCGTCGTCACCCGCGGCCAAGAGCGCTGCCTCTACGTCTTCAGCACCACGGAGTTCGAAGAGCTGCACGATCGCATCCGTCAGGCGCCGCTCTCCAACAAGCAGGCTCGCGACTTCCTGCGCATGTTCCTCTCGGGCGCCAGCGCCGAGATGCCCGACAGCCAGAACCGCATCACCATTCCGGCGCACCTGCGTCAATATGCAGGGCTGGAGAAGGAGCTGGTCATCACCGGCGTCGGCGCACACGCCGAGATCTGGGACGCGGCCGCATGGAACGCCTATCTCGAAAACAACGAAGAGTCCTACGCCGATTTGGAACAGGAGGTGATTCCCGGCTTGTTCTGACCACGGCTGTGATGCCTCGCCGCTCCGCCCCGACACACTTCCCCGGTGCCGGGTCGAGCGGAGAGGAATCAGAGCCGGAGGTCACGGGAAGAAGATCATGAGTCTCCGCGACATCCACACCCCCGTTTTCCTGGAACGCTGCATCGAACTGCTCGCTCCCGCACTGCAGCACGACGGCGCCGTGCTCGTCGATGCCACCCTTGGCATGGGCGGCCACTCCGAGGCCTTCCTGGAGCGATTCCCGAACATTCGCTTGATCGGACTCGACCGCGACACCGACGCCCTCAGTATCGCAGGGGAACGACTCGCTCCCTTTGCCGATCGCATCTCGCTCGTGCACACCGTCTATGACGAAATCGGTCTGCACGCGCAGGGAGCCTCCGCGATCCTGTTCGACCTCGGCGTCTCCTCGCTGCAGCTCGATGACGCCGAGCGCGGCTTCGCATACTCCAAGGACGCGCCGCTGGACATGCGCATGGACCAGACGAAGGGCCGCACCGCCGCGACCATCCTCGCCGAGTACAGCGAGGGCCAGCTGCGGCGCATCTTCGAGCGCTTCGGCGAGGAGAAGCTCGCCGGTCGCTACGCCCGCTTCATCATCGAGGCGCGGGCGCAGCATCCGCTCACCCGCTCCGGTGAACTCGTCGATCTGCTCATCGCGGCGACTCCCGCGGCCGTGCAGCGTGCGGGACACCCGGCCAAGCGCGTGTTCCAGGCGCTGCGCATCGAAGTCAACTCGGAACTGAGCGTGCTCGCCGATGCCATTCCCTCGGCGATGGACGCACTGGCCGTCGGCGGGCGCATCGCAGTGATGGCGTATCAGTCGCTGGAGGATCGCCTCGTGAAGCAGGCTTTCGCTGCAGCATCCGCTTCCACGGCACCGGCAGGTCTCCCTGTCGAGCTTCCCGAGCACGCACCGCGATTCAAGGTGCTCACCAAGGGCGCCGAACTCGCCGGTGAAGAAGAGCGCGCGCGCAACCCCCGTGCCATCCCGGTGCGACTGCGTGCGGCGGAGAAACTGAGGGAGACAACATGAGCCTGCAGCCAGCTGGCATCCAGTCCGATCCTCATTCCGCCCCGCCGTTCACGGCTCCTTCGCGGCGGCTGCAACCGGTCACGGCGGCACCCGCAGCACGGCGTCGGCCGAAGATCGCCTACGCGGCCCTCGCCGTCGGGGGTGCGATCGCGATCGGCATCGCCCAGATGACGCTTTCACTGGCATCCACGCAGGATGCTTTCGTACTCGCCCAGCTCAACAGCCAGCAGCAAGAGCTGACTCTGCAGAAGCACGCACTCAGTGACGAGATCGTCGGGCTCAGCTCACCGCAGGCGCTGGCGAGCCGAGCGGATGCCATGGGACTGGTGGTTGCGGGTGCTGCGTCTTACCTGCGCATCAGCGACGGCAAAGTCCTCGGCAGCGGCGATGGCGCCGATTGGATGTCGACTGTGCATCCCAATGGTGCCAACGTCGTCGGAAACTCGCTGCTGACGCCGCCACCGGTCGCAGACGCAGAGCCGACGACACCGGCGGATTCGACCGCCCAGCCGGGTGCGACGCCGCCCCCGCCGCCCACCGTCACCGACGGCCTGCCGTCGCCCACCACCCGCTGACGCAGATCACGATGGAGACCGTCGCATGACAACTCGAGCAGCACGCGGGCCCCGGCGGCGCACCGTCGCAGCGCTCGGCGTCATTCTCATCGTCCTTTCCGCCTTCGTCTTCCGCCTCGTCGACATCCAGGTCGTGCACGCAGACGATCACGTCGCAGAATCACTGGGCCCCTTGGGTGTGACGAAATCGGTCGCCGGAGCCCGCGGCGACATCGTCGACACAAACGGAACAGTGCTCGCCTCGAGCGTTTTCGTCTACGACGCGCAGCTGGATCCACAGCTGATCGCCCAGTACGAGAAGGAAACAGACCCGAAGAAGAAGCCGAAGCTGTCGTGGGAAGAGGCAAGCGAGCAGATCGCCGATATCGTCGACATGCCCGTCGATGACGTGCGCGAGATCGTGCGATCAGCCCTGGCGGCGGATGAGAACTCGCAGTATGCCGAACTCGCCAAGGGGCTCTCCACCGCGCAGTATCTCGCCATGCGTGATCTGAAGGTCGCCTACCTGTACCAGCGACCGCGTTCCGTTCGCGTCTACCCGAACGGTGCCGTCGCGGGCAACACGGTCGGGTTCCTCAACGGCGCCGGGGAACCGCAGTACGGCATCGAGCGCATGCAGGACAAGTGCCTCGCGGCAACCGATGGCGAGACCACGTATCTGCGCGGAAATGGTGGCGTGACCATTCCTGGCAGTGAGCGCACGACGCCGGCAATCGACGGTGGGCAGGTGACTCTGACGATCAACAGCGACTTGAACTGGTATCTCCAGCAGATGGTCGCCGAAGAAGTGCATCGCCAGGGTGCGAAGGCGGGCTCGGTCACCGTCGTCGAGGTGAAGACCGGAAAGATCCGCGCTGCGGCAGAGTATCCGGCCCTCGACCCCAACGACATCAACGCCGTCGACTCCACGTACTGGAGATCGCAGATCTTCTCGACGACCTTCGAGCCCGGCTCAACCTTCAAAGCGGTTACCGCGGCCACCGTCATCGATTCAGGCAAGGCCACGCCGCTGACGAACGTGGTCGCTCCCTCACGCGAGCATTTCCCCAACGGTGCTGTGATCAACGACCCGTTCCCGCACCCGGTCTACAACTACACCTTCGCCGGTGCGCTGATCGACTCATCGAACGTGGCGCTGTCGAAGTTCGGCACCAAGGTCAGCCCGCAGACGCGTGTCGACTACCTGCACAGATTCGGTGTCGGAGACAAGACTGCCGTGGGGTTCTTCGGCGAAGAGTCCGGGGGAGTGCGCGACCCGAAGACCTGGGACAACCAGACGCTGTACACGACCACTTTCGGTCAGGCGTACACCGTGACGACGGCGCAGCTCGCTGCGGCGTATCAGGCGCTGGGCAACGACGGCGAGAAGATCGACCTGTCACTGGTGGAGTCCTGCACAGACGCCGACGGAACGGTGCACGAGCCGAAGGCACCGGATCGCACCCAGGTCGTGAAGAAGGAGACCGCAGAGCAGGTGCAGCGGATGCTGGAGAACGTCGCGGTGCAGGGCGGCCTGGCCGACACCGTCAGGGTGCCCGGGTACCGGATCGGCATCAAGACCGGTACCGCGCAGAAGCCGGATGGACACGGCGGCTACAAGAGCGGCATCTACTTCACCAGCATCGTCGGAGTCGCACCCATCGATGACCCGCAATTCGTCGTAGTGGTCACCTTGGACGAGCCGACTAAGATAAGAAGTTCGTCCGCAACAGCCCCGGGGCTGCAGAAGGCTATGACTCAGGTGCTCAAGACGTACCGTGTTGCACCGTCTTCCGAGCCGATGGGCGAGCTGCTTCCCAAATTCGACTAGTCGGCTATCCGCCGCGCATGGAGATGGCACATGATCGCCCTGTCGCTTGCTGAGATCGCTGAGATCCTGCACGGTGAACTGCGTCTGTCCGGCACGGACGCGCCGGAGACCATCATCGACGGCGACGTCGACACGGACTCCCGGGCCATGCAGACCGGATCGATCTTCGTCGCCAAGCCGGGCGAGGCCACTGACGGGCATCGCTTCGTGGGGGCAGCCGTCGACGCGGGTGCCGTGCTCGCTGTCGTGGAGCATCCGGTCGATGCCGAGGTCTCGCAGATCGTCGTCGCAGATGCCGTCACGGCGCTGGCCGATCTGGCGCGGGAAGTCGTCGCGCGAGTGCGTGGCGAGGGTGAACTGCAGATCGTCGGGATCACCGGCTCCAACGGCAAGACGACGACGAAGAACTTCCTCGCCCGCATTCTCGAAAGCGTCGGCGAGACGATCGCTCCGATCAAGTCCTACAACAACGAAGTGGGCGCGCCGCTGACGATGCTGCGTGTCACCAGCAGCACCCGGTTCCTCGTCTGCGAGTTCGGCGCCGCAGGCCCCGGGAGCATCGCGCACCTCGCTGGCCTCGTCACTCCCGACATCTCGGTCGTGCTCATGGTCGGGTTGGCGCACGCCGGCGGTTTCGGCGGCATCGAAGCGACTGCCATGGCGAAGGCCGAGCTCGTGCACGCCACGAAGTCCGGCGGCACGGCCGTGCTGAACACCGACGACCCACGGGTCTGGGCCATGCGCGAGATCGCCCAGAGTCGCGGCATCCGCGTCGTCGGCTTCGGGCAGGGCGCCGCCGCCGACGTGCGCGCCGAGAGTCTCGAAGTCTCCGCCTCAGGCACGTCGTGCGAGATCGAGGCCGGTGGCGAGCGGATGCCGCTGCGGCTGCAGGTGCTCGGTGCGCACCACATCAGCAATGCTCTCGCCGCGATCGCTGCGGCGGGCGTGCTCGGCGTTCCGGCCGCGGGGGCGATCACGCAGCTGGAGACGGTACAGCTCGCCGAGCGCTGGCGGATGCAGCCGATGGGCAGCGATCGGGTGCGCATCATCAATGATGCTTACAACGCCAGCCCCGATTCCATGGCTGCGGCACTGCGCACTCTCGCGCAGATCGTCGGGCCAGGGGAGCGCACGGTCGCGGTGCTGGGCGCGATGAGCGAGCTGGGTGAGAGTGCGGGCGAGGAGCACGACCGAATCGGCTTGCTCGCTGTGCGGCTCAACATCCAGCGCATCGTCGTCGTCGGTCCCGAGGCCCGCCGTCTCTTCCTCGCCGCGGTCGGAGAGGGGTCCTGGGACAGCGAGGCCGTGCATCTGGCCGATCAGGATGCGGCATTCGAATACCTGAAGGACGAGTTGCGCGATGGAGACCGCGTACTGGTCAAGTCATCCAATTCCGTCGGGCTCCGGCATCTCGGCGATCGTCTGGGAGAGTTGTTCTCGTGAGGTCCTTGCTTATGGCGACGGCGATATCACTCGCCTTCTCGCTTTTTCTGACCCCGGTCTTCCTGAAGGTGTTCCGCAGGATCGGCTGGGGGCAGGTCATCCGCACCCCCGAAGACATCGCCAACCCGAGCCACGAAGCCAAGCGAGGCACCCCGACGATGGGTGGTGTGATCTTCATCGTGGGCACGATCGTCGGCTATTTCGCCGGCACGGCCTTCGGCGGCAGCACGCCGGCTCTCTCGGCGATCCTCGTGCTCTGGCTGATGGTCGGCTTCGGTGTCGTCGGCTTCATCGACGATTACATGAAGATCCGCAGTCAGCGCAGCCTCGGCCTCTCCGGCTGGCGCAAGGTCGTCGGACAGCTCCTCGTGCTCGTGCCGTTCGGAGTGGTCGCCCTCAACTTCCCCAACCGGCTCGGTCAGTACCCGGCGAGTGGCTACGTCTCGCTGTTCCGTGATATCTCCTGGCTGAACCTGTTCGCATTCGGGGCGGTGCTCGGCTGGATCCTCTACCTGATCTGGATCTCGGTGATCGGCGTCGCGACCTCGAACAGTGTCAACCTCACCGACGGACTGGACGGACTCGCCGCCGGCTCCGGAGTCTTCGTCGTCGGCGCGTACAGCCTGATCGCCTTCTGGCAGTTCAAACAGACCTGCGTCAACGCGGGCACTGCCCTGGCCGGATGCTACGAAGTGCGCGAACCGCTGAACCTCGCCACCGTGTCGGCGGCATTCGCCGGCGGCCTGATCGGTTTCCTCTGGTGGAACGCTCCCAAGGCGAAGGTCTTCATGGGCGACGTCGGCTCGATGGCCATCGGCGGCGTCATCACCGCGATGGCTATCCTCACCCGCACCGAACTGCTGCTGCTGGTGATCGCCGGCATCTTCGTGCTCTCGTCCGGATCGGTGATCCTGCAGCGCGCGTACTTCAAGATCACGCGAGGCAAGCGCCTTTTCCTGATGAGTCCCTTCCATCACCATCTCGAGATGCGCGGATGGCAGGAAGTCACGATCGTCGTGCGCCTGTGGATCATCGCCGGGCTGCTGGCAGTCTCCGCGGTCGGATTGTTCTACGTCGACTGGCTGGTGCAGGTGTGAGCGCACGGCTCGAATCCCTGACGAGTTGGAATGCGGACTGGGCAGGGCTGAAGGTCGCAGTACTCGGTCTGTCGGTCACTGGCTTCTCGGCCGCTGACACCTTGATGGAACTCGGGGCGGACGTGCTCGTGCTCTCGGAGAGCGCATCGGAGGAGTACGCGAAGCTGGTCCCCGTCATCGGTGCGCGTCTGGAACTCGGGTCCCTGGCATCGGCGCCCGCGACGCTCGTCGACTTTGCGCCCGACGTCGTCATCGCCTCACCAGGGTTCGCCCCGTCGCATCCGGTGATCGCATGGACGCAGCAGCAGAACATCGCACTCTGGGGCGATGTCGAGCTGGCCTGGCGCGTGCGCGACAAAGTGCTGCGGCCCGACGGAACACCTGCTGAATGGGTGCTGATCACGGGCACCAATGGAAAGACGACGACCACACAGCTCACCGCAGCACTGCTGAACGCCGGCGGACTGCGTGCTGCCCCCTGCGGCAACATCGGCGTCCCGGTGCTGGATGCCGTGCGCGATCCCGCGGGTTTCGATGTCCTCGTCGTCGAGCTCTCCAGCCATCAGCTCTGGTACCTGGGGCTCTCCGAGCAAGCAGGCCAGCTCGTCCCGCACGCCGCCACGTGCCTCAACCTGGCCGATGACCACCTCGTCTGGCACGGCAGCGCTGATGCCTACCGGGCTGCGAAGGCGCTCGTCTACCGCAATACGAAGCTCGCCTGCGTCTACAACAAAGCCGATGCCGCAACCCTGCAGATGGTCGAAGAAGCCGACGTCGTCGCCGGTGCGCGCGCGATCGGATTCGATCTCGGCACGCCGGGTCCCAGCGACCTCGGCCTCGTCGACGGCATCCTCGTCGACCGGGCATTCCATTCCGATCGTCGCCACAGCGCGCTGGAGCTGACCACCGTCGCCGATCTGCGGTCGGCCGGTCTGAGCGCCCCGCACATCGTGCAGAACGTCCTCGCAGCCGCTGCACTCGCGCGCTCGTTCGGCGTCGAGCCCGAGGCCATCCACGAGGCGCTGCGGGGCTTCCGAATGGACGCGCATCGCATCGAGGTCATCGCCGAGCACCGCGGCATCCGGTGGATCGACGACTCGAAGGCGACCAACCCGCACGCGGCAGCCTCATCGCTGCGCGCCTATCCCGGAGCAGTCTGGGTCGTCGGCGGAGATCTCAAGGGCGTCGAAGTCAGCGAGCTGGTCGCGAGCGCCGGGGCCACGGCCGCCGCCGCGATCGTGATCGGGGTCGACAGATCGGCTGTGCTCGGAGCATTCGAGCGACACGCGTCGCACGTGCCGGTCTTCGAGGCGGTCCCTGGCGACACTGGAGATGTCATGGACCGTGTCGTAGAACTTGCGACGAGGATCGTCGATGGCGAGGGCACTGTTCTGCTGGCTCCCGCCGCGGCTTCCTTCGACCAGTTCGCCAGCTACGCGGACCGGGGAGAGCGCTTCGCCCAGGCGGTGCGCAACTGGATAGAGCGGGGAAGCGCAGATGACGCACACGGCTCACCCGCCGCGCACTGAAGGCAGAGGCCTCGCGGCGCGCGTCTCACTCGGACGCCTTTTCACGCCGCCCTCCACCGAGTTCGTGATGATCAGCTCGACGGCGACTCTCCTGTCGCTGTTCGGATTGGTGATGGTGCTCTCGGCAACGAACGCGCACCCCACTGCACCGTTCGATACCGCGGTGAAGCAGAGCATCTTCGTGCTCATCGGGCTGCCGCTCATGTTCCTGGTGAGTCGGCTTCCGATTCGCATCCTGGGAAAGCTGGCATGGCCGGCACTGATCGGCGCTACCGCCCTTCAGCTGCTCGTCTTCGTGCCGGGACTGGGAGTGTCGTCATTCGGAAACCAGAACTGGGTCAAGATCGCTGGCATCCAGTGGCAGCCATCTGAATTCTTGAAGCTGGCTCTGGCGCTGTGGATCGCGTTCGTCCTGCGACGCAAGCAAGCGCGCTTGGGCATCTGGCACCATGTCTTCATCCCCGTCGTCCCCGTGTCGGTGCTGGTCATCGGCACGGTGCTCGCGGGCGATGACCTCGGCACGGTGATGGTCATGGTGCTGGTGGTGCTCGGATGCCTGTTCTTCTCCGGCGTCAAGCTGCGGCTGTTCATCCTTCCTCTGCTGGGCGGGCTGGTGGCAGTGCTCGCCTTCGCGCTGTCCAGCGATAACCGCATGAAGCGCATTCTGGCTGCCTTCAACCCCGACGCATGCGATAAGAGCAATGAGTGCTACCAAGCCGTGCACGGCGTATGGGGCATGGCGAACGGCGGCTTCTTCGGCGTCGGTCTCGGCAACTCGCAGGAGAAGTACTGGCTGCCCGAGGCCGCCAGCGACTACATCTTCGCGATCGTCGGCGAAGAGCTGGGGCTCATCGGCTGCCTGCTCGTGCTGGCGCTGTTCGCGGTCTATGCCGTCGGTGCGTTCCGCATCATCCGCCGCACCGACGACACCTTCGTGCGCATCGCAGCCGGCGGCATCGCCGTGTGGATCGTGGGGCAGGCATTCTTCAACATCGGTGTCGTGCTGCGGATCTTCCCCGTCATGGGCGTGCCGCTGCCGTTCATATCCCAGGGTGGGACGGCATTGCTGTCTGCTCTGATCGCCAGTGGAGTGCTGCTCTCGTTCGCCCGAACTCTGCCCGCTCGCAGCACCGCTCTCACACAGCCCGCATCCCGGAAGGCTAAGGTCGCCAGGTGACCACCTACCTTCTTGCCGGCGGAGGCACCGCCGGTCATGTGAACCCCCTGCTCGCCGTGGCGGATATGCTGCGCGAACGTGAAGGCGACACGGTGCTGGTGCTGGGCACGAAAGAGGGCCTTGAGGCACGTCTCGTGCCCGAGCGCGGCTACGAGTTGCTCGTCGTCGACAAAGTGCCGTTCCCACGCCGACCGAACCGTGCCGCGCTGGCCTTTCCCGCGCGATTCCGGCGCGCGATCGCACAGGTGCGCGCACACATCCGTGACAATGCCGTGGATGTCGTGGTCGGTTTCGGGGGCTACGCATCAGCGCCCGCCTACGTCGCGGCCCGCCGTGAGAAGGTGCCGTTCGTGGTGCACGAGGCCAACGCGAAGCCGGGCCTCGCGAACGTGCTCGGTGCCCGCAGCGCCGCCGGAGTCGGCGTCGCGTTCGAGGGCACGCCGCTCAAGCGCGGAGAGGTCGTCGGAATGCCGCTGCGCCGAGAGATCGTCGACCTCGACCGTGCGGCAGTGCGTGCCGAGGCGGCTGCGGCGTTCGGCCTCGATGCCGATAAGCCGGTGCTGCTCGTCTTCGGAGGTTCGCTGGGGGCGCTGCGACTGAACAACGCCTTCGCCGATGCCTGGCGGGATGTTCTCGATGCCGGCTGGCAGCTGCTGCACGCCACGGGGGAGCGCAGCGAACTGGTCGATCCCGGGGTGTCCGGCTACACGATGCGCCGCTACCTCGACCGCATGGATCTGGCTTTCGCCCTTGCTGACCTGATCGTCTCGCGAGCCGGCTCGGCTACGGTGAGCGAGATCAGCGCACTGGGGATTCCTGCCGTATACGTGCCGTATTCGGTCGGCAACGGCGAGCAGCGTCTGAACGCCGCATCCGCCGTCTCCGCGGGCGCAGCGATTCTGCTCGACGACGAGACCTTCAGCGGTGCGTCCGTGCGCGCGCAGGTGATTCCGCTGCTGGCAGACAGCGCCCGGATCTCACGGATGGCGGATGCTGCCCAGCATGCCGGCACCCGCGTCGGCACGGAGAACCTTGTGTCTCTGATCGATCGCGCTCTCGTAGAAAAGTAGACTGAACACGACATGATCAGACCCGACCTCAGCCTTCCCATTCCCGAGACGATCACCTCTGCGCACTTCATCGGCATCGGCGGATCCGGCATGAGCGGCCTCGCCCGCATGTTCCTCGATGCCGGCATCCGCGTCTCCGGATCCGACCGCTCGGACAGCGACAATCTGCACGCACTCGCCGCCGCGGGAGCAACCGTCCACGTCGGCCACGACGCCGCGCATCTCGGCGACGCCGACACGGTGATCCACACCGGCGCGATCTGGCCCGAGAACCCGGAGTTCGTCACCGCCAAGGAACGCGGACTGCACGTCATCCACCGCTCGCAGGCGCTGTTCTGGCTGATCGGCGGGCGCCGGCTGGTCTCCGTCGCCGGCGCTCACGGCAAGACATCATCGACCGGGATGCTGGTGACCGCCCTGCACGCACTCGGGGCGGATCCGAACTTCGTCAACGGCGGCGTCATCGAGCAGCTCGGCCTGTCGAGCTCTTCCGGCAGCGATGAGCTCTTCGTCATCGAAGCCGACGAATCCGACGGCACCTTCCTGCTCTACGACACGTCGATCGCGCTGATCACCAACGTCGACCCCGACCACCTGGACTTCTTCGCGTCGGAAGACGCTTTCTACGATGCCTTCGTCACCTTCGGCAACGAGGCGCGAGAAGCCGTGGTGATCTCCTCCGATGACCCCGGCGCGCAGCGGGTGCACGCAGGTCTCACCCACTCGAACATCGTCACATTCGGCGAGGCGGATGACGCCGATCTGCGGATCACGGACATCGGCAGCACCGGCGGAGCCGCGGCGACGCTCATCCGCGGTGACGAGTCGGTGCGGATGCAGCTCGCCGTCCCGGGGGCGCACAATGCGATCAATGCCGCAGGCACGGTCGCAGTGCTCCTGACCCTCGGCTATGCGCTGGTCGATGCGGTGCGCGCGGTCGAAGGCTTCGCCGGTACCGTGCGCCGTCTCGAGCTGCACGGCGAGGAGCGCGGTGTGCACGTCTACGACGACTACTCCCACCATCCGACCGAGGTGCGCGCAGCACTCGAGGCGATGCGCGGGGTGGCCGGCTCCGGTCGCGTCATCGCGATCCAGCAGCCGCACACCTATTCGCGCACCCAGCACATGTATCGCGAATTCGCGGAGG
The DNA here is from genome assembly GCF_900163815.1 of Microbacterium esteraromaticum. Classification (GTDB taxonomy): domain Bacteria; phylum Actinomycetota; class Actinomycetes; order Actinomycetales; family Microbacteriaceae; genus Microbacterium; species Microbacterium esteraromaticum_B. The sequence goes on along the minus strand of NZ_FUKO01000009.1, from coordinate 69,650 downwards.
TTCTCGAGCAGTTCGCCGACCACACCGTGATGCTCGACGTCTACGGCGCACGAGAAGATCCTGTGCCTGGCGTGACGGGCGAGCTGGTCAGCGGCGCATTCACCGACCCGGGTCACGTGCACTACGTGCCGGATTGGCAGGAAGCGGCCGACTACACCGCGAAGATCGCCCGTTCGGGCGACTACGTGGTCACGCTCGGCTGCGGCAACGTCTACCAGATGATTCCGCAGGTCCTCGAGTCTCTGCGGCGCACCCCCGAGGCCTGACGTGCGACGCCCGGAACCGCTTCCGGCTCCCGCCGAAGAGCCCGAGCAGATCGTCTCCGATGCGTCGCGGCCGCGGAAGGGACGGTTCGCTGCAGCATCCGAACGCAACCTCTCCGACGATGCCGGACGGGACGACGAGCCGACACAGCAGGCCGCGGACGCCGGCGCCGATTCCATCACCGAAGCGCTCGACGGCGTGCATGTCGAAGCCGCAGACGCTCCCGTGCGCAGCAGTGACGTGTGGCGGGCGGCTCGCGCCCGACGCAAGGCCCTCCGCGCAGAGATCCGTCGTTTCACGCAGCGGTCGCGACGCCGGCGGATCATCGTGTGGGGATCGATCGGTGCGGTGGTCGCGCTCGTGCTCGGCAGCGTCATCGCGGCATACAGCCCGTTGTTCGCCGTGGAGGAGATCACCGTCGCCGGAGCGAAGACCGTCGACGCGGCGACGGTGCAGGAAGCACTCGCCGATCAGCTCGGATCGCCGCTCGCGCTCGTGGACGCGAGCGCGGTGAGATCTGCGCTGATGGAGTTTCCGATGATCGAGTCGTACGCACTCGAAGCGCGCCCGCCGCATGAGCTGCTGGTGCGCATCGTCGAGCGCACGCCGATCGGCGTCATCCGCTCGGATGCCGGTTACACGCTGGTGGATGCCGCCGGAGTGGTGCTGGCCACCACGCCCAAGCAGCCGGAGGGGCAGCCGCGGCTCGCCATCTCCGAGGGCACGGATTCCGGAGCGTTCCGCAGCGCTGGTCTCGTCATCCGCTCTCTTCCTGCTGATCTGCGAGCGAAGATCGTCGAGGTGCGGGCATCGTCCGCTGACGATGTGACGCTGAAGCTCGCGGATGGCAAGAGCATCATCTGGGGCAGTGAGAAGCAGTCGGTCGAGAAGGCCGAAGTGCTCGTCAAACTGATCGCCGCCGTCCCCGAGGGGCGCAGTTTCGATGTCTCGTCGCCGACCGCTGCGGTGGTCCGCTGAGGCTTTCGCACCCGCCGGCGAACGGCATCGGGAAGCGATCGCAACGACACGCCGTGTCGTTGCGCGCGCCAGCGTTGCTTGCGCATACCGTCAATGACAAGAACGCAATACCGGGAAATATTTTAACCCTCTGCTAGAGGTTTAAGGTTTACCCCTCGTCAGGCTCGAATAACGGAGGCCGGCCATGAGCCAGAACCAGAACTACCTCGCCGTGATCAAGGTCGTCGGCGTCGGCGGTGGCGGCGTCAACGCCGTGAACCGCATGATCGATCTCGGGCTCCGCGGAGTCGAGTTCATCGCTGTCAACACCGACGCGCAGGCGCTGCTGATGAGCGACGCCGACGTCAAGCTCGACGTGGGGCGGGAACTGACGCGCGGTCTCGGCGCCGGAGCTGACCCCGAGGTCGGCCGCCGCGCTGCCGAAGATCACGCGGAGGAGATCGAGCAGGCGCTCACCGGAGCGGATATGGTCTTCGTCACCGCGGGTGAAGGCGGCGGCACGGGTACCGGCGGTGCTCCGGTCGTTGCGCGGATCGCCAAATCGATCGGCGCCCTCACCATCGGTGTGGTCACGAAGCCGTTCTCCTTCGAGGGGCGCCGTCGTCAGAGCCAGGCGGAGGCCGGCGTCGCGAAGCTGAAGGAAGAGGTCGACACCCTCATCGTCGTGCCGAACGACCGTCTGCTGGAGATCAGCGACCGCGGCATCTCGATGATCGAGGCCTTCGCCACCGCCGACCAGGTGCTGCTCGCCGGTGTGCAGGGCATCACCGACCTCATCACGACCCCGGGGCTCATCAACCTCGACTTCGCGGACGTGAAGTCGGTCATGCAGGGTGCCGGTTCCGCGCTGATGGGCATCGGCTCGGCGCGCGGCGCCGACCGTGCGATCAAGGCGGCCGAGCTCGCTGTCGAGTCGCCGCTGCTCGAAGCATCGATCGAGGGCGCGCACGGTGTGCTGCTGTCGATCCAGGGCGGCTCCAACCTCGGCATCTTCGAGATTCACGATGCCGCTGACCTGGTCAAGGAGGCAGCGCACCCGGAGGCGAACATCATCTTCGGTACCGTCATCGACGACACCCTCGGCGACGAGGTGCGCGTCACCGTCATCGCCGCGGGGTTCGACGGTGGTGAGCCCACTACACGACTGGAGCCGATGGTGGTGGAGCGCCCGGCGGCGAACCCGCTGCCCGAGGTGCGCGTCGATGAGCAGGAGCCTGCTGTCGAGGTGCCGGTGGAGCCGGCCAGGCCCACGGCATCCAGCATCGAGCCCGCGTTCGACGATGACGACATCGACGTTCCCGAGTTCCTGAAGTGACTCTGGCTGCGCGGCTGTCGGCGATCGATGAGAAGATCGCCGATTCCGCGCGCCAGGCGGGTCGCACCCCCGAGGAGATCACCCGGATCGTGGTGACGAAGTTCCACCCGGCGCAGCTGGTTCGAGATCTGCACGCACTCGGAGTGCGCGACGTCGGCGAGAATCGGCAGCAGGAGCTGACGGCGAAGCGCGCTGAGGCCTGGGACCTCGATACGCGCTGGCACTTCGTCGGCCAGGCGCAGACCAACAAAGCCGCAGCCATCCGCCGTGCGGCCGAGGCGGTGCACTCGGTAGATCGCATGCGGCTCGCTGATGCACTGCATCGCGCAGCCGAGCACGACGTCCTGGACGTTCTCGTGCAGGTCAATCTCACTCAGGATGCCGGACGCGGCGGAACGGCACTCAGCGACGCCGAGGAGCTGGCTGAGCACGTGCTCAGCCTGGACTCTCTGCGGCTGCGAGGCGTCATGGCCGTCGCGCCATTGGACGAAGAGCCCGCAGCAGCCTTCGCGCGGCTGCGGACCGTTGCCGATGGCATCCGCCGTCTCGCACCGGAGGCGACCTGGATCTCTGCGGGGATGACCGGCGACTTCACCGAGGCGATCGCCGCAGACGCGACACACCTGCGGATCGGCACCGCAATCACAGGACCCCGCCCCGACCGGGGTTAACCTTTCAACCAGACCAGCCCGCACCGTTCGAACCGGAGGACACGATGGGTAACCCACTGAAGAAGACCATGGTGTATCTCGGCCTCGCCGACGAGGAAGAGGCCTACGACGAGGACACCGTGCAGACGCCCGTGCGCGCATCGCGCGAACGGGACCGTGAGCGCGATGAGCCTGCGCCCGCGCCGGTGACGCCGCTGCGTCGTCCCACCGCGGTGCGTCAGCCCGCTGCGGGCGCCGTGAACGAGATTCTCACCGTGCACCCCAAGCAGTACCGCGACGCTCAGGTGATCGCCGAGAACTTCCGCGAGGGCGTTCCGGTGATCATCAACCTCTCGCAGATGAGCGATGCCGACGCGCGCCGCCTCATCGACTTCGCAAGCGGTCTCTCGCTGGGGCTGTACGGCCGCATCGAGCGGGTCACGAGCAAGGTGTTCCTGCTGTCGCCCGAGAACATCGCCGTGTCCGGGCAGGGTGGTATCGCGCAGGCGGAATCCGCCTCGTTCGATCACTCCTGACCCGTGGGGTCTGCGGTTCTCAGCATCGTCGGCGGCATCGCCGAACTGGTGCTCACGCTGTATGTGCTGGTGCTGATCGCACGGCTTGTGCTGGACTACATTCCGCTGTTCAACCGTGAATGGCGGCCCAAAGGCTTCGGTCTGGTCATCGCGGAGTTCATCTACGTGATCACCGACCCGCCGATCCGGTTCTTCCGGAAACTCGTGCCGCCGCTGCGGATCGGCACGCTCTCGCTCGATTTCGGGTTCACGCTGACGATGATCTGCGTGCTCATCCTGATGTCGATCGTGCGCGCTCTGACCTGACGCAAAGAGGTGCGCCCGCATCGCATCGCACAGCCGAGGGGGCTATGCTTGGCTCCCAGACGCGCCTCCGGATACGCGTCGAATGAATAACTGCGCCGGCTCTCACCGACTGGCAACCGAACTCATCGAAAGAGGAGCCACCCATGGCACTTACCCCGGATGACGTCGTCCACAAGGAGTTCCAGCACGTCCGCTTCAAGGACGGCTTCGACCCTGAAGAAGTCGACGACTACCTCGACGAGATCGTCGTTGAGTGGCGAAAGACGATCGAAGAGAACAACGAGCTGAAGGCCAAGCTGGCTGCGTTCGAGTCGGGCCAGGGTGCAGAAGCTCCTGAGGCCGCTGCGCCGATCGCCGTGCCTGCCGCGCAGGCTCCTGCCGCTCCTGCGGCCGAGTCCTCGCCGACCGGAACATCTGCCGGCATCATCGAGCTCGCTCAGCGTCTGCATGACGAGCACGTCGCCGAGGGTGAGGCCAAGCGCCAGCAGCTGATCTCCGACGCCGAGACCGAGGTCGCGCGCATTCGCACCGAGGCCGAGGCGAAGCAGCGCGAGGAGTCGGCACGCCTGGAGCGCGAGCGCAACACCCTCGAGGGCCGCATCACCGAGCTGCGCGAGTTCGAGCGCGACTACCGCGGCGAGCTCCGCGCAATGATCGAGGGTCAGCTCCGCGACCTCGACCAGAAGTCGCCGACGGACTCGACGCCCGTCTCCGCCATCGGCCTGTAGGTCACCGTTGGCAGGACGACGTCCTCTTCATCGGTCGGCGGCCGGTGCGATCGTCGCGATTCTCGCGATCGTCGTACTGGCCGCCGATCAGTTTGTGAAGTACCTCACCATCCAGAATCTGCCCATGGGCGAGACCGTTCCGGTGCTGGGGAGGTTTCTTGAACTGATCTATGTGCGCAACCCCGGTGCGGCTTTCTCGCTCGGGTCCGGCGTCACGTGGATCTTCACCATCGCGCTCGCGGTCGTCGCCGGCGTCATCGTCTGGAAATCACTGGGCGTGCGCTCGCGCCTGTGGGCGATCGTGCTCGGCTGCCTCCTCGGCGGGGTGATGGGAAACCTGGGCGATCGGCTTTTCCGGCATCCTGGATTCCCGGTCGGCGAGGTCGTCGACATGATCTCGATGCCGTGGATGATGCCGGCGATCTTCAACGTCGCCGACGTCTTCATCGTCACCGGAATGATCTCGGTCGCGCTGCTCGTCGTGCTCGGTCTGCGGCTGGATGGAACACGTGAGCGCGACCATGCCAAGGACGCGACGACGCCGGATGCTGCGGCCGCGACCGCTGAGCCGTGAGTATGCAGTCCCGCAGTCTGCCCGTCCCCGACGGGCTGGAGGGAACGCGCGTCGATGCCGCATTGGCGAAGATGCTCGGCTTCTCGCGCACGTTTGCCGCTGAGGTCGCCGAATCGGGCGGTGTGACCCTCGACGGCGCTGCACTCGGAAAGTCCGACCGGCTCCAAGCAGGCGGGTGGCTCGAGGTGAGCTGGAAGCCGAAGGAAGAGCCGCGCATCATTCCGATCGCCGTCCCCGACCTCGGCATCGTCTACGACGACGACGACATCGTCGTCGTCGACAAGCCCACAGGCGTCGCGGCGCATCCGTCGCCGGGATGGGAGGGACCGACGGTGGTCGGTGCTCTCGCCGCGGCGGGGTTCCGCATCGCCACCACCGGTGCAGCCGAGCGTCAGGGGGTCGTGCATCGGCTCGACGTCGGCACCAGCGGCCTGATGGTCGTCGCCAAGACCGAATCGGCCTATACGGATCTCAAGCGCGCGTTCAAGGAGCGCACGGTGGAGAAGATCTATCACGCGGTGGTGCAGGGGCATCCCGATCCGCTCGTCGGAACGATCGAGGCGCCGATCGGGCGGCATCCGCACCACAGTTGGAAGTTCGCGGTGACGCCGGATGGCAAGCCCTCGGTGACGCACTACGAGACGCTGGAGGCGTTTCCCGGTGCCTCACTGCTGGAGATCCACCTCGAGACCGGCCGCACGCATCAGATCCGCGTGCACATGGCCGCACATCGGCATCCGTGCGTGGGCGATCCGCTGTACGGCGCCGACCCGACGATGTCGCAGCGGCTGGGACTGACCAGGCAGTGGCTGCAGGCGCATCGGCTGGCGTTCACGCACCCCGCGACCGGCCAGTGGGTGCAATTCGAGTCTCCGTACCCGGAGGATTTCCAGCACGCCCTGGCCGTGCTGCGCGGCGAGTAACCCGCCAGCCGATCCTCGGGTACGCAGCGGGTAGGTGTGGTTCAGCGGGGTGCACGACCGCCGCGGAAGTGCGCGGCGTCGTCCTCCGCGACAGCGAGGGCGATCTTGCGCCGATGCTCGGCGCTGATCTCGCCCATGTCGGCAAGATCGTAGAAGCCCACCTGGGTGAGTTCGCCGTCTGCGGGATGCGGCTCGCCCGATACCCAGGAGCAGCGGAACACGATATCCATGTAGTCGACCTGGTCGCCGTTGACGTGAGTGACGCGCGGCATCCGCTGGACCAGCGCGAGCCGATCGACGGAGACGACGACGCCGGCCTCCTCCAGGCACTCGCGAACGGCGGCATCCGCAGGCTCCTCCCCGGGCTCGACGATGCCGGCGATGGCCTGCCAGGAACCGTTGTCGGCGCGCTTGCCGAGCAGCACCTTCTCGTCGCGGAAGACGATCGCTGTCGCTCCCACCAGGGGCAAGGGGGCATGCCCGATGTGCTCGCGGAGCTGGAGTACGAATTCAGGGGTGGCCATGCTCTGAGCGTACCCGCGCGGGTGGGGAGCCCGACCGTCGGAGACCCCTCGTAGACTCGATGGCATGGCATCCGACTCCTTCGTTCATCTGCATGTCCACAGCGAGTACTCGATGCTGGACGGTGCCGCGAAGATCGCGTCGATGACCCAGGCTGCCGCCGACTACGGGATGCCGGCGATCGCCGTGACCGACCACGGCAACACCTTCGCCGCTTTCGAGTTCTACAACGCGGCCAAGGCCGCCGGCATCAAGCCGATCATCGGGCTCGAAGCCTATGTGACGCCAGGCACGCACCGCTCCGATAGGTCTCGTGTGGCCTGGGGATCGCCGGATCAGAAGAGCGACGACGTCTCGGGCTCTGGGGCCTATACGCACACCACGCTGTGGGCTGAGAACACCGCCGGCATGCACAACCTGTTCCGGCTCAGCTCGCTCTCCAGCATCGAGGGCTACTACTTCAAACCGCGCATGGACCGCGAGCTGCTGCAGACCTATGGCAAGGGTCTGATCGCCACCACCGGCTGCCCGTCTGGTGAGATCCAGACGCGACTGCGTCTGGGGCAGTACGACGCCGCGCGGGCTGCTGCTGCAGAGTTCCAGGACATCTATGGCAAAGACAACTACTTCGTCGAGATCATGGACCATGGTCTGGAGATCGAGCGTCGCGTCATCACCGATCTGCTGCGCATCTCGAAAGATCTGAACATCCCGCTGGTCGCGACCAATGACTCGCACTACACGCACCAGCATGAGGCGGATGCCCATGAGGCTCTGCTGTGCGTGCAGTCCGGATCGACGATGGACGACCCGAACCGGTTCAGGTTCAACGGAGACGGCTACTACGTCAAGACCGCGCAGGAGATGCGCCAGATGTTCCGGGATCACCCTGAGGCGTGCGACAACACGCTGCTGATCGCCGAGCGCTGCAACGTCGAGTTCGACACTTCGGCCAACTACATGCCGCGCTTTCCCGTGCCCGACGGCGAGACCGAGGACAGCTGGCTCGTCAAGGAGGTCGAGCAGGGGCTGCACTACCGCTATCCGAACGGCATCCCGGACAAGGTCCGCAAGCAGGCCGAGTACGAGACCGGCATCATCCTGCAGATGGGCTTTCCCGGATACTTCCTCGTGGTCGCCGACTTCATCAACTGGGCCAAGGACAACGGCATCCGCGTGGGGCCGGGGCGCGGATCGGGCGCGGGCTCCATGGTCGCCTATGCGATGAGGATCACCGATCTCGACCCCCTCGAGCACGGTCTCATCTTCGAGCGGTTCCTGAACCCGGATCGCGTCTCGATGCCCGACTTCGACGTCGACTTCGATGATCGGCGCCGCGGCGAAGTGATCGACTATGTCACCGAGAAGTACGGCTCCGAGCGCGTCGCGCAGATCGTCACCTACGGCACCATCAAATCGAAGCAGGCGCTGAAAGACGCCAGCCGGGTACTGGGCTTCCCCTTCAGCATGGGCGACCGCCTCACCAAGGCGATGCCGCCGCCGGTCATGGGCAAGGACATGCCGCTCAGCGGAATGTACGACAAGGAGCACGGCCGCTACAAGGAGGCGAGCGAGTTCCGCGCGCTGATCGACACGGATCCCGAGGCGAAGACCGTCTTTGACCGTGCCATCGGACTCGAGGGACTGAAGCGCCAGTGGGGTGTGCACGCCGCAGGTGTGATCATGTCGTCCGACCCGCTGCTCGACATCATCCCGATCATGAAGCGCGAGCAGGACGGTCAGATCGTCACGCAGTTCGACTATCCCTCCTGCGAGTCTCTCGGCCTGATCAAGATGGACTTCCTGGGGCTCCGCAACCTCACGATCATCTCGGATGCGCTGGACAACATCCGCACGAACCGAGGTGAAGAGGTCGACCTCGAACACCTCGAACTCGACGACCGGCCCGCCTACGACCTGCTCACCCGCGGTGATTCGCTGGGCGTGTTCCAGCTGGACGGCGGCCCGATGCGGTCGCTGATGCGACTGATGAAGCCGGACAACTTCGGTGACATCTCCGCGCTCATCGCGCTGTATCGGCCGGGGCCGATGGGTGCCAATTCGCACATCAACTATGCGCTGCGCAAGAACGGCCAGCAGCCGATCACCCCGATCCACCCCGAGTTCACCGAGTCGCTGGCCGAGATCCTCGAAGAGTCCTACGGTCTGATCATCTACCAGGAGCAGGTGATGGCCATCGCGCAGCGCGTGGCCGGCTTCTCGCTCGGACAAGCAGACATCCTCCGACGCGCGATGGGCAAGAAGAAGAAGTCCGAACTCGACAAGCAGTACGAGGGCTTTCATTCGGGGATGCAGGCCAACGGCTATTCGGATGCCGCGGTGCAGGCGCTGTGGGAGATTCTGCTGCCGTTCTCGGACTACGCGTTCAACAAGGCGCACTCCGCGGCGTACGGGATGGTCTCGTACTGGACCGCGTATCTGAAGGCGCACTATCCGGCCGAGTACATGGCCGCACTGCTCACCAGTGTCAGCGATTCCAAGGACAAGATGGCACTGTATCTGAACGAGTGCCGTCGGATGGGCATCAAGGTGCTTCCGCCTGACGTCTCCGAATCGATCAACTATTTCGCCGCCGTCGGAGAAGACATCCGCTTCGGGCTCGGTGCGGTGCGAAACGTCGGCAGCAACGTCGTCGACGGGATCATCGCGTCGCGCGAGGGCGAGACGTTCTCCTCCTTCCATGATTTCCTCGGCCGGGTGCCGCTGCATGTCGCCAACAAGCGCACCGTCGAATCGCTCATCAAGGCGGGGGCCTTCGACACGATGGGCGATAGCAGGCGTGCGCTGATGGAGATCCATGAGGATGCCACCGAGGCTGCCGTCGACCGCAAGCGAAACGAAGCCCAGGGCGCGATCGGGTTTGATTTCGACAGCCTCTACGACGGAACCGAAGAGGCACCGCCAGCGAAGGTGCCCGAGCGGCCGGAGTGGACGAAGAAGGACAAGCTCGCCTTCGAGCGCGAGATGCTCGGGCTCTACGTCTCTGACCATCCGCTGGCGGGGCTGGAAGTGCCGCTGGCCAAGCACGCGACGATCTCGATCAACGGCCTGCTGACCTCCGAAGAACTGCAGGACGGCGATCAGGTGACGGTGGCCGGCCTCGTCACGAGCGTCCAGCATCGGGTCGCGAAAGCCAGTGGAAACCCGTACGGCATGATCACCGTCGAAGACTTCAACGGCGAGGTCACTGTCATGTTCATGGGCAAGACCTACACCGAGTTCCAGCACACGCTGCAGCAGGACGCAATCCTCGCAGTGCGCGGACGCGTATCGCGCCGCGACGACGGACTGAACCTGCATGCGCAGTCGGCATTCGCCCCGGATGTCGGATCGTTCGACGAGTCCGGCCCCCTGTCGCTGCTCGTCGCCGAACAGCGTGCGACGGAGCGCACCATGAACGACCTGGCTGAGGTGCTGCGGCGCCACGCGGGGGAGACCGAGGTGCTGCTGCGGGTGCATCGGGCCGGCACGGCGAAAGTCTTCGAAGTGCCGATGCCGGTGAGAGTGTCCGCCGACCTGTTCGGCGATCTGAAGTCGCTTCTCGGGCCTGCCTGCCTGGGGTAATCGGCACGTCGCGTTTCGCACAGCGGGGTAATATCGGGACGCGTCGCACGGCACGCACGCGGCGACGGAAGGAGAGCACACGCAATGAGCATCGACAGCCCAATGCGCGAGGAGCCCGACGAGTTCTTCACCGATCCCGAGAGCGAAGCGGTGCTCTACGAAGAGCAGGTCGCGCCGGAATACGGCGTGCTCGGATTCACCGTGCGCGAGCTCGTGATCATCGGTGCATGGCTGGTCGCGTTCGTCGTCTCCTTCCTGCCTGTGGTCACCCGTGGCGGCACGGTGTGGACCAGCGGCATCAGCTGGCTGCTGACCATCGGCGTTCCGACTCTGGCCGTCTTCCTGATCGTGCTGCGCAGATTCTCGCCCGACGGCATCCGCCGGGTCGGGTCGCTGGGGATCGACCAGTTCGCCTCGGTCGCAGCATCCGTCGCCGCGATCGCCTGGGCGCAGTTGCTCTGGGGCCAGATCTCGGCCTCCCTCGCCACCGGTGCGTTCCTGGTGGGATGGGTGACGATAATCGCCCAGGTCGCCACGCTGGTGCTGGTCGCATCGACGGTGGCCGCCCCGCTGATCCCGCGTCTGCGCGAAGACTTCCATGGCCGGATGGAGACGCTTGCGCACCGCAATGCGAACCCGGTGCGGCCCGTGATCGCACGACCCAAGCCCGCCCCGGTCGGAAAGTTCGTTGCTGCGGATCCCGCGGATCCCGCGGACGACGCAGACCTCGCGGATGAATCGGCAATCGACGACCGCGACGCCGATGACTGGGCTGCGGATGACCGTGGCGGGAATGACCGTGACACTGATGCCCGGGATGCCGACGACCCGGCTGCGAATGACCGTGGCGAAAATGACCTCGCCGCGGATGGTGCCGGTGACAGCTCCGACTTCACGCTCACCGACGTGATCGGCGACCTCCCGTGGTCGCACTCGCCGACAGCACCGCCGGTGGCCCCAGAGCCGTCACCGGACCACTCGGCCGCTCCCGTCGTGGAGTTTGTTCCAGCCGCCGAGGATTCGACTTCCGTGCGCACATCCGCTGACATCCCCGCTGAGCACGTCCTGGCGCCGGTGTTTCCCGAGGCCACCGAACCCGAGCCGTTCTGGGTGCTTGCCGCAAGCGAACGCGAGGTCTTCGACGAGCGCGGCCAGCCGCTGTTCCGCATCGGGCCGAGCGCATGGACGCTCGTGATCGAAGACCGCGGCGGCGCGTATGTGGTGCGCCATGATGATGGTCGCATCGGCTATCTCCACGACATCTCCGATATGACGAAGGGCTGAGTGCGTGCGCACCATCGATCTCCGCGGGCAGAGCCTTGCACCCGCCGACATGCTCGCCGCTGTGCCTCGAGCGGCTCAGGCCCGAGCGGAAGCGCTTGAAGCCGCAGTGCGCATCGTGGATGCGGTGCGAACCGATGGCGAGGCGGCGCTGCGTGACCAGGCAGAGCGATTCGACCACGTCAGCGGACACGCGATACGGGTGCCGGCCGCGCACATCGCCGAAGCGGCAGACGCGGTCGACCCGGCTGTGCGCGCCGCACTCGAAGAGGCGATCGCCCGCGTGCGTCAGGGTTCTGCGGCGCAGGTGCCCACCGGTCGCACCACACAGATCGGCCCGGGCGCTCGCATCACGCAGCGCTGGCAGCCGGTCGCCCGCGCCGGCGTCTATATTCCGGGCGGCAAGGCGCCGCTCTCATCGAGCGTGGTGATGAACGTCGTCCCGGCACAGGTCGCCGGTGTCACGAACATCGCTCTCGCCTCTCCTCCGCAAGCCGACCACGATGGCCGCATCCACCCGACGATCCTCGCCGCCGCCTCTCTGCTCGGCATCGACGAGGTCTACGCGATGGGCGGTGCCGGGGCCATCGGCGCCCTCGCCTACGGAGTCCCCGCCCTCGCCCTCGACCCGGTGGATGTCGTCTCGGGACCCGGGAACAACTACGTCGCCTCGGCAAAGCGGGCCGTTGCCGGGGTCGTCGGCACAGACTCTGAAGCCGGCGCAACCGAGATTCTCGTCGTCGCGGATGCCGCAGCCGACCCCCGCTTGATCGCGGCCGACCTGATCAGCCAGGCCGAACACGATGAACAGGCTTCTGCGGTGCTCGTCACCGACTCCGCAGAGCTTGCAGAGAGGGTCGCCTCCGAGGTGGCCGCTCTCGCAGCATCCGCCGTGCACACCGATCGGGTGGCGGCAGCCCTCGACGGTCCGCAGTCTGCGATCATCCTGGTCGACGACCGTGCGATGGCAGAGGCGTTCAGTAACGCCTATGCGCCCGAGCACCTGGAACTGCACCTTGCTGACGCGGCCGATGCCGCCGAGCACTTCACCAGTGCCGGGGCCATCTTCGTGGGAGATCAGACACCGGTCAGCCTCGGCGACTACATGGCCGGCAGCAACCATGTGCTCCCGACCGGCGGACAGGCGCGCTATGCGGCGGGCCTCGGTGCGTACACCTTCCTGCGCGCGCAGCAGATCATCGAGTACGACCACGCCGCGCTCGAACGGGTGCGAGCGGGAGTGATCGCACTGGCGAATGCCGAGGTGCTGCCGGCGCACGGCGATGCGGTCGAGGCGCGCTTCGTCGAGGCTCCCAGGTCACTCTGAACCGAGCGGGTACGCTGAGGGATCATGCATTGCCCTTTCTGCCGGCATCCGGACTCCCGCGTCATCGACTCGCGCACCAGCGACGACGGTCTGTCGATCCGTCGCAGACGGCAGTGTCCGGAGTGCGGCGGGCGCTTCTCGACCACCGAGACGGCAAGCCTGATGGTCATCAAGCGATCGGGCGTGCTCGAGTCGTTCAGCCGCGAGAAGGTCATCTCGGGCGTGCGCAAGGCATGCCAGGGCCGGCCCGTGACCGAGGCTGACCTCGCCGTGCTCGCACAGAAGGTCGAAGAGGTGATTCGCCAGACCGGCGTCTCGCAGCTCGACACGAACGAGATCGGGCTCGCGATTCTCGGACCGCTGCGCGAACTGGATGAAGTGGCCTTCCTGCGATTCGCCAGCGTCTACCAGGAGTTCGATTCCCTCGAGGACTTCGAGCGCGCCATCGGAGACCTGCGCGCCGATCACACCGCATCGGCGGAGAATCACCCGGACGCGGTCAAGGCGGATTCAGCCGACGGGTAATCTGACAGTGATGTATTCACTGCTCTTTCGCCACGTCCTCACGCGCTTCGATCCCGAATTCGCGCACCACGCCGCTATGGCGGTCATTCGCGTGCTCGGTCTGCGGCCGTTCTCATGGGCGACACGCGCCCTCACCGCCCCAGATGCCACACAGCAGGTGCACGCGCTGGGGCTGACCTTCCCGTCGGCGTTCGGCGTCGCCGCGGGCTTCGACAAGAACGCGATCGGCGTGCGCGGGCTCGACGCGCTCGGCTTCGGCCACGTCGAGATCGGCACGGTCACCGCGATCGCGCAGGACGGCAATGCGAAGCCGAGGCTGTTCCGTCTGGTGCCCGACCGTGCGGTCATCAACCGGATGGGCTTCAACAACGAAGGCGCACAGGCGGCAGCACGGCGGCTCAGGGCGCTGCGCCGCCGTGCACCGCGAGCGGTCATCGGCGTCAACATCGGCAAGAGTCGCGTGGTCGCAGTCGAAGATGCGAACGCCGACTATGTGGCATCCGCCACCGTGCTCGCGCCGCTCGCGGACTATCTCGCCGTGAATGTCTCGTCGCCCAACACACCCGGTCTGCGCGGCCTCCAGGCGGTGGAGACGCTGGCTCCGCTGCTGCGCGAGGTGAAAGACGCCGCTGGCGCTACGCCTCTGCTGGTGAAGATCGCCCCCGACCTGCCCGACGACGAGATCGCCGGCATCGCTCGCCTCGCGGTCGAGGAGGGTCTCGCAGGCATCATCGCGCACAACACGACGATCTCGCGGGACGGGCTGCAGACGGACTCTTCGGTGGTCGAATCTGCGGGTGCGGGCGGGCTTTCCGGCGCACCGCTCAAAGAGCGCTCGCTGGAGGTTCTGGCGGTTGTGAAAGCATCCGTCCCCGCTGACTTCTGCGTCATCGCTGTCGGCGGCGTCGAGACCGCAGAGGATGTGCAGAAACGACTGGATGCCGGTGCCACGCTCGTGCAGGGGTACACCGGATTCCTCTACCGCGGTCCGCTCTGGGCGCGGCAGATCAACCGCGGCCTGCGTCGGCGCTGATTCCGGCGCAGCACGGAAAGCTGGTAGGTGGCCGGCCTGAAGAGGGGCCACGCGCCGCCGAGGCTCAGGGCGGCGCGAAGCGACGGTCTGAGTGCGGCGGCGGGATCAGTCGGGGTACTGTCCGCGCTTGGCCTGCGGCTTCGGCAGACGCATGAACCGCATCTGCAGCGCGCGCATGGCCGCGTACCAGCCGAGGCCCTTCTCGCGACGGTCGGCACCGAACTTCGCGGCGGCCTTCTTCTTCACGCGGATGCTGAGGATCACCATGTCGGTGATCGCGATCAGCATGAACCCCCAGAGTGCAGCCATCGCCCAGAGCTGGATGTTCTGGATCGGCACGAGGTTCAACAGGATGACCAGCAGCATCGCGGCCATCAGCCACTCCGCGACGTGCCACCCCGCGTCGACGTAGTCGCGCACCCACCGGCGCTGAGGGCCCTTGTCGCGGGCGGGAAGGTACTTGTCCTCGCCCTTCTCCATGCCCACCCGCGCTCGCTCGCGGCGCACCTGCAGGTCGGCCTTCGCCGCCGCGCGGGCCTCCTTGGTGTTGGCGACCAGCGGGCGGCGATTCGCGGCTTCGCGCTCGGCGCGCGTCGGTGTCGCGCGTCCCTTGCCCACGGCGGGCGTCTCAGGGGCGTCGTCGTTGGCGGCAGGGGTGGGATTGGGCACGTTCAACCTCAGTTCACATTCGGATTCACCTTAAGATTACTCGCATGACTACAACAGCATCGCCGGATCCCTCCCCGTTCGAGCCCGCAGTCCTCGAAGCCGTTGCTCTCGGCATCCCTGCCGCCGTGTCTGACATCGGCACGCTGGTGCGCATCCCCGGCATCGCCTGGCCGGCTTTTGACCAGACGCAGTTGGAGCGCAGCGCGGATGCTGTCGCAGACCTGGCTCGTGGAACGGGAGTCTTCGACGAGGTGCGGGTGCTGCGCGCACACATCGACGACACCGAGGAACTCGGCCAGCCCGCAGTGCTCGCCACTCGTGCGGCACGCAACGGTCGGCCCACGATCCTGTTGTACGCGCACCACGACGTGCAGCCTCCAGGAGATGACGAGCTGTGGGAATCACCGCCGTTCGAGCCGACCGTGCGCGGCGGGCGGCTCTACGGCCGTGGCGCCGCCGACGACAAGGCGGGCATCATGGCGCACATCGCTGCGCTGCGCGCCGTCGGCGAGACGCTCGGCGACGAGTTCGACCTGGGTGTTTCACTGTTCATCGAGGGGGAGGAGGAGTACGGCTCCCGCTCTTTCGCGCGATTCCTCCGTGACAACGCTGACGCACTGCGAGCGGATGCCATCGTCGTCGCCGACTCCGGCAACCTCGATTCGCGCACGCCCGGACTGACTGTCTCACTGCGCGGCAACGCGCGCTTCACGCTGAAGGTGCGCACTCTCGCGCACGCATCGCACTCGGGAATGTTCGGCGGTGCAGTGCCGGACGCCATGATGGCGGCCGTCACCCTGCTGTCGACGCTGTGGGACGGGGATGGCGCCGTCGCCGTCGAGGGCATGAGCAGTCGCTCCGGCAGCGGGACGCCGGAGTACAGCGAGGCGACGCTGCGCGATGAGACCGGCCTGCTGGAGACGACGTCGCCGATCGGACGCGATGACATCCTCGGCCGCATCTGGAACAAGCCGTCGATCACGATCACGGGGATCGACGCGACCAGTGTCGCCGAAGCCTCCAACACGCTGCTTCCCGAGGTGAGCGTGGTCATCAGCGCCCGCGTCGCGCCCGGCCAGGATGCTCGCGAGGCGTATGAGGCCATCGAATCCCACCTGCGCGCGCACGCGCCCTTCGGTGCCGAGCTGACGTTCTCCGACGTCGACCTGGGCAACGGCTTCCTCGTCGATACGGCCGGATGGGCCGTGCAGCTGACGCGCAATGCGATGGCAGACGGGTACGGCGTGCCGTCTGTCGACCTCGGTGTCGGCGGTTCCATTCCGTTCATCGCGGATCTCGTGCGCGAGTTCCCCGCCGCCGAGATCCTGGTCACCGGGGTCGAGGACCCGCACTCGCGAGCGCACAGCCCGAATGAGTCGCTGCACTTGGAGACGTTCCGCAACGCGGTGCGCACAGAGGCACTGATGCTCGTCCGGATGAACGCCCGCGACACAGCATCCTGACAACCCGGGCGTCTCTGCGGAAACCAACCCGATAACCGCGAGCCGGGATAGAATCGACCGTGAGCAGCAGCCCGTGCTGCATGTTGCAAGGAGTGACAAATGAGCGACAACACCCTGACCGAAGAGGTCACCGTCCCGCACAACATCTCGCTGACGGACACAGCCGCCCAGAAGGTGAAGAGCCTTCTGGAGCAGGAAGGTCGCGATGATCTGCGACTTCGCGTCGCCGTTCAGCCCGGCGGATGCTCTGGGCTGATCTACCAGCTCTATTTCGATGAGCGATTCCTCGAAGGCGACGAGACCGTCGAGTTCGGCGGCGTCGAGGTCATTGTCGACAACATGAGCATTCCGTACCTCGACGGTGCGTCCATCGACTTCAAGGACACGATCTCGGAGCAGGGCTTCACGATTGACAATCCCAACGCCGGCGGCAGCTGCGCGTGCGGAGACAGTTTCCACTGAGACAGCGCCAACCTGCGTGGTTGGCATGAATCGGGTGTGAGGTTGCCCTAGACTTGAGTTTGCTCCTGTCCGAGATCTGAAAGGTGCATCGTGCCCTCGAAACACCGCCTTCGTTGGGCCGCTCTTCCCCTGGGAATCGCGGCAGCTGTGGTCCTGGCAGGATGTTCTCCCGCCGAACTTCACGGCTTCCTACCCGGCTTCGTGGAGGACGGCCCCGCAGCGACCAACCAGACCGACCGAGTTGCCGGTCTGTGGGTGACCTCGTGGGTGGTGCTGCTGCTCGTGGGACTCATCACCTGGGGTCTGATGGGCTGGGCACTGGTGGCCTACCGTCGCCGCAAGGGACAGACCGGACTCCCGGTGCAGCTCCGGTACAACATGCCGATCGAGATCCTCTACACGGTGATCCCGCTGATCCTCGTTCTCGGAATGTTCTTCTTCACCGCCCGTGACCAGGCGGAGATCGAGACGCAGTGGGAAGACCCCGACGTCTCCATCACCGCGATCGCCAAGCAGTGGGCCTGGGACTTCCAGTACGACGGTGAGAAGGAAGACAACTCCGACGCCGTCTGGACGATGGGCGTGCAGGCGCAGGCCGACGAGGAAGGCAACATCGTCGACCGCGAGACACTTCCGACGCTGCTGCTTCCCGTCGACAAGGAAGTCACCATCCACCTGCAATCGCGCGATGTCATCCACTCGTTCTGGATCATCGACTTCCTGTACAAGAAGGACATGTACATCGGCCGGGACAACACCTGGTCGTTCATCCCGACGCGAGTCGGCGAATACGACGGCAAGTGCGCGGAGCTCTGCGGCGAGTACCACTCGATGATGCTGTTCAACGTCAAGGTCGTCGAACAGGACGAGTACGACGCGTACCTCGACACCCTCCGCGAAGAAGGAAACACGGGCGACATCAATGACGCCTACGATCGACTCAGCAATCTCCCTGGCACCGGCGCGAGCACGGGTGCAGAGGAAGAGGAGTAAGCCATGACGACCACAGCTGAACCTCAGACGACGCCAGGCGCTGGCCGCAACACCATGCCGCCGCGTCAGGCAGCGCTGCTCACCTCCACCCGCGTGGAGCAGAAGGGCAACATCGTCGTCAAGTGGCTCACGTCCACTGACCACAAGACCATCGGATACATGTATCTGATCGCGTCGGTGATGTTCTTCCTCCTCGGCGGCGTGATGGCTCTCGTCATCCGTGCGGAACTGTTCGCACCCGGCATGCAGATCGTCCCGACCAAAGAGCAGTACAACCAGCTGTTCACGATGCACGGCACGATCATGCTGCTCATATTCGCGACGCCGCTGTTCGCCGGCTTCGCCAACGCGATCCTCCCGCTGCAGCTCGGTGCTCCCGATGTGGCCTTCCCACGTCTGAACGCCTTCGCCTTCTGGCTGTTCACGTTCGGCTCGATCATGGCCGTCGCAGGCTTCCTCACCCCGCAGGGTGCCGCCGCGTTCGGATGGTTCGCTTATCAGCCACTGGCCAACGCGACGTTCTCGCCCGGTGCGGGTGGAAACCTCTGGATGCTCGGTCTCGGCATGTCGGGCTTCGGTACGATCCTCGGTGCGGTGAACTTCATCACCACGGTCATCACGATGCGTGCCCCAGGCATGACGATGTGGCGCATGCCGATCTTCTCGTGGAACACGCTGATCACCAGCCTGCTGATCCTGATGGCGTTCCCCGTGCTCGCCGCCGCGATCCTGGCTGCCGCAGCCGACCGTGTTCTCGGAGCTCACGTATACGACGTGGCCAATGGTGGTGTGCTCCTCTGGCAGCACTTGTTCTGGTTCTTCGGCCACCCCGAGGTGTACATCATCGCGCTGCCGTTCTTCGGCATCGTGTCCGAGATCTTCCCGGTCTTCAGCCGCAAGCCGATCTTCGGATACAAGACGCTGGTCTATGCGACGATCGCGATCGCCTCGCTGTCGGTGGCCGTGTGGGCGCACCACATGTACGTCACCGGTGGTGTGCTGCTTCCGTTCTTCGCGCTGATGACCATGCTGATCGCCGTGCCCACGGGCGTGAAGATCTTCAACTGGATCGGCACGATGTGGCGAGGATCGATCACTTTCGAGACACCGATGGTGTTCTCGCTGGGCTTCCTCCTCTCCTTCGTGTTCGGTGGCCTCACCGGCGTGATCCTGGCATCGCCGCCGCTGGACTTCCACCTCAGTGACACGTACTTCCTCGTTGCGCACTTCCACTACGTGGTGTTCGGCACGGTCGTGTTCGCCATGTTCGCCGGCTTCTACTTCTGGTGGCCGAAGTGGACGGGACGGATGCTGAACGAGCGTCTTGGCTACATCCACTTCTGGATGCTGTTCATCGGCTTCCACATGACCTTCCTCGTGCAGCACTGGCTGGGTGTTGAGGGCATGCCGCGTCGTTACGCCGACTACTCGACGTACGACAACTGGGAGTGGGGCAACCAGGTCTCCACGATCGGTGCCATGCTGCTCGGCGCGTCGATGCTGCCGTTCTTCCTGAACGTGTGGATCACCGCTCGCAAGGCTCCGAAGGTGACCGTCAACGACCCGTGGGGCTACGGCGCATCGCTCGAGTGGGCGACCTCGTGCCCGCCGCCGCGTCACAACTTCACCTCGATCCCGCGGATCCGCAGTGAGCGCCCCGCTTTCGACATGAACCACCCCGAGGCAGCGGAGCAGCCTGTAGCGGCTCCCGCCGGCGCCGTAGACGGAGAGGCCAAGTAAGCCATGCGCAGTAACATCGTTGTGTGGTGGATCATCACCGCCTTCTTCACCACCGCTTCGGCTATCTACACCGTCTGGAGTCTGCTCGACCCCAACCACCTGGCTGTCGAGTGGGTCGGCACCATCGCGCTGCTCTTCGTCGGCTTCATGGGGGCGATGATCGCCATCTACCTGCGCCGGACCTATCAGGCGCAGGGCGGCGAGCTCCCCGAAGACGTCCTCACCGCTGACACCGACGACGGTGACCCTGAACTCGGCGAGTTCGCACCGTGGTCGTGGTGGCCGGTCGTGCTCGCTGGCTCCGCAGCAGTCTTCCTGCTCGGATTGGCTGTCGGACACTTCCTGCTCCCGATCGGTATCGCGATCTTCGTGGTCGCGATCGTCGGCTGGGTGTACGAGTTCTACCGCGGTCACTTCGCCCGCTGAATCCACTTGCTGTCAGAACGCCCCGGAGGTCATCCTCCGGGGCGTTCTGCGTGTCGTGGACGGCTTCGGCGGTATGAGCTTGCTGCCGCGTCCCAAACACCGGTAGTGCGTCGCACGAAGACTGATCTGCAGTCTTGTCCAGAGTCACAGCCGAGCAGGGGAGCGCAGTGGGCGCCCGTGAGATCCCGTGGCGTCTGGCAAAAGGTGGGCATGCTCAGCGCCTGACGTGAGCGGCTATTGGGATGGCTTCCACGGCACGACTGAGCCTTGCGATCCCGCGAGCCTGTACTCGCAACGTGATCCACCAGCGGCTCCCCGAACTACGCTGTCACTCACGTCGTTCTGGGCGCGCTCCCGGTGGGCTCGACATGTCGCACCGGGATCGAGGTGCGGGCATTGGCGGCGGCCTGCAACGCGGTCCTGTTGCTGCCTACTGCCGCTTTTCTCTTGCATCCTGGGTGGGTTGGTCGCCGCTTCTGTGTTGCTTGACGATTGAGCTCATCTCCCGCCGCAATGCGTCTGCCAGAACGAACCGAACCGGCCGACGCCGCACAGAGCGCGCAGGCGACACACAGCGCGCCGGACGATCACCTGGTCGGTCACGGGGTGAGGCGTCCGCCGACCACAGGTCGCTGGCGGAAGACAGTGCTGGCGGAAGCAGTGCTGGCGATCAAACCAGTGATGGCCCTGTCCGCAGGGGACAGGGCCATCAGTGCGAAGAGCGCGAATCTACTCGCTGTCTTCCGACTTCTTCTTGTTCGGCTTCTTGGCCGGATCCTTCGCGATGACCGAGCTCGGTGTGTTCGGCGTCTCGCCCACACTCGGATCCACCGGCGCGATGTCATCCTCGGAGGTCACGCCGGCGCGGGCGTGGGCCTCGATGATCTCTTGCGACTCGATCGCGGCATCCTGTGCGAGTGCGTGCTGCTGGTGAGCATCCGCCTCTTCGATCTGAGCCTGCGTCAGCGGCTGCAGACGGTCCTCGAAGAACCAGCGCGAGATCGACGAACGCAGGTTCTCGTGCCATGGGATGCGACCCTTCTCGTTCGGGCGCACGACGAGCGGCTCGTAGGTGGAGTAGTCGATGAGCTTCCAGCGGTCGTACGTGTCGACCGGCTGGTGCACCTCGACGAACTCGCCACCGGGAAGACACACAATGCGGCCGGACTCGTAACCGTGCAGCACGATCTCACGGTCCTTCTTCTGCAACGCGAGGCAGATGCGCTTCGTAATGAAGTAACCGAGCACCGGTCCGACGATCAGCAGCGCCTGAAGCGTGTGGATGACGCCTTCCATGGTCAGCATGAAGTGCGTGGCCATCAAGTCGGACGACGCCGCCGCCCACATCACGGCGTAGAAGATCACGCCTGCGGCACCGATCGCCGTGCGCGTGGCTGCGTTGCGCGGACGCTCGGCGATGTGGTGCTCGCGCTTGTCGCCCGTGATCCACGCCTCGATGAAGGGGTAGAGCGCGACGAGCACGATGAACAGACCCAGAACGGCGACCGGGATGAGGATCCCGAGTGACAGCGTGTGGTTGAACATCACGATGTCGAGGTGCGGCGGCGCCAGGCGCAGGGCACCGTCGGCGAAGCCGATGTACCAGTCAGGCTGCGTTCCCGCGGACACGGGGGAGGGGTCGTACGGTCCGTAGTTCCACACCGGGTTGATCTGGAAGAACGTGGCGATCAGCACGATCGTGCCGAACACGATGAACAGGAAGCCGCCCATCTTCGACATGTAGACCGGCATCATCGGGTATCCGACGACGTTGCTGTTGGTGCGTGCCGGACCGGCGAACTGCGTGTGCTTGTTGATGATCATCAGCATGAGGTGCAGGCCGACGAAAGCGATCACCAGCAGCGGGAGCAGCAGGATGTGTGCGGTGTAGAGGCGACCGACGATGTCGCTGCCGGGGAACTCGCCGCCGAAGAGCAGGAACGAGGTCCAGGTGCCGATCAGCGGAAGACCCTTGATCATGCCGTCGATGATGCGCAGACCGTTGCCCGAGAGCAGATCGTCCGGCAGCGAGTAGCCGGTGAAGCCCTCGGCCATCGCCAGGATGAACAGCACGAAGCCGATCACCCAGTTGAGCTCGCGCGGCTTGCGGAACGCACCTGTGAAGAAAACGCGGAGCATGTGGATGCCGATTCCGGCCACGAAGACGAGAGCCGCCCAGTGGTGGATCTGGCGGACCAGCAGGCCGCCGCGCAGATCGAAGGAGATCCGCAGGGTCGACTCGAGAGCCGCCGACATCTCGATGCCGCGCATCGGCTCGTATGCGCCGGTGTAGTGCGTCGGAACCATCGTCGCCTGGAAGAAGAACGTCAGGAACGTTCCCGAGACGAAGACGACGACGAAGCTCCACAGCGCGATCTCGCCGAGCATGAAGGACCAGTGGTCCGGGAAGATCTTGCGTCCCAGCTCCTTGACGAAGCCGGACAGGCTGGTGCGCTCGTCGATGTAATTCGCCGTGGCGCCGATGAAGCGTCCGCCGAGAGGCTTCTGCTTGGTGTCCTCGTTACGAGTTGCGGTACTCAATGGCGCTCCCAGAAGCTCGGGCCGACGGGTTCCTTGAAGTCGCTCTGCGCGATCAGGTAGCCCTCATCGTCGATGGCGATCGGCAGCTGCGGCAGTGGGCGCGCAGCCGGGCCGAAGATGACCTTGGCGTGTTCAGTCACATCGAACTGCGACTGGTGGCAGGGGCAGAGCAGGTGGTGCGTCTGCTGCTCGTAAAGGGCGACGGGGCAGCCGACGTGGGTGCAGACCTTCGAGTACGCGACGATGCCGTCGTAGGACCAGTCCTTGCGGTCGTCGGCTTCGACGAGCTGTTCCGGACGCAGACGCATCAGCAGAACGATCGCCTTCGCCTTCTCCTCGAGCAGGCCGCCAGCGTGACCGAGTTCGTTGAGGCCCTCGGGGATCACGTGCACGGCCGAGCCGAGTGTGACATCGGCGGCGCGGATGGGCGTGCCATCCGGGTCGCGGACGAGTCGTGTGCCGGTGTCCCACATCGTGTGCTGCAGCAGAGCGACCGGGTCGCCGGCGATCGGGTTGTCCGGAGTGGCGAACGGGGCGAGTCCGCGGAACAGCGTGACGCCGGGGACGATCGAGGCGACCACGGCGGCGATCAGCGAGTTGCGGATCATCGTGCGGCGGCCGAAACCGGATTCCTCGTTCGCTTCCGCGAACACCTCGACTGCGGCCTCGCGCGTCGCATCGCGACCGCGCGTCGGGTGCCGCTCCTCGATGAACTCCTTGTCGGACATCAAGGCCTTCGACCAGTGGATCGCGCCGAGTCCGAGCGCAAGCAGCGCCAAACCGATGCCGAGACCGATGAAGAGGTTGTTGTAGCGCACGTCGATGAGTGCGCCGCTCTCGATCGGGAACAGCATGTATGCCGCTACTGCCCAGATACTGCCTGCCAGTGACAGGTAGAACAGGGTGTAGACCGTGCGGACTGCTGCCTTCTCCGCCCGCGGATCCTTATCGGTCATCCGCTGGCGGTGCGGCGGCAGTCCCGGATTCTGCGCGGGATCGCTGACTGCGACGCCCAGCCCGGGGGAGGGCTGGTAGGCCCTGTCAAGAGCCTGCGTGTCGTCGTCGTTTGCCATGGTGCTCCTCGTACGTAACTCTTCGATGAAAGTGCGTCAGTTGGACTTCGCCGTGATCCACACGGTGAGGGCGACGAGCGCGCCGATTCCGAAGATCCAGATGAACAGGCCCTCAGACACCGGACCCAAAGATCCCAGTGTGAAGCCGCCGACCTGAACCTCCTGCTGCTGGAAGATGAGCGCGGCGATGATGTCGCGCTTGTCTTCGGTGCTGAGGTTCATGTCGCCGAAGACCGGCATGTTCTGCGGGCCGGTGACCATGGCTGCATAGATGTGCAGGGCACTGGTGGACGTCAGCGCGGGGGCGTACTTGCCCTCGGTGAGCGCACCACCGGCGGCTGCGACGTTGTGGCACATCGCGCAGTTGATGCGGAAGAGCTCCGCACCGTGCGAGATGCTGACCTCATCGGAGGCGTCTTCGGGGTTGGCTTCGCCGGCGGTGACCCAGTCCTGCGGGTACTCGGGTCCAGGAGCGACCGAGTGCACATACGCAGCCATCGCGTGGATCTGCTCCTCGGTGAACTGCGGCGACTTCTGCGGAGCCTGCGGACCCTGCATCTGCAGAGGCATGCGCCCGGTGGCGAGCTGGAACTCGACCGACAGTTCACCGACGCCGATAAGACTCGGCCCTTCCGGTGTGCCTTGCATGTCGAGGCCGTGGCAGGTGGCGCAGTTCGCGGTGAACAGCTTCTGTCCGTCGTCGACCGTCAGCTCGGCCTGAGCGCTCGTCTGCGTGTCACTGGTCGATGCGATCGCCGCTGTTGCTCCGGCGTACGCACCGCCGGTAAGCAGCAGGCCGGCGCCGATCAAGGCGGCAGCGGCGAGGGGGCTACGGCGTCCGCGTGAGCGGTGCTTCTTCTCTCGTGCCATTTCGAAAAATCGCTCCGCTCTTATTTCAGGAAGTAGATGACGAAGAACAGGGCCACCCAGACGACATCGACGAAGTGCCAGTAATACGACACGACGATCGAGGAGGTCGCCTCCTTGTGGCCGAAGTTCTTGACCGCGTATGCGCGGCCGATAACAAGGACGAAAGCGATGAGCCCGCCGGTGACGTGCAGTGCGTGGAAGCCCGTCGTGAGGTAGAAGGCCGATGCGTAGGAGTCAGCCGTGATGGGCAGGCCCTCGGTGACGAGCTGTGCGTACTCCCACACCTGGCCGCTCACGAAGATCGCGCCGAGGATGAAGGTGAGCCAGAACCACTCGACCATGCCCCAGCCGAACAGACGGCGGCGGCCCGCGGCATTAACCTGGCCGCGAGGGATGTGGTAAGGCTGCAGATCTTCTGCGGCGAAGACACCCATCTGGCAGGTGAACGAAGACGCGACGAGGATCGCGGTGTTCACTCCGGCGTAGACGACATTGAGCATGTCGGTGCGGTCGGCCCACAGGTCGGGGGATGTGCTGCGGAGGGTGAAGTAGATCGCGAAAAGTCCCGCGAAGAACATAACCTCGCTGCCGAGCCACACGATGGTGCCGACAGCGACCGGATTAGGGCGCTTGATGGTTCTTGCCGCCGGGGCATACGTCGCTGAGGTGGTCACCACACCATTATGGCCGATTCTGCGCGATGATTCTTGCACCTCGATGGCCCGTTTCGCTGTTCCAAGACTTAGGGCAACCTAAGAACTGCCTGCGAATCTGCCTCCATTTGCTGAGAATCTCGCAGGTGGGGGCTGAACTTCAGATACCTCGAGCTCTCGCAACCGCATGCTGATCCGTCATCTCGAATCGGCATCATTGTGCGCGCGATTAGGATCGGCATCATGTCTGACTCCCTCACGTGGACCACTTTGCTCACCGGCCTGTTGGATCGGCGCGACCTCAGCGTGTGGGAGTCCACCTGGGCGATGCGTCAGGTCATGCAGGGCAGGGTGACCGACGCTCAGCTGGCTGGCTTCCTGGTAGCGCTGCGGGCCAAGGGGGAGACGATCGATGAAGTGGTCGGATTCCGAGACGCCATCCTCGAGGCGGCTGTGCCGCTGCCGGTGTCGTCCGACGTGCTGGACATCGTCGGAACGGGCGGAGACCTCGTCGGCACGGTGAACATCTCCACGACCGCAGCGATCATCATCGGGGCCACCGGCATCCCCGTCGTCAAGCACGGCAACCGTGCCGCTAGCTCCTCTTCTGGCTCGTCGGACGTGCTCGCAGCGCTCGGCCTGGACATCTCGCTGGACCCGAATCGCGTGGCATCCGTTCTCGAGCAGACCGGCATCACCTTCGCATGGGCAGCCGCTTTTCACCCCGGTTTCCGGCACGCGGGTACAGCGCGCTCAGAACTCGCCGTGCCCACCGTGTTCAACGTGCTCGGGCCGCTGTGCAATCCCGCACGCGCCGAAGCCAACGCCGTCGGTGTCGCTCGTCTCGATCGCGTGCCGCTGATCACGGGCGTCTTCCGCACTCGCGGTGCGACCGCGCTGGTCTTCCGCGGCGACGATGGTCTCGACGAACTCACCACGACGGGGCACAGTCGCATCTGGGAAGTGGCACGAGGGGACATCCACGAGCACGACATCGACCCGCGCGACATCGGCATCCCCACCGCAGACATCTCCGACCTGCTCGGCGGTGCGCCCGAGCACAATGCCCGCATCCTTCGACGCACGCTCGCCGGCGACAAGGGGGCCGTGCGCGACATCGTGCTTCTGAACGCTGCCGCCGGCATCGTCGCCTACGAGCTGTCGCACGACGCGGCACTGACACAGGTATCGATCCTCGAGCGTCTGCGCGACGCCTACGAGCGCGCGGGCGCCGCAGTCGATGATGGCCGCGCCGAGAAGAAGCTCGACGACTGGATCCGCGCGACGCAGGAGCCGGTCGCGAGCTGACAGCGCGACGCGACAGAGCGGGTGATCATGGACGCCTCCGAAGCACTCCTCGAGATCGCGTCGCTGCTTGAGCGCGAACGCGCCTCTCGGTACCGAGCGAAGGCGTTTCGCCGGGCGGCCGCCATTCTCGCCGAACTGCCCGAGGAGGTGCGTCGGGACTCTGCTCGACTGCGCGAGCAGAAGGGGATCGGCGCCTCGACCTTCGAGGTGATCCAGCAGGCGCAGCACGGGCAGGTTCCGGACTACCTGACCGAGTTGCGCGCCGCGGTGACGCCGCAGCGGCAGTCGGCGCTGCGAGCGCGACTGCGTGGCGATCTGCACAGTCATACCGACTGGTCCGATGGGACGACGCCGATCGAGGCGATGGCGTCAGCAGCTCGGGCGCTCGGCCACAACTACCTCGCGATCACCGACCACTCCCCGCGGCTGCGCGTGGCACGCGGTTTGTCGGCAGAGCGTCTGCGGGAGCAGATTCCGCTGGTGCGCGCGCAGTCGGACGACACCCTGGCTGTGCTCGCCGGCATCGAGGTCGACATTCTGGAAGACGGACGCCTGGATCAGACCGAGGAGCTGCTGGCCGAGCTCGACATCGTCGTGGCATCCGTCCACTCGCTCCTGAAGATGGATGCGGCGCCGATGACCCGGCGGATGATCTCGGCGGTCTCGCATCCGCAGGTGAATGTGCTCGGACACTGCACCGGGCGACTCGTCCAGGGGGAGCGCGGCACCCGGCCGCCGTCGCAGTTCGACGCGCAGGCGGTGTTCGCCGCCTGCGCAGAATTCGGTGTGGCCGTCGAGATCAACTCCCGTCCCGAACGCCAGGACCCGCCGGATGCTCTGATCTCGCTCGCGCTGGCAGAGGGTTGTCTCTTCGCGATCGACTCTGATGCGCATGCGCCGGGGCAGCTGTCTCTGCTCGATTACGGCGCTGAGCGCGCAGAAGCCGTGGGCGTGCCCGCGGAGCGGATCGTCACGACCTGGGGCCTTGACCGGCTGAGGTCGTGGGCGAGCAGCTGACGCAGTGAGGAGAGTCAGCCCCGGGATGCGAGCGCAGCCACGGCGCGCGTCATCGCCGTGCCGAGGTTCCATTGCTCGGCGAGGTGGTCGGCAGCATCCGCCTCTACGGGGTCGAGGGCGCGCAGCGCCGTGCCGGGAGCTGCGACATCGAGCTGCGTCGCCACGCGCACCACGGTCTGTGCGACGTCGAGGTAGTCGGCGGCATCGGCGAAGCGGGCGGATGCTGTCGCGCTGAGCTGACCGGACGCTGCGGCTGACCGCACGCCCTCGAGGTCGCCGTGCGCCTGCAGCAGCGTCGCAGCGGTCTTCTCGCCGATGCCCTTCACGCCGGGCAGGCCGTCGGAGGCATCGCCGCGCAACGTCGCGAAATCGGCGTACTGCGAGGGGAGGATGCCGTATTTCGCGACGACCGTCGCTTCGGTCCAAACCTCGAGGTTGCTCATGCCTCGTGCCGTGTAGACCACACGCACGTCGCGCGGGTCGTCGATGAGCTGGAACAGGTCGCGGTCGCCGGTGACGATATCGACCGGCATGTCGGCATCCGTCGCGAGCGTGCCGATCACGTCATCCGCTTCATGCTCGGCCGCTCCGATGATCGGGATGCCGAGCGCTCCCAGTGCCTCGCGGATGAGCGGGATCTGCTGCTGCAGGGGATCCGGAACCTCTTCGACATCCGGCGCGGACTGCACGACTTCGAGGACGCGATGCGCCTTGTAACTCGGGATCAGGTCCACGCGCCACTGCGGCCGCCAGTCATCGTCCCAGCAGGCGATGACATGCGTCGGCTGGTACATCGTGATCAGCTTCGCGACGATGTCGAGCAGACCGCGAACCGCATTGACGGACGAGCCGTCCGGTGCCTTCACGCGATCGGGCACACCGAAGAAAGCGCGAAAATAGAGGCTGGCGGTATCGAGCAGCATCAGACGATCGGTCATCCGTTCAGCATAGAGAGCCGCTCGCGCAGAACGAGCGCACAGCCGGGCTCGAATCTGATAATCTGGAGTGTCACTCGTGGCGAGCATCTGCCTGCCCTCGTGTCATCGCAATCTCAAATCCAACTGCTTCGAGCCCTCCGGCGCGCCGGAACTCGTCGCCTGATTCTCCATTCACAAGGACAACCCACTACATGACTAGCGCAACGACCGCCCCGGCCACCAAGCAGGTCGCAATCAACGACATCGGCTCTGCTGAGGACTTCTTGGCCGCGGTCGAACTGACCATCAAATCCTTCAGCGATGGTGACCTCATCGAGGGCACGATCGTGAAGGTCGACCGCGACGAGGTCCTCCTCGACGTCGGCTTCAAGACCGAGGGCGTCATCCCCTCGCGTGAGCTCTCCATCAAGCACGATGTCGACCCGAACGAGGTCGTCGCCGTCGGTGATGTGGTTGAGGCACTCGTTCTCCAGAAGGAGGACAAGGAAGGCCGCCTGATCCTCTCCAAGAAGCGTGCGCAGTACGAGCGCGCCTGGGGAGACGTCGAGAAGATCAAGGAAGAGGATGGCGTCGTCACCGGCACCGTCATCGAGGTCGTCAAGGGCGGTCTCATCGTCGACATCGGCCTGCGCGGCTTCCTGCCCGCATCGCTCATCGAGCTGCGCCGCGTCCGCGACCTCACCCCGTACCTCGGTCAGGAGATCGAGGCCAAGATCCTCGAGCTCGACAAGAACCGCAACAACGTGGTGCTCAGCCGCCGCGCGCTGCTCGAGCAGACGCAGTCGGAGTCGCGCACCACGTTCCTGAACAACCTTCACAAGGGTCAGGTCCGCAAGGGTGTCGTGTCGTCGATCGTCAACTTCGGTGCGTTCGTCGACCTGGGTGGCGTGGACGGCCTCGTGCACGTCTCCGAGCTGTCCTGGAAGCACATCGAGCACGCCTCTGAGGTCGTCGAGGTCGGCCAGGAGGTCACCGTCGAGATCCTTGAGGTGGACCTGGACCGCGAGCGCGTCTCCCTGTCGCTCAAGGCGACCCAGGAAGACCCGTGGCAGGTCTTCGCCCGCACCCACGCGATCGGCCAGATCGCACCGGGCAAGGTCACCAAGCTCGTTCCGTTCGGTGCGTTCGTCCGCGTTGCGGATGGCATCGAGGGCCTCGTGCACATCTCCGAGCTCTCCAGCAAGCACGTCGAGCTGGCTGAGCAGGTCGTGTCGGTCGGCGAAGAGGTCTTCGTCAAGGTCATCGACATCGACCTGGAGCGTCGTCGCATCTCGCTGTCGCTCAAGCAGGCCAACGAGTCGGTCGACCCGCACGGCACCGAGTTCGACCCGGCCCTGTACGGCATGCTCGCCGAGTACGACGAGAACGGCGAGTACAAGTACCCGGAGGGCTTCGACGCCGAGACCGGTGCTTGGAAGGACGGCTTCGACACTCAGCGCGAGGCTTGGGAGCAGGAGTACGCCGCTGCCCAGGCTCGCTGGGAGGCTCACAAGGCTCAGGTCGTCAAGGCGGCCGAGGCTGAGGCAGCTGCTGGCGAGGACTTCGGTGGCGGACAGGCGTTCGCGACCGACGTCACCGGCGCCGGCACCCTTGCTGACGACGAGGCACTCGCGGCTCTGCGCGAGAAGCTCTCCGGCGGCAACGCGTAAGCACACGCATCACAGCACGGGCCGTCACCTTCGGGTGGCGGCCCGTTCTGTGTGCCTGGGGGATTTTTCCCGCATGCCAGGATGGGAGGATGCCACTCATCGCGCTCACCGGCGGCATCGCGTCGGGTAAATCCACGATCGCACGCCGCCTGTCGGAGCTCGGGGCGACGATCGTGGATGCCGATCAGATCGTCCGCGATGTGCAGGGAGCGGGGTCTGCGGTGCTCGCGCAGATCGCTGCGGCCTTCGGCGACGAGATGATCCGACCGGATGGTGTGCTCGACCGCGCAGCGCTCGGGGAGAAGGTGTTCGGCGACGAGGAGGCGCTCACCCGGCTCAACACCATCGTGCATCCCGCTGTCCGCGATGAATCGGCCCGACGGTTCGCCGCGGCATTCGAAGCCGACCCGGATGCTGTCGTCGTGTACGACGTCCCACTGCTCGTCGAGGCTCGAGTGGATGACCCGTGGGATCTGATCGTCGTCGCTGACGCCCCGGCGGAGGTGCGTGAGCAGCGCATGGTCGAATTGCGGGGGATGGATGCTGCGGCCGCCCGCGCCCGCATCGCGTCGCAGGTTCCGGATGCTGAGCGACGGGAGATCGCCGACATCATCATCGACACTTCCGGTGACCTCGCTCGCACCGTTGCGCAGGTCGACCGGCTGTGGGAGCGAATCCGCAGCGCGTGAGGCGGTAGCTCAGCCGGCTGCGGCGACCCGCTTGCGTGCGCTTCGCCGGCGTACCAGCACGATCGCGGTGACGATCAAGCCGATCAGGAGTGCGAGCGCAATCAGCGGGACGAGGATCGCGGCTGCGGCGAGAGCGAATGATGCGCCATCCTCCGCTGTGCTGAGCACGGGGGCCGCCAGACCTCCGGTCACCGCATTGGCCGCCACGCGGCCCGTCGCCTTCACGACGTGAACGACGAGCGCGATCACAATCCCGGTGACGATCGGAACCCAGGCGTTATCGGTGAAGAACGAGGCAGGATCGGTGACGGCAACCGTCTGGGCACTGGAACCAGCTCCGAAGGCGATTCCTCCGGCAGCGGGGCGGAGGATGCTCTGCACGATGTCGTTGATCGAATCGAGCGCGGGGATCTTGTCCGCCACGATCTCCAGGACCAGCAGTCCGCCCAGCACCCAGAGCGAGATGTCACCCGACAGCCAGGACCAGCCGGAGGGCAGCTCCATCGCCGGGATGAGCCGATCTGCGAGCCCGAGCAGGAACAGCGGCATCCATGCGTTCAAGCCGGCGGATGCCGCGAGACTGCTGCCGATGATGAACTCGATCACGGCTCCACTCTAGAGCGATGATGGCGCACGCGCCGCGATGTCGGTGGCCCGGCATACCCTGGAAGGATGCAACCCACGCGCAGCGTCCGACCCTTCGAGGTCGTCAGCGAGTACATGCCAGCCGGAGACCAGCCGCAGGCGATCGCCGAGCTCGCCGCACGCATCAATGCCGGCGAGACTGATGTCGTCCTTCTCGGTGCCACTGGCACAGGCAAGTCGGCGACCACCGCGTGGCTCGTCGAGCAGGTGCAGCGACCGACTCTGGTGCTCGCGCACAACAAGACGCTGGCCGCACAGCTCGCCAACGAGTTCCGCGAGCTGATGCCGAACAACGCCGTGGAGTACTTCGTCTCCTACTACGACTACTACCAGCCCGAGGCATATGTGCCCCAGACGGATACGTTCATCGAGAAGGACTCGTCGATCAACGCAGAGGTCGAGCGGCTGCGGCACTCCACCACCAACTCGCTGCTGAGCCGCCGCGATGTCATCGTGGTATCCACGGTCTCGTGCATCTACGGCCTCGGTGCCCCCGAAGAGTACCTGCGGGCGATGGTCGCCCTGCAGGTCGGCGAACGGTATGACCGCGACGCGCTGATCCGACAGTTCATCGCCATGCAGTACAACCGCAATGACGTCGACTTCTCCCGCGGCAACTTCCGGGTCCGCGGCGACACGATCGAGATCATCCCGGTATACGAAGAGCATGCCATTCGCATCGAGCTGTTCGGCGATGAGATCGAAGCGCTGTACTCGCTGCATCCGCTCACCGGCGAGGTCATCGAGAAGCTCGATGCAGTACCGATCTTCCCTGCCTCCCACTACGTCGCCGGTACCGATGTCATCCAGCGCTCCATCGGCACGATCGAGAAGGAGCTCGAAGAGCGTCTGGCGGAGTTCGAACGCCAGGGGAAGCTGCTCGAGGCGCAGCGACTGCGGATGCGCACGACGTTCGATCTCGAGATGCTGCAGCAACTCGGATTCTGCTCGGGCATCGAGAACTACTCCCGCCACATGGACGGCCGTGCTCCGGGCGAGCCGCCGCACACGCTGCTCGACTTCTTCCCCGATGACTTCCTGCTCGTGATCGACGAATCGCACGTGACCGTGCCGCAGATCGGGGCGATGTACGAGGGAGACGCCTCGCGCAAGCGCACGCTCGTCGAGCATGGCTTCCGGCTGCCGAGCGCGATGGACAACCGTCCGCTGCGCTGGGACGAGTTCAAGAACCGCATCGGACAGACCGTGTATCTCTCCGCCACGCCGGGCAAATACGAGATGGGCATCGCCGATGGTGTGGTCGAGCAGATCATCCGCCCCACCGGGCTGGTCGACCCGCAGATCATCGTCAAGCCGTCGAAGGGGCAGATCGACGACCTGCTCGAGCAGATTCGGGTGCGCGTCGCTCGCGATGAGCGCATTCTTGTGACGACGCTGACGAAGAAGATGGCAGAGGAGCTCACGGATTTCCTCGGCGAGCACGGGGTTCGAGTGCGCTACCTGCACTCCGACGTCGACACGCTGCGCCGAGTGGAACTGCTCAGCGAGCTGCGCGCCGGCGTGTACGACGTGCTCGTCGGGATCAACCTTCTCCGCGAGGGCCTCGACTTGCCCGAGGTGTCGCTGGTGGCGATCCTCGACGCTGACAAGGAAGGGTTCCTGCGATCAGGCACGTCTTTGATTCAGACGATCGGACGTGCAGCGCGGAACGTCTCCGGAGAAGTGCACATGTACGCGGACCGGATGACAGATTCGATGGCACGCGCGATCGACGAGACCGATCGACGGCGCGAGAAGCAGATCGCCTACAACACCGAGAACGGCATCGATCCGCAGCCGTTGCGCAAGCGCATCGCAGACATCACCGAGGTGCTCGCTCGTGAAGCGGCTGACACCGCCGACATGCGCGCCGGGCGCAACAAGTCCGGCCGAGGCAAGGCGCCGACGCCGAATCTGCGGCGCACGGGCATTGCGGCTGAGGGCGCCATCCAGCTCGAAGAGACCATCTCGGACCTCTCCGACCAGATGCTCGCCGCCGCGGCAGAGCTGAAATTCGAGCTGGCGGGAAGGCTGCGTGACGAGGTGCAGGATCTGAAGAAGGAGCTGCGGGCGATGGAGCGCGCCGGGCACGCCTGAGCCGGTGCGCTCTGGGCGGACGATGACGATGTCGGGCTGACCGCACAGTTATCCACATGCGCTCCTATCACCAGCGGAGACCCGCATAGGCTGAAGGCATGACGATGCGTGCTGACCACGAGGGTCGAGAAGCAGCATCCGTTCCCCGCGTTCAGCGGTATCTGCTCATCGCCGCGGTTCTCGTTCTCTTCGTCGTCGCGATGCTCGCGGCGTCTCTCGCCGGGCACCCCACCTTCACCCCGCCGGTCGCCGAGCGCGCCCCGGGTCCCGCACCGACACCGGTGGAGATCACCCCCGGCCCGGAATCGACGATGCCGCCGCCGCAGGATGGCATCCGCGGGTTCGTGGTGCTGATGCTCTTGCTGCTGCTCGTGCTGCTGGTCGTCTTGGTCGTCCTCTTCTTCATCGTGCGGGCGCTGATCGGGTACTGGAAGAACCGGCCGCTTCGGCAGCGTGAGGGCGTCGATACTGATGAGGGGGTGTCGATGGAGATCTTCACCGACTCGGCACCCGATGCCCCGACAATGCGACGCGGCATCGCCGCTGCGCGAACGCTCATCGACACGCAGGCAGACCCGGGTGACGCGATCGTGGCGGCGTGGGTCGGCCTCGAAGAGACCGCCGCTGATTCCGGCACCGCGCGCGGAAGGAGCGAGACCCCGGCGGAGTTCACGCTGCGCATTCTGCTGCGCAGGCCCGGGCTCGACGAACCGGCGCATCGCCTGCTGCGGCTGTACGAGGGAGTGCGATTCGGCGGACATTCTGCCGATGAAGCCGATCGCTCCGCCGCCGTCCGCGCACTCGTGGAGATCGAGGAGGGCTGGCGGTGAAGCGCAGGATCCTGTTCGCGCTCGGCGTCGGTCTGCTGACAGGCCTCGTGCTCGCGATGATCGGCGTGCAGATCGAATTCGCCTGTGGCTGGGGAGTGCTCGCTGTCGGGGCCGCGATCATCGCTCGATTGCCGGCATTCGACGACCCGCGCGCAGATGCGCCGGGAAGGCCCGAAGAGCAGACCTATGTCGGATCCGATGTGTCTCGGCTCGCCTGGGCGATCAACATGCATACCGACACGGTGAGCGAGGCAGTGACCCGACGTGTGCGCGCCACGCTGCGGCGGCGGCTTGCCAGACACGGTCTCGACCCTGACGTCGTTGCCGATGGCACGGCCATCGAAGAGCGATTGGGTGCGGGGCTCTGGGCGCGCCTGAATGGTCACCGCACGACGACGACAGATATCCGCGATGCGCTGGCGGCAGCCGAACGACTCGCACCCACTCTCAAGGAGGACGCAACATGAACTTCGAGGACATCGCTGACGCCGGCCGGCAGATTCGGGCGGCTGTTGCCACTGTCGTCGTCGGGATGGACGATCCGCTGGAGATCGCCTTGGCCACCATCCTCGCTGGCGGGCACGTGTTGTTCGAAGACGTGCCCGGGCTGGGCAAGACCCTGGCCGCGCGGAGCCTTGCCGCCGCCCTCGGACTGTCTTTCCGCCGCCTGCAGTGCACACCCGACATGCTTCCGGGCGATGTGACGGGATCGTATGTGTACGCCCCCGAGACCGGGGATTTCGTCTTCCGGCCGGGGCCGATCTTCACCGGTCTGCTCCTGGCAGATGAGATCAACCGCACCACGCCCAAAACGCAGTCCGCCATGCTGGAGGCGATGGCGGAGCGTCAGGTCACGGTCGAGGGCAACAGCTTCGCTCTGGAACCGCCATTCCACGTGATCGCGACGGCCAACCCGATCGAGTACGAAGGCACCTACGCGCTGCCGGAGGCGCAGCTCGACCGGTTCATGGTGCGACTGTCTGTCGGGTATCTGGATCAGCACGGAGAGACCGAGATCCTGCTGGGTCGACTGCGGCGGCAGCAGGAGGGCACCCACGTGGACCCGGTTCTGGCGCCCGGCGATCTCGTGGCGCTGCAGCAGGCCGTCGAACAGATCCATGTCGATCCAGACGTGGCCGCCTACTGCGTCGCGCTGGCTGCGGCGACCCGCACCGCTCAGCATGTCTCTGTCGGCGCGTCGCCACGTGGGTCGCAGTCGCTGATGCTGCTCGGCCGAGCACTGGCCGCACTCGATGGGCGCGACTACGTGCGCCCCGATGACATCAAGCGCGTGGCAGTGCCCGTGCTCGCGCATCGCCTGACGCTCACGCCGCAGGCGTGGGCGCAGGGCGTCGATCCGTCCGCGCTGATCACGAGCCTCGTCGCAACCGTCGCCGTTCCTCCGAGCATCGCCGCGCCACGAGTCTGACCGATGGCACCAGAGAGCGAACCGCAGCGTGCTTCGCACCGGCGGCTGAGTCCGTCGGTGCTGGTCGCGCTGATGGGCGCGGTCGGGATCCTGACCGTCGGGATGCTGGCATCCCGTCCGGACGTGATCGTCGTCGGCCTGCCGCTCGCGCTGTGGGCCGTCTACGCGATCAGTGCGCAGCCCCCGTCCGGCGTCATCGCCATCGAGATCGAGCGCGGGATGGAGCCGGCCGACGGCTGGCTGGCTGAGGAGATCGTCATCCGCTCCGATGCGGAGATGGTCGAAGCAGCCGTCATCCAGGCAGAGCGCACTCGTCGCCGAGTCTTCGTCTCCGGCGACACCCGATTGCGCGCGCGCAGCCGGGTGCTGCACTCCGGCCCGCTCATCAGCGTCGAGCTCGCCGTGCGACCGCTGGAAGCCGACTCCGCCGTGATCGGCGCGCCGCAGAGCCCGATCACGGCGATCCGGGCGGTGACACCGGTGATACAGCGCATCCCGAGGATGCCGATCGCTCCGCGACTGACCGGCCTGCACGGCGCGCATGAGGGAATGCGACCCGGTCAGGGCGGTGACTTCCGCGACATCCACCAGTTCGCACCCGGTGACGAGCTGCGGCGGGTCGATTGGAAAGCGACCGCCAGGGCCGCTCGACGGCCGGGTGAGCTGTTGATCCGACGCAACAATACTCTCAGCGATGCCTCTGCGGTCATCGTGATGGATACCGCCGACGACCTCGGAACGGTTGTCGCGACGTGGGGCACTCTCGATCTCGAGAGCAGCGGGGTGACCTCGCTCGATCATGCCCGCGGCGCAGCGCGCTCGATCGCCGCTGCCACGATCGCGCAGGGCGACCGCATCGCGTTCCATACGCTCATGCACGGCGGGCGCTCGGTGCGCAGCGGTGGTGGCACACGACATCTCGCGCGCGTGGTCGCAGAGATCTCGGCGTGCGGACGCGGCGGCGACGACGCGCGCTTCCGCCGCACGCCGCCGGTGCCGCACGGCTCGATCATCTACGTGCTGTCCACCTTCTTCGATGGTGCCGCGGCGGAGATCGCGCTGCGCTGGCGCGCCGTCGGGCATCGCGTGATAGCCGTCGATACTCTGCCGGAACTCGACACGCACCGCCTGGGCAAAGAGCGGCAGCTCGCACTGCGAGTGCTCCTGACAGAACGACAGGACATGCTGCACCAGCTGCGCGAATCCGGCGTCGAGACGCTTGGCTGGCGAGACGCGCCGGCGGGGCAGCTGGCAGCGCTCGCGAGAGTCGGCGCGCATTCGCCGAGGATGGGTGCCCAGCGATGATGCGCAACGATCGGCTGGCCATGGGCGCGAACGTGCCCGGGGTCGTGCTGCGTCTTCTCGCCGTCGCCGTCGCCGTCATCGGCGGGATGCTGGTCGGAGCGCCGCTCGGGTGGTTCGCGATCATCAGCGCAGCCGCTGTGTTCGGTGCGATCGTGCCCCAGCTCGGCGGAGTGTGGGCAGCTGCGGGCGCATTCGTCGTCGTGCTGCTCCTCGAGCCGTCGCACCCCCTGCGCACCGCGGTCGCCATCGCGGTGGTGCATCTGCTGCATGTCCTCGCCGCGCTGTCGCTGGTCGTGCCGCTGCGCGCTCGTGTGACGCTGCGCGCACTGATGCCCACTGCGATGCGCTTCGTCCTCGTGCAGGTGATCTGCCAGGGTGCCGCGTTCGCGATCAGTCTGCTGCCCGGCGGCCCTGTTGTGCCGATCGCCGTGATCTTCGGGGGCGGGGCGGGGCTGCTGCTGGCGCTCGTCGTCGCCCGGATGCTGCGCGGCAGCCGCGTGCGAGCTTTCTCCGACCGCGAAGTCACGGAGGTCCGCTGAGAGCGGACTCGGCCGCAGTGTCGGTGGCCCCTCTTAGACTTGGCGGGTGCCAATTGTTCCCGTTGCCTCATCCGGAAAACTCAGTGTTCGCGGTGCCCGCGTGCACAACCTCAAGAACGTCGATATCGAGATCCCCCGCGATTCTCTCGTCGTCTTCACCGGCCTTTCGGGCTCGGGCAAGTCGAGTCTCGCGTTCGACACGATCTTCGCTGAGGGGCAGCGCCGGTATGTCGAGTCACTGAGCGCCTATGCGCGCCAGTTCCTCGGGCAGGTCGACCGTCCCGATGTCGACTTCATCGAGGGGCTGAGCCCCGCGGTCTCGATCGATCAGAAATCGACCAACCGCAACCCGCGGTCGACGGTCGGCACCATCACCGAGATCCACGACTACATGCGCCTGCTGTGGGCGCGCATCGGCATTCCGCACTGTCCGGAATGCGGCGAGAAGATCCAGCGTCAGACCGTGCAGCAGATCGCCGATCAGCTGATGGAGCTGCCCGATCGCACCCGATACCAGATCGTCGCGCCCATCGTCTCGCAGAAGAAGGGCGAATTCGTCGATCTCTTCAAGGAGCTCGGCGCGAAGGGGTACTCGCGAGCGATCGTCGACGGCGACCTGATCCAGCTCGCTGAGCCGCCGACACTGAAGAAGAGCTACAAGCACGACATCGCGGTCGTCGTCGACCGGCTCGTGGCATCCTCCGACATCCTCGGGCGCGTCACCGATTCCGTGGAAACGGCGTTGGGGCTCGCTGGCGGCGTGGTGCAGGTGAACTTCGTCGACGAAGAGGGCGACGACGCCTGGCAGTCGTTCTCGGAGAAGCTCGCGTGTCCGAATGGGCACCCGATCGCGCTGACAGAGATCGAGCCGCGCACCTTCTCGTTCAATGCGCCCTTCGGCGCATGTCCTGCCTGCGCGGGGCTCGGCACCCGCATGTCGGTCGACGTCGACCTCATGCTCGGCGACGAAGATCTCTCCATCCGCGAGGGCGTCATCTTGCCCTGGACGACCCAGGGCAAGGGTCTGTTCCAGTACTACGAGCGGCTCCTCGAGGGGCTGTCGCGGGATCTCGATTTCTCGCTGGACACCCCCTGGAACCAGTTGCATTCCGATGTGCGTGAAGCAGTGCTGCGCGGAGAGAACTACAAAGTCACCGTCAAGTGGAAGAACCGCTATGGGCGGGAGATGCGATACGCCTCCGGCTTCGAAGGCGTCGTGCCGTACATCGAGCGGCAGTACCTGCAGGCAGAGTCCGACAACCAGCGCAGCCGCTGGGGCGAGTACCTGCGCGAAGTGCCGTGCCCGGTGTGCGACGGCGACCGCCTCAAGCCCGAGGTGCTGGCGGTCAAGGTGCACGGCCACTCCATCGCCGAGGTCTCGCGGCTCAGTCTCGAAGACGCGGGCGCGTTCATGCAGAACCTGTCGCTCACCGCGCGAGAGGCGAAGATCGCAGCCCAGGTGCTGCGGGAGATCCGCCTGCGACTCGAATTCCTGCTGCAGGTGGGGCTCTCGTATCTCAACCTCAGCCGCTCGGCAGGCTCGCTGTCCGGTGGCGAGGCGCAGCGCATCCGCCTCGCGACGCAGATCGGCTCTGGCCTCACGGGCGTGCTGTACGTACTTGACGAGCCGTCGATCGGCCTGCATCAGCGCGATAACCGACGTCTCATCGATACGCTGCTGAAGCTGCGCGACCTCGGCAACACGCTGATCGTCGTCGAGCACGACGAAGAGACCATCGAGGCAGCCGACTGGGTCGTCGACATCGGGCCAGGGGCCGGCGTCGGCGGGGGAGAGGTCGTGCATTCAGGGCCGTACTCGGCACTGCTGACCGAGATGGACTCGATGACGGGCGACTATCTTGCCGGGCGCCGTGAGATCGAGACGCCGAGAAAGCGTCGCAAGATCGATCGCAAGCGCATGCTGAGCGTCGTGGGCGCCCGCGCGAACAACCTGAAGAACGTCACCGCCGAGTTCCCACTCGGAGTGCTGACCGCTGTCACCGGGGTCAGCGGCTCGGGCAAGTCATCGCTGGTCAACGACATCCTCTACCAGGTGCTCGCCTCCCGCCTCAACGGCGCACGAACCGTGCCTGGCAAGCACACCCGCGTCACCGGACTCGACAACCTCGACAAGGTCGTGCACGTCGACCAGGCGCCCATCGGGCGAACCCCGCGATCGAACCCCGCCACCTACACCGGTGTCTTCGACCGCATCCGCACGCTGTTCAGCGAGACGCCCGAGGCGAAGGTGCGCGGCTACCTGCCCGGTCGCTTCAGCTTCAACGTCAAGGGTGGCCGCTGCGACGCCTGCTCCGGCGACGGCACGATCAAGATCGAGATGAACTTCCTGCCCGATGTCTACGTCGACTGCGAAGTGTGCCATGGCAAGCGCTATAACCGCGACACTCTTGCCGTGCACTACAAGGGCAAGAACATCGCCGAGGTGCTCGAGATGCCGATCTCGGAAGCGGCCGAGTTCTTCGAGCCGATCCAGGCGATCCACCGCTACATGAAGACGCTCGTCGATGTGGGGCTCGGCTATGTGCGCCTCGGACAGGCCGCGACGACGCTCTCCGGCGGTGAGGCGCAGCGCGTCAAGCTCGCAACCGAATTGCAGCGGCGCAGCAACGGTCGCAGCATCTACGTCCTCGACGAGCCGACGACCGGATTGCACTTCGAAGACGTCCGCAAACTGCTCGAGGTGCTGGGCGGACTCGTCGACAAGGGCAACACCGTCATCGTCATCGAACACAACCTCGACGTGATCAAATCGGCCGATTGGGTGATCGATCTCGGACCTGAGGGTGGTTCCGGCGGCGGGGAGATCCTTGCCGTCGGCACACCCGAGCAGATCGCGAAGGTCGAGGAGAGCCATACCGGCCAGTTCCTCGCAGAGACTCTTGGCATCGACCGCAGCATCTCGGCGCGAAGCGGCATCCGCAAGGCCGGATGATGGCCGACGTTCTGCCATACAAGCCGCGACCGGGCGAGATACCGACCGATCCAGGCGTGTACCGGTTCAGCGACGCCGATGGGCGGGTGCTGTACGTCGGCAAGGCGAAGAACCTTCGTCAGCGACTATCGAACTATTTCGCGCCGCTGCGCACCCTGCACGAGCGCACCAGACGGATGGTGACGACAGCGGCATCCGTGGAATGGACCGTCGTCGCGACCGACGTCGACTCGCTGCAGCTCGAGTACATGTGGATCAAGGAGTTCGACCCGCCATTCAACGTGCGGTACAAGGACGACAAGTCCTACCCGTTCATGGCGATCACACTCGCTGATGAGGCACCGCGGGTGATGGTGACGCGCAACCGCAAGATCCCCGGGGCGCGTTATTTCGGACCGTACCCGAAAGTGTGGGCGGTGCACGACACCATCGATCTGATGGTGAAGGCGTTCCCGATTCGCACCTGCAGCGATGCCAGTTATCGCCGAGCGATGCAGAGCGGTCGTCCGTGCTTTCCCGGTCAGATCGGCAAATGCGGCGGACCGTGCTCGATGACGGTCACGATCGCCGAGCATCGCGCCATGGTGGACGATTTCGTCGCGTTCATGGCCGGCGGGGACGAGCGCTTCAAGCGCGACCTGACCAAGCGGATGCTGGCAGCATCCGCAGGCATGGACTACGAAGCGGCCGCGAAGTACCGCGACAAGCTGTCCGCGATCGAGGCGGTGCTCGGCAAGAGCGCACTGGTGCTGTCGCCGGACGAGGACGCCGACCTGTTCGGCGTCGCCGAAGACGAGCTGTCGGCAGCAGTGCACCAATTCGTGATCCGCGGTGGGCGCGTGCGCGGCGTGCACTCGCTGGCCCTCGACAAGGAGCTCGACATCTCGGGCCCGGAACTCATCGTCCAGATTCTGCAGCGGGCGTACGGCGATTCCACGGACATCCCCCGACGCGTGCTTGTGCCGACCCTTCCCGACGATGCTCCGGAACTCGAGCTCTGGCTGCGGGGGAGTCGAGGACGCAAGGTCGAGATCGCCGTCGCCCAGCGCGGGCAGCGCGCCGAGCTCATGCGCACCGCCACTCTGAACGCGCAACAGTCGCTGCTGCGCCACAAGACCCGGCGCACCAGCGACTATGTGGCCCGCACACAGGCTCTCACCGACCTGCAGGAGGCGCTCGGCATGACCGAGGCGCCGCTGCGCATCGAATGCTTCGACATCTCGCACCTCGGCGGCACGAACGTCGTCGCATCCATGGTTGTGTTCGAGGACGGACTGCCGCGCAAAGACCAGTACCGCTCGTTCAACATCGCAGAGACCACCGATGACACCGACTCGATGTACCAGGTGC
Source organism: Microbacterium esteraromaticum (assembly GCF_900163815.1). Lineage (GTDB taxonomy): Bacteria > Actinomycetota > Actinomycetes > Actinomycetales > Microbacteriaceae > Microbacterium > Microbacterium esteraromaticum_B. Next base: position 27,464 of record NZ_FUKO01000009.1, on the reverse strand, counting down.
TCATGCGGCGACTCGCCCGCGTGGATTCGGTGATCGATGCGGAAGAAGGCGATGACGAGACCGGCGCACGCCGCAAGCCCCGCTTCGCGTACAAACCACAGCTCCTCATCGTCGATGGCGGGCAGCCGCAGGTCAATGCTGCTGCCCGCGCGCTTCGCGACAGCGGGCGCACCGACATCGCGCTGTGCGGCATCGCGAAGCGGCTCGAAGAGATCTGGCTGCCGGAGGATGACTTTCCCGTGATCCTCCCGCGCACGAGCGAGGCGCTCTATCTCGTGCAGCGGCTCCGCGACGAGGCGCACCGGTTCGCCATCACACACCAGCGACGCCGGCGCCGACGCGATATCAGCACTGTGCTGAGTGAGATCCCGGGTCTCGGTGATGCGCGCATCAAGGCCCTGCTCAAGCACTTCGGATCGGTGACAGCGCTGCGTGCCGCCGCGCCCGAGCAGATCCGCGAGGTGAGCGGCATCGGCCCCACGCTCGCGGATACCATCCACGCGCATCTCGCCGGCGGCCAGAGCGCCGGGAGTGGATAGGCTGGAAACGAGGGAAGGAAACCGACGATGGCAGATGCACAAGAAGGCCAATTCCTGATCGTGACAGGAATGTCCGGAGCAGGCCGCACGACGGCGGCCAATGCGCTCGAGGATCTCGGCTGGTACGTCGTAGACAATCTGCCTCCGCAGATCCTGCGACCGCTGCTGGAACTCACCGACATGGGGGCGGGAAACCTCCCCAAGATCGCGGCCGTAGTGGATGTGCGCGGCGGGAATCTCTTCGACGACTTTCCCGGCGTGGCGAGGTCGCTGCGCTCCCGCGGCGGCGTCAAGGTGCTCTTCCTCGATGCCTCCGACGACGTGCTCGTGCGCCGATTCGAAGCTGTTCGCCGGCCGCATCCGCTGCAGGGCGACGGAACGCTGCTCGACGGCATCCGCACCGAGCGATCGCGGCTGGCGCCGATCCGTGAAGCCGCAGACATGCTCATCGACACCTCGCCGTTGAACATCCACCAGCTGGCGATGCAGGTGTCGGAGATGTTCTCCGAAGAAGGGGCGGCGCGCCATCGGCTCACGCTGCTCAGCTTCGGATTCAAATACGGATTGCCCACCGATGTCGACCACGTTGCAGACATGCGATTCCTGCCGAACCCGTTCTGGCAGGAGCAGCTGCGCGAGCACACCGGACAGGATGCCGATGTGAGCGAGTACGTTCTCTCGAGACCCGGCGCGAGCGAGTTCCTCGATGCATACGCACACACGCTCGAACCGGTGCTGGCCGGATATCAGCGAGAGAACAAGACGCATTCGACTGTCGCCATCGGCTGCACGGGAGGAAAGCACCGCTCCGTCGCCATGGTGGAGGAGCTTGCGCGCCGACTGAGCGACACGCCCGGCGTCGCGGTCAATGTCCGCCACCGCGATCTCGGCCGGGAGTGATGACGTCGGCGAGGCGGTGAGCGTCCTCCCCGCCTTGTAAGCTGGTCGCTTGCGTCGCGATCCGACGCGAGCATCGTGAAGGAGTCCCGTGGCACTAACCACCGACGTCAAGGCTGAGCTGGTCAGCGTCCGCAATGCACCCCCCACAGTGCGCATCGCCGAAGTGGCGACGATACTGCGCTTCGCCGGCGGTCTGCACTCCATCGCCGGTCGCGTGGCCGTCGAAGCCGAGGTGGATGCCGAGACCCTCGCCCGCCGAGTCAGCCGTGATCTCTCTGAGATCTACGGCGTGCGTCCGGATATCGCCCAGGTCAAGTCCAGCAGCGCACAAGCCGGCGGCACCAATGACGGAGCACGCTGGGCCGTGCGAGTCATCGCGGCAGGGGAGACCCTCGCTCGCCAGACCGGACTTCTCGATGCGCGTCGTCGTCCTGTGCGCGGACTCCCGAATCGTCTCACCACGGGCTCGCCGGAAGAACTCGCCGGCATCTGGCGCGGTGCCTTCCTCGCGGCGGGTTCGCTCAGCGAGCCGGGCCGTTCGGCCATGCTCGAGGTCGCGTGCCCGTCTCCGGAGGCAGCGATGGCGCTCGTCGGAGCAGCCCATCGGCTCGGCGTGACAGCCAAGGCGCGCGAGGTGCGCGGTCTGCCGCGCGTCGTCGTGCGCGAGGGTGAAGCGATCCGCTCGATCCTGGGCATCATGGGTGCGCGGCGCACCGCGGTCACCTGGGAAGAGATGCGCCAGCGTCGCGAGGTGCGCGCCGGCGTGAACCGTCTGGTCAACTTCGACGACGCCAACCTGCGTCGTTCCGCGCAGGCCGCGGTCGCCGCCTGTGCGCGCGTCGAGCGTGCGCTCGAGATCCTCGGCGATGACGTGCCCGATCACCTGCGCACCGCCGGCAGCCTTCGCCTTGCTCACCGTGATGCCAGCCTCGACGAGCTCGGCCACCACGCCGACCCGCCCTTGACGAAGGATGCAGTAGCGGGCCGCATCCGCCGGCTGCTGGCGATGGCTGACAAGCGCGCCCAGCAGGACGGCATCCCCGGCACCGAGGCCGCCGTGCCTGCCGGCCTCGACGACTGATCTCACGGTCTCCGGCCTTCGCGCGCCGCACCCCGGTCTCGCAATCGCGGGAAGGATCCCCTGACACACGGCGTTGGCGTCAGTAGGATGTGAAACGTCTGCCCTGCGGCGCATTCGGCGCGGCAGGGGCTCGATAAGCGCCGCGGCGCGGCGCGGATTGGAAGATTCGAAATGGCGACTTACACGCTCCCCGACCTCCCCTATGACTTCGCGGCACTCGAGCCTCACATCAGCGGGAAGATCATGGAACTGCACCACGACAAGCACCACGCGGCCTACGTCGCCGGCGCGAACGCGGCTCTGGACGGTCTCGCCGAGGCTCGTGACAGCGGCAACCTCGCGAATGTGAACAAGCTCGAGAAGGACCTCGCGTTCAACCTGGGCGGCCACGTCAACCACTCCATCTTCTGGACCAACCTGTCGCCGGAGGGCGGCGGACAGCCCGACGGCGAGCTCAAGGCAGCGATCGACGAGTTCTTCGGCTCGTTCGAGAAGTTCCAGGCGCACTTCGCTGCGGCCGCAGCGGGCATCCAGGGCTCCGGCTGGGCCGTGCTCAGCTGGGACCCGATCGGTGCTCGTCTGATCGTGCAGCAGATGTTCGATCAGCACTCCAACACGGCGCAGGGCACGGTGCCGCTGTTCCAGCTCGACATGTGGGAGCACGCCTTCTACCTCGACTATTTGAACGTCAAGGCTGACTACATCAAGGCCGCGTGGAACATCGCCAACTGGCAGAACGTGGCGCAACGGTTCGAAATCGCGCGCGAGAAGACTGCGGGACTGCTGGTACTGTCGTAAAAGATGGGCGTCCTGATGGGCGTTTTGCCCGTCAGGACGCCGTTGTCCGCATATTCTGTGCAATCTGCGCATTTCCACGATTAAGAACTAGGAGATTTTCGTGTCTGTAAAGATCGGTATCAACGGCTTCGGTCGTATCGGACGAAACTTCCTTCGTGCGGCTCTCGCACAGAACGCGGACCTCGAGATCGTCGCGGTCAATGACCTCACCGACAATGCGGCTCTCGCCCACCTGCTCAAGTACGACTCCGTCGGCGGCCCGCTGGGCGTCGAGGTCTCGCACGAGGGCGATGTCATCACCGTCGGCGGCAAGGCCATCAAGGTCTTCGAAGAGCGCGATCCCGCAGCCCTGCCCTGGGGCGAGCTGGGCGTCGACATCGTCATCGAGTCGACCGGACGCTTCACCAAGGCGGCAGACGCGGGCAAGCACCTCGCGGGCGGTGCGAAGAAGGTCATCATCTCCGCTCCCGGTGCAGATGTCGACGGAACCTTCGTCGTCGGTGTGAACGAAGACACCTACGACGCTGCGAACCACAACATCATCTCCAACGCGTCGTGCACGACGAACTGCCTCGCGCCGCTCGCGAAGGTGCTCAACGACAAGTTCGGCATCGAGCGCGGCTTCATGATGACCGCACACGCGTACACCGCAGACCAGAACCTGCAGGACGGTCCGCACAGCGACCTGCGTCGTGCTCGTGCGGCAGCGATCAACATCGTTCCCGCGTCGACTGGAGCGGCCAAGGCCATCGGCCTGGTGCTGCCGGAGCTCAACGGCAAGCTGAGCGGCTCTTCGTACCGCGTTCCGGTTCCCACCGGCTCGATCGTCGACCTGACCGTGATCGCCGAGCGCGATGACCTCACCGTCGAAGAGATCAACGCCGCGTACCGCGAGGCAGCGTCCGACGGACGCCTGCAGGGCATCCTGGAGTACACCGAGGACGAGATCGTCTCCAGTGACATCCAGCTCAACCCGCACTCGTCGATCTTCGACTCCGGCCTCACCAACGTCAGCGGCAACCTCGTCAAGGTGTCCAGCTGGTACGACAACGAGTGGGGCTACTCGAACCGCTTGGTCGACCTGACCGAGTACGTCGCCGAGCGTCTCTGATCAGATGACGCTGCGCACCCTCGAATCCCTCGGGTCGCTTGCCGGCAAGCGCGTCATCGTCCGTTGTGATCTGAACGTCCCCCTGCGGGATGGAGTCATCACGGACGATGGCCGCGTTCGCGCCTCGCTGCCGACGCTGAACGCTCTCATCAACGCGGGCGCGCGCGTCATCGTGTGCTCGCATCTAGGCCGTCCCGACGGCGCGCCCGACCCGCAGTACAGCCTGGAGCCGGTCGCGCAGCGTCTGTCGGAGCTGCTCGGCGCGCCGGTCGCGTTCGCCCGCGACACCGTCGGGCCCTCGGCCCGAGAGGCGGTCGCAGCGCTGGATGACGGCGGCATCGTCGTGCTCGAGAACCTTCGCTTCAACCCGGGGGAGACCGCGAAGGACGACCAGACCCGCCGCGCATTCGCGGCCGATCTCGCTGAACTCGGCGACGCGATGGTGTCGGACGGATTCGGGGTCGTGCACCGAAAGCAAGCCAGCGTCTACGATCTGGCAGAGATCCTGCCGTCTGCTGCCGGACTGCTGATCGCCACCGAGCTCGATGTGCTCGATCGCCTCACCGAGAATCCGGAACGGCCCTACACAGTCGTGCTGGGCGGCTCGAAGGTCAGCGACAAGCTGGGCGTCATCTCGCACCTGCTGCCCCGCGTCGACCGCATCCTCGTCGGCGGCGGCATGCTCTTCACCTTCCTCGCTGCCCAGGGCCACGACGTGGCATCCAGCCTGCTCGAGAAGGACCAGCTCGACACGGTGCGCGGCTACATCGCCGAGGCCGAGGAGCGCGGCGTCGAGCTCGTGCTCCCCACCGACGTCATCGTGGCGTCCTCCTTCGCTGCGGACGCTGCGCACGAGACGGTCGCAGCGGATGCCATCGAGCAGAGCACGTTCGGCGCTGCCGGCATCGGGCTCGATATCGGGCCGGACACGGCGGCGGCATTCGCTGACGCCGTGCGCACCTCGAAGACCGTGTTCTGGAACGGGCCGATGGGCGTGTTCGAGTTCCCGGCCTTCGCCGAAGGCACCAAGATGGTTGCGGAGGCGCTCACCGATGTCGAGGGCCTCAGCGTCGTCGGCGGCGGAGACTCGGCGGCCGCCGTGCGCCAGCTCGGTTTTACCGACGACCGATTCGGACATATCTCGACGGGCGGAGGCGCAAGCCTCGAATTCCTCGAGGGCAAGAAGCTACCTGGACTGGAGGTCCTCGGATGGCAGTGAACACCCGCACTCCGTTCATCGCAGGCAACTGGAAGATGAACCTCGATCACCTGCAGGCGGTCGCGACCGTGCAGAAGCTGCACTGGACGCTGAAGGACGCCGGCCACGAAGGCGATGGCGTGGAGGTGGGCGTGTTCCCGCCGTTCACCGACATCCGCAGCGTGCAGACGCTGATCGACGCCGACAAGATCCCGTTCGCGCTGGGTTCGCAGGACGTCTCGGCACACGACTCCGGTGCCTTCACCGGAGAGGTCTCGGGAGCATTCCTGTCGAAGCTCGGCGTCACCTACGCGATCATCGGGCATTCCGAACGCCGTGAATACCACAGCGAGAGCGACGAACTCGTGAACGCGAAGGTCAAGGCGGCGCTGAAGCACGGTCTGGTTCCGGTCATCTGCGTGGGCGAGACCGCGGAGGACCTCGAGAAGTTCGGTGCCAGCGCCGTTCCCGTCGGTCAGCTCGAGAAGGCGCTTGACGGCGTGTCGGCATCCGCGGACATCGTCATCGCCTACGAACCGGTCTGGGCGATCGGATCCGGGCAGGCGGCGACGCCGACTCAGGCACAGGAAGTCTGCGCGGTTCTGCGCGCCGTCGTCGGACGCGTTCTCGACGAGGATGCCGCGGCCCGCACCCGTGTCCTGTATGGCGGATCGGTCAAGTCGAGCAACATCGCCAGCTACATGCGCGAACCCGATATCGACGGCGCGCTGGTCGGCGGGGCGAGTCTCGTGGTCGACGAATTCGCGGCGATCGTGCGCTTCCAGAAGCACGTCGGCGTGTGAAGTGGCGGGGCGCGATCGCGCCCCGTCCTATAATTGACCGCTAGGCGGGCCATTCGGCCCCGGCGAAAGGCTTTTCTTCGTGCTGGTTCTCGAGTTCGTGATGCAGGTGGTGCTGGGTATCAGCAGCGTTCTGCTGACACTCCTCATCCTTCTTCACAAGGGCCGCGGTGGCGGCCTCTCCGATATGTTCGGCGGCGGCATGTCCGCGGCGGTCGGATCATCGGGCCTTGCCGAGCGGAACCTCAACCGGTTCACGGTCGTGCTTGCGCTCGTCTGGTTCGTCGCGATCGTCGCGCTGGGACTCATCACGAAGTTCCAGGTGATCTGATGGCCACCGGGGGAAACGCCATCCGCGGCACGCGGGTCGGGTCAGGCCCGATGGGCGAGCAGGATCACGGCTACCACGCCGACCGCATCGCGGTGTCGTATTGGGACGGACTCGGCAACGAGACGGTGCGATATTTCGCCGCGGGTCTTCCCGACGGGGAGATCCCGGAGACGATCGACCACCCGCACTCGGGTCTTCCCGCCGGACGCGATCAGCAGAACCCGCCGGCCCTTGCCAAGCCTGAGCCGTACAAGACGCACCTGGCCTATGTGAAAGAGCGCCGCACCGACGAGGAAGCCACCCAGCTGCTCGAAGATGCGCTCATGCAGTTGCGCGAACGCCGCGGAATCCGCTGAACCAAAGCTGAATCGAAGCCGTCGCAACCTCGGGTTGCGGCGGCTTCGTGCGTTAAGACGGAAGCGACTGGGGTCGCAGGCGGCCAGTGCGGCAGCCGAAGGCGGTCACCGCCAGGGCTGCACACGATCGGAAATTGGAGGGGCTGACGAGAATCGAACTCGCATCATCTGTTTGGAAGACAGAGGCTTTACCACTAAGCTACAGCCCCGCAAACGCTCGCAATCGGAGCGCCTCATAAAGCATAGCGGACGGCGGAGGTGTTCTTGTCCGTTAGACTCGTTGAGGCCGTTCCCCGTGCGCGGGTGCACGGGGCGTAGCTCAGCTTGGTAGAGCGCCCGCTTTGGGAGCGGGAGGTCGCAGGTTCAAATCCTGTCGCCCCGACCACGGCCTTCAAACTTCACGACCGCGCCGTTCGCGCGGAAATCACAAGGAGACACAACAGCATGGCCAACAGCACCGTCGAGAAGCTCTCCCCGACCCGGGTCAAGCTCACCATCACGGTCACCCCTGAGGATCTCAAGCCCAGCATCGAGCACGCCTACGAGCACATCGGTCAGGACGTTCAGGTTCCCGGCTTCCGCAAGGGCAAGGTCCCCGCGCCGATCATCGACCAGCGCGTCGGTCGCGGTGCGATCATCGAGCACGCTGTCAACGAGGGGCTCGACGGCTTCTTCCGCCAGGCCGCCGCTGAGCACAGCATCCGCATCGTCGGCCGTCCGTCCGCTGACATCACCCAGTGGCCGAACGAGAAGGACTTCTCCGGCGACCTGCTCGTCGACATCGAGGTCGATGTGCGTCCCGAGATCGAGCTGCCGTCCTTCGACGACATCACGCTCACGGTCGACGCTGTCGAAGCCGATGACGCCGCACTCGATGCAGAGCTCGACGAGCTGCGCGCCCGTTTCGGCACGCTGATCCCCGTCGACCGTCCGGCTGCGAAGGGCGACTTCGTCGACCTCGACCTGGTCGCCAGTATCGATGACGCCGAGATCGACCGCGCCGATGGCGTGTCCTACGAGATCGGCTCGGGCGAACTGCTCGAGGGCATCGATGAGGCCATCGACTCGCTGACCGCCGGCGAAGAAACCACCTTCCGCTCGAAGCTCGTCGGTGGCGACCACGCCGGCGAAGAGGCCGAGGTCTCCGTCACCGTCAAGGCCGTCAAGGAGCGCGAGCTGCCCGAGGCGGACGACGAGTTCGCACAGATGGCATCCGAGTTCGACACCCTCGCCGAGCTGCGCGACAGCCTGGCTGAGCGGGTCGTGCAGCAGGGGGTGTTCACCCAGGGCGCGGCCGCGCGCGACCAGCTCATCGAGACGCTGCTCGAGAAGGTCGAGATCCCGGTCCCGCCGAAGCTCATCGAAGACGAGGTGCACAACCACCTTGAGGGCGAGAACCGCCTGGAGGACGACGAGCACCGCGCCGAGGTCACCGAGGCGAGCGAGAAGCAGTTCCGCACGCAGGTACTGCTCGACACGATCGCCGAGAGCGCGAACGTGCAGGTTTCGCAGGAAGAGCTCAGCCAGTACCTGGTCCAGTCCGCTGCCCAGTACGGCATGGCACCGCAGGAGTTCGTCGAGGCGCTGCAGAGCTCCGGACAGCTGCCGTCGCTGGTCGGCGAGGTCGCACGCAACAAGGCCCTGGCCGCGACGCTGGGCAAGGTCAAGATCGTCGACAGCAAGGGCGCCGCGGTTGACCTGTCGGAGTTCATCGGCGACGCCGAGGACGAGGCCGTCGAGGACGAGAGCGTCGAGGTCTCCGAGGAGGCTCCCGTCGAGGAGAAGCCCGCCAAAAAGGCTGCTGCCAAGAAGGCGCCGGCCAAGAAGACCGCCGCGAAGAAGGACGACGCCGAAAAGGCGGAGTGATCCTCACGCGTTGACAAGAGGGGCGGATGCTGCGGCATCCGCCCCTCTTGTCTCACCCGGATGCTGATATGCCGACGGCGAACACGGGAGAAGCGGCCCGCGGCCGCCGGTAGATTCGAATCACCGAAACACGGAAACAGGAGCTGACATGGCTGAACCCCTGATCGCGACGAGCGTCTTCGACAGGCTGCTGAGAGATCGCATCATCTGGCTGGGCTCTGAGGTGCGCGATGACAACGCGAATGAGATCTGCGCGAAGATCCTCCTTCTCGCCGCCGAGGATGCCGAAAAGGACATTTACCTCTACATCAACTCGCCCGGTGGCTCGATCACCGCGGGCATGGCCATCTACGACACCATGCAGTTCGTGCCGAATGACATCGTCACCGTCGGCATCGGCATGGCGGCCTCGATGGGCCAGCTGCTGCTGACCAGCGGCACCAAGGGCAAGCGCTACATCACCCCGAACGCGCGCGTGCTGCTGCACCAGCCGCACGGCGGCTTCGGCGGCACCTCGAGCGACATCCAGACGCAGGCGCAGCTCATCCTCTCGATGAAGCGTCGCCTCGCCGAGATCACCGCAGGCCAGACCGGCAAGACGGTGGAGCAGATCAACGAAGACGGCGACCGCGACCGCTGGTTCACAGCGGACGAGGCGCTCGAGTACGGGTTCGTCGACCACATCCGCGAGCACGCCACTGACGTGCACGGCGGCGGCGGCACCGGCGTGGACAAGTAAGGCAGGAAGAGAACACATGCACACTCCCACGTTCCGGGCTGCCGGAAACCTGCCCTCCAGCCGCTATGTCCTCCCGCAGTTCGAGGAGCGCACGGCCTACGGCTTCAAGCGTCAGGACCCGTACAACAAGCTCTTCGAAGATCGCGTGATCTTCCTCGGCGTCCAGGTCGATGACGCATCCGCTGATGATGTGATGGCTCAGCTTCTCGTGCTCGAGAGCCAAGACGCCGAGCGCGACATCACGATGTACATCAACTCGCCCGGTGGATCCTTCACCGCGATGACGGCGATCTACGACACCATGCAGTATGTGGCGCCGCATATCCAGACCGTCGTGCTCGGGCAGGCGGCATCGGCGGCATCCGTCCTGCTGGCCGCCGGTGCGCCGGGCAAGCGTCTTGCACTGCCGAACGCGCGCGTTCTGATTCACCAGCCTGCGATGGGCGAGGCCGGCCAGGGCCAGGCCTCTGACATCGAGATCCAGGCTGCAGAGATCCTGCGCATGCGCACCTGGCTCGAAGAGACGATGGCTCACCACACCGGCAAGCCCGTCGACCAGATCCACCGCGACATCGACCGCGACAAGATCCTGTCGGCTGCTGAGGCTCATGAGTACGGCATCGTCGACCAGGTGCTCTCCTCGCGCAAGCGCGGCTGACTCCCTGCAGCATTCTGAAGAGCGGTCCGGTTCTCCCGGGCCGCTCTTCTGCGTTGTGCGCGTGAGCACTCATGCCCACGAATGCGCAGCGGAACAGCATCCGCTGCTCATGTGAGCACAACGATGCGCGGACGTCGGCGACGTTCTATTCTGGATGCAGGAAGGAGGATGCCATGGAAGACGATCTGCTCATGGTCCGCGTCGCTGAACTCTCGTACGACGAGAACCGCACGCAGGACGAGATCGGCGCGCTTCTGGGCATCTCCCGCTGGAAGGTCGGTCGCCTCCTCGTGCAGGCGCGTGAGCGCGGCATCGTGCGCATCGAGATCATCCATCCGCGCGCCCGTCGTCTCGGACTCGAGCGCGCGCTCACCGAGCGCTTCGGGCTCGCCGACGCTGTCGTCGTGCCGAACACGGAAGATGCCGATGCGCTGCTCGATCGCGTCGCCCGCGCCGCCGCCGATCTGCTGACGGCGCTGCGTCCGGTGTCGCGTGTGCTCGCGGTCAGTTGGGGTCGTACGCTCACGGCTGTCGCAGATGCGCTGAGCGAGGGCTGGGCGAACGGAGTGACTGTCGTGCAGGCTAATGGGGGAGTGAGCCTGAATCGTCGCTCCGGTGGCGCCGCATCCGTCGCTGTCACCATGGCCCAGCGCGGCTCCGGGCAGGCGGTGCTGCTGCCAAGCCCGGCGATCCTCGAGCGCATCGAGACCAAGCAGGCGATCGAATCCGACCGCACGGTCGCGGCGATCCTCGATCAGGCTGCCCACGCCAATACTTTTCTGTTCACCGCGGGGCCGTGCGATCCGGCATCCGCTCATGTCGAGAACGGCTATCTCAACCCCGACGACATCGACGAGCTCTCTCGACGGGGCGCGGTCGGGGATGTGCTCGGTCGCTACATCGACGTCGACGGCAACATCGTCGATCCCCAGCTCGACGCCCGCACTGTCGGCGTCGCTCTCAGCGAGGTGCGGTCCGCACCCCGATCGATCTTCGTCACCGCAGGCGCCGCGAAGCACGCGATCGCGCGTACAGTCGTCAGCAACGGCCTCTGCAGCGTCGTGGTGACCGATGAATCCACTGCCCTTGAACTCCTGGAGGAGATGTGACCACCACAGAACTCAGCCGCCGCACGGCGGTCGACGTACTCGGCGGTGAACCCGACGATGCGACCCTGCGCCGCTTCCTGCACGGGCTCCCCGGTGTCGATGCCGTCGGTCTGGAACAGCGCGCAGCGGCTCTCGGCACGCGCTCGATCAAGACGACGTCCAAGTCGTGGGCGCTCGACAAGATCATCTCGCTCATCGACCTGACGACCCTCGAAGGCGCAGATACTGCCGGCAAGGTGCGCTCACTGGTAGCGAAGGCCAAGACTCCCGACGCCAGTGACCCGGCGACGCCACTGGTCGCCGCCGTCTGCGTATACGGCGACATGGTCGGCCACGCCGTCGAGGCACTCGGCGCACTGCACGGCGACCCCGACGATGGGCGGATTGCGGTTGCGGCCGTGGCCACCGCCTTTCCCTCCGGTCGCGCATCGCTGGACATCAAACTCGCTGACACGGCGGATGCCGTCGCCGCCGGCGCAGATGAGATCGACATGGTCATCGACCGGGGTGCCTTCCTCGAAGGGCGCTACGGTCTGGTGTTCGATCAGATCGCACAGGTGAAGGAAGCGTGCCGCCGCGCGGATGGCACTTCTGCGTCGCTGAAGGTCATCATGGAGACAGGCGAGCTGAACACCTACGACAACATCAAGCGGGCGTCGTGGCTGTCGATCCTCGCCGGTGGGGACTTCATCAAGACCTCGACCGGCAAGGTGCAGCCCGCCGCCACGCTTCCCACGACTCTGCTGATGCTCGAGACTGTCCGGGATTGGCATCGCGCCACCGGCGAGAAGATCGGGGTGAAGCCGGCTGGCGGCATTCGCACCTCGAAGGATGCGGTGAAGTACATCGTCACCGTCGCCGAGACGGCGGGCGAGGAATGGCTGCAGCCGCACCTGTTCCGATTCGGCGCATCGAGCCTGCTCAACGACGTGCTGCTGCAGCGCCAGAAGCTCACGACCGGTCACTACTCCGGTCCCGACTACGTCACGATCGACTAGGACCTGATATGTCATTCCTGGAATATGCTCCGGCACCGGAGTCGAAAGCCATTCTCAACCTTCGCGACAGCTACGGGCTGTTCATCGACGGCGAATTCGTCGACGGTGGGGGCAAGAGCTTCCACACCATCTCACCCGCTGACGAGAGCCCGATCGCCGAGATCGCCGGCGCCTCTGATGAAGACGTCGACCGTGCTGTCGCCGCGGCACGCCGCGCCCACGACAAGGTCTGGTCGAAGATGAGCGGCCGCGACCGCGGCAAGTACCTCTTCCGCATCGCCCGTCTGGTTCAGGAGCGGGCGCGGGAACTGGCTGTGGCCGAGAGCCTCGACAACGGCAAGCCGATCAAGGAGAGCCGCGACGTCGACGTGCCGCTCGTCGCCTCCTGGTTCTTCTACTACGCCGGCTGGGCCGACAAGCTCGACTATGCCGGCCTCGGCGCCAATCCGCGCTCTCTCGGCGTGGCCGCGCAGATCATTCCGTGGAACTTTCCGCTGCTGATGCTCGCGTGGAAGATCGCGCCCGCCCTGGCCGCGGGCAATACGGTCGTGCTGAAGCCGGCCGAGACCACGCCGCTGACTGCGCTGATCTTCGCCGAGATCCTGCAGCAGGCAGACCTGCCCGCGGGTGTCGTGAACATCATCACCGGCGCAGGGTCCACGGGGGCGACCCTGGTGCGCCACCCCGACGTCGACAAGGTGGCCTTCACCGGTTCTACCGGCGTCGGCCGCGACATCGCAAAGGCCATCGCCGGCACCGACAAGAAGGTCACGCTGGAGCTCGGCGGCAAGGCCGCGAACATCGTCTTCGATGACGCGCCGATCGACCAGGCGGTCGAAGGCATCGTGAACGGCATCTTCTTCAACCAGGGCCACGTGTGCTGCGCAGGCAGCCGTCTGCTGGTGCAGGAATCCATCCACGATGACGTCATCGATCGCCTCAAGCAGCGGCTTTCCACGCTGCGGCTCGGCGATCCGCTCGACAAGAACACCGATATCGGCGCGATCAACTCCGCGGCGCAGCTGGCTCGCATCCGCGAGCTGACTGCCGTCGGTGAGGCAGAGGGCGCCGAGCGCTGGACCGCAGATTGCGCGATCCCGGAGAAGGGCTTCTGGTTCGCGCCGACGATCTTCACCGGGGTCGAGGCCTCGCACCGCATCGCCCGCGACGAGGTATTCGGCCCGGTGCTGTCGGTGCTGACCTTCCGCACCCCCGCCGAGGCGATCGCCAAGGCGAACAACACCCCGTACGGACTCTCCGCAGGCATCTGGAGCGACAAGGGATCCCGCATCCTCGCCGTGGCAGACAAGCTGCGTGCGGGTGTCGTGTGGGCGAACACCTTCAACCGTTTCGACCCGTCGAGCCCGTTCGGCGGCTATAAGGAATCCGGCTACGGCCGTGAGGGCGGCCGTCACGGCCTGACCGCATACCTCAAGGGAGCATCGGCATGAGCAAGCGTTTGACGGTTCCGAAGACCTACAAGCTCGCGATCGGCGGCGCCTTTCCGCGCAGCGAGTCGGGGCGCACCTACGAGGTGCTCTCCGCGAAGGGCGCGTTCCTCGCGAACGCCGCCAAGGCCTCGCGGAAGGATGGCAGGGATGCTGTCGTCGCTGCGCGCGCAGCGGTGAAGGGCTGGTCGGGCGCGACCGCATACAACCGCGGGCAGGTGCTCTACCGTGTCGCCGAGATCCTCGAGGGCCGTCGTGCGCAGTTCATCGAGGAGATCGTCGATCAAGAAGGCGTGAGCGCCGCCGTTGCCGGAGCGCAGGTGGATGCTGCCGTCGATCTGTGGGTCTGGTACGCGGGCTGGTGCGACAAGTACGCTCAGGTCGCGGGCAACGCCAACCCGGTGTCGGGTCCGTACTTCAACATCTCCGTGCCCGAGCCGACCGGAGTAGTCGCCACCATCGCGCCGCAGGACTCCGCGCTGCTCGGGCTCGTCTCGGTCATCGCCCCGGCACTGGTCACCGGCAACACCGTGGTGGTGATCGCCAGTGAACAGCATCCGCTCTCTGCGATCAGCTTCGCTGAGGTGCTCGCCACCAGCGACGTGCCAGGGGGAGTGGTGAACGTGCTCACCGGCTCGCCGGCGGAGATCGCACCGTGGCTGGCGTCGCACGCCGATGTCAATGCCCTCGATCTGGCGGGCGCGCGCGACCTCGACTGGGTCGAGCTCGAGATCGCGGCGGCCGACACGCTCAAGCGCGTGCTGCGCCCAGGCGGCATTGAGCCGAGCCTCGATCGCATCACCGCATTCACCGAGACGAAGACGGTGTGGCACACCAAGAGCCTGGTCTGATCGGTCGCTCTGCTCAGCCGAGGCCCGAGTCCGCTGCGAGCGGACTCGGGCCTTGCGCGTTCGCGCGCCAATCCGCGCCGGTGTCGGATGCAGCGGTTAGGCTCGGATGACGATCTCTTGATCCCCTGAGGAGGACGCGCATGGCACGCATCGGTGAAAGCGCTGACCTGTTCAAGTGCTCATTCTGCGGGAAGAGCCAGAAGCAGGTGCAGCAGCTCATCGCCGGTCCCGGCGTTTACATCTGCGACGAGTGCGTCGAGTTGTGCAACGAGATCATCGAAGAGCGCATGGCAGAGGCGGGCACCGGCCCGATCGCCGATTTCGATCTGCCTAAACCGCGCGAGATCTTCGCGTTCCTCGAGGAGTACGTCGTCGGACAGGACCCCGCCAAGAAGGCGCTGTCCGTCGCGGTGTACAACCACTACAAGCGCGTGCGCGCACGCGGTGCACTGCAGCCGGCCGAGCAGAAGGCCGACGAGATCGAGATCGCCAAGAGCAATATCCTGCTGATCGGCCCCACCGGCTGCGGCAAGACCTATCTCGCTCAGACTCTGGCCAAGCGGCTCAACGTGCCTTTCGCCGTGGCCGACGCCACCGCACTCACCGAGGCGGGCTATGTCGGCGAAGACGTCGAGAACATTCTGCTCAAGCTCATTCAGGCGGCCGACTACGACGTCAAGCGCGCCGAGACCGGCATCATCTACATCGATGAGATCGACAAGATCGCTCGCAAGGCCGAGAACCCGTCGATCACTCGCGATGTCTCGGGCGAGGGCGTGCAGCAGGCACTGCTGAAGATTCTCGAGGGCACGATCGCATCGGTGCCGCCGCAGGGCGGTCGTAAACACCCGCACCAGGAGTTCCTGCAGATCGACACCACCAACGTGCTGTTCATCGTGGCCGGTGCGTTCGCAGGCCTGGAAGAGATCGTGTCGTCGCGTGTCGGCAAACACGGCGTCGGGTTCGGTGCCCCGCTGCATGACAAGAACAACGATCTCGACCTGTTCAGCGAAGTGCTGCCGGACGATCTGCACAAGTTCGGCCTGATCCCCGAGTTCATCGGGCGCCTGCCCGTGGTGGCCTCGGTGACGCCGCTTGATCAGAATGCGCTGATCGACATTCTCACCGGTCCGCGCAATGCGCTGGTCAAGCAGTATCAGCGCATGTTCGAGATCGACGGCGTGCAGCTCGAGTTCGACGAAGACGCGCTGCGGTCGATCGCCGACCTCGCGGTCGAGCGCAAGACGGGTGCGCGCGGACTGCGCGCGATTCTCGAAGAGGTGCTCGGACCGATCATGTTCGAGATTCCCTCGACCGAAGACGTCGCCAAGGTCGTCGTGACCAGGGCCGCTGTCGAAGACGGCGCCGCGCCGACTCTCGTGATGGAGCGCAAGCGCAAGAGCGCGTGAGGATCAGCGGTGTCCGGCGATAGCCCCGAGGCCGTGGTGCCTGCTCCGTGGCAAGTAGTCAGCAGCGAGAAGATCATCGCCGATCGGTGGATCGATTTGCGTGCCGATGCCTGCGTCGACGCTCATGGGCGCACAATCGCGCCGTACTATGTCCTGAATCAGGCCGATTGGGTCACGGTGCTCGCACTCGATGAGGCCGGTGATGCGATCGTGGTGGAGGAGTACCATCACGGCGCTGGCATCGTGGCGCGCGGACTCGTCGGAGGCGGCATCGACCCGGGCGAGGAGCCGTCCCACGCGGCCGTCCGCGAACTGCGTGAGGAGACCGGCTACGAGGCGGCAGAGCTGATCGATCTGGGATCGACGTGGGCGAACTGGGGAAACCAGAACAACCGCTCGCACCACTTTCTCGCCCTCGGATGCGTGCGAGCGGGGGTGCAGTCGCTCGACGACGGCGAGATCATCACGGTGCGCACCGAGCCTCTCGATGAGCTCGGCACGCTCCTCGATCAGAGCTACCACCTGCTCACGTGGCTCAAGGCGATGCACTGGCTCAGCGCTCATCGCGACCGCTGAGCCGCCACGAAGGTCAGGGCTCCAGGCCGCGGCGCTTCAGCAGCGGAGCGATCTCGGCATCCCGACCACGGAAGTCGCGATACGCCTGCAACGGGTCCTTCGCGCCGCCCACGCCGAGCAGGCGCGACCGGAATCGATCGCCGTTCGCGCGTGTGAGTCCGCCGTTCTCGCGGAACCATTCCACGGTGTCGGCGTCGAGCACCTCGCTCCAGATGTACGAGTAGTATCCCGCGCTGTAGCCCCCGGAGAACACGTGTGCGAAGTACGTCGATGAATACCGGGTCGGGACCACGGGGTTCAGGAGCCCGATATCGGTGAGGGCGGCGGCCTCGAACGCAGCCACTTCTCCGAGCTCGTCGCCGTCGCCGATGCGGTGCAGCGCCTGATCCAGCCAGGCCGCCGCGAGGTATTCACTGGTCGCGTGGCCCTGATCGAAAGTCTCGGTGGCGCGCAAGCGCTCGATGACGGCTTCGTCCAGCGGCTCACCTGTTTCGAAGTGGCGCGCGTAGTTGCTCAGCACCTCGCTCCACAGGATCCACATCTCGTTCACCTGGCTGGGGAACTCGACGAAGTCGCGGAACACGTTGGTGCCTGAGAAGTGCGGGTACGTCACACGGGCGAAGAGTCCGTGCAGCGCGTGCCCGAATTCGTGGAAGAGCGTGGTGACCTCGTCCAGCGTGAGCAGGGTCGCCTCCCCGTCTCCGGGCTGCGACACGTTGAGGTTGTTCGCGACCACGGGGAGCGTGCCGCGCAGGGCGGACTCGCTGACGATGGGATTCATCCAGGCACCGCCGCGCTTGGAGTCGCGGGTGTAGAGGTCGAGCACGTACAGGCCGACAGCCGTGCCGTCTTCATCGTGCACCTCGAAGGTGCGTACGCCGGGATGATACGAGGAGAGATCGCTGCGCTCGGTGAAGCGGATGCCGTACAACCGGGTAGCGGCGAAGAAGACGCCGTCCTGCAGCACCCGCTCAGCCTCGAAGTAGGGCCGCAGAGCCGCAGTGTCGATGTCGTAACGGGCCGTGCGCACCTTCTCGGTGTAGAACGCCCAGTCATGGGCCTCCAAGGCGAACGGCTCCGCCTCGCTGTTGTCGATGATCTCCTGCAGGGCCGCTTGCTCGCGTGCGGCGTTGCGCGCGGCGGGGGCGGCGAGCTCGCGGAGCATCCGCTCCACAGCGTCAGGAGAGCCGGCGGTCTCGTCCGCCGTCACGTACGCGGCGTGCGACGGGTAGCCGAGCAGGGCCGCACGCTCAGCCCGCAGCTGCACGATCTCGGTCAGTACGCTCCGATTGTCATGCTCGTTGCCGCGGGAAGCGCGTTCGAGCGAGGCGGCCATGATTCGCCGGCGGCTCTCGCGCACAGTCAGCGATGCGAGATACGGGTGTCCGCTGAACAGCGGAAGGGTGACGAGGTAGCGGCCGTCGAAGCCACGATCCGCGGCCGCGCGAGCCGTCGCGCTGAGCTCACCGGACGAGAGTCCGTCAAGTTCCTCAGCCGTGTCGAACAGCACCGCCAGCTCGTTGGTGTCGCCGAGCAGATTCTTCTCGAACGTGGTGTTCAGCGTGGACAGTCGCTGGTTGAGGTCAGTCAATCGTGCCTTCGCCGTCTCATCGAGCGCCGCACCAGCATGCGTCATCTCGCGGAAGTGCCGTTCGACGAGGTAGCGCTGCTCGGCATCCAGCTCCAGCGAATCGAGCCGCTCATGCACCTGCGCCACCCGCCAGTACAGCGCACCGTCGAGGCGGATCGCATCTCCGTGAGCGGCCATCAGCGGGGCCAGCTGCTCGTCGACGGACTGGATCTCAGCTGTCGCGTCGGCGGAGCTCACCGTGTAGAACGTGTGCGCCACCCGGTCGAGCAGCTCGCCGCTGCGCTCCAGAGCCTCGATGGTGTTCTCGAATGTGGGCGTCGACCGGACGACGGTCAGGGCTCTGATCTCGGTGAGATGCTCACTGAACGCCTGGTGGAACGCCGGCAGGTAGTGCTCCGGACGGATCGCGGCATAGTCGGGGAGCCCGTAGGGGAGAGGAGAAGGAGTGAGCAGCGGGTTCGTGGCCTCGGTCATCCTTCGAGCCTATGCGTGCGGGGTGTGCGACGCGATCTGCAGCCCTCGCGGGTTTCATACACCCCAGTAGCGGCGGCGGATCCGCGCCCAGTCGTTGCCCGGCAGATGCGGATACAGCAGCGAGGCGGCGAGGCAGTACTTGCTGACGGAATGCGGACGGATGCCGGTGCGCAGCAGCATCCGATCCAGCGCGCCTGCGCCATCGGGCGACTTCGTCTCGACGAGCAGCTCCTCCGGGCCGGGAATCCGCTGCATCTCCGACACGCTGTCGAGGTCCTGGTCGATGGTGATGCGGTGGTGGCTGTCGGTGAGAGTCGTACGGCGGTAGTCGGTCTCCAGTACCGGCTGCAGGCTCTCGGCATCCGGCCCGATCAGCTCGGTGACGTACTCGCGCCCGTCGGTGTCCAGGTGGCCGAGACGGGCCGGATCATGCGCCCGCCGCTGCTTCACCGTCATGCCGCGCAGCCCCTTCGACTTCACCTCGAGTCGACAATCGCGAGAGTCGCAGTACAGCCGGGTGCGCACCTTGAAGCGATTGCGGCGCCGCTGCACGTGCTGCCGGAAGAAAGTGAAGTCCGGTGTATCCAGATACACCGTGCGGTAGCGGAAGGTGCGCACATCGTCGATCTCGAGCACACGCAGGTCTTCCTCGGACAGCAATCTCGCAAGCAGATCCCGCGGGACGAAATACTTTCGATCCACCCGGCTCATCAGCGCAGCCGATGCATCCAGCTCGGCGAGTGAGATGGGCGGCAGGCTGCCGATGAATCGCTCCAGAGTGGTCATGCGGAGACCCGCTGTCGGGTTGCGGCTGCATCTGGTCGGCTCTCCTGCATCGGTGCGGATGCCGGGATCTCGGCTGCGGCTTCGGACGCGACCGACCGGCCGGTCGTCTTCGCCGCCTGATAGCGGACGTCGACGAGGGTGGTCTCGCGCACGAGATCGAGCTCCAGCACCTCGAACCGAACGAAAACCGCATCGAAGGTGGTGCGCAGCACCTGCGCGAGCTCGCTCTCATCGAGGTAAGCGCGATCGAGGGTGATGGTGCGGCGGCGTGATCTGCTGGCCGTCCAGTGTCCGTCCACGACGAACATCGCCAGCACGATCAATGCCGACAGGGCGGGTGCGGTCCACTCCGGGGTCGGGCGCAGGCCGGCGATCAGACCCAGTACGAGCGAGACGAAGTAGTACGCGATCTCCTGCTGGGTGATCTGATCGGAGCGGAGCCGGATGATCGAGAGGATGCCGAACAGGCCGATGCCGAGGCCGATGCCGACCTCCACCGAGCTGAGCGCGATCGTCACCGCCAGTACGCCGATGTTCAGCGCGACGTAGGACAGCAGCAGATCGCGGCGACGGTGACGCCGGAAGTAGAGCACGTACGCCAGAACGGTGATGGCCGAAAGGTCGGTGATGATGGCGATGGCCAGAGACATGGATCCTCCTGAGATCTGCGATGTCCTCTACGATTCCGGGCCCGGCCGTCGTCTTGATGAGGCGCAGATGAGAGAGTTCACATGTTGGTGCGAAGACGATAGCCCGCGCCGCGCACGGTCTCGAACCGGTCCGTGCCGAGCTTGTTGCGCAGGTAGCGGATGTAGACGTCGACGACGTTCGACCCGGGGTCGAAGTCGAACTCCCACACACGGCTCAGCAGCTGCTGTCTGGTGAGCACTTCGTCCGGGTGGCGCAGGAAGGTCTCCAGCAGCGCGAATTCGCGAGTAGTCAGCTCGATGTCGGTGTCGGCACCACCCACCCGGGCGCGGCGGGTGCGCAGGTCGAGGGTCAGGTCGCCGGCTCTCAGCATCGTCGATTCGGTCGCCGACGGCGTGGTCAGACGCAGCCGGATGCGCGCGAGCAGCTCATCGAACGCGAACGGCTTGTGCATGTAGTCATCCGCACCACCGGACAAGCCTGCGACGGTGTCTTCCACGGCATCCCTCGCCGTGAGGATGATGATCGGCATCTCGATCCGTTCGCCGCGCAAGCGACGCAGCACGCTGAATCCATCGAGCCCGGGCAGTCCGATATCGAGAATCATCAGATCGAATTCTCCCGACCGGGCGAAAGCGACGGCATCGTTCCCGTTGACGACGGTCTCTGAACGGAATCCGTTCGTGCGCAGGCCCTTCACGATGAAGGAGGCGATGCGCTCTTCATCCTCGGCGAGAAGAATGCGATTCATAGGTGCTCCTTGGCCGACTGAATCGGCGGGGCCGACAGCGGGGACGGATTCGGCAGGTCGAGGGTGAAGACGGAGCCCTGCCCGGGCGTCGATTCGAGGCGTACGGTGCCGCCGTGCGCTTGCGCGATACGAGCGACGATGGCCAGGCCCAGCCCGCTCCCCGGCCGTCGTCTGCCGGCGGTTCCGCGTGCGAATCGCTCGAAGATATGCGACTGCTCGGAGTGGGGCACGCCGGTGCCGCCATCGCGCACCCACAGCTGCAGGCGGTTGGCGTCGAGGTGCCCGCCGATCGCTATCGGGTCGCGGTCGGCGGTGTGGGCGACGGCATTGGCGATGAGCTGCAGCAGCGCCTGCGTCAACCGCTGCCCGTCGGCATGCACGATGCCCTCGGGGATCTCTTCGATGGACCATGTGCGGTCGGCGAGCGCGGTGGCCTTCGCCAGAGTCTCGACGACGAGATCGGCGACGTCGACGGCATCCCACAGCAGAAAGTCCGGCCGGTCTGCGCGGGCGAGCAGAATCAGATCGTCGACGAGACGCGACATGCGGCGCAGCTCGTCATCGACCAGGCGCAGGGTCTGCTCGCGCTCGATCGGATCCTCGTCGATGAGTTCGAGGTGTCCGCGGATGACGGTGATCGGCGTGCGCAGCTCATGGCCGGCGTCATCCAGGAAGCGCCGCTGGCCGTCGAACGCCGACTGCACGCGGTCGAGCATTCCGTTGAAAGTCACTGCGAGCTGAGCGACGTCGTCCGTGCCCACCACATCGATGCGACGGTTCAGGTCGCTGCCATCGATTCCTGCGGCGGTCTCCTGCACCTCGCGGATCGGCGTCAGCGCACGACCGGCGACGAACCACCCCGCCGCTCCGGCGAGGGCGAGTGCGAACACCGCCGCGATCGACATGGTGATGATCGTCGACCAGACTTCGTGCTCATCCGGCGCGAGGAATTCGACGATGACGAGTGCGCCCAAGGCCGCATCACCGGACACTTCGACCGGGATCGCCGCATACATGGCAGAGCCGGCAGCAGTCTCCACGCGGTGGGAAACCGGGGAGCGCAGTGCGGTCAGATCGGAGATGAACGCGGGATCGGCGTCAAGCCGCGCGGGTGGATCATCGGCGCTGCGACGATCAGCCCGACCATCGATCACGCTGAAGTACGTCTCGTCCTGTTCGGGCACGTTGTGAGAGAGATAGGCAGTGAGGAGCTGCTGGGCGCCGGTGAACGACTGACCGGTCGCGGGGTTCACGCCGGTCGCGAACGCCCGCAGCTTCGCTGCTTCGTGCTCGAGTTCGGTGACGGCGGAAGCTTCGACGCGCGAGAGCAGCACACGTCCGGTGGAGAGTACGATCGCGCACAGTGCGAGGGCCACGACGAGAAGAGTCCAGGCGAGGATGCGCGTGCGCACCGTCACGCCGCGGCGCCGCTCAGTCATCGTCGTCATCGTCATCTTCGTCATCGTCGTCGTCATCGTCGTCATCGTCGTCATCCCCTGCGGGTGGCGGCGGCACCGGCGTGACTGTGGTCGCTTCGTCGGGCGCAGGGATGGGAGTCTCTACTGCCGGCGGGGGAGTGTCAGGGGCAGAGCTCGGAGTCTCGTGGGGGGTGACCACGACGGACGGGCCGAGCTGGGGGTCAGGCGGCGCGAGCATGGCATCCGCGGCCCACCAGCCGCCGATCAGCAGCACCGCACCGACCGGCACGGCGACGAATCCCCAGCGTGTCATGGCACCAGTCTCGCCGAGATCAGTCGCGGATGCGCGCGGATGAGAGACTTCTCATCGCCGTTCGCGGCGAGACTCAGTCGATCCGAAATCTGATGCAGAGGAATTGATGCAAAGATAATCTTGCAAAGAAACACTTGCAAAGATATATTTGCAGTATGGAGAACGACAACCCGGGCAGAACGCTCGATGCGGGAGCGCTGAAAGCGCTCGCGCACCCGATCCGTGTGCGAATCTACGACGTTCTCAGCGAGCAGGGGCCGCAGACGGCGAGCACCCTGGCAGTCATCATCGGTGAGACCTCTGGTTCGACGAGCTACCATCTCCGAGCCCTGGCCGCGCATGACCTCATCAAGGAGGTCCGCGGGCGTGGCACCGCGCGCGAGCGCTGGTGGGAGCGGCCGAGAGGGCGGATCAACCTCCCGGGGCCGGACGAGACGCAGTCTCCCGCGAATCGCGCGGCCGCACAGATCGTGACCGCAGAGTTCTTCCGCCTTCGTCATCAGACGCTGATGAACTACCTCAACCGCCCGGCGAACGAGCAGTCCGAGGAATGGCGTGACGCGGGGTTGGTTCTGACCACCATCCTCGATCTGACCGTCACGCAGATGCAGGAGCTCCAGGAGGAGCTCAGCGCCGTCGTGGAAGCCGCGATCGAGCGCTACCGCGGGCAGGAGGGACAGCCGGGCGTGCGCCGGGTCTCCCTGCGTGCAGAGATCTTCGACCTGCCCACGCCCTCGACCGGGCGCGCGGCTTCCGAACAGGAACCCCAATGACCAGTGCAACGCTTCATCTTGTCGGACCCACGCGCCTCGAACGCGGCTTGAAGAGCCTTGCCGAGGCACTCACCCGCTATGTCGATGCCCGCATCGCCAGTCGCGCCGAGCGGCGCGAGATAGCCCTCGACATGCTGCGCGAGCAGCAGACGCGTCGAAGCGACCCGCAGGCTCTTGAGATCGCCTTGGCGAGTCTGGGATCACGGCCGCGCTGAGCCGAGATTGGCTGGGGCCGGGCGTCAGTCCTGGAAGGGACGCGCGATAACTTCGCCGGATGCGGTGAGCAGAACCTCCCACCCGGCATCCAACTCGGCGATCGGGCGGCCTTCGAGCCACGTGAGGGTCCAGTAGCCGGTGAGGCCACGGGCTTCGACGTCGGAGATCGCCGAACGCAGTGCGTCCGGAACGGATGCCGGGGGCTGTGCGCCTGTCGCCCAGCGAGTGCCGAGCTGCATCAGCTCTCCACCGCCTCGAGCACGATCTCGGTCACGGCGAATTCCTCGGCCTCGATCAGCTGAAGATCCTTGATGCGGCCGACAGCGCGCAGATCATCGACAGCCGCGCGCAGCGCCTCGATCTTCGCGGCGGGCGCGGCGATGGTCGCACTCGAAACGGGGGTCTTCTGCGAGGCTTTCGCCTCGGTCTTCGCCCGGCGGATGCCGATCAGCGCCTCGCTGGCGATGGTGAGCACGCCTGCGTCGCCCTCGAGCTCGAGGGGCGTTGGCCATTCGGAGGTGTGGATCGAGCCCTCCTCGAACCATGACCAGGCCTCCTCGGTGGCGAAGGAGACGATCGGCGCGAGCAGGCGCAGCAGCGTCGACAGGGCGAGTCGCAGGGCGAGAGCCGCAGACGGCTGCCCGACGTCGGTCTGGTCGTAGGCGCGCTCCTTGACGAGCTCGAGGTAGTCGTCGCAGAACGTCCAGAAGAACGCCTCGGTGATCTCCAGCGCCTTCGCCTGGTCGTAGTTGTCGAAGGCCTTCGTCGCTTCGCGCACGACCTCGTCGAGCGTGGTGAGCATCGATGCGTCCAGCGCGTGCGTAACCTGCGCGCCCTCCGGCACGGGGAACGACAGCACGAACTTCGCGGCGTTCAGGATCTTGATGGCGAGACGGCGGCCGATCTTCACCTGGGTCGGATTCTGCGGGTCGAAGGCGGCGTCCATGCCCAGCCGGCTGGATGCCGACCAGTAGCGCACCGCATCGGAGCCGTGCTTGTCGAGGATGTCGGCGGGGGTGACGACATTGCCCTTCGACTTCGACATCTTCTTCCGGTCGGGATCCACGATGAAGCCCGAGATCGCCGCATTGCGCCATGGCGAGCGGTCGTCTTCGAGCGTGGAGCGCAGCATCGTCGAGAACAGCCAGGTGCGGATGATGTCCTGCCCCTGCGGTCGCAGGTCGAACGGGGCGACGACATTCCACAGCTCCTCGTCGCGCTGCCAGCCGCCGGCCAGCTGCGGGGTCAGCGACGAGGTCGCCCAGGTGTCGAAGATATCCTTCTCGGCGTCGAAGCCGCCGGGCACGCCGCGCTGGTCCTCGGTGTAGCCGGCGGGGGCGTCGGACGTGGGGTCGATGGGAAGCGCATCGAGTGACGGCACGAGAACGCGGTCGTAGTCGCGTTCGCCATCGGCATCCAATCCGTACCAGAGCGGAATCGGCACGCCGAAGAACCGCTGGCGCGAGACCAGCCAGTCGCCGGTCAGGCCGCCCACCCAGTTCTCGTACCGCACCCGCATGAAGTCGGGGTGCCAGGCGAGCTCCTGCCCGTGCGCGAGCAGGCGATCGCGCAGATCCTGATCGCGCGCGCCGTTGCGGATGTACCACTGGCGGGTCGAGACGATCTCGAGCGGCCGGTCGCCCTTCTCGAAGAATTTCACGGCGTGGCTGAACGGCTTGCCCACCGCCGTCATGTCGCCCGTCTCCTGCAGCTTCTCGACCAGGTTCTTGCGCGCGGTGAACACGGTCTTGCTCGCCATGTTCTCGGTGTACCAATCGGCGGCGCCATCGGCGAGCACGGATGCGGGGGCATCCGGCAGGAAGCGGCCGTCGAGGCCGATCGTGGTCATGTTGGGCAGGGAATCGCCGGAGGTGGTGCGCAGCTCGCGCCACCAGACGATGTCGGTCACGTCGCCGAAGGTGCAGACCATCGCGGCGCCGGTGCCCTTGTCGGGCTGTGCGAGGTGGTGGCCGTGCACTTCGATGTCCACGCCGAAGAACGGTGTGCGCACCTTCTTGCCGATCAGGTGCTTGTGCGGTCCCTCGGGGTGGGTGACGATCGCGATGCACGCCGGCAGCAGCTCGGGGCGCGTCGTGTCGACGGCGATGGTTCCTGATCCGTCGGCGAAGGGGAATTCGATGGTGTGGTACGACGCCTGCTGCTCGCGGTCTTCGAGCTCGGCCTGCGCGATGGCCGAGCGGAAATCGACGTCCCACAGGGTCGGGGCGAGCGACTGATAGGCCTCGCCGCGCTCCAGTCCGCGCAGGAAGGCGAGCTGGCTCTGCCGCATCGTGTCGTTCGAGATCGTGCGGTAGGTCTGGGTCCAGTCGACGCTGAGTCCCAGCTGGCGGAAGAGCGCCTCGAACTGCTTCTCGTCTTCGATGGTGAGCGCTTCGCACAGCTCGATGAAGTTGCGGCGGCTGATCGGCTGCTGGTCGGCGGCGCGAGAGGACTTGTTGTCTCCGCCCTCGAACGGGGGAGTGAAGTCGGGGTCGTAGGGGAGTGATGGGTCGCAGCGGACGCCGTAGTAGTTCTGCACGCGGCGTTCGGTGGGCAGACCGTTGTCGTCCCAGCCCATCGGGTAGAAGACGTTGCGACCGCGCATGCGCTCATAGCGCGCCTTGACGTCGGTGTGCGTGTAGGAGAACACGTGGCCGATGTGCAGGCTGCCGGATGCCGTCGGCGGCGGAGTGTCGATCGAGTAGACGCCATCGCGGCCGGATGCTGCAGCGCGCGCCCGGTCGAAGAGATAGGTCCCCTGATCCGACCAGCGCTCACCCCACTTCGCTTCGAGACCTTCGAGCACGGGCTTGTCGGGAATGCTGGACATGAAGACTCCTCGGCGATGTGTGCGGCACTGTGTGAGCGTGCCTGAGTGTGGGTGCCGGCTCAGTCTATCGGCCGTTGCGGTATCGGGCTGAAGGGCAGCATCCGCTCACCGACCCGGTCGACTTAATCCTGCAGTGAGATTCCGACCGAGGTGGCGAAGACCGGGGCGAGCAGTTCGACCTGCCGCACCGTCATGGTCGTGCCGCGCAGTGACGCGACGTCGAGGAACGACAGAGCATCGAGGCCGCGCAGGTCGACGTCCTGCGCTCGCATGCCGCGAGGGTCGAGCTCATCGCAGCGGGTGGCGCTGAATGCCATCCGCGACAGGGTCGACGCGGGCAGATCGAGCGCAGTGATCTGGCACTCGGCGATGCGCACATTCACCGCCTTCGCCCCGGCGAGAGTCAGATAGTCGATGCGCACACCGCTCAACTCCAGTTCGTCGATGCGGGCGTCGGTGAGGTTCAGCGTGCCGATGCGTCCTCCGGAGATGCGCACTCGCCGCAGGTTCGCATCGCGCGCCTGCAGATCGGCGATGCGGACATCGGCCAGCTCGACATCCATCAGCGTCGCACCGCGCAGGTCCGCATCCGTCGCCGTGCCCTCGACGCGGCACTGCTCGATGGTCGCGTGCGCGAGATCGGTGGATTCTCTCAGGGTGACCGTCGCCGCGATCAGGTCGGCTCCGCGGGAGGGCATCGCCGGCGTCAAGACCTCAGGCAGGTCGGGAGCGGAGACGAGAGGCGGACGGAGGGCTCGGGGTCGGGATGCCATCTCTCGAGCTTATGACCGGCTCGTATGCGCGAGCCGGACGTAGGGATCGACACCATGCCCGATGACCTCTAGGTGTTCTTCCCACGGAGGTTGTGAGCAGCGTGGCGTGATGGGATAGGCGAG